>DASYEV010000161.1:0-43019 GCA_036498835.1 Acidobacteriaceae bacterium | reverse complement strand
TTCGACTGAACTAGGAAAGCAATCGGGTCCGCTGGAATCTAGACTCATCACAAGCCCCACAACTGATCAATCTTCCGTGATGCTATATGTGTTTTCATCGAGCTACTACAAATCTGGCGACGCCTCGGCTTGCAAACCTATTGGCGACCATGGTCAAGATTGGCCGACCAAGCTCTCCGAAGGTGACAAGCAATTTTACCTTGCGAACTACGGCGTGATCGCTTCTCCATTCGGTGCTTCTAATCCAGCAAAGGTGAACAAGCAATGATGCGCCGAGATGCCTTGATAGTTTTATTTTGTACTCTCAATTGTCCGTTATTTTTCTACGGATCGAACAGCACGGTTCTCCCACAAGCAGACTGTGCCGGCCAGTTTATGTACGAGTCTGACACAAACGATGCATATAAATACCTTGAAAACCAACAGCATCGGATTTACATTAGTAATCCAAACCTCCTTGACCCTTTTTCGAAAGCACAGCTAAACAGCCCGCGAGCTATCGCCAACTGGTCAGAGCTAAAAGAGCGGGCGCTACGGGAATGTCCTGAGTCCGCAGACCATGCGAAATGCGCTCTTGATCCGGTCACGGTAGATCTTCTAATGAAGACTCTTCCATGCCTAACACTTCCAACCCGCTTTGAGTCGCCGTTGTTTACTGCCACGATCAACTTATACATCGATGAACTAGACAAGGTTAGGATTAGTCATTTTCCGTCCTCACCCAAAACTCTCTTCGGCTCGTTGCCAACTGGAACATTCAATGCCCAGGCCATTCTTCCCCGGGGAAGTAAAGATCCATTGGTAATCCTGAATCGAGATATTTTCTTCTTCACGGGTGCGCTATCGAAGGCAATTTCAGATGCTATTCCGATTACAGAGGGCGCTGATGTTGTACTGGACTACTCTGAGGAGGGAATTCGAAACCGCCTCCAACAAAATCCTTATATCGTCTCCAATTTTGCCGACGCAATGTCTCGCTTGGTAAGAGAGGGCAGTTCGATGGGGGCAAAAGAAATTACGCTAGATGAACGCCATAACCATTTGCATGCTAGACTCGTTACCGCAATGGACAGCTTTCTTATTTCTCACGAAGAAGCGCATGTGATTTTGGGGCATGTTAGCGATCAGTCTGTCGAATTTCATCTCGCTGGGAGTTCTGGAAAACGACCTCCGCTGACCTTACCGACGCCGAGAGTGGCAAAGAATGGCGTCACTTCGCATCATTCCAAGAATGATATCGCTGCAACCTTGAGGGCCGAACTACGAACTCGTGAACAAGAATTGGAAGCGGACGCTCTCGGTTTCAAACTGATGATCTGGGCCGAAGAAGAGACTGGCGATCCCATCTCAGAAATCGTTGCAGCTGCCGCTCCTCATATGGTGTTTCGCCTTCTGGATGCTGCGAGCGAATACGGAAGCGAGGCGGGGGGCTGGACTTTCAATGACGCGAATCATCCGCCAGCCGCCGACCGCATAAAGTCGCTCGCGCCGGTATTCGACGAAATCGCTAAGAGTAGTGAACCTTTGAGTGAGGCTGACTTCCGGGTGCCGTTTGACCGAGCTTTGAAAGTGCTCCTTATAGAGGCAGATCCAAAAATACGGCAAAACCTTAACCTGACACCCAGAGACGCAAAGTAAGCGTCGCTTCTCAAATAGTAAGACTCGAATCTATGCTCCTTCGTTCGTTACTCGTGTCATTCGGCTTTGGCGCGTACGCAGCGTTGCTTTTCGCCGGTGGTCAACCAAAGGTAAATCCAGCCACGGAGCCGTTGGCGCTTTGTGGTGGCATATATGCCGCACCGTACGCGAGTGACCCAGATCCTAAGAAGCGATCATGCGACGAGCATGGTGTGCGCTCCTATCAGCACCGACACAAGGGTTTAGGGTTTGAAATTCTTGACTCAGAATCTGAAGCTTGTTTCGTGCCGGATCAGGAGTACATATTACTCGACAGCCTGATCGATCAAGTGGAAGCTAAGATCAAATTCAATCCCAAGGTGGAAAGCATAACCAAACGAAAAAGGCAAGCTTTGGAGATCAGCAAAGCGATAAGCGACACGCTTGCTGCCAATGGCTTTGGCCTTTACATTCCTACAGGCACGTTAGGGGATGCTCTTCTAAATCGAGCATCAGTCAGCGGGCCGGAGCGTCACATTTTCGACTGTGATACCGGGAGCTTTATTTTTCTCACGATCTCGGAATCACTGAATGCGCCGGTTTCGATGGTCTACGTGCCCCTGTCGAGCGAAACGGGGCATAACTACGTGCAATGGAAACTTGACGACTTGCACTCAGTAAACTGGGACCTCAATGGCAGGGCGGAGTGTCGCACACCCAACAATCTTAGAGGTAATCAAGGCAAGTCGATGACTCGTGAACAGACGATGGGATATGCCTTGTATCTTCGTGCTGACATTTGGTCCGAGCGTCGGATTTACGATCGAGCCTTAGGCGATTTCAGATCGGCAATGAAGATGGATCCAGAAGACGGGGAGTCATACAACAATTTTGCTTGGATGATTGCGACAAAGGACGTACCGAAACGATCAATGCTTGTGGACGAGGCATTGGCCGCCGCAATCACCTCAACCACTCTAGACGCAGACCATTACGGGACGCTCGCCTGCGTCTATGCTCTAAAAGGCGAATTTTTGTTGGCGCTCCATGCGGAAAGCAAAGCTCGAAGTCCCGGCCACGAGGCTCGGCTATCTCTGTTCCGTCGATCCTCCAATTGCACAGGTTTGGAGTAGTTGCGAGGGAATCGCCTTCCACTCGTGCTCCATATTAGGCATCGGATTACCGCTGTTGCCGTTCATGCCGCGTTGTTTGCGTCTGACCAGCGAAGGTCCATTTGTGGGTCCAAACAGGGCAACGAAGGGTTCTTTCCGCTACCGTGGGTCCATTTGGATGCCGCTAAGTGATGGAAAACACGTGTTTCGAGCGGATTGGGGTGAGGTCGCTAGTTCGAATCTAGTCGTCCCGACCATTTTCCTTCCATAACTTAGCCAGCAAGAGGTATGGCGAAGCAATACGATCCATACTTTCGACCTCGGAGCCATTGACTGTCAGAGGCGCAGCCTTCGAGCATTTCCGGTAATACGGTGGTCCCGACTAGATCCTGGAAGGCCGTTTTCATTGGAAATGCGCTAGCCCCTGCCCGAAGCGCAAGACAAAGGGCGCGGCTGAGCCGCGCCCTTTGTACGCAATCAACTCCATTACTGCGGTGGTGTGGTCGTGGTCGATGTCTTGTGCGACTCGGTGGTCGTCTGCGTGGCGCCATTTGGCGTATTCACCGTGGTCGAACGGGATGACCTGTGCTCGCCCGAGGTTGTCGTTGCCGCGTACGGGGTACTGTTTGTGGTCGAGCGGTTGCTCGTGTTGTGCGTGTTTGTCACCTGGGTCCCGTCGGGCGTTGTCGTTGTCGTGCTGTGCTGCGTGCTTGCGTGGTGGCGGGCCGTGGTTACCGGCTGGCCGTATTGGTCCAGGCCGCTTTCGGTGTGCTCATGCGTGGCGGTGGTTGTGGTTGTTGTGCTCGTGGTGGTCTGCGGCTGCTGCGCGTAGGGTGTCGCTGCTGCAAGCGCAAGCGTGAGGATAGACGCCGTTATGGGGATCGAAACTCGCATGATCCAGTTCTCCTTGAGCCGTCTCAGGCTCTGGGTCTCATCCGCTCGACTCGTCTGTGCGGGCGGGTGGTGTGCTTTCTATACAGCGGGCGCGAATCCTTTCGGACTCAGCGCCGCCTGAGGACACATTCCTGCCGCGACTATTGCTGTGGAGGCGTCGTCGACTGCGTGGACTCGGTGTGCTTGCTTTGCACGACTTTCTTCCCGTGGTGGGAAGTCCGCCGCACGCTCGAGGAGTTGGACTCATTGCTCGAAGCGGAACCATCGGGGTTCACTGCGGTGTCGGTCGTTGACCGCTGATGGTTTACGGTCGTGTGGCCTCTGTGCTGGTCGACCTGCGTTGTGTTCGTGGTCGATTGTGTCCGTTGCGCCGGCACTTCCTGCCCGTTTGGCCCCGTTAGGCTCAGACTCGAATGAGTAGTCGTGGTCGCGTTACGGTTCGTGGTTGTCACCGTGGTCGAGGTCTGCTGCGCTCCGGCAACACCGGCCATCAGCAGAAACGCCAGTCCAGCGCCGGCGAGGTTCATTGCTGCTTTCATCAGGAGTCTCCTTCGGAAAAATGCACGTGCACGATGCGATTTGAGCAGCTGGATTGCCGCTCTCTTTCTTTCCGATTGGATGCTTTACCCATTGGCATGGGAGACCCTGGCCGCCCGACTATATTTCTTCAAGAACAGCCAACCCGATACTCTTCCCCAGACAACGTTTCACGCCATTCCACGCGACCTCCGTTCTGAGACGGTTCGTCGTCCTCGTCGTAAGACGAACCGCCTCGTGGCGAGGCTTGCGGGCCTGATCTATTTCTCCTTCGCGATTTCCCCAAGGAGCATTTCAGTCGCTTCCTTCGCGACGGCGAGCGAGTTCTTCTCATACGCTGCAGGCTCCGCGGTAAAGTCATAGGCCTTGTGCTTCGCGATGGAACCGCCTGTGAGGGCTCCAATCGCGTTCCCGATATTCCCGGAGGCGCCCAGCGCATCACGCTTCTCTGCCGCTCCCATCGGTTCACTGGAGTGCACGTTGCCCTTGAGATAGGCGACCGCCATGCAGTTGCCGCAGTCGGGCGTCCTGGCGTCCCACGCTTTGATCATGGTGCCCATCAACGCGGTATCGACTCCCTCGATGGTGGCGCCAAAGTCCACGGTTGCCTTGGAGTTACTCATCCATGCTGACTGCGTGCCCTTGTAGGCCGCGTAGTTCACCACGATATTGACCTGGATGACGGCAGCACCGGTGTCTTTACCAACCTTTGGGAACACCGCGTTGGCTTCCGTCTTTGCAGTCTGCGCGCCGATCCCTTTGAAGCTCGCGCCAAATGTCTGCGCGCCATGGCGTTCCTGCTTGTAATCATCCGTGGGCATAATGGGCGAAGTCTGTCCCGTGGGGATCACGAAGTATCCAAACGGACCTTCGGTAAAGCTTGTCGTTGTCGGCAGCGCCTTGTATTCGGGGGAAGCAGCGGCGAGTTTCACAGAGTCCACGATGGTGTAACCCTTGTCTGCGGCCTGCTGGATGAAGTCGGCATAAATTGCATCCGCAATCTTCTGCATCTGTGCGTGGTCGATGCCCGAGAGTGTGGTGTCGTCCGTAACGGAACTTCCGCCATGGCCCATCAGTGCGCCGCCTGCGACGGAGACTACGGTGTCGTGCGTTTTGAAGGTGACGCGAAAGGCTCCAATCGCGAGCGTGCTTTTTCCTTTGAACGGGCCGCTGTTAATGACCTTCACTTCTGCACCTGAATCTTTTTTCCCAAAGATGCCGGCATGCGCAACGCATGCAATGGAAAAGGTGAGAGCTGCGAGAGCTGTGCGGTAGGCGAATACGCGGTTCATAACACTCCTGGACGGATCAAGATTTGGGCCCGCAATGTTGCGGTGTCCCAGCACTTGTTAACGCAGGAAGTTTTGTCCAACCCTCTCATTCACCGGGCACATTTGCGTTGGTGTTCGTACCGCGGCGTTAAAAAGCGGTTCGCTGGAGCGTTCTTCAATCAGGGTGTTTACAGAAGAGAGGGTGCTGAAGCCGCTTTCTCCCCGTGTGAGCAGAAAATTACACAGCTTGTTCCCGGTTCACTTCCATTACGACGAAGCACGAACCTCGATCCGCACTAGAACGTTTCCCAGGAAGGTGTACCCCAGGGGTAAAAATGTTGAGCTCGTTTTACCCCGGAGAAAACGACCTTTTCAGCCGCTTCGGAAGGGCACAGCATCATGGGAAATGTTCTAAACCACAGGCAAATCCACCAGTGAGAGCGCCGCCTGCTGCACTGGTATCGATGGGCGGACCCCACCCACCTTGTCCGCCCATCTCGGGATACGTCTTTCCTCGACACGATCGTTTGCGATCATTTGCTCCGGCAGGCAGGGAACCCGTCCGGGAATCGTTGCGTATTGGATGTCAAGCGTAGCCTTGCCCATACGCCCCTGCTCGGTATTCCGGTCGCGTTCGCAGTCTCCAATCTCCATGCAGAGGTCTCGAAGGGTTGCCAATGAGAACACTTATCCTGGGAAGTGCCGTGTTGGCCTTTGTTGGGCTTGCCGTCTTGCCGCAACAAGTGGGAGATTCATTCGAGGTCGCTTCGATCCGGCCCAACACCAGTGAAAATAGCAACACGCAGATCACCCTGCCGAAGGGCGGTCGATACGTCGTTGTCAATGCCACCGTCAAGACACTCCTTCGGAATGCATACGGTCTGTTGAGCTTTCAGTTTGCCGGCGGGCCGAGTTGGCTGGACACCGACCGATATGACATCAATGCGAAAGCGAACTCCTCTGAGGACCTCACGCTTGAGTCCACAAGGCCGCTGCTTCAAAACCTGCTGGCTGACCGTTTCCACATGAAAGTACATTGGGAAACACGAGAGGCCCCAATCTACGTTCTGGTGGCTGATAAGGGAGGACCAAAGTTCCAGGCCCACAGTGACGCCCCGGGTCACGGAATGAACACTCGCAAGACTTCCATAGCGGTGCAAATGAAGGGGACCGATGTGCCGATGGAAGAGCTCGCAAGCAATTTAGGGAATCAACTGGGCCGCTTCACCGTGGATGAAACGGGACTCCATGGTCACTATGATTTCGTTCTGAATTGGGCTCCCGATCCAACAGCGGATTCCAGCCTTCCCTCACTCTTTACAGCGGTGCGTGAACAACTTGGGCTACGGCTTGAATCCCGGAAGGGACCGATGAAGGTTCTGGTCATTGACCAGGCAGAAAAGCCGTCGGAAAACTGAAGGGCTCTGAACTCGCCGCCAGTCCCCATCTGCTGAGCCTTCCACCTGCCTACGTTCCACAGAAAGTCTGCGTTACACATTCTTCGGGACGAGCCGGCAGAGAAAACCGCTCCATTCCCGGTCTGTCCTCGAATGGGTGAGACACAACATCCAGCAACTCCTCAAACGGAGCAAAGTCCTGCGCGCCGACCGCGGCCCTGAGCACCGCTTCCACGAGATGGTTGCGCGGAATAAAGATTGGGTTCACCCGCCGCATGGCGGACGCACGCTCCTCCGGCGATTGACTCTCTTCCGCCAATCGCCGGCGCCATGTCACAGCCCATGCATCGTAAGCGCCGGGATCCGCGAAGAGAGCGCGCACAGCCTTGTCGCCTTCCATTCCAGCCGCGGCATCGGAAAGCCTGCGGAAGGTGAGCGTAAAGTCGGCGCGATTGGCCTCCATTCGCTTCAGCAGATCCTGCGCCAGTTCCGCATCGCCCTCGTGCTCCGTGAACAGACCAAACTTGCGGCGTATGCCGGCAAGGTGGGCTGCCTCATACTGCGGACCGAATGCGCCGAGAGCCTCTGTAGCCGAGGTGACCGCGGCTTCTTCACTCCCTTCCTCAACTTCAAGAAGCGGCAGCAGTGTTTCGGCCAGGCGCATCAGGTTCCATAACGCGATGCCCGGCTGGTTGCCATAGGCATAGCGTCCCTGGCTATCGATGGCGCTGAATACCGTCTCTGGAGAATAGGCCTCCATGAACGCACAGGGCCCGTAGTCGATCGTCTCGCCTGAGATCGATGTGTTGTCGGTGTTCATCACACCGTGAATGAAGCCCAGCATCATCCACTTTGCAATCAGGCTGGCCTGCCGTGCGATCACACCCTCCAGCAAGGCACGGTAGGGCCGTGCCGCTTTTGCCGCTTCAGGATAGTGCCGCGCAATCGCGTAGTCCGCCAGCGTGCGTATTCCTTCCGTATCGCCGCGGACAGCGAAATACTGAAACGTGCCTACACGCAGGTGGCTCGCTGCCACGCGAGTCAGCACAGCTCCGGGAAGGTAGCCTTCGCGCAGAACGCGCTCGCCGGTGGTAACCGCGGCCAGCGCTCGCGTGGTGGGCACGCCCAGGACCGCCATCGCCTCGCTCACCAGGTACTCACGCAGGACGGGGCCGAGCGCTGCACGCCCATCGCCGCGGCGGGAAAATGG
This sequence comes from Acidobacteriaceae bacterium, assembly GCA_036498835.1. GTDB lineage: Bacteria > Acidobacteriota > Terriglobia > Terriglobales > Acidobacteriaceae > Granulicella. Next base: position 34,981 of record DASYEV010000161.1, on the reverse strand, counting down.
AGTGGGCCCCGAACCCTTCAACTGAATGTCGTAGCGAACACCATCGCGCCCCACAACCTCACCCAGCAAATTGGCGCGGCCATCGCCTAGCTGAGGCACAAAATTTCCGAACTGATGCCCCGCATAGGCGATCGCCAGAGGCTCGGCGCCTGCGGCTCGGCGATTCCCGGAGAGAATCGCGACACCTTCCGCGCCGGCAAGCGCCTCCGGATCCAGACCCAGGTTTTCAGCCAGCTCCACGTTCAACTTGACCATCCGCGGTGCGGCTACGGGAGTAGGATCCAGCCGCGCGTAAAAGTGCTCAGGCAGACGCGCATAGGTGTTCTCGAACGGGAAATGGACTGGAACTGCATCAGGGGCGGATGCGGCAATGACGGGAGCGTCGAACGAGCTCATACCTATACGATGCCGGGCACGCAGATTTTATTCAACTCGGCAACAGCCACAAACCCGTAACCCGTTCCTTCTCAAGAGAACCCGCTTCTTGCGAACGCCTGGGCAACATGCCACTTCTTAAAACTCCGCAAGCAATGTCGTTACCAGACTGTTACTGTGGAGATGCGCGGAACAAGCTCCGCACGAGGAGTTTCCGCATGAGCAGTGGGCCACACACGCACGATCTGGTCGCTTATCCCAGCTTTCCTTATCCTGACACCCATCCTGACCGCCTTGCCGTTATGGGCATTCTTCACGGGTTGAATCCAACACCGGTTGAGCGTTGCCGCGTTCTTGAAGTCGGGTGCAATGAGGGCGCCAACCTGATTCCGATGGCATATGCCATCCCGGGCAGCGAGTTTGTCGGCTTCGACATCGCCGAGCTGCCCGTACTTCGAGCGCAGGCGAGAATTAAGGAACTCGGGCTATCCAATGTGCAGGTCTTCCAGGCCGACCTTCTTACGGTTGGCGAAACCCTGGGCATGTTCGACTACATCATTGCGCCCGGCGTGTATTCCTGGGTTTCCGACCCTGTTCGCGATGCTCTGCTTTCCTTGTGCCATCAACACCTGACACCCACCGGAATCGCCTTTATCAGCTACAACGCTCTTCCAGGCGGACACTTGCGCAACATGATGCGTGAAATCCTTTTGAACCGCTGTGACGGTGTGAACGACCCAGTCAGCGCTGTCAACCAGGGAATCGACTTTCTGCGTTCCGTCGTGGAGTTACGTGGCCCGGGCGATCCTCTGAGCGCGCTCATGGAAAAGGAGGCGGGCAGGTTGCAGCTCCGCAACATACGCGAGATTTACCACGACGAGTTATCCAGCGAACACCGGCCGGTGCTCTTCTCAAACTTCATCGCCCACGCCGGGAAAAATGACCTCTCCTATCTCAGCGAGTCGGTCATCATGCCTCCGGGAGATCCCTCCAATCAGCCTAAGGCTGTGGCGATGGCAAACCACCTGGCGGAAGGCGATCCCATCGCGAAAGAGCAGATTCTGGACTTCGTGCGCATGCGCGGATATCGAGAAACACTTCTGTGCCACGCGAATCTCACACCAAGTCTCGAGATCCGCATGGATGTCATCCAACGGCTCAATTTGTCATCTCAGGCGGTATCTTCACCGGGCGACTCGGAAGGCTCGCGCACGTACACACTGCCCGACGGCCTGGAGATGAAGGCCACCGATACGACCTCCATCACGGTGATGGAGTACCTGATTTCGTCCTGGCCGGAGGCAGTTCCCTTCACCGAACTGGAAGAAGTGCTTGCACAGCAGGGAATTCAGTCCGATCCGGATTTCCGCACGTTATTGCTCCGTATGGCCTCAGCGAGGATGGTGCAGTTTCACATCTGGAACGCGCCTGTCAGCAAGACCATTCCCGCCCGTCCACGGGCAAGTGCGTCAGGTCGCCAGGAAGCCGTGGCGCACGGTTTCATCACGACGCTGCACCATTTACCGTTGGCTCTGGGCGACACCATGGTCCGCAGGTTCCTCTCGATTCTCGATGGCTCGCGGGATCGCACGGATCTGCTGAAAGTCCTTCATCGCGAATTCCCGGACATCTCCGAAGCGAACCTGACCGGAGGGATCGAAATGAGTCTGAACGTACTGCATCGCGCCGGCATGCTTCTAGTTGAAGACTTTCAATAACCCCGCTTCGCCGTTTGCTTCGAGAAAGTCTCCCGATCCTATGGAGTCAATACGCAGTAGTGAAGGCCGTTTCTCTATGGAGAAACGGCCTTCACGATCTCCGGCTTGGCTGTGCGTTCGTTAGGAATGCTCCGAGGTGCGATTCACTCCTCCACAAATCGGCTTCGCTTTAGTTCACCGTAAGAACCAGCGGAGACGATGACGACGAGCCCGGATTGCTTGCCGTCAGGGAGACGGTTCCGGGTATCGCAAGATCCGATGCTGGAATATTGACTGAAACGTGAGTTGAATCGATCAGGGTCGTCGTGCGGTACGCTCCGTTCCAGCTCACTGCGACACCCGGAAGAAAGTTTGTGCCTGACAGAACAAGTATCGAGTTTCCGGCGCCGTGAGTGACGGACCCCGGGACCGAGGCTGTCAAAGTCGGAGCGGTGTGTGTCTGAAGCAGTTGTGGCAACACGACAGGTCCGCGGACCAAATAGACGGTGCCATCGTTGGTGAGGGCTGCGACACCATCCTGGCCCCAGCGAATCACGTCGAGAGCTGTAGCCGTCACAAAACCGTTCGAGGTGGGGGTCAGCGGGAAAAAGCCAGCCGCTGTAAACGTGTTGGAATCGAACGCCAGAAGGCCGGAGACACCCGTGGATGTATACCTGGTGCCGTCAAAACTGGAAAGGAAAAAGACGCGCCCAATGGCGGGATCTGGAGCCACTGCAGCTTCAGTATTTGAAAATGTGACAGGGAACGTCCCAAGTTGCTTGTTCGGGATCGACGTTACGTCGGCGACGCCTCCATTGCTGGTAAATGCCATGCCACTCGCGAGTTTGAAGGGACCATAGTCAGCGGACAGATAGGACGATGGCGCGCTTCCTACACCAGACGACGAGAGAGGAAAGCGAGCAAACTGTTTGTTCGTCAAACCGGCGGTAACAAGAAGATTGTTGGCGTCAAGGAATTGCGGAGAGGAGGGAGATACATTGGCAGTTGATGGGCGGGCCGCAGCGGTATGTGTCGCCGGACTGAAATCGACAATCTGCAACCCTGGCGTTACAGCTACTCCTTGGGTCAACGCAATCGTATCTTCGCTGCCAGGTTGTACCGCGAAGTTGTCGGCGGCGGGTGCTCCACCGCCGAAACTGGGTGATACAGGGAAGAATGACTCTGTCTGCTTCGTCACGGTGTTGAAACGGACAACGCGGTCCGACCCTGTCGAAAGAACGTAGAGGATCTGACTGTCATCCGAGAGCGCCATACGGGTGGGTTCACTACCTACGGCGATCGGAGTTGCCACTGTCCCAGTCTCTGGGGAAATCGCCTCTACCGAGTTGCCCAAGGGCATAGCTGATCCCACGGTGGCCAGAATTTGTCGCGTGAACGGTTCGTAGAGGATGTGATTCGCGCCGGCCTTCAATGCGCTGTAGAGGGTGAGGGGTAGCACAGCGGACGTTCCGCCACCTGGCGCCGGGTTCGAGCACGTGATCTGCTTCCAACCCAGCGCAGCCAGGCTCGACGCAGGCACAATGGCACTGACCTGCGTACTGCTGACGACTGTGGTAGAAAGCGCAACACCATCCACTTGGATTGTCGTTCCAGCGCCAAAACCTGTACCCGTGATCGTAATCGTCGTGTCGGTTGAACCGGTCAGAATCGCGTTAGGTGAAACAGATTGCACGGTCGGGATCACGGTGTTCACAGAACCGGTGATCGTCGTGCTGCTGGTGGCTTGATTGTTGGTTAGGTTGGGGTCTGTCTCCGATGCGCTGACATTGACGGTTGCCGTAGCGGTACCGGGGGTGAATTGGTTGACGACCAGAACTACGGATGCACTCGCTCCACTATTGAGCGTGCCCAGGTTGCAGCTCATCGTGGGCGTCGATGTGCAGAAACCCACTGTGGGCGTAGCGGAGACCAGAACACCGGTGGAAGGTACCGATCCTGCAAGCACGACTTCCGTTGCGGCTGACGGCCCTGCATTGGAGACTGTCGCCGTGTAGGTCGTCTGCCCGCCGGTGGTGTTTGCCCCTCCTGTCGAAAGGGTGACGGCGAGATCAGCGGGTAACGTCGAAAGATCCTTCACCAGATTGGAACGAAGCGCTGTGACACTGACTTTATTTCTAAACGCCAGGCCATTGGTTCCCCAGCGAATCAGGCCGACTTCAGAACCGTTCGCCGCTTGTCCAATCGTCGTCGGAGTACTCAGAGGAATGGCTGAAGAACCAGCCTGGCTGAAGTCGCTGATCTTGAATAGCTGAATCTGGTTAGGGGACTGATTACCCGATCCGGAACCGCTCAGAACAAATGCAAGACCGGAAGCCGCATCGAGGGCAACCGGCAAGGAGGGCGCAGGGTTAAGCGTAGGTGAGGAGAACACCCCAAGTTGGGCGCCCGATTCGGCATCAAGAACACTGCCGTGGTCTGTGTAGGCTCGGCCGGCCAGGAGCTGGATGCGGTCTTCGTCATAGGCAGTGACCGTTATCGCCGGATTCGCCGATGCTTTGGATACGAGCCCAGAAGCGCTATAGGTATACGTGGTATAGCCATACGAGCCGGCATACACCTCATTGCGTGTTCCATCCACTTGAAGCGCGTTCAGCGCAACGGAAAGCGTAATGGCTCCGGGGCGTGCGACACCGCTATCGTAGATGGTCAGGGTGCTGTCGAAATACTGATCAGCGGCAGCAACGACAACAGAATCCGCCTGTCCAGGTAACGCGACGAGCGCTGTCACCTGCAACGGAGCGTAATAGGACGCTGACGTCGGAATGGCGAATTGCAAGCCGGCAGTTCCGGTCGATAGATCCACTTTTCGAACCGAGCCTGCTCCATTCAAGCCCACCCAAAGATATCTGCCATCGCTACTCAGGGCCAGACGATCAGGTTCACTGCCAACGTAAATTGGCCTGCCCAAGGCGCCCGTAAGAGGATCCAGCGACACAATCGAGTTTCCATACGGAGCGGGTGCGGAACTCGGCACAGACAAATACAGCAACTGATTGGATGGGTTATACACCATGCTGTTATTGGCTATGGGGACGTACGCGGTGAATGTCGCCGTTGATGACGTACCGCCACCAGGTGCTGGTGTCGTCACCGTGAAGGTGTTGTTGCCGGGCAATGCGGCATCCGCATTCACCGGGACCGTTAGCTGTGTGGAGCTTGCGAACGTAGCGGGCACGGAAACACCGTTCAACGTAACGGCGCTGTTGGATGTGAAATTTGAGCCATTCAAGGTAGCGGTAAATGCGGTGTGGAAAGGACCGTAGCTTGGGCTGACGGATGTAAGGACCGGTGCGCTCGGGGCGACAACGTTGACCGTGAGTGCGTTGGAGACCGATGGATTGGCGGAAGGCGTAGTGACCGTGACCGTTGCCGTACCCACTGCCGTGAGGAGGCTGGCGGGAACGAAGGCGCTCACCGTGGTCGTTCCAAAGGAAGAGGTGCCGGATAACGGCGTGCCATTCCAATTGATCGTCGAATTCGCCGTTATCCCGGTCCCGGTAACCTGCAGGAAGTTAGTCCCCGAATTCATGACGATTTGGGTTGGATAGACGGAAGAAATCACCGGTGTGGCGGTTGCTGCAACGACGGAAAGTGTCGTGAATGCGGTTCCACCTCCAGGCGAGGGGTTGACGACGGAAACGGCAAATGTACCCGCCGTGGCCTGATCGGCAACCGTCAATTGGAAGGTCAGCTGCGTCGAACTGACATACGTAGTGACACGTGGGCTATTCGTAACTTTCATCACGGAACCGGGCATGAAATTCGTTCCGGTCACGGTGATCGTCGTTTCCGTGGCTGTCCCCTTGACGACGACATTCGGCGTCAGGGTAATGGGTCCTGGAAGACCATTGTTGACTGCGAGCGATGCCGCGGCCGAGGTTCCTCCGCCTGGAGCGCCATTGATCGCCACGATCGAAAGGCTGCCGGGCGAAGCCACGTCGGCGGCTGTCAGGTCGACTCGCACCGAAGAGGACCCTTGATACGTCGCCGGTCTCGGACTTCCATTCACCTGGACAACCGTACTGGGGATAAGGCCACTCCCCGAAAGATAGACGGATTGAGCTCCCGACCCAGTTGCGACCACGTTGGGAGAAAGCGAGGTGATGACTGGCGCGGGATTGTCGATTTCAAACGCGGCAGGCGCGGAGGTTCCTCCCCCAGGACCCGGATTGGAAACCGTGAAGCTGAATTTTCCGGTCGCGGCCAGATCGGTGGAAGTAAGCGCCACACTCATCTGGGTGGAGCTCAGATAGCTGGCGGCGTGAGTTTTACCAGCAAACTGAACGACCGAAGCAGGCAGGAAATTCAGTCCTGAAAGCGTGATCGTAGCGCCTCCTGATCCCACAAACGCCGAGGCTGCACTCAAACTCGAAATCGACGGGGAAGGATTGTCCACTTCGAGACTTGTCGCGGGCGTCGTCGCTGATCCAGGTGAGACATTCGTCACCGCAACAGCGAGGAACCGTGCAAATGTCTGGTCCGCTGTAGTGACTTGAAACGAGACCTGCGTCGCGCTGACAAACGCGGTCGCGCGAGGAACACCATTCACCAGCACTGTGGATGCTGGTAGAAAACCTGCTCCTGTCACGACAACGGTCGTGCCTGCAGAGGCGCCGGCAACGATCTTGGAGGGGGCGAGTGTGATTGCTCCCATAGGCGGCGCACTCAATCCGGAAATATCGCTGCCTTGCAAAACGTACAGCATGCCTCCTCCGCCGCTCTGGCTATCGGTAAGGATTGCGAGACCCTGGGTTCCCCAACGGACAAATTGATACGGGTTGCCAACGATTCCGGGAAGAGAGATGGAGTTCAGGAGTGTCTGGCGCTGGAGGTCGAAAATATCCAGCGCATAGGATCCTGATACTCCCGTTGACCGCAATACAAACGCCCGATTCAGCGCGGAATCCGGAACCATCAGCCCCGAGGATCTGAATTCGCCGGCGGAAGTACCATCGGCATTGGTGATTTCACCACCGTCACTGTAAACCAGGCCCGTGCCCGCATCGTAGTGTGGGCGCAAACCGAGATACGTTCCGTTCGTCTGCGCGCCAGTTACCGAAAGGATGCCGGAAGAATCGACTGTCAGGATCGACAAACCCTGAGCCTGTATCTCTGGATCGGATTGCGCATAGATTCTGGTCGCATCCTTCCCCCAGGTGACTTTGTAGGCGCCAAATCCAGAAGACCCGTTCGTGCGCTTCACGGCATTGTCATAAATTGCGAGACCGCCAGCACTTCGCGGCTCGATATCTATATTCCCCATCGTTACGGCAATGGTCTGGTTCTGGCCGGGAGCCACTTTAATTTCCCCGGCGAAGTTTTCGCTTACCGAACCCGAATTCAAAGGAATCGCGAGATCGGTGGTGAACCCAGGAAGCGCGTATCGCTGTACAGAAGGCAGTGTCTGGAAACCGACATAAAGGAAATGATCATCATCCGAGATGCCGAGTACACCAGGCTGGTTCCCCGTATAGACCGTATTCTTGACTGCGAGCGCAGCGGGATCCACGATCGCGACAGAATTCCCGTTTGAGGATGCAGGGTTTGTGACCGCAACATACAGCAGATTCTGCGACGAATCCCAGACCATATCCTGTCCGGAAACATTGACGGCACCGATCTCCAGGTTCGCGCCGAGGCCCGGAAGAACAACAAACGAGAGACTATTCGAAATTTCGGTGCTTGGACCGTTCGAAACGTAGAGTGGCGCTCCCTGCGCGGTTGCCAAAAGAGATGCTGGAATCGCCGCCGTGATCTGCGTACTGCTTTGCCAGGTTGTGGTGAGCACTTTCCCATTCCATGTCGCCAATGCCGCCTGGGTGAAATTCTTGCCCGTGATGGCGACGGTTGTATCCGGACTTCCTGCCTGCACGGACTGCGGCACAAGGCTCGTCAGAGTCGGCGAAGTGGCAACGTAGCCCCCGACCGGCGAGGTAATTCCCGAACCAACGAATGAACCATCAATGATGTAGATCGTCGAGCCGCCACCAATCGCGAGACCACTGGTTCCCCACGATGTAATTTTGCCGCCGGAGATACCAGGAACGACCAGACCATTGATGTAGGAAAAAGTTGTGAGGTCGAATGCTTGAATATCTTCGCCTGCCGCTCCACCACCAATGGGCGGGAAGTAATTCGAATTGAGGAAAAATGCCTTCCCATGTGCTTTATCGATAGCAAATGGGTTCGGCTCGTAAGAAATCGTGTTCTGAACATTGAAGTGCCCGACGGAATTTCCGGTCGGTGCGTCGGCCGTATTTCCATAGCCGTCATAAAGCCGATTGTCGGTCTTTTCGAACGTCAGGCGCCTTACGAAATCGGAAAAAACACCGTAAATCGTCTTGTTGAGAACGACTCCGTTCCCATCCACAGAGAAGATGAATTCGGGTCCTCCGGAAGTAACTGCCATCGTTCCATAAAGACTCGAAGCATCCTTACCCCATGCAACCGTGTCGAAGGATGGCTCAGGATAGGCCGGAGCAGGGCTCGCTTTCCTTGCGACACCGTCGTCATAGATCACGACGGTGTTTGTAGACGACAACACACCGCCAGTGACCGCCAAAGTATGCGGCTGGCCCGGAGCGGCCTCAATGTCCAGCGGACTATACGATCCGCTCGACCATTGAATGTCAGGTGCCAAAGAAGGCAGCTTCAGCCGGCTTATCTGGCCACTCCCGCCAACGACGACATACAAATAATTTCCATCATCCGTTATCGCTAATTGGCCCGGTTGGCCTGCCATGGTCTGCGTCGATACCACGGTTCCCAGTAAGGGATCGATCGCCACAATGCTGTTCGGACTGGTGGATGAACCGGAACTCACCGAAGCGTACAGAAGGTTGTGCACCGGGTCGGAGACGATGTCCAGCGTCGGATACGGAAGCGTTCTCAGACGATTGTCAGCGCCGACAATTTGCAGTTGCTGCGTGTTCGACGTTGCAATACCGGGGCTGGGATTGACAACGGTGATGGAGAGTGACCCTACGGAGGCCACCTGCGCCGCGGTTACGAAGGAAGATAGGGAGGTAGAGCTACTGAAGCTTGTGGACTGCGCCACTCCGTTGATCTGAATCGTTGAACCGTAGACAAAGCCGGAACCACTTACCGTCAATCCGAAATTCGCTGAACCTGCGATGACTACGGCGGGAGTGATCGATGCGAGAACAACGGGCGCCGTTGTGACATTAATACTGAATGTTCCGGTAAGCGTTCCCCGGGGAGTCGTCTGGTCCTGTACCCGCACCGTAAAACTCGACGTCCCATTCGGGCCCGCGGGTACGCCGGTGATAGCACCGGTTGTGCTCAGTGACAATCCCGCGGGCAAGGTGCCACTGGCAATGCTGAATACCTTTGCACCGGTTCCGCCGGTCACCGCAATCGAAGTGTCCGAGTAGGAAACGCCGATTGTAGCTCCGCTCAATGCACCCGGCGCTGTCACGAAGCTCATGGGTGGATTGAGAGTGATCGACACGGATTGTGATTGTGACGGATCTTTGACGCTGGCAACCTTTACGGTAGAACTTGTGGATGAAGTTACAACCGGCGCAGTGAAGGTCGACGTCGGCGAGTTTCCGCTCACCGTCCCTGCACTCATCGTACCTCCGCCACTCACAACGAACGTGGCGCCCGATGCGCTGCTATCACCAAGAATGGATGCGCTGATTGCCACGCTCTGCACACCATCACCATCCAGCGTCACAGAGGCGCCCGATGTCAGCGCGAGTGAGATTGGAACAAGCGTCACAGTGGCCGACGCGCTCTTTGCGGGATCAGCCTTGCTGGTCGCCGTCACCGTCGCCGAAGAGGATGTGACAGGCACAGGTGCTGTATAGAGACCGGCTGCCGTAATGGTCCCGGCAGAAACAGACCAGGTTACTCCCGAATTTGTCCCGTCATTCGCTACGGTCGCTGTAAACCCCTGGGTATCACCGCCAGAGAGAGTTGCAGCGGTTGGCGTAATGGAGACCGATATCGGGGTCAGTGTGACGGTCGCACTTGCCGACTTACTGGTGTCTGACTTACTGACCGCCGTAACTGTAGCAGTACCCGTAACGACGGGTGAAGGCGCGGTGTACAGGCCCGCTGCGGATATCGTGCCCGACGAGGCGGACCAGGTTACGCCCGCATTGGAGGCGTCGTTTGTTACCGTTGCGGCAAACGTCTGCGTCGCGCCGCCGGCCAAAGTCACTGATGCCGGACTGACGGCAACACTGATTGGAGACGGAGGAGGAGTCCCCTGTGAATTTGTTCCACCCGAACACCCGGCCAGCAAACCAAGGAAGAAAAGAGGGGCAACAATACGAAGGAATACGCAGCGATACATAGGACGGCTCGGCCTCTGCTACCAGGTACAACGTTGATCGGTAATTTAAATGGAAGTCGCATCCCTTATATCAGAAGCAGCCCGCATTACGCGCGCTATCAGCCGATGGACGAAGCATGAATCTACGAATCCACACTATTTAGGCGAAGCATAGCCTACGGATTTTGAATTTTCTAAAAGTTCATCAAGGGGATAGTACTTGTGGAGTTACAAATAAAATCTTCGTCCCGTGCTCACGCGAAAACCCGACTGTCGATAAAGCTATTTGCCCTCAAGGACATAAAGGAGAGTGAACACTTCCAACCGCTTCTCTCCTGGTATAAACAGCCTTGCCCTATGGTTTGCGCGTCTGAGCGGCCATCGAAGATTTTCTAGAACATGTAGACAACGCCGCCCGTCAGGCGAAACGTATCAGTGTTCGTGTCGCCGATCTGCCAGATACGGAGCCAATCGCCTTGTCCTCGCAACCATGTACGGTGAGTCATACGCACATCGACACCTCCGCCGCCCTGTGTTCCAAAGTAGCCTTTCGTTCCTGTCCCCGTCGCGATGCCCGTGCCTGAGACCGTGTTGGCAGTGATCACGCCACCGAGCAACAGGTGCGCGAACGGCCGGATTTTGTGAAGCGGCAGATACACAATGGGCCCGGCCATCGCTGTGTACAGGTCGGAGCGAAACGTGAAGGCGGGCGGCGCACCGGGGACCGGGGAAGTACCGGGGGTTGAACCATAGACACCGGAGGCTTCAATCTGGCCCGCAACCCATGGGTGGGAAGGATAGGCGCGTTGCGCAATGGAAAAATCCCAGCCGTATTTGTACACCGGGGAGGAAGCGAAAAGAGGCTTGTAGTGTTGCACCGCGACACCGCCATACACGTCCCACGCCGGCGCGCTCTGGGCAGAAGCAACAACCGAGGAAACGAGCAGTGCAGCAACCCCTGCGGCCCGGATCAGGATGCTCGCTGAAAAGCCGTTCTTCCCCGAGGAAGATTGCTTTCGCCGGGAACTTGCCAAGGGACGAGATGATCGAAACTGCACAGGAAGCCGAAACATAAAATCTCCACAAATAGCATTTCGGAACTGGTCGTACGCCCTATCTTGCACGCCGCACAACGAATCCTCAACACAAGATATCTACGTTATGTTTAGCACAGAGCGGGGTGGGGTATCTGCATCGTAACGGTACCCCGGTTCATGAATTTCTCCACGCATGGACATCGAAGGAATGGGAATGCAATTCCTTCCTGAGTGAGGCCCTCACCCGTCGTTCCCGAACGCCGCTTGAGTGAACTGCTATAGAATTGTGCTACTCCGAACATGATTCCTCTCGCGCGAAGACGTCAGAACCTGTCGGCGTCCAGGGTACTGCCAGTTCTAGCGGCTGCCATCGTCTCCCTGGCGGCAGCGCCGGTTTCGTTCACGCAAAAGCCACAGGCCAAGCCCGAAATCCTGATTACGCCGCTCGGCATAACCGAAGTGGGGGTGGTTGCTGGGGCACAATACCGCATCGACATCCCGGCGGACTGGAACCATTCGCTGGTGGTGTACTACCACGGGTACGCGGAGCACGGGCTCACTTTTCATCTCGCCGAAAAACTGGGTACACAGCCGGCCGCCTTCTTCCAACGGCATTACGCCGTCGCCCAGAGCGCATACTCCCAGCCCGGCTGGGCGCTTCCCGAAGCCTTCCCTGAGACCGAACAGCTCCGCCGGTATTTCGTGCGCACCCACGGCCAGCCGCGTGAGACCTATGTAGCCGGCGGGTCCATGGGCGGAGCGCTCACCATGGTGACCCTCGAACTGAATCCCAAGCCATATATCGGGGGGTTAGACCTGTGCGGGGCCGTCGGACCAACGTCTGAGGCGCTCGTACGGCGATTCGCATGGCGCGCTGCCTTCGATTTCTACTTCCCCGGCGTGCTGCCTCCACTGGTGCCCGTACCCACCGACTATGACGATACCCAGGCAGTGCGCGACAAGGTCTTGGCCGCGCTGCACTCGAAACCGGAAGCGGCGGCCGATCTCCGGGCTTTAACCGGCCTCCACAGCGACTTCTCCCTCGCGGGCGACATGTCCTATTTCACGTTCGTCATCGGCGACATGCAGCGGCGTGCCAAGGGGAACCCTTTCGACAACCAGAACTACATCTATACCGGCACCAATCCAACATCCACCACCAGCGATTACGCATTGAATGATGGAGTGCGGCGCTACACTGCCGACCCCAAAGCGCAGGAATATCTCTACCGTCATTTCACGCCCAGCGGCAGGCTGGCCAAGCCGATGCTCGCGATCCACACAGTGTATGACCCCACCATCCCGGCAACGACGCTTTCGCTCTACGACCACATGGTGAAGGGAGCGGGCTTTGGCGACAACCTTGTGCAGCAGTATGTAAAGCACGAGGGCCATTGCGTGATCATGAGCGATGAAGTTGGCCACGCGTTCGATGAACTTGTGCGCTGGACGCACAACGGCCCGAAACCCATCCCGGGCCTGCTGCGCTAAATAAGTTCACTTTTCTTTCAGGCTTTCATTGATGTTCTTCTCCAGCCGCCGCAGTTCTTCGAGCGTTGTTTCGGAGACCAGGCGGAATGGGATTGCGCGGACCTTTTCCGGCAGATGCTTAACCGTAGCCGCATCGCACACGACTCCGGCGGTCGCCGATAAGCCCTCTTTCCAGCCGTCTTCGCCGCGAATTCGTTCGGTGAGAGCATCCGCGCTGAAGCCCGAAGCGACCAGGACTGTTCGCGCAATCTTGATGAACTCCGGCCAGCGCGACACAATGCCAACCAAAGCATCTGTCCGCGCAGGCAGCCATTCGCGCAGCTCTGCCGGCACGCTGGTGACTTGTAGAGTGACGAGCTCAACGGGCGCCGGCAGCGCAGCGCGCACCATGGCCGCTTTGCTGGGAAGCGCGACCGCAATCGCGGCCGTTGCCTGTGCACAGTCTGCAACCGAGCATCCCCGCACCGGGAAACGCACCGCCTCCCGCAACTCGGCGAGCAGGATCTCACGGCGCTCAGGCTCTGGCTCGACCACCAGGAAGTGATCCGGCGCCTTCACTTCCATCCAGCGACGAACACGTTCCGTCACTGCCTCGCGCGAAAAACCCTGCGCCCGGGCAGCGGTAAGGAATTCTGCGATCATGCGGTCCAGCACCGTGCGGCTTCCGTGTTCGCGATCCGCCGCGGGTGTGTGATCGCGCACAAAGACACCGGCGCCATGACGGCGCTCTACTTTACCCTCTTCCTGCAATTGCTGATACGCCGCGCTGACCGTGTTGGGATGAAGCCCGAAGCGGCGTCCCATTTCGCGGGTGCTGGGCAGCCGCTGTCCCGGGCGTAGCTCCGCACTGACAATGCCGAGCGTGACCTGCGTACAAATCTGCTCGCGAAGACTGACTTCGCCCGAATGAACGAACCAAAAGCGCATGGCAAGAACAATACCCTGCCTGCCGCTTGACTGCGCAGGAACAGTTTCTCCGGGCGTGGCTGGTTGGGTATCGATGGGCTCTCTTGGCCCCGAAAAGGGCTGCACAACCATGCTTTATGAGGAAGAACGGTGGGCTTTACGAGGAAGGACCCTGGCAAACTGCCCTGGCGTCTGGACCTCCCCGTATAATCAACTATGGCCTCCGTGCGTCCAGGATTCACGATTCCTGAGCCCCAGGGTCCCCTGGAAACACCGGAAAGTGAGACTGGATTGGAGCTCGAAGCGGCTCTTCCCGTCCCCACGGTGCGTGAACCCCTGTCCGCTGCACCTACCGCCCTCGACGAACCTTCCGGCGCGTTCACCACTCCTGCCTCCGATGTTCCCGCGCCTTCCGCCGAACCGAAAGCCGCCCCCGGCGACACCTCTCTCGAAGGCCGTTTCGAGCACATGCTCGCGACCGTACGCGAGAGCCGGCCGCAGGATGACCTGGAACTCATCCGCAAGGCATGGGCGTTTTGCATTCAGCAGCATGCGGGACAAGTACGTGCTTCCGGTGAGCCCTACATCATTCATCCGCTGGAGGTGGCCCAGGTGCTCGCCGAGCTGCGTATGGATGCCACCGCGATTGCGGCAGGTCTGCTGCACGATGCCGTCGAAGACACCGACGTCAACACACCGGAAATCGCTCGCCGCTTTGGCGAACAGGTTGCGCATATCGTCGATGGCGTCACCAAGCTGGACAAAATCAAGTTCGCCAATCGCGAAGATCATCAGGCCGAAAACATTCGCAAGATGCTGCTGGCCATGGTCACCGACGTTCGCGTGGTCATCATCAAGCTGGCCGACCGCCTGCACAATATGCGCACGCTGCAGCACCTGAAGCCGGAAAAGCAGCAGCGCATTGCACGTGAAACCCTGGACATTTACGCTCCGCTCGCCCATCGGCTGGGCATGGGCAAACTGCGTGGTGAGTTGGAAGACCTGGCCTTCCGTTATGTCGACCCCATCAGCTACGGCAAGCTGACCACCGAGGTCGACTCGCTCCGCAGCGAAGGCGAAGCCTTTCTGGACCGCATTGTCGGCACGCTGGAAACCAAGCTGCGTGAAGCGAACATCAAGGCGCGTGTGCAGTCGCGCATCAAGCGTCTTTATTCCATCCAGCAGAAGCTCACGCGTCATGCGGTGCCTGTCGACCAGGTGTATGACCTGTTTGCGATCCGCGTGATCACGCAGACCGAACAGGACTGCTACGCCGCACTTGGTCTTCTGCACAGCACTTGGCGGCCCGTGCCGGGGCGGTTCAAAGACTTCATCGCGATGCCGCGGCCGAACATGTACCAGTCGCTGCACACTACCTTGATTGCCGAAGGCGGCCATCAGTTTGAAGTGCAGATCCGCACCGAAGGCATGCACGAAGTTGCGGAAGAAGGCATTGCGGCACATTGGAAGTACAAGGCCACGGATAACGTCTCCGCTAAGGACGAACAGCGTCTGGCCTGGATGCGGCAGTTGATGGAATGGCAGCGCGAAATGACCGACCCCAACGAGTTCATGTCGACGTTGCGCATCGACCTGTATCCCGCGGAGGTCTACACCTTCACGCCCAAGGGCAAAGTCATCGTACTGCCGAAAGATGGCACACCGGTGGACTTCGCCTACGCCATCCACACCGATGTGGGGCACATGACCACCGGCGCGAGGGTGAACGGCCGCATCGTTCCGCTGCGTCATAAGCTGCGCAACGGCGACATCGTTGAAGTCATCACCCAGGCTGGACATCAGCCCTCGCGGGACTGGCTGAGCTTTACCAAAAGTTCGCGTGCGCGCAACAAGATCAAGCACTGGCTGAACGAGCACCAGCGCGAACGCGCCATTGAAGTCGGCAAGAAGCTTCTGGACCGTGAAGCACGCAAATACAAGCTGTCGCTGAGTAAGTTCAGCACCGGTGACTTCGACCGCATCGCGAACGACTACGGTCTGGGCAATGAGCAGGACCTTCTCGCGGGTATCGGCTTTGGCAAGTACTCAACCCGGCAGGTCCTGAACAAACTCGAGCCGGGCAGCACCATGGCCGCGGAGGCGACTGCTCCCGAACCGGGTACAACCGGCAGCACGCTGTCGCAGATGTCCGATGCAGTGAAGCGCGTGTTCTTCGGACGCGGCTCCGATTCGTTGCAGGTGGAAGGCCAGGACGATCTGTTGGTCTACCGCGCCCGATGTTGTAATCCGATTCGCGGCGAAGAAATCATCGGCTACGTCACGCGCGGTAAGGGAGTGGCGGTTCACGCCCGAAGCTGTCCGAACGTGCAGAATCTGCTCTATGAGGCCGACCGCCGCATTGAAGTGGAGTGGTCCGTACCGGCGGCTTCTACCGGCGCCGCCCATGGTCCTAAGCCGACCACCTATCCCGTGAAGCTCACCGTGGTGTGTGACGACCGCTCCGGCCTGCTGAAAGAGTTCACCGCCATCATCTCGGAAGACGGTACGAACATTCGATCCGTTGACACCCGTCCCGCGGAAGACGGCACCATCAACGTCGACTTCGTAGTAGAAACCGTCGACGTCCGTCACCTCATCAAGCTGCAGCAAAACCTGCGTAAGGTACCGGGCGTCCGCGACGTCCATCGCGTGCAGAAGATCTAGGGAATCTCCGCACAAACCTCGGTTCTGTTTTTCTTTCTCTCACTCCTCACAACTCTGTCATCTCTCCGCTTCAGCGCCGTAGCGGAGAGATGACAGAGTGTGGGTTGGTCAAAGGAAGACGAAAGCCGACTCGGTCTACAAACCAGCTCAGCCCAACAACTCCATTTTCTTTGCAACTGAAGTCATGACTTCCAGCGCGCGATCGATCATCTCGCGCGTGTGCTCGCTGGTCATGATGCAGCGGACACGCGCTTTGCCCTCAGCAACTGTGGGGAATGCGATACCCGTTGCCATGACGCCCTGCTCAAACACAGCGCGGCTGAAGTCCATGGTCAAGCGGCCATCGCCGATGATGATGGGAGTAATGGGTGTTTCCGTTGCCGGGGTATTCTGACCGCCGATATTGAAGCCGGCAGTGCGAAGCTGATCCTGAAAGTAGCGCGTGTTCGACCACAGGCGCTCAATCCGCTCAGGCTCGCTTTCCAGCAGGTCGAAGGCCGCGATGCATGTGGCCGCGACCGAGGGCGGATGCGAGGTTGAGAACAGGAAGGGACGCGCGCGATGGTAAAGATAGTCAATCAAATCGCGTGAGCCGCACACATACCCCCCGAGCGCGCCGATGGCCTTCGACAGCGTGCCTACCTGGACGTCCACGCGCGCGGTGCAGCCGAAGTGATCCACGGAACCGCGGCCATTGCGGCCCAGCACGCCTGAGGCGTGCGCGTCATCCACCATCATGATGGCGCCGTACTTGTCACATAGATCGCAAAGTTCTTTCACGGGACCGATGTCGCCATCCATCGAGAACACGCCGTCGGTGATGACCAACTTGCGCCCAGGCTCGTTCTGGACTTCTTTGAGCAGTTCTTCGCAGTGTGCGACATCCTTGTGGCGAAAGACCTTGATCTTCGCGCGAGACAAGCGCGCTCCGTCGATGATGCTGGCATGGTTCAGTTCATCGGAGAGGATGAAGTCTTCTTTGCCGAGGACGCTGGAGACCGTGCCCGCATTCGCCGCGAAGCCCGACTGAAAGACAACGCAGGCTTCCACACCTTTGAATGCGGCAATTTTTTCTTCGAGCTCCATGTGAATGCGCATGGTGCCGGCGATGGTTCTTACCGCGCCTGAGCCGACGCCGAGCTTCTCCGTGGCCGCGATGGCGGCTTCGCGCAGCTTCGGATGGTTGCACAGGCCGAGGTAATTATTTGAGGCAAGGTTGATGACCTCGCGACCGTCATAGTGGCAGACCGCCGCCTGTTCGTCGTCAAGCACGCGCAAGCGGAAATAGGTGCCGCGGGCGCGGAGATCGTCGAGTTGGGCTGTCAGGTGAGCGAGTTGCGGACGTGGGGTTGGAGCTGAATTTGTACTCATCGCTTCAAGATGGTAAATCTTCCGGGCGGCTACGGGCAGCGGCGCGCCCCACAAGGGCATCACAACCTTCGTACTCGTTTGTACGAAGGCCCGGCTGTGTGAAGCACGGACACTTCGAATCGGCTCGCGATGTGAAGGCGACCAGGAGAACGAAATGGGACGTTCAGAAAAGTCAAACAGATTCTTTGCAACCAGATTCTATGCGATCGCGGGCGCGAGCCTGCTGGCGTTTGCCCTGCTCACCGGCTGCAGGAGCGATGAAGACAAGGCGCTCGACCAGGCCAAGGCTCAGGCTGCCTCCACCAACACAGCGCAGCAGATTCAATACATCGACAAGAACGGCGACACGGTAACCACCACGGTGCAACCGCCTGTTGCGGGACAGGCGCAGCAGATCAGTACCGTCACCGCTCCCCCGGCGCCCGGACCGAAACCCACACATACCAAGCCGGTCGTGACTCCGCTTGGCGCCGCTCCCCTTGCGCAGACCACGGCCTCAGGGCAGCCTGCTCCCACCGATACCAGCGCAGGAACGGCGCCGGTTGCCATGACCGCGGCTCCGGCGGGCCAGCAGGCTGGGCCTCCACCGCCGCTCAGCCTCACCGTCCCCGCGGGCACGGAGCTCGCGATTCGCGTGAATCAGCACATCAGCGTGAAGCACTCGGTTGCGGGTGAACGCTTCACCGGCGAAGTCGTCGAGCCGGTCTCGCGCGAAGGCAATGTCGTGATTCCGCGCGGCACTCCGGTTGCGGGACGCATCGACGAGGCGCATCGCCGCGGACACTTCAAAGGCCGCTCGATTCTTGAACTGCGTTTGACGTCCATGACCCTGAACGGCAGCGAGTATGCGCTCGACACCCACGATGCGGTACGCACCAAAAAGGGCAAAGGCAAGCGCAGTGCCGGCTTCATTGGTGGCTTGACGGGCGCGGGCATGTTGATCGGCGGTATCGCCTCCGGCGGCGTCGGGCTCGCCATCGGCGCTGCTTCCGGCGCCGGCGCCGGAACGCTGATTGCCGGGACCACCGGCAACCGTGACGTCGAGATTCCTGCCGAATCCATCGTGCACTTCAGACTTTCCGACGATCTGGTTGTGCAGAATCCCTAGAGAAGCATACGTAGAGAACTTTCTTCACGAGCAAATGGCCGGCACAAAATTTTGTGCCGGCCATTTTTGCTTGTGGTACACCTCGAAGCTGTATGCGCTATGCATCCATCGCTCTCGCCTTGTTTGGAGTCTCCCTCAGTGTTGCCGCGGCAGCGCAAGACGCAGCCTCTCCGGAATCCCAGACGCCTTCAATCACGGTGAGTTCGACCCTGGTCCTGGTGCCGGCGCTGGTGAAGACCAGGCAAGGTGAATTGGTCCATTCCCTGACGGTCGACGACTTCGTTCTTACCGATGACGGAATTCCGCAGAAGCTTCGCCTGGAGCCTGACACGGATGCGCAGCCCCTGGCGCTGGCTGTTGTTGTGCAAACCGGAGGCCCGGCAAAAGCTCGTCTGCCTGACTACCGTGGACTGGATGCCGTACTCGATGCTGTCATTGGCAACGTGCCGCACCGGGTCGCGCTGGTCAGCTTTGACGGCACTCCCCATCTGGAACAGGGCTTCACCTCCAATACGACTGCGATTACCGACTCGTTGAACGAACTTGAAGCCGGTGATGACGGCGCCGCGATTCTGGATAGCCTGGCATTTGCAACCGGCATGCTCCGCAAACAACCAACGACCTACCGGCGTGCGGTTCTGCTGGTGAGTGAAACCGTGGACAACGGCAGCAAAACCGGGTTCGAGGAAGCTCTGCGCGCGGTCGAGGACACCAATACATCCATCTACACTTTCGGATTTTCAAGCACCAAAGCCGCCGTGAAGCATGAAGCTTCCAAGTTCAACTCCAGGGAACCCGGGCCGAAGAACGGTTGCATGAGTCATGACCCGGATGCCGACCCTGATGCGCATGGCAACCGCGCCGTGCAGGCGCTCGATTGCCTGAGCATGCTTGCGCCGCCATTGCGGCTGGCGCGCATGGCCTTCCTGATGGCGACCAACGATCTGAAACGCAATGTACCGGAGTCGGTCGCCAGGCTTACCGGCGGCGAGTACTTCGGGTTCAAAGATGCGCGATCGCTGAGCCGCGAATTGGCCATGATCTCCAACGATGTGCCGAACCACTACGTACTCAGCTTTCAGCCAAAGACACCGCACACCGGCCTTCATTCGCTTGAGCTACGTCTGCGGGACCGGCCGGAGCTCGATCTCAAAGCGCGCAGCGCGTATTGGGTCGATGGAGATACACCCGGAAAGCAGCCATAACACA
The DNA here is from genome assembly GCA_036498835.1 of Acidobacteriaceae bacterium. GTDB lineage: Bacteria > Acidobacteriota > Terriglobia > Terriglobales > Acidobacteriaceae > Granulicella. Next base: position 14,800 of record DASYEV010000161.1, on the reverse strand, counting down.
ATCGAGTTTTCTCCCAAGTCGTCCATCGTCGCTGCCGCTTCTGTTGGATGAAACGGGCGACCGTATCCTGTCTCATTGGAGAAGGCGACGAACTCACACACAAGCAAGTCCCAAGCGCCAACGGCGCGGCATATACCAGCATGGGGTGAAGGTCCCTATGTGAACTTGTTCACTAGGAAACCGAAACCCCATGGAAGGGGTGCCATGGAAGACGAGCGCTGAAGGCGCGACATATAAGCAGCCATGGAGACGCGGCCTATCGCGGCAACCTGCGTCTCGGACGGATCATGTATTTTCGGCTACATAAGCGAGAGCATATGTCGGGCCTTTGGCCCTTCAAGAACTGTTTGACCTTTCATGGGGCTTCACCTCCCCAGCGAGCAAAAACAAGAACGCTCGCCGGGGCCCCCGTTACGCCCCATGCTGGTATATGCCGCGCCGTTGGCGCTGGTCTGTTCCAATACAAACAGCAAGGACCAACTTGTCTCTGGATGCCGGTACTGGTTCGGTTAGGAAACGACCTCCTCCATTGACTATCGGAACCACAGCATCGAGAGATTTGCCCTAAGATTGTGCGCCAACGTTCTTCGATCTCAGCCGCGGCCGCGCAACCATAAAAGCTGGCGGCGATCGCGCTTATTCGGCCGCACGGTTGGTAGCGACTCAATCGCATTTAGAGCCTTGCGTTCTTCCGCGAGAACCTTGCGAGCCTCACGGCTTTCATCCGTCTCTCGATACAGCCCCTGTGCAACCGAGGCCGGGCCACGCACCTCGCTGAGCGCGAGGACATCCACCTCAAACACGCCGCCTTCGTTGGTGATGCGCAAGCGGTCACTCAGACGAACCTCACGCGCGGGCTTCGCCGGCTGGCCGCCTGCCAGAACGCGTCCCAGATCGCAGGCGCGCGAGGCCAGAGCCCGCGTCTTGAAGAAGCGCGCAGCCCACAACCATTTATCCAGGCGAACTCCGTTCACGCGCTGCTCCCTTTCGCATCCGCTATGTGCGCGCGAGCCATGTGTATGGCCGCTTCCTGAATATGGGCATCATCGCCAAATCCAGCCAGCCATTCCATTCCCTGTTCACGCCGAAACCACGTTAGCTGACGCTTCGCATAATTGCGATGCCCTTGTTGCGCTACCGCTATGGCCGTTTCCAGTGGAAGCTGACCTCTCAACACCGCCATGGCCTGCGCGTAGCCCAATGCGGTGAGTGCTCTGCAGTCGTCGCCAAAACGCATGCGCAGCATGTCAGTCTCTTCCACAAGCCCAAGCGTAAACATCGCCGCGGCGCGTTGATTGATGCGTGCGTAAAGCGCTTCCCGTGCCGGCGAGAGTGCCATCTGCAGCACCCTGTAACCCTGCAGGGGATCGCGGCCCGCGCGCCACTGCTCCGTCTGCGGCGATCGTGCTGCCAAAGTGACTTCGAGACTTCGCACAAGCTTGGGAGTATCGTTCGCATGGATCAGGAGCGCGGCTCCCGGGTCTAGCCTCCGCAAGAGGCGATGCAGATATCCCGGCCCATGTGCTGCTTGGCGTTCACGCAGCCGTTCGCGCAACTCCTCATCGCGCGGAGGCGCCGGAGCCAGGCCCTGCAGCAGCGCGCGCAGATACAAACCCGTGCCGCCGGCAACAATCGGCAGGCGGCCTCGATCGCGAATACCGGCGATCGCAGCGCGCGCGTGCCGCGCATAGTCACCGGCTGTGCAGGGCTCGTCAGGCCAGTGAATATCCAGACAATGGTGCGGCACGCGGGCGCGCTCTTCCGCGCTTGGCTTGGCAGTGCCGATCTCCATCAATCGGTAAACAGCGACAGAGTCGCAACTGACGATGTCACCATCGAGCGCTTCGGCGAGATGGAGCGCCAGCGCGGTCTTGCCGCTCGCGGTAGGGCCAGCAACAACCAGCAATGGTGTCTCGATGGCGATAACTCCGCTCATGGCCGCCACCACCCATTGGGAAACACTCGTCCCAGGCCTGCGCGCGCAATGCTCGCCAGCAGCACAACGACAGCGATCAGCACCAGGCCGCGCAGCACGCTGCGGCGTTCTACCTGCTGGCGTTCCCGGATGTAGGCGTCGCGCTCTTGTTCGGCGCGTTCCAGCGCACGGGTCGGCGCCGGGATGCGGGGCGGTTCGGCACGATGGTCCGTGGACGCCATCGCCCGTTACTCAATCTGTTTGTTGACGAGGAAATGGATACGCAGCTCAAGGTTCGGGCCATGGAACTGCGAAGGCAGCGGAGGATACTGCCCTTCCGAGGTGATCGCACTCCAGCACGAATGGTTGATGGCATCGTCGTGCGTGGAGCCTTCCAAGTGCATTTCACCGATATTGCCGTCGGGAAGAATGGTGAAACGGATGTAGGTTTCTCCCTGCTTCAAAAGCGGCGGTTCAGCCTCTTCAGGAATCAACGGATCCCAGTTGCGTTTGATATCGCGCAGGATGCGCTGCAGGTAGGGATTGAAATTCACGCCCTGCGTATCCGAAAGGATTTCCGCGCCGCCCATATTCAACGGACCGCCCGTGCGGCGATTGGGGTAGTTACCCTCGCCACGGTCGTGGGCTGCGCCATCCACCGCTCTGCGAATCGCATCACCGGCCGTGGAAGAGTTGGTATTGAAATTCGGCTTCGTGGACGGCTGGGGCGTTGGAGCCTCGGCGACCACGGGCGGCGGAGTCCGGGGCTGCGGTGTGGGGACCGGGGGAGGCGGAATGTTCGGCGCCGCGGTCGGTGGCGGCGGAATCGGCACAGGTGTAGGAGGCGGCGGTTCCGGGTTACGCACGGCATGATCGCGCGTCAGTTCACGCATGTGTTCCAGCGTTTTCTCGTCGATCTTGGGCGGGGGAGCCGCCGGACGGGGAACTGCGTGCGGAACCACCATGGGCAGGTTCAACTGTGTCAGCTCACGTTCGCGCAGCACCGACATGGGATCAATGACTTTGGGTGCATGCCACAGGTACTTCGGACCATAAAAGCCCACCCAGGCCAACACCAGCCAGATGAAGCATGAGATATAAATCGACTCGCGGAAGCGGCTGCGCGCACGCTCGTCCTCGATCGTGTCCAGAAGGCGGATCAGCTCGTGCTGGTCGAATTCGCCGTAGCGGCCGGTATGGATGCGTACCGGTTCCTGCCGGATGGCCCCCGAAGGGTCATGAGGTACGAACGACACGGGCGCAGCCGCAGACGTCGGCAGAGGTGGGACTGGCGTCGTTTCCTGTTCAGGGGTCGGTGTTCCGGGTTCTAGGGAGCTGGAAGGTGGCATCGTGGGCAGGTCTTAGACTGTGACGCTTGAGCCGGCGATTAAGTTACGCGCGCCGGCCGGTCGCCAGACCATTCTGATGCTGGCACTCCCTGTATTCTCTCATTTTTGATCAGGAATTGCCTCGTACGCGGTTCATTCCCATGAGCCGGGACGAACTGCCGGTTTTGTGATTCCGCGATTTCAATAGCGCAGTTTCTTTGGCGAGAATGAGCCGCAGCTCCGACGAAAGCAAACTGCCATACACTTGCGCTTACGCAACCACGCATGAGGAGAACACTGGATGTCCGGCCCTTCCCTTTCCAACCGCAAAGCTTACGTGCTGACCGTGAGCGACCGCTGCTTCGCGGGTTCACAAGCCGATCTTTCCGGGCCGGTGCTTGCGCGGATGCTCGCTGAGGCCGGCGCGGAAGTGGTGGCAACGGAGATCGTGCCGGACGAACAGGATGTCATTGCTGCCACTCTGCGCCGGACCGCCGTGTGGGCTCAACTTGTGGTGACCACAGGCGGCACAGGCCTTGCCCCTCGCGATGTCACCCCGGAGGCGACATTGGAGGTGTGTGAGCGTCTGGTGCCCGGCCTTGCCGAGCTGATACGGCGTGAGGGCTCGCAGCACACACCGTTCGCGGCGTTGGGCCGCGGTGTATGTGGGGTGTGCGGGGAAGCGCTCGTGATCAACCTGCCGGGAAGCCCTGCAGGTGCGGAAAGCTCGCTACGCGCAGTCCTGCCTTTGTTGCCTCACGCACTGGATCTGCTGAGTGGAAACACCGGGCACTGAAATCGATTCGGGATCGGCCTACGGGCGGTGCCACCGAGGCTGCGGAGGCCGGCGAATACGCGGCACTGGAAGCGGAACCAATACGCGCTCGAGGACATCGAGTACACGCACCGCCGCGCGGATATAAATTTCACCTACCGCAATGCATGTGCGAAATGCCATCGATGAAAGCTTTCCTCGCATAGTCCGCCTCAAACTCTACGAAGCCGTGCGCGGGCCCAGTGCGGAACACGACCTATTGCGACTACGTTCAAGATAGAACTGGAGTTTCAACAAATACAAGTCTATGGGGGTACACGAAAGCATTCCTCGTTTCGTAATACCACTTTCCGGTGATACGGATGATTTGGTTCGCATTCATAGAAACAGATAACGATCGTCGTTTGTAACCAATACGTTAGAGGGTAGGAGGCTGGGGCAACGTAAACTGGATGAGTGAAATTGCACCCCATTGTCCTTCTGCACAAATTTTCCGGATTCCTTTTTCACTTTCTGGCGCCGCTGGGGGTGTGGGGCGTAGGTGCGTTGGCCCTGATGGACTCGGCGCTGATCCCCTTGCCCGGATCGATGGACAGCGTGATCATCGGTTACGTCATCAGCAATCACCAGAAGTTCCTGCTCTACTGTCTGATGGCGGCTACGGCTTCTGCCCTGGGTTCGCTGGTGCCGTTCTATATCGGCCGGGCAGGCGGCGAACTCTTCCTGCTGAAACGCATCAACCGTGAACGTTATGAACGTATCCGCGACCGGTTCGAGCGGCAGGAATTCTTCGCCATGATGATCCCGTCGATGCTGCCGCCGCCGACACCGCTCAAAGTGTTCCAGTTCGCCGCGGGCGTCTTCGAGATGAAGCCGTTGAACTTTGTACTGGCGGTGTTCACAGGAAAGTTCATCCAGTTCCTGGTCTGCTCGCTCGCGGTGATATGGTTTGGCCCCACACTGGTTCACACCGCGCGCGCGATGCTGCATCAGCACATGGGCGTGGTGATCGGCATCGCGGTAGCCGTTCTGCTGGGGCTTGTTTACTGGTTCGTGCGCAAGGTCTTCGACCGCCGCCGTGGCGAGAAACTGCCGGTCGAAGATGGCGATGCGCAAGACGAAGGCGCCGCCACAAACTAAGCAAATTCAGGCTGGGCAAATGCGAGGCGCTTCTTCATGGTCTCCACCGCATCGGCGCTGCTGTCGATCAATAGAAAGCGCCGTCCATTACGCGCCGCGGCCTCTCCAGTCGTTCCGCTGCCGGCGAAAAAGTCCAGCACCGTGTCGCCCGGGTCGGAATGCACACGAACAATGCGGTCGAGAAGCTTGATTGGCTTCTGCGTGGGATAGCCAGTCTTTTCGCGGCTGTTGGTAGGGACGATGGTCATCCACCAGACATCGGTCGGAACCTTGCCGCGAGCGGCTTTTTCCGGACCTACAAGATCCGGCGCCATGTACGGGATGCGGTCGATCGCGTCGTGATGGAAAACATAGTTTGCGGGATCGCGCACGTACCAGAGAATGTTGTCGTGTTTCGCGGCCCAGCGGTTGCGCGGCTTTCCGCCATAGTCATAGGACCAGATGATCTCGTTGAGGAACGATGCTCGACCGAAGAGGCCATCCAGCATCACCTTGACGTAGTGCACTTCGCGGTAGTCGATATGCAGAAACAGGGATCCATCGGCGGCGAGAATTCGATGTGCTTCCACCAGCCGTGGGCGGAGGAATTCGACGAAGTCAACAAAGCTGTCGTCGTACTGTGGTGAGGCCGTCCGCGTCACGGCATAACGCGCCTCGCCGAAACCGCCGCGCGTACCGGAAACATCATCGCGAGTGACCCGCATGCGGTCACGGCGTTGCGCGGTGCCGGTATTGAAGGGCGGATCGATGTAGATCAGCCTGCAGGAAGCGTCCGGGAGTGAGCGCAGGATGGGCAGGTTGTCGCCAAGATAGATTTGTCCCATGGATGGCGAGGGAAAGTGTTCCACCTGCGCAGTATAAGCGGAGGTTCCTGCAAGAGGCCGGCATCCGGGGCTCACACAACCGCTCCGATAGACGAGAATCAGAGGGAACATACGAGGGTTGCGCATTGACGACGGGAGAACGAATCTTTCGCATCGCGGTGAGATCGATTGCGGGCTTGCTGCTTGCCGCAATCCTGCTGTGGCCGGCGGACTGGGCGGTCTGGCGGGTGCGCGTAGCCTTCGGAGGCGGCATGGGGCAGGTCACGGTCAGCCGGTTCACCATCGCCGCCTTGAAGGGCAACAAGGACGACTACTACTACGAGGGAACCGGACCGGTGGATTGCAGCCAGTCGTTGTTTCAGCATGCCGGCGAAGGCGCTTGCTGGTACCTGCGAAAACATCCCGAACTCATGGTGCGGTATTAAAGGAAATTCCTAGTGCTTTTCCGCCCGGGCATCGCTGACCCACACATTGCTGTTGGTGATGTATTCCGGAAAAGCCACGCGGCTGCCGTCCGGTGAAGGGACCGCCCAGATAACGGATGGGCTTTTGTGCAGTACCTTCACCCGGCCGTCATGGCTCAGATAGAGAAGCTCAAGGTCACTGCCGGTACGCGTCTCAACAAAGAGATCCTTACCGTCCTGCGTCCAACTGGCTCCGAGCGGCGCACCGTGGCCGAGCAAAGGCTCGGTCTTCTCATAGGCAGAAGCTCCATTGAGTTTGAGAAAGTTCAGCGCGGGATGAAGCGTATCGTGGTTGGCAACCACGGCCCTGGACCCATCGGGAGAGAGTCCCCAATCGCCCCGCCGGGAAGGCTCCCAGGGTGTCCTCGCCAGCAGTTTTCCCACCCCGCTAATCGGATCGAGCGCAAAGTAGAGCCTTTCGCGTACGCCATCCTTGCTTTCGACTTTGCGCAGGACGCAAGGAATGGAACCTGTCACCGCACAACGGACCTCATCGACGCTCTCTCCGCCAGGGATTCGCTCCGGCGTGCCTCCGCCGGCAGGAACGCGGTACACGCTGGCGGAGCCGCCTTCAATACCCAGAAACACGACCCAGTGACCGTCAGGAGTAAGCTGGGCCATCGCTGCCGTGACCGGTAGTTTTGCCAGTAGCCGCGGCGATGTCTCCGCGTTCAGCCGTCCATAAATCACCTCGTGGCCTCGATCGCCCACTTCATAGATGACCGTTCCATCCGCAGCCCACGCATGGGGATACGTATCCGCCAGCTCAGAGGTCAGCGGCTGGAGATTCTCAAGGGTAGGCATCGATCCGGGGTCAGCGCGATGCAGCGACGCAGTGAAAACATCGGCAGTTTGCACATGCGAGAGAATGGCAATCGTCGAACCGTCCCCCGATGCCGAAATCGAGGAGATGCTGTTTGCCCCATACTGACTCTCACTTACCGGTGCGTCGAGGAAGCGGCCTGTCGCCGGATCCGTTTCCACCGCCAGAATCTTTCCCTGAGCAAGTGAATTCCGGATTGCCGTGCCTGTTACGTAGAGCAGGCGGCCGTTGGGTAAAAGCGCCGCGGAGCGTATGCGCACGTTCTCTTCGCGAGCCAGAAGTTTTCCTGCGACGGCGTCTACCGATTCGCAGACCCAGTGGCCTTCCTGTTGAGCATCCCCTTCGCCGGGGCTATCGGGAATGACGGGCTGCGCCGGATTGATTGCCTCAGCGGACGGGGAATCGCCGCCCCTGCTATGACTCACCAGCATCAGTCGACGGCTGTCGCCGGACCAGAACAAAAAGGAAAATGTGCTGTTTCCTTCTACAGCCGCTAAACGTCGCAGGTTCACCCCGTTCTGCCCTGCAACCCACACTTCTCCGCCTTCCGCCTTGGTAAAGGCGATCGTATTGCCGTCAGGGGACACCATCCCCAGGTCCGCGTTGTCCGCGATCATCACCGTTCCAACGCCCGCCAAAGGAACCATCCACACCTGGGTGTGGTGCGTGGCAAGGTCCAAACCGCTTACGGCGAGGTCGCTCTGCGTGCGAAACCACGAGATGTGGGTCACCTGGAAGGCAGGTAGCGCCGCCAGCGAAAATTCCTTCTGTGTGGACAGAGTTTGCACTCTGATTCCGAAGCTGTCGGCGTAAGCCAGGAGTTTGCCGTCCGGAGATATGGCTTCCGCCGTGATTTCCCTGCCGCCGCGGTTGGAAGTGACACGGAAGAAGGCGGCCTCGGCGACAGATGCATTTATCGCGCGGGCAGCGGCTTTGCGATGGAAATGCAAGAACAAAGCGACAATACCCGTAGCCGTCGCCAAAGCACCCAAGCTCAGGAGCGTCCATAGCAGGGATTGTCGGGAGGTGGAATGCGAACCGGACGGTTGGTGGATTGGCTCCGGTAAAGGGCTGCCTGACTCTGAAACCTGATCCACTGGCCCGGGAACTTCGGCGGCATCCGCGGCAGTCTCCTCCGTGATGGAGACCACCTCTACCGGAGCGATGAACCTGTAGCCCAGACCGATCACCGTCTCCAGAAAGCGGGGAGACGCCGAGTCGTCACCCAGGAGGTAGCGGAGCCGGTTGATCGCTGTGTTGACTCCGTTCGCGACATCAATGGTCGCTGTGTCCGTCCAGATCCGGCCCGCGATATCTTCGCGCGTGACCAGTTCCCCATGACGTTCCAGGAAGAGGGTCAGCAGACGAATCTGCGAAGCGGAGATGCGCACCCGGTGGCCACCCTTGCGTAGCTCCCGGCGTCTTGTGCCGAACTCAAAATCGTAAAACCGGTAGATCGTTTCTGGGTCGGTCACGCGGCAGTTCCAAAACGAGATGGCTCGCTTTCCGGTCGCATCTTCCGGCAGATTGCAACCCGCGAATGGCGGAAATTTGCGCTGGTCAACTGCGTTCTAAGGTACACGAAGACCAACCCGTGTCTCTTTCGACACATCGAGTGCGTCTAAGAGACACTAGCCACAGCGGCACAAGTTACACAAAGATAATAACTTGCACTGTTAGCTCTCTTGCTGGTGAAATACATGGCCGCGAACCTGCGTCAGGCGAGCGCGCAAGCCTCAGTGTTCCTCTTCGTCTTCCTGGGATGATGCGGTTTCTGCGGCGACGCTAAGGATGCGCCTTCATCCAGCGCTGGGCACTGAAGTCCATGGCGATGCTGGCAGCCAGCAGACCAGCGCTGAGCGCAAGTGCGCCGGCGATCCAGGCGAGCTCAATGCGGCCCTTCAGCATGAAGTAATCAAGGATGCCGAAGACCAGCACCAGCACGGCGGCTTCCGCAAAGAACGAAGAGCAGCGGCGCGATGTGATGAGGAAAAGGTCGGCCAGCGTCTGGTTTGGCTTGGACGCATCTTCGCGACGCGCGATGTGAAGGGTAGTTGTAGGACGGGGCGATTCGGGACGTACGCTCATTGCAGAGCCGGCAAGATTTTTCTGCAGCATAACGGACCTTCTTTGTTGCTCCTCTTAGCATCGCCCGGCTGGACGGGAAAAGTCCAGTCAATTTACAGTAAATGGCCTGGAATGAGCACTATGCATAATCATACGGGTGAGCTCGCATAGTTATGCATCCACGGAAGCTACACTGAAAAACATTCATCGACCGGATTTAGGAGCATGGGAATGGCGGCACATCAAAAACGGGCGCTGGTGACCGGGGGCGCAGGGCTCATCGGATCGCACATCGTGGATCTGCTGATTCGTGAAGGCTGGAAGGTCCGCATCCTCGACAATCTGGAACCCAACACGCACAAACATGGCAAGCCTGCGTGGGTGAATCCCCAGGCCGAGTTTGTGCAGGGCGAGGTCCAAGACGCAGCCACGGTGCGCGCAGCACTTCAGGACATCGACGTGGTGTGGCATGAAGCGGCTTACGGCGGGTACATGCCGGAGATGGCGAAGTATGTCCTGGTCAACAGCTTCGGCACCGCGCAGATGCTGGAGATCATCCGCGACGAAAGGCTGCCAGTCAGGAAAGTCATCGTAGCAAGCTCGCAGGCGGTCTACAGCGAAGGCGCCGCGCTTTGTCCTGAACATGGTCACGTCGTCCCGTTGATCCGGCCCGTGGAGCAGCTGCGAGCGGGTGACTTCGCGGTGCACTGTCCACAATGCGGCAAACCGACGACGTCGATCCCGACTCCTGAGGCAACACCAGGCGGCGGCGAAACCGTCTACGCGTTGACCAAGGTGGACCAGGAACGCCTGGTTTTGCTCTGGGGCAAGCAGACCGGTATTCCAACCGTTGCCCTGCGCTACTCATGCACCTATGGCCCGCGGCAGAGTCTCTTCAATCCCTATACCGGGGTTATCGCCATCTTCTGCACACGTCTGCTGAATGGAAAGCCGCCGGTGATGTATGAGGACGGCGGCCAGACCCGCGACCTGTGTTTCGTGGAAGACATTGCCCGCGCCAACCTGCTGGTCGCCGAGACCGACAAGCTCGACGGCCTTCCCGTCAACGTAGGCAGTGGCCGCGCAACCAGTGTGCGCGACCTGGCGGGAATCATCGCCGGAGGTCTCGGCGTCGACATCCAACCGTTGGCTCGTGGTGAATTCCGGCCCGGCGAGATACGCTCCCTGATCTCGGACATCTCGCGCATCCGAACCATCGGCTACGAGCCGCAGGTCTCGCTGGAAGAAGGCATTGCCCGGTATCTCGACTGGATCGGCACGCAGGGCGAGATCGCCGACTACTTCGGAGAAATCGAAGCCGGCCTGCGGGCCAAGGGCATTGTGCAGAGCGTTGAGGGTTAGGCTTAGGGCTTAGGGCTTAGGGTTTAGGGGTTAGGGGTTAGGGGCTAGGGGCTAGGGTTAAGAGAGCTCTTTTGTTGCTAAACCCTAGACCCTAAACCCTGGACCCTAAAAACCCTAGTCTTCCGCTATACGCCAAGCTCTGCGCGAATCGCATCGGCGATGGCATTCGCGTGGCGGCGCATGGCCTCATCGCTTTCGGCTTCGATCATCACGCGCGCGAGCGCCTCGGTCCCCGAGTAACGAATCACGACGCGTCCTGAATCCTTGAGTTCTTCCTCAGCTGCCTGAATCACAGTCACCACCGACGGTATGGTGTCGAGCGGTTTTTTCTCCCGTACCTTCACGTTCAAAATCACCTGCGGGAAGTTCTTGAGGTCAGCGATCAACTCGCCCAGCGTCTTTCCCGACCGGTGGACAACATCCAGCACCAGCAGCGCCGTCAACAGACCATCGCCCGTTGTAGCCTTGGCCGGGAAAAGAATGTGCCCGGATTGCTCTCCGCCCAGCGAAGCTCCGGAACGCTGCATCTCTTCCAGCACATACTTATCGCCCACGGGCGCGCGCAGCATGCGAATGCCGGAACGTTTGAACGCGGCTTCGAGGCCCATGTTCGACATGGTGGTAGCAACCACGGTATCGCCCGCGAGTTCACCACGTGCATGCAGATCGCGTGCACAGGCCAGCATCACCGCGTCACCGTTCACGACATTGCCGTGCTCATCCGCAAACAACGCGCGGTCCGCGTCGCCATCAAAGGTAAAGCCCATCGACGCGCCCCGCGCCTTGACTTCGGCAGCAACCACTTCGGGATGCAGAGCACCGCAGCCTTCATTGATATTGCGGCCGTCCGGCGAAGCGTGCGTCACCTCCACCGTTCCCTTCAGCGATTCGAAGAGTTGAGGCGCTACGGCGCTGGCAGCGCCATTCGCACAATCGATGACAACGCAACGATTGTCGAGCGAGATTCCCGGCACCGCGTCCAGAAGAAACTGCACATACTCCCGGCGAAAGGATTCGTTGACCGCTGGGAGATCCTCTCCGCTTGCCTCTTCGTCGTGAACAGGGCTCTCGACGAGCACGCGCTCAATCTCGGCTTCAATGCCCAACTCAACCGCGTCGGGGAGCTTGTATCCATTGCCGCCAAAAATCTTGATGCCGTTGTCCTCCCAGGGATTGTGCGAAGCCGATATCACCACACCCGCGCTGAAACCGTGCTTGCGAGCGAGAAATGCAATGGCGGGAGTTGTGAGAACGCCCGCCCACTCGACGGTAGCTCCTCCTGCTCGCAGACCGGCAGCCAGCGTGGAAGCGATCCATGGCCCGCTCTCGCGAGTGTCCATACCCATCACCACATGCGGCGATCCGTTCGCGGTTTGCTTCAGTGTCGCGGCCAGTGCCGAGCCAACCGCACGAATGGTGCGGGGATCGAGCGGTGCTTTTCCTGCAACGGCACGAATCCCATCGGTTCCAAACAACTTACGCATCGTTTTCTCTTCATCCTTTATCGCGCGGCAATTCTTATGCTTCGATGCTAGAGCAATAGAACCATTTCGTGCCGCGACACATTACGACACTTTGCTGATTGGGCAGGCAACCTTTTGGCCCTCGCGAAAATGCGGCGCGCGCGAGTCTCTGGGTCTTCCAATCGCGTCCAAGTGGGGAGACATGATGCTGGTGGAAGAACAAGCTCCAACTTCGACAGGCGAGCCGGCGGCTGAACTGCAGCCGATTTCCGCTCCCTCCCTTTCTCAGGCTCCGCCCACAGTGAAGGCGGCCACCTACGTGCGTAAACCCGCATTACCCGCGCTGACAGGTATCCGCACGCTGCTGGCGCTAACAATTCTGCTGTTTCACTTCACGCCTTCGGGCCTGCGCTGGGATGCGCATCCATGGCTATCGCTGTATCCCATTGTGGATATCGGCTATGTCTTCGTGAGTTTCTTCTTCCTGATCTCAGGGTTCATCCTGTCCTACAACTACTCGGATCGCGGGCGCTTGAACGCCATTGATTTCTGGGTGGCTCGCTTTTCGCGCTTGTACCCCGTCTATGCGGTGACTCTGCTGATCTCGATCCCGATGCTGATCACCGAATTCCATGTGCGGCCTCTGGCGCAATTCTGGGAAGGCGCCATCCTTACGCCGCTGCTGCTGCAAGGCTGTTTTCCGCAGCTCGCTACCTTCTGGAACACCGTGACCTGGACGCTTTCCTGTGAAGTGATGCTGTACCTCGCATTTCCGTGGCTGATGCGTTTGCGCTGGCCCAAGGGCACGGGAACGCTGCTCGCCATGCTGCTTGGATTGTGGGCGGTGGGTTTGATTCCTCACACCCTCTACGTCCTGACCCATCCCGACCATCTTGGTCACATGGCCGACCGTTACAGCGGGGGATTCTGGCTGGATGCGCTCAAGTACACGCCCTACGCGTATGTGTCCACCTTCCTCGCGGGGCTTACGCTGGGACGTCTGCACGAATCGGCCAGGCTTGGTGTGCGCGGCCGCATGATCGTTGGTCTTGCAGGCTTCGCCGCCGCCTGGTTCGTTTGCTATCACCTCACGGCCAAGCTGCCTTACATCATGATCCATGGCGGACTGCTGACGCCGATCTTCGGCGCCATCATCCTGGGCCTTTCGGGACCAAGCCCACTGGCACGCATCTTCTCCATCAAGCCTCTGGTCACGATCGGCGCCTCGACCTACTGCCTGTACCTGCTGCACTTCAACGTGTTTGTGCTGCTGCACCTGCACCACATACCTGAGAAGCTCCATGTCGAACGCTTCGATCCCTGGATCTCGTATGTGTTCGTGGTGCTGCTCGCTCTAGCGGCACGCAGGTTCATTGAGCATCCGGCACAGATCGCCATCGGCAACTGGTGGAAGCGACGCCAACAGCGCAAAGGCGAGCGCTTCGCACAACCTGCTGTCCCGGCGGAGCTCAGGGCCGCGAGTGCGACTCTCCCGGCTGTAGAGCCCGCTGTGCCGATCGGATGAGAGCAACCGTAGATACGATGAAAGCAGCTGCGGGTAGGATGAGAGCAACAACGAGGACATCCTTCCGCACCCATGCAGGTAATCTGGCGCAAGAACTTTGAGCTTTTACGGCGCGACCCGGCACTGTGGTGGCCTGCGCTGCTGGCCAATGTATGTAGCTTCGGATTACAAAACCTCCAGAAGGTCGTCCATTTCCAACTCGTTCGATGGATGATGACCGGCAGACGTTCTGTGCTGGGCGGACCACCCCTTCTTGTAGAGCAGCCTTTAGCCAAATTGGTGGTCATCAACGGTATCGTCGACGTTTTTCTCAACTATCTTTCCATCCTGATGTTTTGCATGGCCCTCGCGGTGGTTGCGGCCAAAGTGCGCCGCGTGCTTGCAGCGAAGATCGATCCGATTGAAATCACTGTGCCCGGTGAGACGTTCCAAGGCATCGTGCGGTTCAGCTTCGTTTCGACGATTTGCATACTTTGCACAGGAGCTTTAACTCTTTCGTTGCCGGCGTATGTTCTGTTCCGTTGGCTGGATCGCTTCCAACAGACCCATCAAGCCTTGTCCGCACCGGTCATGTCGCTACCCTTTTACGTGCTTCTGGGGTACGTACTTTCTCCCTTTGCTCTCGCATTTCTGGAGCAAAAGAAATTTTCAGATGTCGCGCGACTCCAGCGAAAAGAAGGACGGATCGCTTCACTCTTGAGCGCACTGGCCTTGTTGGCAATTGTGATCGTTCTGAACGAGATGCCTATACCCGATTCGCCCAGTTACGCCGTGCGCCTGATGCGGGACGGCATGCTTTCTCTTCTGGGGACGCTTCCGTATGTCGCGCTCTTTGTCGCTCTGTCTGTTATCGCATTCGGGAGCAACCCGGAAGCGGAATCTCTGCCACCAGACATGCCCGTTCCTGCGGAATAGCTCCGCGATGCGATGCTCCCGTTTGTTCACTGAAGTCCGGACGGATCCTTGATCTAGTTGTGGAGGGTCAAGAGGTTGTTCCGGTTCAGCCCTGATCTGCTGGCGGGGGTGTTGAGGTTGAGGCTGGTATGCGGCCTATGGAAGTTATAGTCGTGGATCCATGTTTCGAGTTCGATTTGTCGTTGTAGAGAGTCGTTAT
>DASYEV010000160.1:0-53109 GCA_036498835.1 Acidobacteriaceae bacterium | reverse complement strand
GACCAGTTGGTGTTCCTGCTCCGGAAACAGCCAAAGCAATGTCCTGGGCGAAAAGCTGAAACGCATGCCGTCCACCACATAGGTGATCGTTCCCTGAACGACGAGGTTCACCTCGAGCTCTCTATGGTGGTGGCTATGCAGAAATTGTAGATTTCGTGCTGCATCCGCGAGATATAAGAGGCCATCGTAAATCTTTTCGAGCTTGAGATTTACCAGCACAAAAACAGAATACGATAACTCCAATCCGGGCTGCAAAGAGATCCCAGGAGCGGTTGCCAGCTCCTTCGCTTCACCCAACGTTCGGAACCGGCAGCTTCTAAATTATCCATTGGCTCTCGATTTCCTCCAGCGTTCTATTCCTGGTTTCGGGTACGTTGAGCCAGGTAAATATCCCCTGCGCCAAAGCCATCAGCGCGAGGAAGCCGAAGGTGAAGGACTTGCCTATGACGTGAAACGCATAAGGAAAGACAAGCACAACGACTGCATTGGCGACCCATTGAACAAGGACCGGGACCGTCATTGCCAACCCGCGCACATCGTTGGGAAAGATCTCCGGGATTAGCGTCCAGAAGACGGGCCCGATGCAGGCAGCAAAGAAGGCGAGGTAGGTCAATATCAGTACCAGAACGATGGCGCCATGAAAATGGCCGGTCAGGACCGCAACCGCCAGCAGGAGGAGGGAAAGCGCCATTCCGAATGAGCCGACCATGTAGAGCGGCTTGCGTCCATACCTGTCGATGACCCAAAGGGCGACAAGGGTGAAAAGGAATTCTGTCAGCCCAACCAGCAATGTGGATGCCAGGGCACCATCCACTTTCCAACCTGCGGATTGAAAGATCGTCGGCGCATAGTCGACAACCGTATTGACTCCTGAAACATGAATGAGAACCGCAAGCCCCGCGCTCACTATCAGCGCACGCCGCACACCTGGCCGCAGCAATGCACGCCACGTCTGCTTTTCCTTATGCATGCTCGCCTGGATATCAAGCATCTGCGCATGAGCGCTTTCCGAGCCGCCAATCCGTTCCAATAACCTGAAGGCCTCATCCAGTTTGCCGGTCATGGTCAGAAAGCGAGGCGTTTCCGGGGCGAGCGCAATGAACAGAAGAAAGACAGCCGACGGCGCCACTCCGGTGAAAAACATCCATCGCCAGTTATCAGGGCCGGTATTGCGGAGAGCATAGTTGATGCCATACGACACGAGGATGCCGGTGATGATGGACATTTGATACAACGTCCCCATGCGCCCCCGGATGGAGGGTGGAGAAACCTCGGCCACATACATCGGGGAAAGAAGAGAAACACCGCCTACCGCCAGGCCTCCCAGAAAGCGCGCGATCACAAAGCCGTTAAAGCTGGTCGCCAGTGACGTGGCAATTGAGGTCACGGCAAACAGGATTGCGACGATGACAAGCAGCTTCTTTCGCCCATAGCGGTCGGCAAGTTTTCCGGCGATGAAACATCCCAGCGCGCAGCCAAAGAGCAGGGAACTGAATGCCCAGCCGAGGCCGATGTCGCTCAGGGAAAATTCCCGCCGGATAAATGGACCCGCGCCGGTGATGATGGCGATATCGAACCCAAACAGAAGGCCTCCCAGCGCAGCCGTGCAGGCCAGGAACGCCAGATAGCGCGTGTTGATCGATTTGTTGATCGATTCAGTCAATTCGTGAGACTCCCTGAAAAGAGCTGCCTGGCCTCGGCAAAGCAGGCACGAGCCAGGTCTTTGTAGAGGAGGGCTTCGGCATAGCGGTCAGATTCCTCGACGAGTTGGCCAAAGGCGTTGGGAAACTTGCGAGCGTAGTAGTTGGCCCCGGACAAAAGCTCGGGGGCGAATATAAGCACGTCGCCTGGGCTGGCGTTCTGGAGGAAGCCGTGCATGGCATGCGTCCAAAGTTCTTTGAAGTGGTCGAGATAGTTGATCACCCCATGAGCTTGCTCTGGCTTTGAAGTCAGGCGCGGGCCAATGGGTACCTGCATGCAGCCCGGACTGGCCACGCGGCCGTGTAGAAAACCCACCCGGCTAAAAATGGGTTCCATGAAAGCGAGCTTGTCCTTCCAGTTGCCGTAGACAAGCTCCTGCCCACAATAGTAGTGACTGAAGTCGCCGTTGAAGCGAACCTCAGGAAACTTCCGCGTGATCTGCACTGTGCGCCAAAGGTCCTGAGTAATTGTTGCGCGATGAGTCTCGAGGAAGATGGGCAGATGATGCCTGGAGGATGCCGTGAGTATCGATTCGACAAGATGGAAGACATCGTCATCGTCTTCCATACCCCAACCGGCATGCACCGTGATGCAGAGGTCACCGCGCTCGGCATGTTGTGCGGCGATGCGGTCAGCCTCGGCCGGCGTGTTGATGCGGTCGAGACCGCAGTGGGGGAGAGGCATGCGCGCCATGGGAGGATCGTCGGTGGTGAGTTGAACGCCTTCAAATCCGTCGACCAACAGATATTGGTAGCGCGGCAGGTCCTCCAGTCCCGGCCACTCGCTGTCGACACGCAGGTCGGCAAGACTGTCGAGGTTCAGATGGACACTGAGCCTGGGAGCATCTCCGGAGCCGTCATTAAGAAAGCGGGAACTGGCGTTCATCCACGACCTGGCTATGGCATCTCTCATGAAGGTGTACCTAAGGGAGAAGATGTTGACGTCGTTTTCCCCCAAAGAAAACGATCTGTTTAGCTGCTTCGCGAAGGCCCGGCATCATGAGAAGTGCTCTTAGAATTCGTCATACGCAATCTGGTGGGCGGGAACGCCGATCGCGGCAAGCATCTTCGTGCATGCCTTGATCATCATGGGCGGACCGCAGAGATAGTATTCGACCGCCTCGGGATGAGCGTGATTGCGCAGGTATTGTTCGAGAACAACCTGATGGATAAAACCTACGTGACCGGTCCAGTCGTCCTCAGGCAGCGGTGAGGAAAGAGCGGGATGAAAGACGAAGTTACGGTGCTTCTCTGCCAGCCGCTGAAAATAGTCGTCGTAGAAAATCTCCTGTCTGGAGCGTGCACCGTACCAGAAACCGATTTTGCGAGCGGATCGTTCGTTCTCAAGAAGGTGCGAGAGGTGTGCTCGAAGCGGCGCCATCCCCGCACCGCCTCCGATGTACATCATCTCCCGTTGGGTAGGCTTGATGTGAAAGTCCCCAAACGGCCCGATGCCGGAGACGATATCGCCAGGCTTGAGGCTGAACACGTAGCTGGATCCAACGCCGGGAGCGCAGTCCTGACCGGGCGGGGGTGTTGCGATGCGAACGTTGAAACGTAATGTGCGCTCGGTCACCTGATTGCTGGCGACGGAGTAGTTGTTGCGGCGTCCGGCCACGGGATTCGCAGCGACGAGATCGAATACGTGCTGATTTTTCCAAACCGAAGCAAACGGCTCGGGAACGTCGAAATCACGGAAGCGAATCGTATCGTAGGCGGGAATGTCGAGTTGCAGGTAGTCGCCCGGCGTAAAGGCGATAGTCGCCGCGGCATCCAGGGGTTCGAGAACAAGTTCCTTGATGAAGGTGGCAACGCTCCGGTTACTGACGACGCGGAAGCGGCAGGCCGTTTGCGCGCGGGATCCAACTCCGCCGGCATGGGCGACGTTGACATGAATTTTTACACCGCGCTTTTCGATTGGATACGTGGCAAGTCCACGGCAGATGGGCGCGCGCGCCGGCGAACCATCTATGAGGTTGAAGCGCCCGTTGTGTTTGGGGCACTCAATCATGTTGCCCACAATCAGTCCTTCCGAGAGGTGAGTGTTCCCGTGCGTGCAAACTCCATCCGTAGCGTAAAGCTGACCTTCGCCAGTGCGGTAAAGAGCGAACGTCTTCTGGCCGTGATCGAAACGAATGACATCGGCGGGTCTGAGATCGGCGGCGCCGCAGGCCTCGATCCAACCTTCAGCATCGGCCTGGGTTTGGGAGGAATAGATGCATGTGTTTACGCGTGCTTTGGGCGTGGGTAGCTGACGTTTGACATGAAATGTGGGATCCTTCACCTGCTTGAGCACCGAAGGGACAATTTCACGCCAGGCTGCCAGAAGGCTGGGATACGGCGTTGGGCAATCGTCCTGAATGGCGGCATGCAACTTCGGCAACGCGTGATATGGAACCAGCGGGAACATGTGGTGCTCTACGTGATAGTTCATGTTCCAGTAGAGGTACCTGTGGATCGGATTCATGTACACCGTGCGGCAGTTGAGTCGGTGATCGAGGGTGTTCTCAGCCAGGCCGGAGTGCTGGGTGAGGCCGTAAACGATCAGGAGCCATGTGCCTGACAGATTGGCGAGACCGACGAACAGCAGAGGCAGGATGCTGCGGCTGTAGATGGAAAGACAGATCACCGCAGCGTAAATGGCAACATAGATGCGCGCCCTGCGATAGACCGCGGGATATTCCATTTCGGGGATGAACGTTTTTTCGGATGCATCCATCCTTCCGAAGGAATGCAACACGATGTGCTTGAAATACTTCGGATACCCCTTGAGATTAAAGAACGACAGGAAGATGGCGCCCAGGTTGGGTGGGCGAGGCACAGCGATTTCCGGATCGCGGCCAACGATAATGGTGTCGCTGTGATGGCGATTGTGGCTCCAACGCCAGACTGTAGATTCGCGCATCACCATGAACGACGCGATCTCATAGACGGCGTTGTTCATCCAGTCGGTCCTGAACGCGGTGCCATGGCCTGTCTCATGCCAGCGTGAATCGGAAGTCGACGCGTAAAGAACGCAATACACCATGTAGGGCACGATCGCCCACCAACTGCCCCATAGAAGATAGGTTGCATAACCAAAGCCAAAGATCAGTGCGAACCAGAGTGCAGTGTCTCGGATTGCAGGGCCGTCGCGGCGCTCGAGGAGCTGGCGCATGGTTTCGCGAGGAACGGCGCACTGATACCAGTCCGCTTCGGCAAGCCCTTTCTCGATGGCGAGCTTGGCGTTCTCGCCGGTCAGGCTATAGTCCGGAGAAATCTGCGGTTTGGTGAATGCTGTAGCGTTGTGACCCATAATCGAATTCCTGGAAGAAGACGTCCGCACTTTGCATGAATCCACGGATACAAGTGCCATTCATGGCTGCGTTGAAAACGCGAATGCGGTCGTCTCTCGTTTTGTATCTCCTGGACGAAGAATGATGTCTCCCATGCTCGACGCATTTGTACCGCCCGGATAACCTTCACACTCCAGGCAAACGCCAGCGTGGCGCGCATAGCGCGCGCCGGACTTCCCCGTAAGAGATCCATCGAGACCTGTGCCGGTGTAAAGCTGGATAAAGGCTTTCGTGGTGGAAACCTCGAGAACACGTCCGCTTGCGGGGTGTACCAGCCGAGCGGCAGGCATGAGCCTGGATTGAGTATTTTCATTCCCGGTTCCGCACACCCGATACAGATCGCCGTGATTTTCAAACAAGGATGGGAGCGCATCACCAAGATTGCGAAGTTGGCGGAAGTCGTTGCTCAGCCCGTTCACTGATCCGGTGCGGCCCAGCGGCGTCATGTTTTTGTCGGTGAAGACAAATTCGTCGGAGTGGATCTGAAGCTCATGATCCGCGACAGAACCGGAGCCTTCTCCACCAAGATTGAAATAATGGTGGGCCGTCAGGCTGCACGGAGTAGGTTGATCGGCCACAGCCTCCGTCTCGATCAGAAAAACATTTTCGCGGGTGAGAGTGAACTTGACAGCAGCGGTGACCGTCCCCGGATAGCCCTCTTCGCCATCGGGGCTGCAGGTTGTCATACGCAAAGAGGGCGCTCCACTTGGATTCATCACCGGCGAGGCTGTCCAAAGTTTCCTGTCGAAACCCTCGACGCCGCCATGGAGATGGTTAGGAGGATCGTTCCGGACAAGCTCGTAGGTTCTTCCGTCAATATGCAGTTCTGCGTTTGGAATGCGTCCCGCTACTCTTCCTACCATCGCGCCGAAATATTCACGCTTTGCCATGTAACTGTTCAGGTCATTGAAACCCAGAACGACATCGGCAAGTCGTCCGTCACGGTCAGGAGCGAGTAGCCGGGTTGTGGCGGCGCCATAGGTGATCGTTTCGAGGATCATGCCGCTCTGCCCGTATAGCGTCCACGCTTCGACTGGCCTTCCATCAGGGAGAAATCCAAAAGTTCGCGAGGTGATGGAAGGGGCCATGGGCTACGGATTGCTCTGCTGTGACGTTACAGGCGCACCTGGATACTGTCCTTTCGACGGCTGACTAAAAGTTGTCATAATTTGTCCACCTGTAGTTGCAGAACAAATTTGCGTGTGGTCTGTTTTGCTGGCGTTCCTATCATCTAGTATCGAAAAATCGAATGTGCTTCTGGTCGCCTGATGAGGCCGTGTGCAAGAGACCTATCTACGAAGCATTCGTTTACGGGGTGACCGATCATGAACTTCATCCATCGCATCGTGCCGGTGTGCATGATGCTCTTCACGTTTGCCGGCATGGCGGAAAATTGTGGCTCTTTACCTAATCCCAGCGGCCCAATGCCGATTGTGGAGATCGCAAGTGCTAAGGGCGTGCCCGTTCAGGTGCTGAGTATTCAATCCCCGGATGCGAGCGGCATTCTGGGCGGCTTTGAAGGTGGCACTGTCGTACGAGCCGGCAATCGCTATCACGCGTTTATGACCGAGATGATGCAAGCGTGGGATTCAGGCTTTCCCTTCAATAAGACGCGGCTCGCGGATTGGGTGAGTCAGGACGGAATCCATTGGCATCGTGTGGGAACGCTTTTTACCTCGACCAGTGACTTCACTGGCAACGACCCGCGCGCCGCGCTGTGGGCGCCGATGCCGATCTACAATTCTGCCGCCAGGCGATGGAACCTGTTTTATGTCTCCTACCGTGCCAAGCCCAATGCGCCACCTGCCTGGTATCTGAACTATGACGGCGAACTCGTTCGCGCAGTTTCGCAAGTACAGGGCCGTGCGGGAATCGATGGTCCTTATCACGACGCGGGTGTGATCATGCGTCCTGGGCCGGATTCGGATCCATGGGAAGGCTTGCAAGGTGTCGATTCTGTCTATCCCTATCAAGCGAACGGCCGCTGGTTTACCTTCTATGGCTCCTCAGACACTCAAAGGGAGCTCGGTTCCTGGCAGGTGGGATTGGCGTCCGCTCCCGAGCTTTCCGGCCCGTGGAAGCGCTGCAGCTCTCTGAATCCCGTCCCGCTGGGGCATTTCGTCGAAAATCCCATCGTCTCGAAAATCGGGAACACATACGTAGCGATCTACGATGATTTGAGTCCGCAACACGAACAGTCGATCGGTTATACCGCTTCTCTCGACGGAGTTCATTGGGGTCCCGGCAAACAACTGGTGCTTTTTCCTGGGAAGGAAGCGCACGTCAGAACTCCCCTGGCGCTTCTTCCCAATGCGGACGGAACGTTTGATTTGTTTGTGACTGCGCTGTCCGCGACCGAGCCCTCCAATAGTGGAAAGGCAGTGACCGCGGAGGGACTTTACCTGCTCAAGGTCCGAGTGTCGCTTGCATCCAATGGAAAGTCCTGACCCATGCCGGTAGGGCCCTTGAGCTGCCGATTTCGGACGGCAGTTCGGCTCGTGATTGGAACAATATCTGCCGAGTGCATCCGCGAACCTGCACCGCCCTTATTCGACCTCACACAGATGTATCTATTCCTGCATCGCCCGATCACCTGGGGCGGATAAAACGGGAGCTATCGGTTCGATGGGTCCAAGCAGGAACGAATAGCTCATCAGCCCAAGAAAGACAACGCTGCCGGCGACGGCAAACGCGCCGTTGAATGAGCCGGTGTGGCCGTGGATATAGCCGGTGATGATGGGCGCGGTAATGGCGGCGATCTGGCCGGAGAAGTTCAAGACGCCTCCCAGGCGGCCGCTGCTTCCCGGCGCCAGAAGACCAGGAAGCGTCCATGCAATCGGGGATGCTGTCGAGATTCCACACAGCGCGAGTGTGAGACACAGAAGAATCAGTCGAGGACTCTGCAGAAAGCAGGGTGCGACAACCAGCACGGCAAACGCCATTCCGGTGATCAGGATAAGCCGTCGAACGGGGTCAGACTTTCGTCCCGACCGGATGAGCCGGTCCGTAAGGCGGCCGCCGAGCAAAAATCCCGTCACGGAAGCGACCAGCCAAGGGACCGCAACCCACACGATGACCTGCTGCGGCGACATCCGCAGGCCTCGCTGAAGGTAATAGGGGAGCCATGTGAGCAGGAGATAGAAGCAGTAGTTGTACGCTCCCGATCCAATGGCCGCGCCCCACACTTTGCGGGTCTTTAAAAGCGCGCCGAGAGAGAGCTCGTGGTCACCTTCGAAGGTTGTCTGCTTGAGAGCGAAGGACGCTTGAGGCGCCGGGTCGCGGTAGATCCAGGCGAACAAGACGGCATATCCCAGGCTCAGGACTGCCGTTACCGCGAATACGGTTTGCACGCCATGCCTGAGAAGGATGGCCCCCAGCATCGCTGTGCAAAGCCCAATCGAAAACTTCGACGCGGCGTCGAAGGTCGCGGTGGGCATGCCCCTTCGATCCGGAGGAAACCACTGGGTGATGGACTTGGAGTTTGCGGGAAACGTTGGCGCCTCGCCGATTCCAAGAAGGAATCTCGAAGCAAACAGAAGGCCAATGGAGGGCGCGATGGAAGCAAAGCCCGAAGCGACAGCCCAGATGAGAACCGCCGGAACCATCACCCGCCGGACACCGAATCGATCCAGCAGAGAGCCGGATGGAAGTTGCATGACGGCATACGTCCAACTGTAGGCACTTAGCAGGTAGCCAAATGTGACGTCGGAGATGCCAAACCGTAGGCTCAGCGCATCGTGGGCAACGGAAAGGTTGACGCGGTCAAGGTAGTTGACGACGACGCCTATCCCCAGAAGGATTGCGATCGTCCAGGGCCGCCGTTGAGGTTTTGGCGTCATGAGTTTGGCTTGCGAGCCTATGGAAGTGTCCTTCTGACCAGGCGTCTGCTTCGTATGGCTCCGGAAGCCTCGTAGAGAAACGATACTCGATTGGGTCGCAAGCCCAAAGCCCCTTCATGCTGCCGAGCCTCCCTTCTATCGAGAAGCGTCCGTTTATTCTGGAGAAACCAGCATGCCCCAAAACGAATTGCCCCCCACGGTTATCTTCGATTTCGATGGAACGCTCATCGACAGCAAACCAGGCATTCTGAACTGTCTGAAGCAGACACTGCGCGGGCGCAATCTGAGCTGGGAAGAGCCGCTCGACTGGTTTGTCGGCCCACCGCCGCATGTCTCCATGCCTCGGCTCCTGCCGCATCTTTCGGTGACCGCGCACACAGAAATCGTTGACGAGTACCGGGCACTCTATGCGGTCGACGGCTGGAGCCAGAGCAGCGTTTACCCAGGCGTTCCGGAGATGCTGGAGACACTTCAGCGTAGCGGCTGGAGGATATTTATCTGCACCGCAAAGCGGCGCGATTTCACGATGCGAATGCTGGCGCACTTTGGACTCGAGAAGTATTTCGAAGCCGTCTATGCGGACTCTGTCGAACTGCCCTCGCATAGCAAGACGGAATTGCTCACACGCCTACTGACGGAATGCCACGTTTCCACCGATGCGGTGATGGTTGGCGACCGGCTCTTCGATATAGAAGCGGGCAAGGCGTGTGGTTTGCGCACCATCGCAGTGACGTACGGATATGGATCGGATGCCGAGCTGAGGGAGTGCCAGCCGGACCGGTTGTGCAACTCGTCTACGGAAGTCCTCGAAGCTTTGCTCGAGATGGAATAATCCGGACCTCTGATCCCAGCGCCAACGGCGCGTTCTATACCAGCATGGGGCGAAGCCCCATGTAAAGGTTGGAAAAGGGAAGAGGGCTGAAGGCAGGCCTTTCAATGTGTCTGCCTCATAGTGAAAAACGCTACGTGAGAGCGTCGCACGAGGTATTTGTTTTGCTTAAGGACACGGGTTCACCCGTGTCGTATGTTGCGGCAAGATCGCGGCTTTAGCCGCTGAGGTACCCGTATCAAGCGTGAGAAGATGCCGGAGTCGCTGTGAGATTCTGTGGCGGCCTTGGAACGGTTTCCTCCGGGGCTGAAGCCCGCGTCGTTTTGACTTTGAACGTCACGGGTGAACCCGTGACCTTAAGCAAAACGTTCTGGTGTCGCAGACAACTCCAAGGTTCCATCGGATGAAGTTCGAGACATTGAAAGAGCTGGGGCTGAAGGCCTGACCTATAGTGGCTGCACATAGGTCGGGCCTTCAGCCCTCAGTGTCCTGGTTGGACGTACACCTAGGCCTTCTCCACCCCAGTGAGCAAGCTCACTCGGGACCCCGGTTCGCCCTGGGCTGGTATAGGGCGCGCCTTCAGCGCTGCATCGTTCCATATTCTGACGGTGGGGCGAAACGCCATCTACCCCATGCAATCTCTCAACACATGGAATTGCAACCTACTGGACTCGGTTAGCATGATGACTGTTGGCTAACTATGAAAGCACTTGTTCTGGAAGAAACTCGCAGCCTGCATCTTCGTGATGTTCCCGAGCCAGTTGTCGGGGCACACGATGTCTTGATTCAGGTGAAAGCCTGTGGCATCTGTGGGAGTGACGTCCACGGATATGACGGAAGTACCGGCCGTCGCATCCCGCCGCTCATCATGGGCCATGAGGCCGCTGGCGTTGTCGCGAAAGTTGGAGAGGAAGTTACGGCGTTCTCCCCCGGCGATCGCGTGACCTTTGACTCCACGGTGAGCTGTGGCCAGTGCCCTTTCTGCGCTGCGGGTGAGGTGAACCTCTGCGACAACCGTCAGGTGCTCGGCGTCTCCTGCGGAGACTATCGCCGGCACGGTGCCTTTGCAGAGTTCGTTGCTGTCCCCGACCGCATTGTGTATGCCCTGCCGGAAAGCTTCCAGTATGAAAAAGCCGCGCTGATTGAAGCCGTATCGATCGCCGTGCATGCGGCGAAGATCACGAAGATCGAGCCTGGAAGTACGGCAGTTGTCATCGGCTCCGGCATGATTGGTCTGCTGGCCGTGCAGGCGTTCCGGCACTACGGGTGCAGCAAGGTGTTTGCGGTCGATCTCGAGCCGCTGAAACTGGACACTGCGAAATCGCTGGGTGCGGATGCGGGCTTCCTTGCCACCGATCCGGATCTCTTCGCGAAGCTGAATGAGGCGGCCGGTGGACGGGGTATCGACATTGCGGTCGAAGTCGTTGGCGCGCAGAAGTCCATCACGACGGCGATTGATGCTGTGCGCCGCGGCGGCACTGTAACACTGATCGGCAATCTTTCCCCGCGGGTGGAAATCCCTTTGCAGACAGTTGTGACCCGTCAGTTGACGCTGTTGGGGTCGTGCGCTTCTGCCGGGGAATACGGAGAGTGCATCGAGCTGATGCAGAGTGGAGCGATCAACGTCGAGCCACTATTGTCGGCCATCGCCCCTCTGGAGGAAGGCCCCGCGTGGTTTGACCGCCTGTATCGCCATGAGCCCGGCCTGATGAAAGTGATCCTCAAACCCTGAGAGGCTTCAACGCCATGCATGAGAAGCAGTTTGATTTGTCAGGCCGAGTCGCTGTTGTGACGGGCGCAAGCCGCGGTCTAGGCCAGTACATGGGCCGGGCGCTTGCCAAGGCAGGCGCTGATCTCGTGATCACCAGCCGCAGACTCGACGATCTCCGCGACTTTCAGCAGGAGATCGAAGCGCTGGGAAGACGTGTTCTTCCGCTCGAGTTGGATGTGCGCGATGAGGCGAGCATTCGCAACATGGCTCCCGCCGCCATCGCGCACTTCGGTCGCATCGACATCCTGCTGAACAACGCCGGCTGTAACGTACGCAAGCCGTCGGTCGATGTGACCTGGGACGATTGGAACCTCGTTCTCGATACGAATCTTCGCGGCGCATTCTTTGTAGCCACCTCGTTTGCGCCGCACATGATCGCGAATGGATACGGGCGGATTATCAATATCGGTTCCGTCACCAGTGTGTTCGGCTATGCGGGTATCGGTCCCTACTGTGCGAGCCGCGGTGGCATCAAGCAGCTCACCATGAGTCTTGCGGATGAGTGGGGAGCGAGTGGCATTACCGTGAACTGCCTGGCCCCCGGATGGTTCAAGACCGCGCAGAATGCTGTGTTGTACGAGAACGAAAAATGGGTCGAGTATCTGAAGGAACGCATTCCGCTGAAGCGGCCCGGCCAGCCGGATGATCTGAATGGCGCGGTCGTCTTTCTGGCCTCCGATGCCAGCGCCTACATCACCGGACAGACGTTGCTGGTGGATGGCGGCATCACCACCGGGTCGACGCGCGCGACAACGTCCTGACGTCGCGTCACGTGGGAAAAGCCGGAGTGCTTTACCAGACGACGCAACGCTCGGTATCAGGCCGCACCATCTTCGAGTCGGCCTTGCATCCGAAGGCTTTTGCAAACGGCTCAAAAGCGGCTGCCCGGTGTGGCCTGTGTCGAGAATCACCGGAGAAGCCACGGTGCTGCACCTGGCATGGTTTAATCCTGCTCAGACGGGTTCTGACTTTGAAGCGCCTGTACAAGCCTGCGCGCAAGGCTGAGGAATGCCAATGCCGGAATATCAATATCCAGGTGTGTATGTCGAGGAGGTTGGCTCCGGTCCACCGACGATTGCGGGTGTCGGCACGACCACGACTGCATTCGCCGGGCCGACGCTGATGGGTCCAGTCGCGGGTGCACCTGGGACAGGTGTTCCGTCCTTGCTCAGAAGCTTTGGAGACTTTCAGAATATCTACGGAGGCTACGGCGATCTGAATTTGAGCCTGCCCGCGCCCGATCCCCGCAAAGCCGTGAACTACACGGCGATGGCCGTGAAGGCATTCTTCGACAATGGCGGGTCGATGCTGTACGTCTCGCGTGTCCATGCCAGTACCCCAGGTGTGACCGGCGCGACCATCAGCCCGGGAATCGCCTCGTCTGGTTCTGTCTCGACAGACAGTGTGATCGTTACTGCGCGTTTCCCGGGCGCGATGTTGAACGGTCAGGTTGTGACCATCGAGCTGGTCGCAATCAAAACGCACAACATCGCAAATCTGCCGCCGGGTACGTTGTTGGGCACACCCGGCTCGGACGGCAGTGCAGCGGTGTTCTATACCAATGGGTCTGGCACAACATTTATGTCGAATGGTGCAACACCGGAGCCATTGCCATCGTCTCCACCAGCCGATCTCTACTCGTTGACGTTGCAGGTGACTGTGCCGGCAGCGTCGGGGGAGATGATGGTTTACAGCGATCTCGGGTTCGATCCAGCGGGCGCCAACTTCATAGGCAGCGTTTTGGGGAGCAACCCACCCCGTCAGATGGACGCACTGCAAAACCAGGTGTGGATCGAGATCGGCGCTGAGCTTGCCACACCGTTTCAGCTATTCAAAGTATTGTTTCCCACCTGGACCGATCCGGCTGCGGGAGCGATTGCAGTAGCCAGTTTTACGCTGAGTGGCGGCAATGACGGCATCGAGCCGTCAGCTGCGAATTACGTAACCGCACTCAATTCCTTGCAGTCACTTGGCGACATCGCCATTGTGGGAACGCCGGGAGCGGGACTCTATAGCGATGCACACAACATCATGGTGAGTGCGTTGATTCCCCATGTCGAGGCGCCGCGCGCCTATCGGGTAGCGATCCTCGAATCGGGACCAGACCTGAGCGACTCGGAGTACCAGAACCTAAGGTCGCAGCTCGATTCGAGCTACGCCGCGCTGTACGTGCCATGGGTACTGACGCCGAGCCCGCGCGCGCTTCCGGGCACGGGCATCGCTACACAAGTGTCGGTGTCTCCAACGGGTTTTGTCGCCGGTATCTATGCTCGCAGTGATACAGAAAAGTCGGTAGCCAAAGCTCCCGCCAACGAAGTTGTCGTGGGAGCAGTTGACCTGGAGCGTCAGATCGATCTCGCTGAACAGCAGGTGCTGAACCCGCTGGGTATCAATTGCCTCAGATATTTCCCAGGTCAGGGATACCGGGTGTGGGGTGCACGTACCGCGTCGTCGAATCCGGAGTGGAAGTACGTCAACGTGCGCCGCTACTTGGTGTACCTGGAGCATTCCATCGACAACGGTACGCAGTGGGCGGTGTTTGAGACCAACAGTCCGGCATTATGGGTTCGCGTAATCGCCGCTGTTGACTCATTTCTGTACAAGGAGTTCACTGCAGGCAATCTGCTCGGAACGACACCGGCCAATGCATACTTCGTTCGCTGCGACCGCACCACAATGACTCAAAACGACCTCGACAACGGGCGTTTGGTTTGCCTGATCGGCGTGGCGGTCCTGAAGCCGGCTGAGTTCGTCATCTTCCGCATCGAGCAACTTACCGCCAGCGCATCTTCTTAGACATCTCACTTCACGCCACTGCAGCCCCCCTGAAAGCAGAGATTCTTGCTGAAGAAGGGAAGCACGTGATTCTGGAAGCGGTCGGCCACCGCGCTGGTGTGTGTGCCTGAATAGATTTCAAACGTGTTGGCGATGCCGTATTTGTCCAACGCTTCGTGAAGTTTTGCGGTATCGACGCGCAGGTTGTCCTGGTCGCCGACATCCATGGCGATGGCGCGATAACGGTGCAGGCCGGAGGTGTACTGGTCAATGAACGCGAGCGGCGCATTCGCCGCCCACTTCGCTATGACATCGGCTTGCGGTTGGCCGTCTTTGACCGGAAGATCCAGATACAGCGGGGGATTCTTTGGATCAGGCGACCACGCTGCCGCGCTGGCAAGCAGCACGCGTGGACCGAAAGCAAGTTTGGCAGAATCCTCGGGCGTGCGCACCGCCTCCAGAGCCTTTTCCATTTCCGGGCTGGGCGCCGTAGTGCGCGGAGACAGACAGCACGGGCTCATGATGTACAGGCTTCCGAAGACATCGGCGTGTTTCATGCCGATACGCGTTGCGCCATAACCTCCCATGGAGTGGCCCACGAGACCTCGACTCATACGGTCGGGAATCGTGCGGTAGTGCGCATCGATGTACTCGACGAGATCATGGGCAACGAACTGCTCGAAGTCGCCGGTAGTCACGGAACTCGAATACATGGAACCGTTGTGGACGGTCTTCGAGTCCGGCAGCACCACGATCATGTCTTGCGCGCCCTGTGCGAAGGCGCCTTCAACCGTTTGCGGTGTGTGGATCTCATGGCTCCACTGCTCCGCGCCGACCGAGTAGCCATGGAGCGCATAGACCACGGGATAGTGGCGGTGCTTATCCTTCTCCTTCTCATAGCCGGGCGGAAGATAGACGATCACTTCGCGGCCCGCGGAATCGCCCTCCAGATTCCCTTCCAGCGACTTTCCATGAACCTTGATGCGCTCTGCCGTTACCGGCTTCGCGCCTGGGACGACCGGTGGTACCAGGGTTTGAACCTGGGCTATCAGAGGCAGGGGCAGTACAGCGCAAAGAGCAAAGGCGAGTACGGATGCATTCCTGGGATTCATAGCCGTATTATTCACCCGCCACCGATCCGGTGGGCAGTCTCAAGTGTTACTGTCTTGATATAAAGTGTCCAATGGAGTACAAGGGAATCATGCACACGGTTGTCGAAACACCGTCGTACATCCGCAACGCAGAAGATCTTTTCACGCGGGAAGAGATGGAAGAGATTGTGAAAACAGTAGCCCTCGATCCGGAGATTGGCGACGTGATGCAAGGCACGGGCGGATTCCGCAAGTTTCGGGTAGGACGCGATGGGATGGGCAAGCGAGGCGGAGCCCGGGTCATTTATATCTACCGCAGTGAAGACTTCCCGGTGTTTTTGATTACGGTCTTTCCGAAGAATCAAAAGGAAAGCCTTAGCAAAGCGGAACGAAATGAATTGAAGAAGCGCGCTGATGCGATCTTCGCGAATTACAAGGTGAAATCATGAGCAGGATTTTCGATGAACTGATGCAGGGACTGAACGAGGTCGAAGGTTTCCTGGAAGGAAATGAAACTGGCTTCAGGGTCCATGTGCCCGACACGATTGATGTGAAACGAATTCGCACCCGGTTGCACATGACACAAGCACGGTTCTCCGACGCTTTCGGTTTTAGTCTCGATGCGATCAAGCACTGGGAGGGCGGGCGGCGGACCCCGGAGGTATCGGCACGTGCGTATCTCACGGTGATAGCGAAAAATCCAGAGGCTGTGATGCACGCACTTGGAGCGAATTCGGGATTCTCGAAGAAACCAGCTCCCAAGACACGATCTGCAGGTGCTCGGAAGCCCATGCCAAGACGCCTTCCTCGAGCTGCAACGACAGGAAAAAAGGCCTTCACGCTTCCAGCGTGAAGGCCTTTCTTTTTGGAATGTAACGTTTGTGCCCTTCCTGCTACATCGCTTTCTCTAGCAGAGTAACGATCGTCTCTCCGCTGCCGAGCGCAATCACGTCCGCTCCGGCATCTGTGGTTGTCTTGGAGGCCACAGTCCAGGTGTGCATGCCGGACGTGGAACTCGTCTGTTTCAGCCGCAAACGGGCTTCAGGTATGGACGCACTTGCAGCCGCGAGGTGCAGCCGCACGCTGTGTTTCGTGGTGTCGTAGTCGACCGAGACGAGATGACCTGCGTCGAGATTGATCCACAGGCCAAGAGGAGCAATGAAGAAGCGCTCGCGTGATGAGTCAAGCACGGTTGTGTGAACCAAACCGTGATGCTCCTCCACATTGCCTCCAAAGCAGATCCATCCCATGGCATCGTCGTGTGTGAGATACACGCCTGTGTTGATGGCATGGCCGAAGAAGTTCGGTCCATAGTCGCCGGTGTACGGGTCGAACATCATGCGGTCGGGGAAAGAGTGGAAAGCCGCCGAAGCGAAGCCTTTGCTGTCAATGTTGGTGAGCGGGCCCATGACGCCGCCATAGCCTGCGCGCAGCAGATAGAGGTCATCAGGGTGTGCGCGGTATTCATCGAGCAGAGGAATCGCGTTCAGTCCAGAGCCGTAGTGGTGAAGCTGGCGCTCGATGCGTGAGTACTTCGGGTCGCCGCCGTAGACAAAGTCCCAGTAACGCCGTGCGCTGCCGTTGTAACCCCAGCTTGGAATGACGGGGTCGTAGGCGAGGATTGCGTTGAGCGTGACATCGGCCTTGCTGTCGTAGTGGAAGTAACGCGACCAGCCGTAAACTTCCTCCTGCCCGGTGGAATCCCAGGGCATTTCACTGCCGAAGGGGTATGGCTCCGTCTTCCAAAGGTCGGCTCGCGCGCGCATCACGGCTTCGAGCTTGTCGGCCTTCTCTGTCCAGCCTTCGGCTCGCATGTCGTCAAGCACACGGATGAAGACTGTGCCTTCCATCTGGCCGAACCTGGTGTAGTACGGAGCCTGCGTACGCATCGCCAGCGACGTTTCGTACGCCTGATTCAGATACCAGTCCCACGGATGTTTCGTGACCAGGCCCTTGGTATTGCGGGCGGTGTGGTACAGCGACCAGTAGGCAGCAACAACGTGCGGATAGTTGTAGGAGCGGCCGACGTCGTCGGCGCCCTTCTTGTTCCAGCTTGTCCAGGTTTTCCAGTTCAGTGCGGGATCGTAGTGGAAGTCAGGGAGCAGAGCAGGCTCATAAAAGAACAGGCTCTTGTGCACGCCGTATTTGTGATCGCCTTCGCTGTTCTGGAGATGACCCCAGAGAACGCCATCCACGTAGCTTTCCAGTTTGGCGGTTTCTTCGGGCGTGGGTTCCAGATATTCCTTCATCGCCGCAGCGAGCCATGACCCTGCTCCCGCTTCATCGCTCAGGCCGGCGATCCAGACACGCGCATCCTGTGTGACCTGCTGTCCCTTCTCATTGTCGTAACTGATGATGGAAGGCGCGCGGTGGAAGGGATCGTTCGGTTGATCGAACCACTGCTGGTGAAACAGGAACTTGCCCATGTCGGCGATGGCTTCTGTTTCCGGTTTGATGGTGCGATAGCCGATGCTTTGCACTGTGCCATCGGCATACGTGATCAGCAGGCGGAAACGTCCCCACTGCTTGCCACGCAGTGTGTACGCGTGGAGTCCCGCGGCATTGCGGCCATCGTCATGAATAGTGACAGCCGCGGCAGGCTGGCTGACGATGGAACGAACAGGTGAACCGTAGCGCAGAAAGAGCCGCGCATCCATGTCCTGCGGAAGAATGTAGCCGGGAATGCCGACAGCGACAGGCCGCTTGTGCTCGGCAAGCGTTGACTCGATGTGGCGGAGGTCCGGTGCGACGATGAAGCGTACACCGAAGGTCGCGCTCTTTCCTGGAGCCAGGGTTTCAGAAGTGGCTGGGTTCCATTCCTCTACGCCCTTCCAGTCGGTCTGTGCGAAGCCTGCGGTGTGCACCATCCAGTCATAGGAACCTTCGAAGGTTGTTCCGCGAGGCGTGGGGTCATTGCCGAGCAACCCTTTTCCCGTCGCGCGATCGCGGCGATCGAGAATAGGCTTCCACTCTTCAAAGGGTGTGTGACCATCCGGTACCACCAGCAACACAGGACCTGTGCCGCTGAGACGGCTGACCTGAACATAGCCGGCGTCCTCACCCATATAGGGGTCGTAGAAGGAGCAGGTGCGGTAAGACTGATCGAGCGTGCGGCCGTTCATGATGTTGTTGAACACCATCGCAATGCCGATGCCGCCAAGCTCGACAGGTTTGCCGGAGGTGTTGGTCACAGCGAAGCGGAGAACGAGATTGCCTTGTTCCACCGCCCAGGTGCGCACGATCTTTACCGGTGTGCCGTCAGGCAGGCTGGAGGTGACATCGCTGACGAAATGGGTGGCGTCGGCAGCGACAACGCTGGCCTGCGCGCGATGAAACGCGGTTGAGACATCCGTCCAGTCCGTAGAGGCTGCAGTGCGAATGCGGAGATCGAGATCGCCGAGATGGTAGAACGTGTCGGCGGAGCGCTCCTTGAGGCGGTCGCCAGGCGTGTAATCAAGCGCCGCATCGGCTTTCGGCGTCAACTGCGCAACGGTGCCGGAGTACTTCAGCAGATCGACACTAAGGCCGGACGCGGTCAGCGTGACTTTGCCGCCATCGATCATAGGCCCCGGGGGAAGAACACGCGGGCCGCGCGGAGGCGTCGTTTGTGCCGGGGACGCCAGCGCTGTCACCAGAGCGAAGGCCGTAACTGAGCTGGCGGCGAACATGAAATTGCGCCTTGTGCGTGAAAAGGGAAGAGCTTGCGGCCGGACTGGCATTCGGTGTCCTCGATTCAATGTGTAGCGGTCTTGCTGTACTGCGAAATGCGTGTCGAAAGGAATGGGTTGAGGTGAGTGCGGTGAAGGCCGTTTTCCACTGAGGGAAAACGGCCTTCGTTCAGGTCTTCAGTCACACAAGCCTGGTAAAGGTGATCTAGTGAGCGCTGATCTTCAACAGCACCACGCCATGGCTCGGCACCGTCGTCTTGAAGGAGTCGCCTTCCAGGGTCACAGCGTCGTGCTTCCACAAATCGCGAGCCTTCGTGCCTTTTCCTTGAAGGCCCGCCGGCAGAATGCTGCGAGCGAATCCTGCTTCCGCGGGTGCGGCTGTGCGATTGAAGAGTCCGATCGCAACCGAACCATCATGCAGAGGACGCATCAGAACTTCGATCCCGCCTTCGCTGGAAACGGAGGTCACCGGCTGGTATTGCGGATCCTGGTCGATCGCAATCACTTCACCGTTCATGAGGATGCTCTTGGTTTCATCCGTCATGGAACGCAGATCGTTGCCCGCAATCAGCGGCGCCGCCAGAAGCGACCAGAGGCTCATGTGCGTCCGGTACTCTTCGGCCGTCATGCCGCCGTTGCCGATCTCCAGCATGTCCGGATCGTTCCAATGTCCCGGCTTCGCGAAGGTCGCGAGTTTGAGCTGGCTGAAGCCGATCCTGTCCATCGACTCCCAGCGGTCGGAGATGTCGCCGGTGGTGCGCCACAGGTTGCCGCCGCTATTCGTGCCCCAGCCGGTCCACACGGCTGCGCGGCCGTATTCGCAAAGGCTGTAGATAATCGCGCGATGCGTTTCCGCCAGCGCCTCACCCATCTTCTGATAGATCGCCTGCAGTGTCGGCGCGTCGTCCTTGTAGATGTCCAGACCGCTGCACAGGTCGTACTTCAGATAGTCGATGCCCCAGGCTGCAAAGGTCTTGGCATCCTGCGCTTCATGCCCAAAGCTTCCTTCGTAGCCCGCGCAGGTCTTGGGTCCGGGGCTTGAATAGATGCCGATCTTCAGGCCTTTGGAATGCACATAGTCGGCGAGCGCCTTCATGTCGGGGAACTTCTTGTTCGAGGTGATGTTCCCGTTGGCGTCGCGGCCCAGCTCCCACGTGTCGTCGATGTTGATGTACACATAACCCGCTTTGGCCATACCACTCGAGACCATCGCGTCTGCCATTCCGCGAACAGACGCATCGTCGACGCGGCCAGCGAACTTGTTCCAGCTATTCCAGCCCATCGGCGGCGTGCGGGCGAGACCATTGTCGGGGAGATCCTTGAGTGCCGGCAGCGGGAGAGGGGCTGGCGGCATGGTCGCTTCCTTGGTCACCTTTTCGCCGATGGAATTGATAGCCCCGTTGCGTCCCTGGGTCACCAGCATCAGCTTGCCGCCCTCGAACGTGCCGTCATAGGTGATCGGCCGTTGGGCCGGACGAGGGCGTGCGGTGGAACCAGGGGGCGGCGGCGGTGGAGGTGGGGGCACCGTCACAAAGTGGATCGCGCCGTCCTTGAATGTGCCTGTGATTGGAATGCCGTTAGGCCGGCGAATGAGCGAGCCGGTAATGGTCTCGCCACTCTGCTGGATTTCGAAGTATGTGTCGCGGAAGGTTCCGTCTCCTCCATTGGCGCCGTTCGGTGTGCGCATGTCCCAATAGCCGCTCAGATCGGTTTGTGCGGCTGCGGGAAGGGCGGAGCCAAGAAGGACACAGCCGAAAACGAGGGCGGAAGCTTTGAACCAATGGTGCATAGAAGATCTCCAATCGGACAGGATTGAGGCTTGAAAACGTCTACATCAAGGTATTTGCTGACGCCGAAGTATACTACTTTGTATTCGTTAAGGAATCATAGTTGCTGCGCGGCGGAACGGGAGAGTATCCGATGAACTTTGCTCGGTTCCGCTGCCGGTCCTGAAAGCACGCGTTGACCGCTTCATCCAGGAGGGCGGCAAAGGCCCTTACCCTGATATGGAGTAGCAACAACAACCGATCGAATTTACGGAAGAATAGAGGCTCTCCAACGATGACCAGCAACACAGGTGCCGCAGCCAGAATTCTAATTCTTGGCTTGGGCGATCTCGGTGTCAGGATCGCACAGTCCGTTGTCGAACAGCGGCTTTCTTCGGTTTGCATGCTCGCCGGGCAAAGTGGGGCGGCGAAGCAGTGGGCACAGTTGCTTACTATTTCGACCGGACGCGATGTGCGAAGCACCCAACTGGATGGGCAGGATGAGCATGCGCTTGCGTTGCTTCTAAGTTCGTTTGAGCCGGATTTGATCGTGCAATGCGCCACATTGCTTTCTCCCTTCGCCATTGCGGCCAAAGGAACACCAGTTTCTGAAGCGGTGCGCGCCGGTGGTTTCGCTCTGCAGGTTGCGGCGCAATTGCCGGTGATTCGTGCCGTGATGAAGGTCCGCAGAAGGCTGGCGATGAACTGCCCTGTAGTGAACTGCTCGTATCCGGATGTTACGAACCCCGTGCTTGCGACGGAAGGCCTCGCTCCCAGTGCAGGTATCGGCAATGTCGCGATTATGGCCATGCGGTTTGCGGCGCTTCTTCCTGAGGGAAAGAAGAACAACCTGCAGGTAATCGGCCAACATGCACAGCTTGGACCATCGCTGGCAGGCCGCCGTGCTTCGCAGGAGACACCTGTGCCTCTGGTCTATGCGGATGGACGCCTGCTCCCTGAACAGGAGCTTCTGCTGGATACCGGTCTGCAGCCCGGCTCGACGTTGAACCATCTCGCGGCTGCTACCGCGCTGCCTATCATTCGCGCGTTTGTTGAGCGCGAGGGAGTCCATGACACGCATGCACCCGGCATCCTGGGTCTTCCCGGAGGCTATCCCGTGCGCATCGCCGGGGGCGAGGTTGAGCTGCGACTGCCGCAGGGAGTCGCGCGTGAAGATGCCGTTGCCTTCAACCGCCTCGCTGCAAAGGGTGAAGGGTTGGAGAGCATTGGTGAAGACGGCACGATTGTTTATACCGAAGCGGCGCGGAAGGCTGTCGCCGAGTGGTGTCCTGAGCTTGCTGAGCCGCTCAGGGTGCAGGATGTTGCACGAAGGCTTGAAGTGCTTCAGGATGTGCTTCGGGCCTGACCTGCTGTCTCTATTGATCGCGAGGTGTACATGCGAGTTAAGGCTCTCATGGGCGCAGGAAAAGTGAATTTTCGCTGCAGCGCTTCCACGACTTCGTGTGGAACAACGGGAACGTGCTGCTGCAGCGCTGGGAACTGCTCGATGATGCGAGCGACGTTCCAGCGTTGAAGTTGCGGTGATGCGTCGCAAGCAGGATGCGACAGGAATACCACAATAGAGAAGCGCCAACGGCGCGGCGCTATATCAGCCTGCGGCGAAGCCCCAGGAAAGCGGTTGTTGCAAGGTTCGAGGGCTGAAGGCCCGACCTATAGTGACGCCACTATAGGTCGGGCCTTCAGCCCTCAGTCTTCAGAACGTGCTTACATGGGGCTTCGCCCCATGCTGGTATAGAACGCGCCTTCAGCGCTGCATCGTTCGAAGGCCAACTGCAGTTGGCAATGCGTGCACCAACTGTCGAACGACTACGCTCTCTTCTAGACCCTAGACCCTAGACCCTAGACCCTAGACCCTAGAACTCAGAACCCAGAACCTCAGTGCGCATAGTTCGCATTGATAAAGCCATCCACATCCCTGTGCAGCTTGTGGTGGGCTTTCTCGTCGATGTACACCATGTGTCCGGACTCGTAATAGGTGAACGAGATGTTCTTCCGCAGAGGCGGCTCCAGGTGCATGTGCTCGACAGTATGCTCGATACCGTTGAACGGCGTCGCGACATCGTAGTAGCCACACACCACTAGGACCTTCAGGTTGGTTTGCTGAGTGATTGCAGCGCGGAGCACCTCGGCAACCTGACGGTCGCCCGTCTGATCCCATGGCCGCACACTTGCGGTGACGGTGTAGTAGCCGTCGCTCTTCCAGCCGAGATCGCGGCGTACGTAGTCGTGGAACGTCGCGACGTAGGCTCCTTCATAGGAGGCTTCGCTGGCGTCGTATTCCACTCGTTCCCCTGCGGCATCGACGTCGTAGCCTTCGAAGCGTGAATCCAGACGGCCGATCGTCTTTCGCTGATCGCGTTCCAGTTCCTTGAACCACCGGAACGGGCTTATCCGAAGGTTCGCTTCCTCGATGTACTTCGCAGAAAGCGCGGTGAGGCGTGCGAGTTGTTCGACGGTTTTGGAATGCTCTTCCGGAGTTGCGAGATCGCCTTTCTCCAGCGTGGAGGCGTACAAGCCGTGAGCAAACTCACGGGACTGCTGTGTTACCTGCTCAATGGTCTCCTTCTGAAGATCGGCGGGGAGAAGGTGGTGATACCAGGCCGTCGCGGTGTAGGTGGGAAGGAAGAACGCGCTGCGGTCGTCCCCACTAACGTCCGTGAAAGCCACGGAAGAAACCAGAACGATCCCGTTCAGATAGATCTGGTGCTTCTCCTGCAGGACGCCGGACAACTCCGCCGACCGCGTGGTGCCATAGCTCTCGCCGATCAGAAACTTCGGCGAGTTCCAGCGTTCATTCTTATTCAGGAATTGGTACATGAAGTCGGCGAAGTAGTTCGCGTCCTCGATGATGCCGTAGAACTGCGACGTCGCCTGCCCTGCAACGGGGCGGCTGTATCCGGTAGAGATGGCATCCACGAAGACCATGTCGGTCGAATCGAGAAAGGAATCCTCGTTGTCGACGATGCGATACGGAGCAGCCATGCCGTGGCCGTCAGGCGTAAGCGCCACTCGCTTCGGGCCAAAGCCCATGTGCGTGAAGAGCGAAGCCGATCCCGGCCCGCCGTTATAGACCATGGAGATAGGCCGGCTTGCAGGGTCGGCCACGCCGTCTTCGAGATAGGCCACATAGAAGAACGACGCCTTGGGCGTGCCGTTGTCCGCCTTGATCACGTAGGTGCCGGCGATGGCGCTGTAGTTGATGGTGCGTCCGCCGATCTTTGCCGAATGGTGGGTAACCACTGTCTTTTCTTCAGGTGGAGGCTCGTGGCGGGCAGCGGCTCCCTCGCCTTCCTCGCGCGCTGCTGCATTGGCGGTGGGCGTCTGCTGCGAGCGCTGGGGCCCTTGCGGCCGTTGCGCGCCTGGCGTTGTGATTTCGGGGCGGGGCGTGGTCGCAGTTGTTTGAGCGCCCGCCACACCAATTGCTAAAACCGCTCCCAGCCCTACAGTTCCCAGGGCAAATAAGTGTCCGTGCTTCATTCGCAAAACCCTCCTTAGCAGGTTGTGTGTCGTGCGCAATGGTATCCGAATGTTCGAAGTTGCATACAACCATGTATACTTTCCGAAATTTGAACAGCGTTCCGAACCAGGAGATTCCATGTCTTTCGCCGTGCGTGCAAGAACTCGTCAGACGATCGTGGCTGCGGCTGTCTGCGTTGCGTCCTTTGCCCCTTTTCTCTATGCCCAGGGAACGCTGGCGGATTATCAGCGTGGGCATGATCTGCGCGCGAAATCGCGTGATCTGGTGGTGAATGTTCCAGGCCCGGCCGCCTGGATCGGCAAAACCGATCACTTCTGGTATCCGAAGTCTGTCAAGGGCGGGACTGAATTTGTCCTGGTGGATGCGGATGCCGGCACCAAGAAGCCGGCATTCGATCAGGAAAAGCTCGCCGTCGCGATCTCCACGGCGACCGGTCATCCAACCACTGCGCTGAAGCTTCCATTCGCGCCGGTGCAGGGCCGCCCGGGTGCGCGCCCGGTGCTCGGCGCCACGCCGACCACGGCGCCGCTGACCTTCATCGATGGCGAGCATTCGATTCAATTCGGTACCGGCGGATCGTTGTACAAGTGCAACCTCAGCGATTACACCTGTGCCAAGGCCGGTCCGATTCCGCGCCCTGAGCGCGAGGGGCGTCCCGCTCCCGAAGACGAAACGCTGATCAATCCTGAGGACAGCCCGGAAGGTCCGGGCGGCGATCCGGTGGACGGACTCGAGTACCAGCCGCCTTCACCGCAAGCGGATGATGAAGGCCGCTTCAGCAACATCCAGCGTGCCTGCGCTCCTGCGCCGGCTGGACAACAGCAGCAGCGTGGGCAGGGACGTGCGGCAGCGCGTCTAGGTGTCGGTTCGCAAATGCTGGGACAGCTTCCGGCCGAAGCGCCCGAAGCATGCGCCTCGTTCGATGGCAAGTATGAAGCCGTGATTCAGAATTTCAACGTCTTCATTAAGGCGAAGGGCGAGAAGACCGCCCACCCGCTCAGCTTTGACGGTTCGGAAGACAACTACTACACACTGCGCACGGTTGCGTGGTCGCCCGACTCCAAGAAGCTGGTTGCTTACCGCACGCGCCCCGGTTATGACCGCGAGATCATGTACATCGAGTCGTCGCCGACGGATCAACTCCAGCCCAAGCACACCACCGTTCATTACGCGAAGCCGGGCGACACACTGGACCTCGCTTCGCCGATCCTCTTCGATATCGCCACCAAGCAGCAGACCGAAATCGATCACACCCTCTTCCCCAACCCCTACTCGCTCAGCCAGCCTGTGTGGTGGAAGGACAGCCGCGGCTTCACGTTTGAGTACAACCAGCGCGGTCACCAGGCGTACACCGTCATTGAAGTTGACGCGCAAACTGCTAAGCCGCGCGCTTTGATCGCGGAGCAAACCAAGACCTTCTTCTACTACAGCAATCTCGGTCCGGGACTTTCCGCAGGCCGCAAGTACCGGCATGACATTCATGACGGCAAGGAAATCATCTGGGCTTCCGAGCGCGACGGCTGGGAGCACCTGTATCTGTATGACGGCATCACCGGCAAAGTGAAGAACCAGATCACCAAGGGCGACTGGCTGGTCCGCAACGTGGACTATGTCGATGACGAGAAGCGCCAGATATTCTTTGAGACCGGCGGCATTGTCCCCGGGCAGGATCCATACTTCACGCAGCTTTACCGCATCAACTTCGATGGCACCGGCCTGACCAAGATGACCGATGCGGATGGCACGCACACCGTCACCTTCTCGCACGACCGCAAGTTCTACGTCGATACCTGGCAGCGTGTGGACCTCGCTCCTGTCGCACAGTTGCGCAGGACGGAAGATCAGAAGGTTGTGCTGGACCTCGACAAGGGCGATACTTCCGCGCTGCTCGCAGCGGGTTTCAAATTCCCTGAGGTCTTTGTTGCCAAGGGCCGTGACGGCAAGACCGATATCTGGGGCACGATCACCCGCCCCATGAACTTCGATCCCTCGAAGAAATATCCGGTCATTGAAAACATCTACGCCGGCCCGCAGGGCTCGTTCGTGCCGAAGACGTTCAGTGCGGTTTCAGGCGATCAGGCACTGGCTGAGCTTGGTTTCATCGTGGTGCACATCGATGGCATGGGCACTAGCAACCGCTCCAAGGCCTTCCACGATGTCGCTTTCAAGAATCTCGGTGATGCAGGCTTCCCTGACCGCATCCTGTGGCACAAGGCGGCCGCCGCGAAGTATCCCTACTATGACATTTCGCGTGTAGGCATTTTTGGCACATCGGCAGGCGGGCAAAGCTCACTCGGCGGCGTTCTCTTCCATCCCGAGTTCTACAAGGTTGTGGTCACCAACAGCGGCTGCCACGACAACCGCATGGACAAGATGTGGTGGAACGAGCAATGGATGGGCTGGCCGCTGGGTCCGCAGTACGCTGCTTCCTCCAACGTGGATAACGCATACCGCTTGCAGGGCAAGGCGCTGATCATCATCGGCGAGATGGATACCAATGTCGATCCGGCATCGTCGCTGCAGGTGGTCAACGCGCTGATCAAGGCGCACAAGCACTTCGACATGATGTACGTGCCCGGCCAGAACCACGGCGTTGCGAGTCTTGCTGAAGAGCACTATCGCGACGACTACTTTGTTCACAACCTGCTTGGCGTGGAACCTCCGGACTGGAACAAGGTTTCCCTCCCGGCAAATGAACCTGCTGAAGGAAATTAAGGCGACCCGATGAACTGCAAGAAGAAACGCACCTTCGCACGGCCTTCGAGCCTGGCCTCGATACTCGCGCTCGCAACTCTGGGTTCTGTGTATGCTTCGGCGCAGTTCCGTCAGGATCCTGGGCATT
Source organism: Acidobacteriaceae bacterium (assembly GCA_036498835.1). GTDB lineage: Bacteria > Acidobacteriota > Terriglobia > Terriglobales > Acidobacteriaceae > Granulicella. The sequence continues at coordinate 25,994 of DASYEV010000160.1, read as the reverse complement.
CCCTCGGCACCGTCACCACGCATGGCAACCTCATCATCCTTACGCTGGATGAAGATGTGCTGGGCAAAGCCAATCTCTTCAACCTGTCCCACAAGACGTTGCGCTTTACGCCGGCGGGTTCGGGCTATCGTGTGGAGACGCTGCCGGGTCAGTGGGATTCGGACTTTGGTCCGGCGATGAGCGGCAGCGAAGGTACGCTGAAGAGCCTCGCCTTTCCATTTTCCGGAAAGACATTTAGCACACTGTCTGTCGGCATGACCGGCTCGATTACATTCGGCGATACGGCTCCGGCAGCGCGGCGTCCTTCCGTTGTGGATGGGTTCCGCACGGGAGGCCTTTCCGTGGATCGCTTTGCGGAACTCGCGCAGGCCGGCCCCTCGTTCGTGAACACGGTGCCCGCAATCAGTGTCTTCTTCAAGCCGCGTTTGAGCGGCACTCGCTATCTCAAGGAGACAGCCGACAAGGCCGTCATTACCTGGAGCCTGACGGAGCCCGTCGGCGGTGTCCAGGACATGAGCTGGACTCCGACGGTGAATCGCTTCCAGGCCGTCCTGCACAAGGACGGTGTCATCGAGCTCAACTACGACGAGGTTCATGCCGAGGATGGGATTGTCGGCGTCTACCCAATGGTGACGACAGGCAAGGAACAGGAAATCGCCACACTCCCCGGTGGTGAGACTCCTGGAGCCGCCGCGAACCTCGACATCAAGAACGTGAAAGTGTCTACGGTTGACGGGCTCTTCCTCAAAGTGACTCTCGAAACACGCGGTCCTGTGCTTCCGGAAGGTGATCCGGGCATCGCCGGTATCTCGTATCGTGTGTGTCTTGACAAGAGCAAGCCGGCAGGGAACTGCACACCCGGTTCCGAAACAGTTTGGACGATCCAGGGAGCCAGCCCGCGTGGACGCGGCGGTGCAGGAACCCCGCGCTATTTCGCATTCGGAAGCGGCCTCTCGCCCGCGGTCAAAGTAAACGGCAACACGATCTCCATGCAGGGCACGCTGCCGGCGGGATATAAAACCGGCGAACCGATTTTCCTTTCCGCGGTTGCGCTGAGTGCGGGTATGCCTCCCGTGATTGCGACCCAGGTCACGCCTCACCCGGTCAAACTCGCGGGCATCGCGAGCGCTGCCGTGCACTTCGCTTCAGTCAAAAAGCAGGACGGTCCGTTCTCCGTTGTCTACGAGAGCTTCCACTATATGAAGCCGCCGCGCGCGGCCGATCTCACCTGCTCCATCATCAAGGCGCTGGGTGACAACTTCGACATGCTCGCCTACTACTCGGACTTCCGCATTGACAATCCGGAGGCCGGCACATCGAGCACGGGACCGTTGGGCGGTGGTCCAGACGGCGGCGCCGTCACAGGCATCGGCGCCAACCAGCGCAACCTCGCCGGCTACTGCACCAAGGGCCGGTTCCAGTGGCAGTTCATTCAGCCTGTCTATGTCGGCGCCAACCAGATGCAGATGTATCCGCCTGAAGGTCTGCACGAAACGAATGTTCATAACGTAGCGGCATACACGCAGCAGCTTGCCGAGCGGACCTCCAACGGCAAGATCCCTCCTTACGACTACGCGATGTCACAGATCGGACATGAGATGGGTCATCGCTGGTCGGCGTTCGTTTCCGCGAAGGTCGGCAACGAGACCATCCAGCTTGGTCCCACACACTGGGCTCGTGGTCTGCAGGCTCCGGTAGCTTTTCCGTATCAGCGGCCCACAGAAGCGTCGGCGATGGGCGGCGGCGTGTGGCAGGACAATTTCGACGGCACGTTCACGCAGCTCGATGACGACTACTACGTGCCGGCAACTGGCTGGTCCTATCTCGACCTGTACCTCATGGGAATGATCGGGCCTTCGGAAGTGCCGGACTTCTTCATCCTGCGCAATCTGGTTCCGGCAGGAAAAGATGCCAATGGTCATCCCATCCTCAAGGCCGACCGCACCAAGGTGACCATTCAGGATGTGATCGCCGCGGAAGGTCCACGGCTGCCCGCAGTCGACAAGGCGCAGAAGAACTTCAATACCGGCATGGTGATGGTTGTGGAACACGGCAAGACGCCGAGTCCGAAACTCATCGAAAGCGTGACCGGGATTCGCGAGCGTTGGATGGACTACTGGAGCACAACCACCGGCCATCGCTCGACGATGACCGCCGATCCAAAGTAGGGGTTGATCTAAGCGCTGAAGGCGCGCCCTATACCAGCCTGGGGCGAAGCCCCAGGTAAAGCAATGGATGAGGCTGGAGGGCTGAAGGCCCGATCTATTCCCACCATGGGTGATAGGTTGGGCCTTCCGTCGTGATGTTCATCAAACCCTCTATTCCGGAGCGAACGGCGACCCTGCTGTATAACGGTCGCCGGCGTTCTGATGTTCTGCGGAAAGCGCATCCATCTCCTGCATCTCGGAGGGCGTCCACCCCACTTGGAGCGCGCCCCAGTTTTCTTCCAGATGCTCTTTCCGCCGCGTGCCCGGTATGGCGAAGATGTTCCCGCCCTGGCGAAGAATCCAGGCAAGAGCAAGCTGCGAAGGAGTAACGTTTTTTCTTGCGGCTATCGCCTTGATGCCTTCCACCAGCACCTGGGTGCGATCGAGGTTCTCCGCCTGGAACCTCGGCAGCCCGCTGCGGAAGTCGTCTGCGGTTAACTGGCCGGCTGCCAGCCTGCCCGAGAAAAGGCCGCGGCCTAACGGCGCAAACGCGACGAACGCGACGCCCAAATCACGGCAGGCGGGAAAGATCTCGCGTTCAGGCTCGCGCAGCCACAGGGAATATTCGGATTGCACCGTAGCGATGGGGTGCACCGCATGGGCTCGGCGCAGTTGGGCGGCCGAAACTTCCGAAAGCCCGATGGCGCGGATCTTGCCTTCCGCAACCAGCTCCGCCATGGCGCCCACAGTATCTTCGATCGGGACTGCCGGGTCGGCGCGATGCAGCGTGTACAGGTCGATGGCATCGATCCCGAGGCGGGTGAGGCTGAGCTCCACTGCCTGCCGGACATATGCCGGTGTGCCGTTCCGCCCGGTGACCTTGCCTGCGCCGTCGAAGACGAAGCCGAACTTGGTGGCAACCAGAGCCTGTTCACGCCGCCCGCGAAGTGCGCGGCCAACCAGCCGTTCGTTTTCACCCGCACCGTACAGGTCGGCCGTATCGAGCATGTTGCAACCAAGATCGAGCGCCCGGTGCAGTGTGGAAATCGCCTCGCCGGGGTCGGCGTGGCCATAGGCGTGCGAAAGGCCGACGCATCCGAAGCCCAGGCCGGCGGTTTCAAGACCGCTGCCTCCAAGCTTGCGAAGATCGCCGAGTCGGGCGGGGCGGATAGAGGATTGCATTGAACTCAATATATCTATATCTGTGCAATTAAATGTATACGATTGTGGATTCTTAACGTAGAGTGTGTAGCATGTTCAAGCGCTTCTTTTGGCTCCTTCCCACGGTCTTTCTGTCGGCGGTTTCGTTTTCTGCCGCTCCAGCGGAATAAGGATCGGTTCGCGGTGGCGACCCGATCTCTGCTACGTCAACCTGAGCAAGATGTAACGCAGCGAATCACGCTGCATGGGATAGGAAGGAGTGCGACAAGATGACCATTCTATTGTGGCTGATGATGGCTCTGCCATTCTGGTCCACGCCTCACGCTCCCGCGACGTTTCGAGTACGTTTCGAAACCACCGCTGGAAATTTCACGATCGAGACGCATCGCGACTGGTCGCCGAACGGCGCCGACAGATTCTACGAACTGGTGCGTGCCGGATATTACGACGACTCTCGGTTCTTCCGTGTCGTTCCCGGCCGCTGGGTGCAGTTTGGTATCAGCGGCAAACCGGAAGTCGCGCAGAAGTGGCGTCACGAGACTATCCCGGACGATCGGTTGACGCACCACAACACCCGCGGGTACGTCGCGTTCTCCAATACCGGTCCAAACACCCGTTCCACCCAGGTCTACATCAACACCGGCGACAACTCCGCGCGCAACGATAGCGAAGCCGCCTTCGCTCCCTTCGGACAAGTCGTCGAGGGCATGGATGTGGTGGACAAACTCTACGGCGGCTATGGGGAACACTCCGGCAGTGGTATGCGTGCGGGACACCAGGACGCGATGTTTGCCGGCGGCAACACCTATATGGACCGCGAGTTTCCAAAGCTGGATAAATTGCTTCACGTAACGGTCGTTCACTAGTCGATTCGTCCAACAAAGTATCCAGAGTTCTATCGAAGACAGAAGGAGATGCATTGAGCGATCCAGGAAGCAACGCCGGGCCCACATCGCGCCGCAAGTTCCTCCAGCAGATGGCCGCGGCTCCCGCACTCGCACTGGCTGCGGGGACTCCCCTCGCGGCTCAGGCTGCAGCTCAAGGTCAAAGTACAAAGCAAGCTGCCGTACCTATGAAGGGCAGCAAGTTTGTGGCGATCCAGATCGGTGGCCGTTCCTTTGTCGATGAAGGCGTTGACGGCTGTCTCGATACGCTGCAAAATACCGGCGGCGTGAACGTTGTGATGGCGACCGTGTTCACCTATGGTTCCGGCCTCGCAGGCCGGCAGGTACATGGAGAGCCGCTCCCCGATCATGGCGTGAAGGAATACGACCAGGTGCGTGGAGGCAGTTTCACAAAGGTTCATCCCGAGTTCTATGCAAATTCTCCGATCAAGGACATTCGCGCGCCGGAGCTGGGTGAGTTCGACATCCTCGCGGACACGATTCCGAAAGCCAAAGCGCGCGGCATGAAGACCTATGCGCTCTTTGAGGAGAATTACAACCCACGGCTGATTCCCAATTTCGCTTCCGTCGCGGAAGTGGACCTGTACGGCCGAGTGGGAGGCACCACCTGCTTCAACAATCCCAACGCGCGCGCGTTTCTTTCGTCGATGGTGGCCGACTGGACCACCAACAATGACATTGACGGGATCATGTGGGAGTCCGAGCGGCAGGGCCCGCTGAACAACACCATCGGCGCCAGCTTCAACAGGATCTTTCCGCGCCGCTCTTCAACAGCGAATTGCTTTTGCGAGCATTGCATACGCAAGGCGAAGGAGATCGGCATCGACGGCGAGCGTGCGCGCCAGGGCTACATCGCGCTCGATCACTGGGTCATCAAAACGCAGGCTGCGACAACCCCGGCCAGCGATGGCAACTTTGTCGGACTGTGGAGATTGTTCCTGGAGTTCCCGGAAATCTTCGCGTGGGAGCGCTTCTGGTACACCAGCCAGGAAGAAATGTATGGCCTGATCTATGGCACAGCGAAAGCGATCAAGCCGCGGATTCAGGTCGGCTGGCACATCATGCATGTGGTGACGATGAGTCCGTTCTACAGCGCCGACACCAACTATGCGCGCCTGGTTCCGTTCTCCGACTACCTCAAGCCCTGCCCCTATAACAACTGCGCGGGACCGCGCCTGGCGCAATACATCCGCAACGTGCAATCGACGATCTTCCGTGACATGACGCCGGAGCGCGTGCTCGACATGCACTACGCGTTTTTCGGCTATACGGGCGAGCCTTCTCTGAAGGATCTGCCAACCGCGGGGCTATCCGGCCGCACCGTGGGCATTGAGACGCAACGCGCCATCGCCGATGTGCAGGGTGCGATTCCCATTTACCCGGGCATCGACATCGATGTGCCCACGGGTCTCCATGAGAAACGCACGCAGCCTGAGGACGTCCGGGCTGCGACGCTGGCTGCGCTCAAGGCCGGCGCACCCGGTGTTGTGCTTTCACGCAAGTATGCAGAGATGAAACTGACCAATCTCGCAGGCGCAAAGCAGGCTTTGGGAGACTTCGGCGCGCTTTGAAGCGTCGTTGAGGCAGCGGTTTTCAACCCTGCCTCGAAAGGGAACGAACAGAGATGGAAAACGGCTTCAATTTCGGCGGAACGAACGCGAAGGCTTTACCAGCTTCCGCGTTCGCCGAAGATGTCGATCACATGTCCCAGACGTTCCGCGCCCTTCAGCCAGTTCACCTGCAGACCATTTTCCACGCGATCGGGGTTTGCAGCCTGAATGCCCTGAATCACTTCTTCATGTTCCGCGACGGAGATGTGCAGATCCTTGATGATGGAGCTGGCATACAGCCGCCAGTAACGCTCCGTCTGCGGCTCAATCGCTTTATGCAGCGTGGTCATGCGCGCGCCGGCGCCGTACTTAATGATCAGGCGGTGAAAGTCGCGATCGATCTCAAAGATTTCGCCCGGATGACCGTCGCGGTCCTTCGAGATCAGGTGCAGGCGATCGTTAAGTTTCTGAAGCTGCCCGCAGATATCCTTGCGTTCTGCCGCGGGCAGAGCGGCGACGCCGCGGCCGGCAATGCCTTCCAGTCTGCCGATGATCAGGTACAGTTCGTTCGCATCCTCTTTGGTCAGAGGAGCAACGATCATGCGCGACTTTTTGACGTTGCGGTGCTCGAGGATATAGCCCTCGCGCTGAAGCCAGTGAATGGCTCCGCGCACGGGTGTGCGGCTCATATTCAGGCGTTCTGCGAGCTCGGCTTCCAAAATCCAGGTGCCAGGGGAAAGCCTGCCGTGTACGATCAGCTCTCGAATTTCCCGAAAGGCTGTGAGCAGGCTTGTGCCATGTTCAGCTTTGGCTCGGGTCGATACAGCTCGGGTTTTTTTCGTGGACGATACGCCGCTGGTTCGCAATCGATATTGACTCCCGACCCACTCTACCGCTTTTTGCACTTTAATAGTTGCGGAAATTGATGTTGCACAATGTATTCAAAATCGTAGACAACGAGGTATTATTGGACATGGAATCTAGCAGGTCCGTCCATACTTTGGACTCCCATACCGAGGGGGAGCCGACCCGGGTTGTGATTTCCGGCGGTCCCGATCTTGGCAGTGGGCCAATTTCCCAGCGGTTGCAGCGGTTTAGCGCCAATTTCGACCACTTCCGGTCTGCCGTCGTATGTGAGCCGCGCGGGTCGGAAGTTGTTGTTGGGGCGCTACTTCTGGAGCCGGTGGAGCGAGATTCCTCAGCGGCCGTCATCTTCTTTAATGACGTGGGGTATCTAGGGATGTGCGGGCACGGGACCATAGGCGTCGTCACGACGCTTGCCCACCTGGGGCGGATCAAGCCCGGTCTCCACAAGATCGAAACCCCGGTCGGGATTGTGCAGGCGACGCTGAATGAGGACGGCAGCGTCACGGTGGACAATGTGCCCAGCTATCGTTACCGCTCGGGTGTCGAAGTGACCGTGCCGGGATACGGTCAGGTCACGGGCGACATCGCCTGGGGTGGGAACTGGTTTTTCCTGGTGGGCGAAGCGCCCTGCGAGCTGACTGCCAAGAATCGCAATGAGTTGGTTGCTGCGGCAACCGCTGTCCGCAATGCGCTGCATGCCAGCGGCGTCACCGGCAGCGGCGGAGCCTATATTGATCACATCGAATTCTTCTCCGCACCTGCCGACTCGAAGAATTCGTCGCGAAACTTTGTCCTTTGCCCAGGCGCCTCCTTCGACAGGTCACCGTGTGGAACCGGCACCAGCGCGAAGATGGCCTGCCTGTATGACGACGGCAAGCTGGCTCCCGGAACTCCGTGGAGGCAGGAAGGCATTCTAGGGACTGTGTTTGAAGGATCGGTTCGGGAATCCAATGATGGGCAGGTGAATCCCAGCATCCGCGGACGTGCTTGGATGATGGGTGAATCCAAGCTGCTGTTTGCCGATGACGATCCATTTGTGCAGGGGATCAAGTTCTGACATGAAGCCTTTCGACATTCTTGTCGTCGGCGCTGGGATTGTAGGCAGCGCGGTAGCCAGAGAGTGCGCTCTTCTGGGCTGGCGAGTTGGTGTGATCGAAGGAGCCGTTCCGGCCGGCGGCGCGACCGCCGCGGGCATGGGCCACGTCGTCGTCATGGACGATTCTCCCGCGCAGCTTGCGCTGACGGCATTTTCCCGCTCGCTTTGGCAAGCGGAGTCGGAGAAACTGCCGCACTCCGTGGAATATGAATCGCGCGGCACTCTGTGGGTAGCCGCGGACGATGAAGAAATGGCCGAGGTTCACTCCAAGCAGGCGACGTATACGCGCGCGGGTGTGAAGGCGGAGGTTCTAAACGCAGGCGGACTCGCCAAAGCTGAGCCCAATCTTCGTCACGGTCTCGCGGGAGCTTTGCTGGTGCCCGGTGATGGCGTGGTGTATCCGCCGGCCGCGGCCGGTTTCTATCTGTCGGAAGCTCGCCGTCTTGGCGCGGAGCTTTTCCTGAACAGGGCGGTTTCGGCTTCGCATGGACGCGTGATCCTGAATGACGGTGTAACCCTGTCCTCCGAACGTATTGTGCTGGCGGTTGGAGCAGAGTGTGATCTCCTGCCTTCCATGCCGATTCAGAAACGCAAAGGCCACCTCATCATTACCGATCGCTATCCGGGCTTTCTTCATCACCAGCTTGTGGAACTTGGCTATCTGAAGAGCGCGCATACGCTGATTGAGGACTCCGTCGCGTTCAACATCCAGCCGCGCCAGACCGGACAATTGCTGATTGGTTCCTCGCGGCAGTACGGCAATGAAGACTCCGCGGTGGATGCGGAAATTCTGCGCCGCATGATGGACCGGGCACGGGAATACATGCCGGGTCTGGAGAAGCTTTCAGCGTTGCGGGTGTGGACAGGTTTCCGCGCGGCGACCGATGACAAACTCCCGTTGATTGGTCCAGCGGCCGAGCTCGCGGACGATCCTTCCTTGTGGCTGGCCGCCGGCTTTGAAGGCCTGGGGATTACGAATGCTCCCGGGGCAGCCCGGTTGCTGGTGGATGGAATGCTGGACCGCAAGTCGGAAATCGACGCGAAACCGTTCCTTCCCGCGCGGCTGATGGAGCCTGCGAGGCTTGCCCATGCCTGAGCATCTTTCCGTCACCATTAACGACGTTCCGGTATGTGTTGCGCGCGGCACAACCGTTGCCGCGGCGATGCTGCTCGCAGAGCAGCCCAGCCGTTTTTCGGTTGGTGGGGAGCCGCGTTCCGCGCTCTGCGGCATGGGTATCTGTTTTGAATGCCGCGCCATGGTGAATGGCGTTCCGCATCGCCGCACCTGCCAGATAGTATGCGAGCCGGACATGACGGTGGCGACCAACCCATGAGGCGCACAGATGTATTGGTCATTGGAGCCGGGCCGGCAGGTATAACCGCTGCAACTGCCGCCGCAGAGCACGGCCGCAAAGTCATCGTGCTGGATGACAATCCCGCCGCAGGTGGGCAGATATGGCGTGGGGATACCGTTGAGACGAAGGATTCTTCGAAGCACGCGGAGGACGCCCCCAGGCGGAAGGCGCTGGAAAGGCTGCGTCTGTCCGGAGCGGAAGTGCTCCCCGGCCGCAGCGTCTTTAGCGTCGATGCTTCGGGAAGCTTGCAGGCCATACGGGAAAATACTTCCGGCAGCCAGGTAGAAGAGTTCCTCTTTGAAAAGTTGATTCTGGCGACAGGCGCACGGGAACGGTTTCTGCCATTTCCTGGATGGACCTTGCCGGGAGTTTTTGGCGCGGGCGGGTTGCAGGCTCTGGTGCGGGGGGGCTATCGCATTGCGGGGAAGCGTGTCGTCGTTGCGGGCACCGGTCCGCTTCTGCTGGCGGTTGCTGCCCATCTGGTGGAAGACGGCGCCTATGTCTCGGCCGTGGTCGAGCAGGCTTCCCTGGCTCAACTCGCTCCATTCGCCGTCTCCATGTGGTCAAATCCGGGCAAACTGCTTCAGGGTGCGGGGTATCGGGCCAAATTATGGAAGTCCGCGTATCGCATCGGCTGCTGGGTTGTGGAGGCCTCGGCTTCGCCGGATGGACTTCGCTCCGTCAAGCTGACCGATGGTACGAGCACCTGGACCGAGCACTGCGATCTGCTGGCCTGCGGATATCACCTGGTGCCGAACACGGAGATTGCGTCGCTGCTTGGCTGTGCGTTTCGCGGGCCGTTTGTGCAGGTCGACAGCGACCAGCGCACATCCGTTCCGAACGTCTTCTGCGCCGGCGAGCCTACCGGGATTGCCGGTTTGGAAGCAGCGCTGGTGCAGGGAGAAATCGCCGGCCTGGCATGCGCGGGCCGCGATGTTGCTTCACTGCAAAAGCGTGCGGCGGCGGAGCGTAGCTTTGGTGAACGTCTGGAGAAGGCCTTCGCGTTGCGTGAAGAACTGCGCGCCGTTCCTCGCGAGGACACGCTCGTCTGCCGCTGTGAAGATGTCAGGCTCGGCAGCTTACGTGGACATACAAGCTGGACCGATGCGAAGCTGCAGACGCGTTGCGGCATGGGTCCATGCCAGGGCCGTATCTGCGGCCCGGCGGTGGAACACCTTCTGGGATGGAAGCCGATTTCCGTGCGGCAGCCGCTCTTTCCCGTTCCACTCCAGGCGTTTGGCTCGGATGCGGGACAAACTGAAATTACTGAGTCAACAGAAATTACAGAAATTACAGAACGAACTGAATTACAGGAGAAACGATGAACTGGTCTGGTGTACTGCCTGCAATGACAACCCCCTTCGATACCGATCTGAAGGTGGATCACGGTTTTCTGGCGCAACATGCTGCGTGGCAGCTCGGCAACGGCTGCTCGGGTCTTGTCATGCTGGGCTCGCTCGGCGAGGGTGCGACGCTGGAGCATGACGAGAAGGTCGCAATCCTGAAGACGGCCGTGCGCGTTGCCGGCAAGGCGCCCGTGGTTGCCGCGATCTCATCGCTCTCAACGACTGGCGCGGTGAAGCTCGCGAAGGAAGCGGAAGACGCCGGCTGCTCCGGCATCATGGTGCTGCCGCCCTACGTGTACACCTCGGACTGGTATGAGATGAAGAAGCACGTCGCGACAGTGATCGGCAGCACGAAGCTTGAGTGCATGCTGTACAACAACCCCGTAGCCTACAAGACCGACTTCCTGCCCAATGAGATTTCGGAGCTTGCCTCCGAGCACGAAAACCTCAAGGCGGTGAAGGAATCGAGCGCGGATGTGCGGCGCGTTTCGGCGATTCGCGAAGTGCTTGGCGACCGCCTGCGCATCAGCGTGGGTGTCGACGACGTACTGGTGGAAGGTGTAGGCGCCGGCGCGGTGGGTTGGGTTGCCGGCTTGGTGAACGCCTATCCGGCGGAATCGGTTCAGCTCTTCGAACTGGCGAAGGCGGGCAAGAAGGACGAGGCGTTCGAACTCTATCGCTGGTTCCTTCCCCTGCTGCGCCTGGATACCGTGCCCAAGTTCGTGCAGTTGATCAAGTGGGTTCAGGAGCAGGCAGGCGTCGGTTCCGCACGTGTCCGCGCTCCGCGTCTGGAGCTCTATGGCCGCGAATTGGACGAAACCAAGGCGATCTACGAGACGGCCGTTGCCAACCGTCCCAAGGTCAGCGAAAAGTCCTTCGCGGAGTTCGCGGGAGCATAAGCGAAACAGCTACCAGACTCGAAAGAGCCTCCGATCGTCAGCATGCGCAAGCATGGCTGGCGATCGGTTGTTTTGGACAGGTTCTGATTGTGGCTGGGCGGCAGACCATCTGATTTGAGACGCCGCGGTATCAGGCAACTGCTCTACAGTGGTAGCGACCGGCGAAACTGCCGAAGCCCACATTCCCAAATTCCGGAGCCCTGACGTCCATGCGCCACACTCGATCCCTGTTCTTCGTCGCAGCTCTTTGCCTTATCCTGCCTGCCATTCTTCCGGCACAGGAGCACGGGCCACTGGAACTGACATCACGATTGGGCCGGAAGCTCTACGCCCAAACAGAGGATGCCGGCATCACCGCGGCCAGGGCGAAACTCTCGGGCCGGACTCCGGCTGCTGCGGATTATCTGGCGCTTTCACTTGCGCAGGCCGGACGCCGCCAGTATCGGGAGGCGGTTAAGACCGACACGGAAGGCCTCGGCAAGTTCCCTGACAATGCCGATCTCCTTCTGGAACGGGGACATCGCGAGCTTGGTCTGCGCGAGTTCGTCGCGGCCCAGAAGGATCTTGAGCACGCGGTGCAGGTCGACCCCGCCAGGCTCGACTCCCACTATCATCTCGGCCTCGCGCACTATTTCCAGGGCCAATTTGCCGAAGCGGCCCTTCACTTCGGCCATGCCCGGGATCTGGCCAGGACGGACGACTCCCTCATCGACTGTTCCAACTGGCTGTACGTCTCATTCCGGCGCGCCGGCAAGCAGAACGAAGCGGCCGAAGTCCTCACCCGGATCACGCCGGCAGTCCACAACACGGAACCGCATCTCGCCTTCTATCTCCGTTTGCTGCGTTTCTACCAGGGCAAGATGACCGAGCAGCAGATTCTTCCCGCTAAACCGGCTGCTGGAGATACCGAGGCGGAACTCGCCTACAACACCATCCGCTATGGTGTCGGCAACTGGCGCCTGTACAACGGGGACAGGCTTGGCGCCGTCCCGTTCTTTGAAAGCGTGGTGGCGGGTGAGGCGTGGAACTCCTGGGGCTTCGCCGGTGCGGAACTGGAGCTCGCCCACTCCCGGTCTACCCTCGCCCCCAAGGGCAGGTAGGCAGAAACAGGCCTCCCAGCACTTGCAAATCCTCGCGCGACGGCTTAGAAAGAACTAGCTTGCATTAGAGCATTTCCCATGATGCTGTGCCCTCCCGAAGAGGCTGAAAAGGTCGTTTTCTCTGGGGGAAAACGACTTCAACATCTTTCCCCTGAGGTACACCTTCATGGGAAATGCGCTAGCGTCTCTTGTGATGCATGGTACGGTCTAGTTTTGACGTGTGTTGAGGGCGTTGTTGGATACAAATATGTATCCAACAACATTGCATTCAGTGCGCTATTTTCTGAGCCGCTTTCATTCGATGTCTTCTCTTCGTGGAGCCTTCATCCGAGTCATCGCGGGAGAGCCAATCAGGCGAGTTTTCTGGACAAGGCCGGTTTCGCGGTGAACTTCGACTCCCCGATTTTCACTGTGGAAAGCGGTTTCAATGTGCTCGTATCCACGCCCGTGTCAGGAGGACGGAGATTGGCGAAGGAGGGTGCCCGTCCGAGTTTTCGCCGCGGCGGAAGAGAGGGTCTGGAGGAGCGCTCTTCGATCATCGCCAAGCGACGCAACCTCATTCCGGTTGTGGCGTGATTCGCTGCCGAAATGCCGCCAAACATGCGGAAAACTGATCCTGCCGCGACATAAAACCGAATATCGTGAAAGCGTTTTCATATTTTCGCCCAAATTGGAAATCAACCATTGACTTTTGAATACAAAATTGGCTACAAGTTTATATTCTTTACACCCAGCCCCAACCGAGACGATACCTCAAGGGTCGGCCGGTACATGGCTATGCAGGTCCCCTCAGGAGGAAGTGATGATCTTGAAACGCCCGGTACTCTATTGCCTGCTCTCGGCTCTTCTGCTGGCATTTGGCCTGAGCTCAGCGATTGCCCAGAACGGTGCTCTCGGCACAATCCAAATCACGGTGACGGATCCCAGCGGAGCGGTCGTCCCGGAAGCCGATGTGAAGCTGATCAAGCTGGACACCAACGACACACGTAATGCGAAGACAAGCGGTCACGGCGACTTTTCTTTTGCGAACATTCAGACTGGAACCTACAGCCTGACCGTTTCACACGCCGGTTTCGCAACCAAAATCTTCGACAGCATCAAGGTCGACGCTTCGGAAACCAACGCGGTCAAGGCTGTGCTCACCGTGGGCGCCGCGAGCGAGACCGTCCGCGTCAGCGCCGATACCGGCGATGTGCTGGAAACAACCTCCAACCAGATCGGGCAGGTCGTCGATCTCAAGCAGGTAGAAGATCTTCCCCTGCAGGGACGCGATCTCACTGCCTTCTCGCACCTGGTGGCCGGATACACCGGAACCTTCAACGGTCTGCCTTCGGTCGACTCCGGAAATAACGTCGACGGCACGCAGGGTACTGCAAGCCGCGCCAAGTACGGCAACAGCGGCGCCACCCAGGCCGCCGCTTCACCGCGCGTCGAAACCATCGAGCAGGAATCCATTCAGACGGACGGCTTGTCTCTCAGCTCAGGTTTTGGCCAGTCCACCAACCAGATCAACTACGTCACCCGGCGCGGCACCAACAAGTTCCATGTCCGCGCGTATGAAGACTTCCGCAACGACGGCCTCAATGCCCCGAGTTGGACGACCTCCACGAACAGCGCCATCAATCAGGGGAAGGGTCTGGCGCCCGTCCGCAAGTCCAAGTTCATCCTGAATGATTTTGGTGTCAGCGGCGGCGGTTACCTTATCCGCGACCGTCTCTTCTTCTTTGGGTCGTTTGCTACGTCCCACCAGCCGGGCTCGGTGACGAAGTCGAACTCGGTCTTTACTCCAGCGGCGCAGACCGGCCTCTTTACCTACGCCGGCACCGACGGTGCGACGCACACCGTGAACGTGCTGACGTTGGCCCATAACTACTCGGCAACTCTGCCGAACATGGTCAACACCTTTATCGCCACACAGTTCTCGAACATCAGCAAGAGCATTGCCGGCGCTCCGGATGCCTCTCTCGTAGGAGTCACTGATCCGAACCTGCAGACCGTGACCTTCAACGCCAACGCAGCGGTCACCAACTATTATCCCTCGGTACGTTTCGACTACAACATCTCGCAGAAGCTGCGTACCTACCTTTCGGCTATCACGACGACCAGCCGGCGGCCGCATGGCGCATATCCTCCTCCTTTCCCGGGTCCGATCTACGCCAACCAGGACGGCGGTAATTACAACAAGGACTTCATCAGCACGATCGGCCTTGACTACACCATTTCGCCCAGGCTGGTGAACCAGTTCAAGGTTGGTTTCACGTATGCACATAATGAGTTCGCCTACAACGTGGCGCCGAACTACAACACCGCTCCGGTGGTTAACTTCCAGTTCCCGGGCGACGCTTCCGGCGGCAACATGTCGGGTCTGAACTACGTGCTGCCTTCCGGCAACTTCTATCCGTTGTGGAGCCTCTCCGACAACATGGTTCTGCAGAAGGGTGCTCACACCATCCAGTACGGTTTCTCCGGATATCGTGAGCAGGATCACTACTACAATCCACCCACTGGTTTTGCCAATCTGCCCCTGGGGCTTGCCACTGGCGATCCTGCCCTGCAAGCCATCACCCAGGACACAACGGCCAAGGCCGGCAATGGCTCCGTTCCTTTTGCAGCCGCCGCACAGGTCAGCGAAGCTCAACAGCTTTACGCCGTTCTTACGGGCCGCGTTTCGTCGATCAACGGCTCCTACTCGTATGACAACAAAGCCCAGCAATACATCCATGGCCCCGGCCGTTACGACTTGGACGAACTGCAGAAAGCCTTCGCTTTCTATGGGGAAGATTCCTGGAGAGTTACGCCGTCGTTCACGCTCAACTACGGTATGCGCTGGGACTTCACGTTGGACGACCACGATCTGACTGCGGCGTATCACTCGGCCCGCCCGGACAGCATCTATGGCCCCACCTCGCCGTCGAACCTGTTCAAGCCCGGCTCCTTCGGCGGAAATTTGAACCCTGGCCTCAGCACACTGCCGCATGCCTACAACTCCTTCCTGAAGACGCCTCAGCCCGCGCTCGGTTTCGCCTGGAACCCGACAGTGGATTCCGGTCTCTTCAGCAAGTTGATGGGACACAACTCCACCGTTATCCGTGGCGGCTTCAGTCTGCGTAACTTCACGGAGCCACAGCAATTCGCATGGGATGCCATGTCGGACTATGGTTCGGTGTACTACCAGTTCTTCGGCGCATCGGCCAATACGACTGGTAAGAAAGGGACGTTTACCCCCGGCAGCGTATCGCTGGGCAGCAACGGTCCCGTTTACACGGCCAACCAGCAAGCGTTGATGCCTAGCACGGATTATGTCCTTGTTCCGGGCGCCATTGCCGACTACATTCCCTTCGCGCAGAACACCTTTCTCGCCAATGCTCCGGGCGTGAACGGAATCAATCCCAACATTCATGAGCCCTACGCGGAATCATGGAACTTCGGTATTCAGCGTTCATTGGGTGGCAACCGCGTTTTGGAAGTCCGTTATACCGGGAACCGCACCGTTCACCAGTGGCTCACGGTCAACACCAACGAGATCAACGTCTTCGAAAACGGCTTCCTGGCTGAGTTCCAGCGCGCGCAGGCCAACCTCGCCGCCGGTGGCGGCAAGACGTTCAGCGATGTGGGACGTGGCGCGTCCAACGCAACACCGATCATGGATGCAGCGTTTGGCGGAGCCGGTACGGCGAACTTCAGCAATTCGACGTTTATCGGATATTTGACCAACGGCCAGATCGGCAGCTTCGCCAATCAGCTCGCGGGCAACAACAACAACAACCCGCAATATTTCTGCAACCTCGTCGGCGTCAATGCCTTCACGCCTTGCGCCACCAACGCCGGTTACACCACGACGGGTGCGGGCTATCCCATCAACTTCTTCCAGGCAAACCCGTACAGCGGCGGACGTTCAGCTGGCTACCTGACGGATGCCGCCTATTCCAACTACAACGGACTTCAGGTCGAGCTACGCCAGGGTGCGTGGAAGGGTCTGCAGTACAACGCCAACTACACCTACTCCAAGAGCCTTGGCACCAGCAACAACAACTCGTACACAGCCAGTGCCAACCAGATCTACACCATTCGCAACCTGGGGCTCAGCTATGCGCCTTCGATCTTCGACATCCAACATACGTTCCACTTCAGCGGAACCTATGATCTGCCCTTCGGTAAGGGACACATGTTCCTCAACCATGGCAGCTTCATGGATCGCGTGGTCGGCGGCTTCAACGTGGGCACCATCGCAACCTGGCAGACAGGCACTCCCTTCCTGCTGACTGGTGGATTCGGCACCTACAACACCAGCGATGGCGGTGTAACACTTACCGGCATCACGGCCAAGGATCTGCAGAAGGCCGTCGGTGTCTACCGCGTGCCGGGACAGACGACCGCGAACATGATCAATCCCAAGTACATTGGAGCGAACGGCGCCGCCAACACAGCGTACCTCGCACCCAATACCACTCCGGGAACGATCGGCCAGCGTATCAGTCTGCATGGACCGAATGCCTTCTACGATGACATCGCGCTCACCAAGTCGATTCCCATCCGCGAAAACGTCAACTTCCGCCTTCAGGGTGAATTCCTGAACGCCTTCAATCACCCTGTCTTTGGCAGCACCTTTAATTCCACAACCTCCGCCGTGCAGAGCACAACCTTCTCTCGCGCCGGCGTCACCAACAGCATCAACGGTTTTGGCCGCAACATCGAACTGCGCGCCAACATCGAGTTCTAAGCACTGAATCGAAGTACAACTCGAGTCCCCACGCGGCTATGCCCGTGGGGACTTCGAGCGAGTAGAAGAGATTACGTACAAGCGTTTGACCGCGGGAATGTGCTGCGCGGATGATGGAAGCACAATCGTCCCGCTTCAGCCATGACGGGACAAGGTGGTGGATATGCATGCGGGACTGACACGGAGACGTTTTCTGGGTGCGGCAGCTGCTGCGGGCACGGTTTCTCTTTTGCCATCGGCTGCTGCCTTGCAAGGCACGAGTAAAGCGGGGAACGCCGCGGGTGCGATCCACACCGATGCCGCCAACAAAAATCTGACCCATGCCTCTGTTGCGAAGGTCGCCTGGAAGGCTGAACCCTTCTCTATGACCGAGGTTCGCCTGTTGCCCAGCTTCTGGAAAGACATGGCGGAGCTCAATCGCAGTTACCTGTATTCGCTGCCCAACGAACGGCTTGCACATAACTTCCGCGTTACCGCCGGCATCGCTTCCGACGCCGATCCCCTCGGCGGGTGGGAAGCGCCGGACTGCGAGTTGCGCGGGCACTACGTCGGTCACTATCTATCCGCGTGCGCTCTGGTCCATGCCAGCACCGGTGATGAAGTTATCGCTGCCAAGGCCAACGACCTCATCGCAACCCTTGCGCAGTGTCAGGCGAAGGACGGATACCTGGGCGCCTATCCGGCCACGTTCTACGATCGCCTGCGCGCTCATCAGAAGGTCTGGGCGCCGTTTTACACGTACCACAAGATCATGGCCGGCATGCTCGACATGCACGAGCACGCCGGCAACAAGCAGGCGCTGGATGTCGCGCTCAAAATGGCCGACTGGGCCGATGCGTATTCCCGTTCCATTGCCGACGACGAGTGGCAGCGGGTGCTGCTTGTCGAACACGGCGGAATGAACGAGGCGTCCTTCAACCTGTACGCCATTACCGGTAACGCCAAGTACCGCGATCTCGCATACCGTTTCGAGCATAAGAAGATCTTCGATCCTCTTGCCGCCAACCAGGACATGCTGGCCGGCAATCACGCCAATACCAATATTCCGAAGATCATCGGCGCGATTCGGGGTTATGAGCTTACAGGCGACAAGCGCTACCTGAGCATCGCCGAGAATTTCCAACGTATCGTCAAAGATCACCACACCTACTGCACAGGCGGCACCAGCAACGGCGAAGGGTGGCATGAACCGGATGGAATCGCGAGCCAACTTGGGCCCGCCGCCGAGGAGTGCTGTTGCTCGTACAACATGATGAAGCTCACCCGGCATCTTTTTGGCCAGGAGCCTGACGCCAAGCATTTCGATTACTACGAACGAATGTTGCTCAACGTCCGTTACGGCACACAGGACCGCAACGGCATGCTGATGTACTACGTTTCGCTGCGGCCAGGCTTGTACAAAACCTTCGGCACCCAGTTCGATGCGTTCTGGTGCTGCACCGGCACAGGTTCGGAGGAGTATGCCAAGCTCAACGACTCGATCTACTTCCATGACGATGCATCCGTCTATGTGAACCTCTTCGTTCCTTCGAAGCTGGACTGGAAGGAGCGCGGTCTGCAATTGCGGCAGACGACGAAATACCCGAACGAGCCGCGCATCACGTTCACCGTGGACGCCGCACCCTCCAGGCCCACGAGCCTCAAGATCCGCATCCCGTACTGGGCCACCAAGGGAGTCGCTGTCGCCGTCAATGGCGCGCCGATGTCCGTGACTGCCACGCCTTCCACGTATCTCGAACTCAATCGTCCCTGGAAGACCGGGGATGTCGTGACTGTCGATATCCCCATGACGCTTCACATCGATCAGGCTCCGGACGACAAGAAGGTCCAGGCCGCGATGTACGGTCCGCTGGTGCTGGCGGTGCGCCAGGGCACAGAGGGATTGACCACCTCGATGATCTACGCCGGCTCCGGCCCGCGGGGCTACGACGATGGCTATCCGATGCCTACCGTCAGTCTTCGTCCTCCCGTACAGCGGCGTGCCAATCACGCACCCGCCGAAGTGCCCATTCCTTCACCGGAAGCGGACGATGGCATCTGGTTCGAGCAGGTGGAAGGCACCCGCCACTATCCACTGCAGTTCCGCACCAAGGGCCGCGGCCCCATCCATAACCTTGTGCCGCTCAACGTTGTGATGGACGAGCGTTACTCTGTCTACGTCCGCAACGACGGTATTGCTTAGAACTCTGTTCCTGTTGAAGCTTTGAATTTCATGCGGGTCCACGTGTGCGCTCGCATGGTGTATCTATCGTGTACAACCCCTGACCAGCGACTTACCGTTCTTTCGGAGATACCAACACATGCAGGCTGACGTAGAAGTTCTACCTGGAGAGAGCACCGTGGCGGGGCATTCCGATGCCGGATTCCGCAAGGCGCTCGGTCTTTTCGATTCCATCATGATCGTCGCCGGCATTATGGTCGGCTCCGGCATCTTCATCGTCAGCGCGGAGATCTCCCGCCAGGTCGGCTCGGCCGGATGGCTGCTGGTCGCCTGGGTCATCACCGGTGTGCTCACCGTCTTCGGCGCCCTCAGCTATGGGGAACTTGCTGCGATGATGCCGACTGCGGGCGGCATGTACATCTACCTGCGTGAGGCTTTCTCACCGCTGCTCGGCTTTCTCTATGGCTGGACGCTGCTGACGGTGATCCAGACGGGCACGATCGCGGCCGTGGCCATCGCCTTTGCACGGTTCAGCGGCGTGGTGTTTCCCGGCATCAGCGAAAGCCGTTACCTCATCGCGCCGATCCATATTCTCCCCGGCTATGCGATTTCGCTTTCCACCGCGCAGCTTCTTGCTCTGGTCATCATCCTGCTGATCTGCTTCATCAATACCAACGGTGTGACGTGGGGCAAGCTGATCCAGAACGTCTTCACGGTCGCGAAGCTGTCCGGTATGGTGCTGCTGCTTGCGCTTGGCGTCTTCGCCTTCTTTCGCAACCCATCCGTCTTCCATGCGAACTTTGCGGATGCCTGGCATCCCAAGCATGTGGTTCTGATCCGCACGCTCGACGCGACAACGGCTTTCGGCATGCTGGTCGCGCTGTGCGTATCGCAGACCGGCTCACTGTTCTCCGCGGACTCCTGGCATGACATCACCTTCGTTGCCGGCGAAGTCCGAAACCCCAAGCGCAACCTGCCGCTCGCTCTTGGGTTGGGCACAGGCATCGTGATTGCCCTCTACCTGCTGTGCAACCTCTGCTACCTTGCTGTGGTTCCAGTGGAAGCAATTCAGACCGCCCCAGGCGACCGTGTTGCCACGCTGGTTGTCGATACCGTGCTGCCGGGCATCGGCAAGCTGGCCATGGCCTGCCTCATCATGGTTTCCACCTTCGGCACCGTGAACGCGCTGACCCTTGCCGGCGGGCGCGCCTGCTATGCCATGGCGCAGGATGGGCTCTTCTTCCGCCGGGCGGGTTCGCTCAATCGCGCACAGGTTCCGGGCTGGGCGCTCGCCCTGCAATGCCTGTGGTCGCTGTTGCTGGTGCTGCCGCGTACGTACGATGCCGCCACCAAGACCTACGGCAATCTCTACAGCAATCTGCTGGACTACGTGATCTCCGCCGCGCTGATCTTCTACATCCTCACCGTAGCGGGTCTATTCAGGTTGCGTTCCACACGGCCCGATGCCCCCAGGCCGTACCGATGCTGGGGATATCCCTGGTTGCCGGCGCTGTACATTGCCGGCGCCGCGGTTGTTCTGGTCATCCTGTTTGCCTACCGGACGTCCACGACATGGCCAGGATTGCTCATCGTGCTCAGCGGCGTTCCGGTGTACTGGCTGATACGCAAGAATGCGAATCCGGCTTCCCAGGCCTCGTAGTTCTCGCCGGTGTTCTCTGGAGTGCCGTTTTCTCGTAAGAGAAAACGGCATTTCCTTTGGGCCGCACATTGGCTAATGAGGTCCGATACGGCTGGCTCATCTCTCCAAATGAAAAATCAGAATCAACATTGACATGTCTTCTAAATTGGATTCTTATTTGTATACATTTCTTTTGAGGTGATGGATGTCCGCGAATCGTCGTGAGTTTTTGCTGGGTGCTGCCACGCTTGCGGCCACTACTTCGTTGACGCCGCTCGCGTTTGCAGAAAGCGCCAGCACGGCAGCCGAAGCTACAGAGAAGACTGCCGGCGGCGCCTCACCGTTTCTGCTGGAGTTCGATGGAGGAGCGCTGACGAGCCTGCGGTTTGCAGGCGACGCGTTCCCGACCAACTATGTGGCCGCGCAGCAGAAGTTGGGACACGTCGATATCACGTGGCGCCGGGCTCATGGCGCCTGGCAGAAATTCCACTCGTCGGACGCCGAGGCCTCTGCGGGCGTGTGTCACGCGAAGGACGATCAGGGCGAAGCGCTGGCCGTCACTGTTGGCCTTGAGCCGCAGGGAAGCGTGCTGCGCTGGAAGATCTCACTTCGTAATTTGTCCACCGATCCAATCGAAGTAGGCGATTTGTCTGTCCCGCTGCCGATGCACTCCAGCTTCAATGCCAAGGAGCCGCCGACGGCCTCGGTCCTGAAGCACCACTTTGTTTCCGGTCATGGTTCCTTTCTGTTCTGGATGCGTTCCAACAGCGTCGGACCTTATCTGGTCATGACACCGGAACACGAGACCCATCTGGAGTATTGGGACCATGTGCCACCGGTTAAGGGACAGCGTCCTGCGTTCCGCGCGTATGTGCACTCGGTGGCCGCAGGTGAGGCCGTCAAGGCCATCGGTGGCCGCTGGCGTCAGCCCCGCACCAGCGTCACACTGGCGCCCGCCGGCAAGGCAGGAGACGGCAAGGAGTATGGTTTCCAGTTGGCCTGGGCGCAGGACTACGCAGGCGTGAAGCAGCGGCTGGTCGATGCGGGGTTGATCGATGTCGAGATCGCGCCCGGTATGACGGTACCCTCCGACATGTCCACGACACTCGCCATCCGATCGCATGGTCCCATCGAAAGCCTGGTTGCCGAGCATCCGCAGCAGACCACGATCGAGCCCCTTGGCGAGAAGGAAGGCCGCAAGCTGTACCGCGTCAAGTTCAGGCGGCTCGGCGAGAACATGCTGACGGTCCACCATGGCGCAGGCCGCTCGACACGGCTGGAGTTCTTTTCGTCTGAGCCGATGGAGACGTTGATTCATAAGCGCGCCGCGTTCATCGCCAAACACCAGGTCCGTGACGCAAACAAGTGGTACAACGGCCTGCTGGCCGAGTGGAACATGAATTCGCAGACGCAGCTTGGGCCGGACAACTACGACCTGATTAAGGGCTGGCGCATCTACGAGGTCACCTGCGACGACCCCGGCCTCAGCAAGCCCGCTTATCTTGCCACCAAGAACTCGGAGTTTCCCCAGCAGCCCGAGGTGGAAGCGCTGGACTACTACATCGAGCATTTTGTCTGGGGAGGCCTGCAGCGCACCACCGAGGAGTCCGACAGCTACGGTATCTACGGCATCCCCGACTGGAAGCAGAACCGCGACAGCCCCGACGCTGGAAACAAAGGCAAGCGCCATATCTGGCGGCCTTACGACTACCCACACATCGTGGTGATGTATTTCAGCATGTACCGCATCGCCCGCGATTATCCGGGGATCAGGATGGAGCTGGATAAGGCGGCCTATCTGGAGCGCGCGTACGGCACGGCGCTGGGCATGTTCACCATTCCCATGGAAGTCACGCATTGGTCCGCGTACAAGACGGGCTTCTATAACGAAGTCGTCATTCCGCAGCTTATTGAAGAGTTGGATCTCGTGGGCAAGCATGATGAAGCTGCGAAGCTGCGCATGCACTGGGAAAAGAAGGTTGCGTTCTTTGTGAGTGGAGGCCCAAACCTGTTCGGTTCGGAGTATGCCTTCGATTCCACCGGCTTTGAATCCACGCAGGCCATCGCGCGCTATGCCCTCGATCATCCGGGAACACCGGGCACTACGCCGGAGGCTTCGGCGGCGTTTGCCCTTACGCAGATTCGCGCCAATCTCTTCTGCCGCGGCGTCGTCGAGAAGGCCTATTACTACTACGGCAGCGACTATCGCGGTGGCGCGGGCGATGCCTTCACACTGACCTACATGTCGCCCATGGGTGGCTGGGGCGTGATGGACCACGCGCTCTACGATCGCCGCGAGCCTGATGCCACCATTCGTCTCGGCTACGCTTCCTATCTCAGTGCCTGGTCGTTGATGAACACAGGCACGCGCGAAACGGGCTTCGGATACTGGTTCCCGGGCGAAGCCAATGATGGTGGAACGGGCGGCGGCTTCGAGCCGGCGGCCAATGGCATGACGTGGCTCGGACAGCCGCATCACCGCGGACCCTGGTACTACTCTTCGGAGACGGATCTGGGCTACTGCGGCGCATTGCGCGGTGCGGCAACCATCGTTGCCGACGACCCGGTCTTCGGGCGCTTCTGCTTTGGTGGCGACATGCACGCCGAAGCGGCATCGCTGCACATCGTCCCCCGCGATGGCGTGCGCCGCCGTCTGCATCTGCGCACTGCAGGCCAGCAGGTGGACCTGGAATTGACGGGCGGGCGCTTTGCCAGGGAACAGCCTATCCAGTGGACTGCGGAGCAGCACAGGTTTGTCTTCGCGGTGGAAACGGATGCAACCGGCAGCGGTGAAGTACGTCTTGCGATGGCAGGTCTGCCGGCAGGAAATTACAAAATCGTTTCCGGTGGGGAAACGAACAAGTTTCAGCCTGATGGAAAGACGCCTCTGAGGCTTCGGGTCCCAGCCGGGACTACGAAGGCCAGGGTGGAAATCCTTCGCAGCTGAATGTACAGCAGTGCCTCCTTGAAGAACTTAGGCACAAGTCGTTTTCCCCAAAGGAAACGGCTTGTGCCTTTTCTTTTTGCGTGGGCGCGTTGATTGGGAAAG
Source organism: Acidobacteriaceae bacterium (assembly GCA_036498835.1). Taxonomy (GTDB): domain Bacteria; phylum Acidobacteriota; class Terriglobia; order Terriglobales; family Acidobacteriaceae; genus Granulicella. The sequence goes on along the minus strand of DASYEV010000160.1, from coordinate 1,999 downwards.
TGATTTCATGCAATGGATTTCGTCGCGTAGTAAAAGCATGTAGTCGACAGATACGCCGAACACCTTGATCGGGCTTGATCAATGGAGGCGGTAGTCATTGAGCGCCAACGGCGCGGCCTATACCAGCCCGGGGCGAAGCCCTGGGTCAGGCGATCTTCTGGCCGTGCTCCACACCCAGGGCTCCGCCCTGGGCTGGTATAGCGTCGCGCCTTCAGCGCTTAGATTCGCGGAAGCAGTGAACTGAATCTCGCTGTTTTCTTCCGTTGTCTGGCGAGCATTCTTTGCCAACACATGCGATGAACGATCCACGACACTCATTCTCTTAAATGCACAGGAGGCAGGATGTATTCCTGCCTCCTGTGCGCGAACGAGGTCTCTACGCGAGCTGCGCCACAACCTCAAACTTGCGCTGACTGCCGGGCGTGACAACGACCGCATCGTTGTGTGGGCCTGAGAGCTGCGCATGCTGACCGTTGGTTGTGACTCCGGCGAGCGTACGTCCAGCCGGCGCGCGGAAGGTGACATGCACCTCTTTGGGAAGGTCACCCTTTGCAGGCAAGGTGATCGTGGCGGCCAGCGTATTGGCTCCACGGGTTTCCAGGCGGTAATCCACACGGCCCCAGCGTGTGGGCGCTCCGGCAATGCTGATGGGCTTTCCTGTTGCGACCCAATCCCGCGGCAGTGCGCGGCCAAAGTGGAGATGGTCTTCGTCGGAGTCCTCAAAGACCAGCATCCACCGGACCAGCAGCGGGATCGTCTGCTGAGCAGGAATACAGAAGAGCGCGCCGCCACCGGTGATGCCGGAAACCTCGCCCGCGGTCCAGCTTCCTCGCGAGTGGTCGTGATAGCGGTGCGCATACATGAACAGGATGTATTCCTCGATCCTGTTCAGGATCAGCAGCGTCTTGGCATAGCCATAGGAGATGAAGCCGAGAATGGCGCGGCCGTTGGGATTCGCCCGGCCGACATTGGCCACAACACCCACAGTGGTGGCGCCGTACGCACGCATGCAGTCGATGACGGTATTCGCCTGCGCGGCGGGCAGGACATCGGGCTGGAGAAGTTCCGCATAGCAACGGTGCGACCAGCCCTGCTCACTGGGGTGCTCCTGCGCCAGCGACTCGCGGAAGGTGAGTTTCGTTCCCGGCAGAGGGCCAATGTAGGCCGGCTTCATGTCGCGCCTGGTATTGGCGTCGATGCTCTTGGTCAGGGTCGTTTGCAGCAACTCACTGCGGCGCGTCCAGTCGGCGGCAAGAGCCTCGCCGCCGGTGAGCTTCAGCTTGCGCCATGTGGCTGCGATATCGCGCCAGCCACGCACGGTGAATGCGCTGTTGGCGAAGTAGGGCTTGTCCCAAATCGAAGGATCGGCATTGAGGCAGGCGTCCGACTCGCACCAGCCGTGCAGCAAGCCGTAGCCGCGATCGGTGGGCGGCAGCTTGAGAGCCTCATCCTGCAATTCGGCCAGCAGGGTGGCGGTTGCTTCGATCTTCTCGCGGTGCTTCAGCAGCAGGGTCTTGTCGCCGGTGAGTTGGTAATAGCGCGCGATGAGGAAGAGTGTGAGGCCGAACTGCGCGGTTTCGGCGCCGCGCATGTTGATCATGCCCTTGCTGTCAGTGAAGTCGGAGAAGTAGTTGTCGAAGATGTCATGCGCAAGGTCGAAGCGGCCGCATTCCAGGTTGGCGTAGAGCGCCATGGTGAAGATGTCCTGAAAGCCGTCATACTCCGGTCCGTAGTAATCGCGATCAACCGCGCCGTACTTGGGATACACGCCGCCGGGACGCACCATCTGCTCCTTGACGAAGGCATAGCGGACCATGTCCGACCAGCTTGTGTCGGGAAGCGTGAGGGGCGTGAGGTCGCGCATCTGACGCTCCCAGTACTCGGCGAACTCCAGCAGGCCGCGATAGAACTCCTCAGGCTTGGGATCCTGACGCCGCCGGGTGTACGCCGGATAGCTGTATCCGAACTCAACCTTGGTGACCTTGCCGTCCTGAATATG
>DASYEV010000159.1:0-10251 GCA_036498835.1 Acidobacteriaceae bacterium | reverse complement strand
TACGAACGCCCATTCCTCATCGCTGACGTCACTTGGATACTTGGTCAGATATTCTTTGTTCACTCCATCATGCTGAGCGAAACTGAACCTCCGCCATCAACCTTTCAAAGCAAACGAACAAAGTTAATAACAGGCTCTAGGTTCTAGGAAATTGGACGGCAGGCTCGTGCGTGCCTGCCGCTTGCTGTCGCCTTTCTTGTTGTCATCCCCGCAGGGGATCTGCTGTTGCCGGCCTTTCCACCACAATCCTGTCATCTCGACCGAAGCGCAGCGTAGCGGAGAAATCTGCTGTTGCTCCTGCCTATGTTGCAGGAACGCCACGGATCGGGTGGTGGTGACCAGAGGCATGGGCAGGGGCGGTGAAGCAGGTCTCTCCGCTACGGCGCTAAAGCGCCTCCGGTCGAGATGACAATTCTGTGGGAATACAGAGGACCAGCAGATCCCCTGCCGGGATGACAGAAAGAAAAACAAAGGCAAATACCAACACCGCCGCGGGAGATCAGAAAAGCGAGGAAGCCGGTCGGATATTTCCCCACTACTGCGGCGGAGTCGTCTGTGGTCTTGAGTTCGGCGGCGGCTGGCGGACGATGGGTGCGGCCTGTTGCTGCGGCCTTGCGGGCAGGCGAATAGGTGCGGGCGTTCCCGCAGGTGCGCTTCCGACAGGCTTGGCCGGAACAGGCGTTGCGGGTTCATCGTTGGGCACAGCATCGCCGGGCGGCGGTGTCGCTGGCTGGGTCACTGGCGCCGGTGTAGCTGGTTTGGCGCCCGTATCGTCGGTGTCGGAATCGTCATCGTCGCTTGCAGGCTTGGCGGCTGGGGGCTCCTGACCCGCGGGCGCCACGGCAACTTCAAGCTGCTTCTTGGGTGCGTTTGGCTTGGAGAAGGTTTCGTTCGGCTTGTTCGCGATCGCCGCCTTCATGAACTCCATCCATATGGGCAACGCGGCTCGGGCGCCGGTTTCCTTCTCGCCCAGGGATTCGCGGTTGTCGAAACCGACCCAGGTTCCGCAGGTTACCGACGGCGAAAAGCCGATGAACCAGGCATCCGTGTAGTTGTTGGTCGTCCCTGTCTTGCCGCCCAGCGCGTGCTTCAGGACCGAAGCCTGAGCGCCCGTGCCATGCTGCACCACGGCCTGCAACAGGATCATCATGGTGCGGGCGATATCCACCGAAATGACTTCATGGACTTCGGGAGTCTTCTGCATCAGCGGGAGGCCGTCGGCCTGGGCCACACGGCGGATATAGTGCGGCTGAATGCGGATGCCGTCGTTCGGAAACACGGTATAGGCGCCGACCTGCTCGGCCAGAGTGATGTCCGCCGCACCGATCGCTACCGGCAGATAGGAAGGCAGAGGGCTGGTCACGCCAAAATTGCGGGCGGTCTGGATGACCTTCTTCATGCCTACGTGGTCGGCAAGCCGCAGGGCGGGAATGTTGCGCGACTCCGCGAACGCTTCAACCAGCGACATCGGGCCGCGAAAGCCCTTCTCATAGTCATGGGGGGTGTACGGTCCACTCGCGGCATAGAACGTCGTGGGCGCGTCGGAAACCGTGTCGTAGGGCTTCATGCCCGACTCGATCGCGGCGGTGTACACGTACGGTTTGAACGATGAGCCTACCTGGCGCTGCGCCTGCGTGGCGCGGTTGAACTGGGAGAGCGCAAAGTCGCGGCCACCCACCATGGCGACAACTTCCCCATTGGCGTTGTCGACGGCCATCAGGGAGGCCTGCGCGCCGGAATCCTGTTCCAGAAGAACGTGCGGGGCGGTGGGTGTGGCGCGGTCGACCTTGACATAGACAATGTCGCCCACGCGAGCGAGTTCATTGGCGCGCGCGATGGTGGTCCAGGCCCAGTCGGGATAGGTCAGGGTCACGCGCTGCTGGCCGATCTTGACCACCATGCGGGTGGAATTGATGTCGGTCACCAGTGCATGGAAGTAGGCGCCTTCGACGAAAGGCTGCGACCAGTCAGGATGCTTATACTCCTCCACGGTCGTGCCGCCGTCCAGCACGTTCTGGAGCTTGGCTTTCCATCCGTGACGGCGTTCGTAGTTCGCTAAGCCATCCAATAGGGCCTTTTCGGCGACTTTCTGCAGGTCCAGGTCGAGCGTGGTGTAGACCCTCAGCCCGGCGCCGTGCACTTCGTCCGCGCCGTACTCATGCTCGAGCTGACGCCGAACCTCTTCCACGAAGTAGGGCGCTTCGCTGTTGGCAGGCGCTTCGAGGTGCAGGCCGAGGGGTGCGGCTTTGGCTGCTTCCTCCTCGTCACGGGTGATCCTGCCGTCGCTGAGCATCTCGCTCAACACCAGGTTGCGGCGCTTCAGGGCACGTTCAGGAAAACGTACAGGCGAATAGGATTCCGGGCCCTTGGGCAAGGCCGCCAGCAACGCCGCTTCCGGTAAGGTGAGATCGCGGGCGTGCTTACTGAAGTAGTACTCCGAGCCGGCCTCAAAGCCGTAGGTACCGCGGCCGAGGTAGATCTGGTTGGCATACAGGGTGAATATCTGCGACTTGGTAAAGCGGCGTTCGATCTGCAGGGTGAGGAAGATTTCCTGGAGCTTGCGGGTGTAGGTCTTCTCCGAGGAAAGGAAAAGATTGCGCGCCAACTGCATGGTCAGCGTGGAGGCTCCCTGCGACCTGCGATCGGAGTGGAGATCGTGCCAGGCCGCTCCGATTACGCGCACCAGGTTGATGCCGCTGTTGCGCTCAAAGTCCTTGTCTTCGATCGACAGGATGGCTTCCCGCAGCACCGGAGGAAACTCCGAGTAGGGCACCACAACGCGGCGCTCCAGCGAGAACGAGCCGAAGACCTTGCCATGGACATCCAGCAACTCAGTGGTCGTGCTGGGCCGGTAGTGTTCCAGGTCTTCCATCTGCTTGGGGTTCACGGCATAGACCGCCGTCAAACCCAGCATCACGCCAAACAAGCCAGAGGTACCCAAAAGCAGGAAGAACGCGGCTCGCCCGGCGAGCTTCTTGTCCTTCGGTTCAGCGTCGCGGAACGGAAAGCGCAGCATCGCGCCCCATAGCGGCGAGCGCTGCCTGCGGGGCTTTGGGGTCTTGCGCTCGGCGCGCGACTCTTGATCTTCGGGATGCAACAGGCTCGGCACGGCAGTTCTCAGCTTACTACGCAGAGCCAGAGTCCCCGAGCGGCGGAGCTAGGGTCTGAATGACACCTGAAGATTCGGCGAGTCATCGAATAATTCGCTGGGAAACGACCGTTGATGCCAAACGCCAAGGTGGAGTTCCGCGCAGGGTCCTCATAAACTGCTCAAATGCAAGCGCCAACGGCGCGACGCCATACCAGCCTAGGCCGAAGGCCTAGGTGGAACACGACCAAAAGAAAGAGGGCTGAAAGCCCGACCTATAAGTGGCGCCACTATAGGTCGAGTCTTCAGCCCCAGTTCTTTCAAGGCCTCGAACTTCATCCGATGGAAGCTTGTGGGTGTCTGCGACACCAGATCGTCTTGCTTAAGGTCACGGGTTCACCCGTGATGTTCAGAGTCAAAACTAAGCGGGCTTCAGCCCCGGAGGAAACCGTTCCGGGGCCGCCACAGCGCCTCACTGCGACTCCAGCATCTTCTCACGCTTGATACGGGTACCTCAGCGGCTCAAGCCGCGGTCTTGCCGCAACATACGACACGGGTGAACCCGTGTCCTTAAGCAAAACAAAGACCTCGCGCGACGCTCTCACGTAGCGCTTTCACTATGAGGCAGACACCTTGAAAGGCCTGGGGCTGCTTAGAGCCGTCTACATGGGGCTTCTCCACCCCAGCGAGCGAACTCGCTGGGGACCCCGGTTTCGCCCCATGCTGGTATAGGGCGCGCCGTTGGCGCTTGGACCTGAGCCGGCTATCGCACCGTACGCAGAACTCTGTTTGTGCGTTCGGAATGGAAAAGCCGTTCTCCTTGATGGAAAACGGCTTTCCCGGATACTCGCAGAGCGAATGTTTATGCCGGCTTGGCCTTCAGCAGGTCGAGGCCTTTGGAGAGCTGGTCGTCGGCCTGCAGTGCGGAACGATGCGAAGGCGATCCCTTGCCGTCGTCATCGGCGGTGCTGTCGAGCAGGTTGGATGCGACCGCGATGCCGGGCGTCACAGCCTCGTCTTCGAACTTCTTTCCGTTGGGTGAAGCATACTTCGCAATGGAAAGAATCAGCGCACCACCATCGGCCAGTTCGAAGGTCTTCTGCTGCGCGCCCTCGCCGAATGTCTTTTCACCCACCAGGTCGCCGCGCTTGTTCTCGGCGAGCGCCGCAGCCACGAGTTCCGCTGCGCCGGAAGTTCCGCGGTTCACCAGCACGACCAGCGGAGCAGTCGCATTCACAGCCTTCGCCGCATCGGCGGTGAAGGTCTGTTTGGGAACCTTCTGACCTTCGAGAGTTGCGATGGTTCCCTGTTTCAGGAAGAAGTTGGCCAGCCGGACGCCTTCGGCCATGTCGCCGGTGGAGACATCGCGAAGGTCGAGCAGGATCTTTTTGTTGCCGGCCTTCTGCATGCCGCGCAGCTTGGCTTCCAACTGCTGCACATGCTCATGGTCGATGGCCATGGGGCGCAGATCGAGGATGGTGGCATTCTCATAGACTGTGTCGCTGACCGGCGGCTCGGAGATCATCACGCGGTCAAGCTTCACCTTGTCGGGGTCCGCCTTGCGGGGTCGAATCACGGAAAGCTGGAGCTCGCTGCCGGGAGCGCCCTCGAGCAGGAGCTGGATCATGGCCAGCGAAAGATCGCGGGTGTCCTTATCGCCGATCGCTTCCAGAATGTCGCCGTCGACGATGTTGGCCTTGTCCGCCGGGCTGCCCGGGACCACGGAAACTACAGTTGCATAGCCGAAACGCTTGGAAACATGAATGCCAACCTGCGCCTTGCCACCCTTGTCCGCTTTATAGGTGCGGTAGTCCGCGGGTGTCAGGTAGCTCGAATCCGCATCCAGCGACTCGAGCAGGCCGCGCAACGCGCCGTCGGTCACGGAGGGAATGTTGGGGTCGACCACGTATTCGCTCTGCACGTGCTGTAGCACTTCGCTGTACACGCTGATCTGGCGATACGCGCCATCTTGTTGCTGTTGAACGTCCGCAGCCGCTCGCACTCCATTCACATTCACACCCAGGAACAGGGTGAGCACCAGCGCAACGGAAACGGCAAGCAACGAAAGTTTGATGGTCTTGGGCATCGGAAGCGGGAACCCCTTCAATTCAGCGATCTACAAATCCAGCGATCAACGTCTTATTTAGTTAGACGCAGGCCAATACAGAATGATACCCCTTCGGGAGAACATGCGGCGAACGCGCCTTGGAGCCCTCAAATCCCCCCGGGCGGGTGACCCCTTCCGCTACCGCGGCACGTTAGCCGCAGTGTCGGCGAGCACCCCAAACGCACGGAAGAGTTCCTGGGGGCTCTGGGCTGTGATGGGACGGAAGTTCGGGTACCAGTTCTTGTGGGCGGGCGGGTCGTTGACAATCACGGGAAACACGTCGGTCACGTTCCGCCCCAGCATCGTGATCGGGAGAACGGCATCCGCTCCCAGCGGGGTGGTCGGTGGGCCGCTTTTCGGATCCGCCGGTGCGGCATATGGGTCGTCCATGTCCGAGCCGTCGAGGGCGACGTTCAAAACTCCCAGCGCTGCCTTGAGGGATGGCGCAATCTGGATAAAGTCCGGTATTCGCAGAAAGTCGACATACAAGAGCGGGTACTCCTGCTGAGGCAGCCAGTTCCAGGCATGGGTGCCCCCGGAGGAAAATACGATGCCAATCTCTCCATCGCGCACCGTGGAATCCGCTGGGAAATCGGTCGAGTTCAGCCCCAGCGTCGTTACCAGCCAGGGAGAACGGCTCACGACCGCACCCAGCCCCAGCTTTCTCAAAGCCAGAGGCGCCAGCCAGGGAGCAGCGGGATTGGGGTCCGGGGCACTCGGTGGATGGAAGGCCGCCAGGAAGGCCGCACTCCAATACCCGATGCCCATCTGGTCCGGGTCGGGATAGAGGTACAGGCCGGGACCAATGGAATGAATCGCGCAGTAAATAACGGCGAAGCCGGGGTCGCGCACCGCGATGGTGGAACTTTGCAGCCGCTTCTGCCAATAGGACCAGGCATCCGCTTTAAACAACGCGATCTCGGTCCCTGTTGGTGAGAAGTTCAGACCGATGGTCAGGGCGGAGCTCCCGATGCCTTTCAGCCAGCTTGAAACCGACTCGCGGCCGCGAAACATGGGCAGTTGCGGAAGAGCGTCCTGTGTTGGCGCATGGGCGAGCAATTCGGTAAACAGGTTCCGCACTTTGGTTTCTACCGCGCTCACATTGATGGTGCGCAGCCGGAGGGCAGCCGCGATCATGCTCAACGGCCCCCCATCCGTCGTCCACGAAGAGCCCACCCGCAGAACCTTCGCGCAGAGTAATGCCATTTCCAAGGCCGGCGCGCTTTCCTGCAGGATTCCGTGGAACTCCTTCACTACGGAAATATCGATCTCCATATCCGTGTAGGCCGCATTGGTGCGTTCGCTGCTGCGCAGCCGCTCGCATGCTCGCCTGACCTCTGCCCACGCTGGGGTCGTGGGCAGAATGCCGAACTGGTTGCTCAGGTCCGCGGGCTTCACATCGGACAGATCAGCGAGGCTCAGCTCGAACTCTTCGATGACATCGACGTGATCCTGCCAAACTCTGGCGGCCTCGCCGGCTGATGGAATCTCCTGCGGTACGGGCACTCCCTTCGAGACTTCGCGTCCGGAAGGGAAACACTGCCACCGGTACAGGTTGGCTTTCACGGAATGCAGCAGCGGTTCCTTCGGCAAATTATCCAGAACGACCTGGGGGACTTCGCGGACGGTAGCAGCCTTGCGCACCATGTCGACGTCGGCCAACGAAACCGCCAGCGCCTGGACGGCGCCGAAGAGGAAGTCAAGCGTGGCGGGATCGATGGTGAGGGTGCTTCCGCCATTGTCCGGCGTGTGCTCATCTTCCGCGCTGGAATCGGCTCCGGCCTGCTGATAGGTGAACCCGCCCACACCCGGTTTGGGCGCCGCATCTTTTTCCTCGCGGCCATTCGCCTGGACGAGATTGGCATCGGTCGCCATGCGGCTGCGCAGATAGCGCTCAAATTCAGCTCGCCCGCTTTCACCCTCCAGGTTGAGGTTCGCCGGCGCATGCTGCCAGCGCCGCGAAATGTAATACAGCGCATCACGCGCGACCTGGAGAAAAGCAGGCCGCTGCTCCAGCTCGGAACGCATGTCCGGATGTTCCAGCGCGGTCTCGACGGCGAGCTGCACCATCAATGCGTAACGGAAACGCGGCTGCCCGCGAGTCTCGCCCGGCTTGTACACCACTTCCCCGCTGTCATTGCGGATGGCGCGAAGCTGACGGCGCAGATCGATGGTGTGCATCTGCGAGCCGTGCAGGATCAGGTAAGGAAGGATCTGCGTGTCGATCACGTCATCGTCCACGACAACCTGTGGCGACGGAGGAATGCCTCCGGAGCCAGTTCCAAGCGGGTTTGGAACCGCTGCCGGAGCGTCAGGCTGACGCGTGGTCTGCAACACCTGGCTGAGGTAGTAGTGAAGATCCTGGTGGCTGTAGACGATGAAGAGCTGATGACTGTAGTAGGTGTACTCAATCGAGTAAGGCGCATCCGCCGTTCGCCCTGAAAGTTCTTCGAAGTATTTGCGGTCGGTCAGGAAGCAGAAGAATGCTTCTTCGGCGACGAGCTTCTTCAGCCGCTTGACCATTCCGGTGATGCGTTCGGAGAGGTCAACCTTATCCAGTTCGTCGACCATGAAGACGGGAGCCAACCCCGCACGCACAATGCGCTGAATCAGCACCGGCAGCAAACGATCCAGTGTTGCAACAGAGAGATCGGGGATAAACAGTTCCGAACGATTGACCGCTTGCTGCCGCGAACGTTTTGCTGAGTAGCGAAACACTGCCGTCGATGCCAGTGCGGTAACCAGACCCAGGCAAACCGCTGTCGCAGGATTGGCATGAATTGCCGCGACGCCCGCACCGACAGCGCCACCAGCCAGCAGCGCCGTGAAGGGCTTCAGGAATTCGCCGCCCTTGGCTTCGACCGCAAACTCAGACTGCGACTCCCGGGTGGATCCCGAAGTGTTTTTGCTTTCGCGGCTGAAGTGTCCGGCGATGCGCTGATAGGCCTCGCATGCGGAAGACAATGCCACGAGCTCTCGAAAACCGTTGCCGGGAGGACGGTTGCCATCCGAGAACAGGATGCCGGACTCCAGAGCATCCATACGGCGCCAGTACTCGCGCAGGCGGGCTTTGCCTGGGTACTCGTCCAGGTCCAACTCAAATTGTGCAGCGAGTTCCAGCTCCCGCGCAGGATTCGGGCCTGGACCGCGACGGAAGACGGAAGCCGTATAGGCCTCGGAAAATCTGTTGGCCAGAGCGCGGTAGAGACCCAGCGTAATCTGGATCAGCACAGTCTCCATGGCTGTGGGCTGCGGGGTTTTCCCACTCTCCGCGGAGGGCTTGGCGTCGGCCGATTCAGCGGCGGTTGTTTCGCGATCCTTGTCATCCGGCGGCAGCAGGTTCGGACCCTGCAAAGGCACAAGGAGCGGCCTTAAAGTGACGCGGGAGTCCCGATTTCCCAAGCCCTGCGCGCGCTGTTCCAACAGGATTTTTTCGACGCGTTGAATCGCGCCGCGCACCAGCGTCGTCTTTCCCGCACCACGGTGCCCGGCGATCAGAAACGATCCACCGTCGGAACGCCCGCTGCAATACTTCTGCAGTTCGCCTTCCAGCAGACGAAGGGCTTCGGAGCCAATCAGCAACGACTCGTCACGGCCCTGGCCGGTGGGTTTGTATTCGACGATTCGGATGGGCATGGCGTCCGCTCTACTTTCAAAGGGCTGGTACGGGCTTTCCGAAAATTAGGTGACAGGCCTAATGGCTTGACGCTGCGGGAACCTCAGCGGGCGTGGTGTGCGGCGCCGTCACCGGCGCAGGCGTTGCGGCTGCGGGTTGGGCGGAGGGTGGAACGGGAGCGGCCGCTGGGCCGCCAGACCTGGCCAGCTCTTCCTGGTGTCTCCGCTCATCGGTTGCTCTGCCTTCCTCATGGAACAGAAGAACGGTGAACAGCGCGCCGAAAAGAACCATGGCGCCTAGAAACGTCAGAGCGGGCGAGATCTCCCACATGGAAGAACTGCCGCCGATGCCCGCATCGTTCCTTTCCAACGACAAGGTTCCGCGTCGTTGGACGGCTCGCAGGAAACCGAATCCTGCATACACGGCCAGGACGGCGAGGAGAAAGAGGGCGCCGCTGCTGGCGAGTTTGTTGACATGGTCAGCCGTCAGCCATGACGCGAACGCGGAAGGCGAGGCAAGCTGCCCACCTGGCAAAGGCGCCGGTACGGGGGCATGGACCAGGAAGCTGGCGACTGTGCAGAAGAGGCCAAGGATCGTGGAACCGGCGAACGCGAATTCTCCGGCGGGCTTCCAGCCACTGAGGGGCGGTTTCACCCTGACGCGAATCATGATGCCAACCCCGGTGACCGCCACCGTGCAGGACAAGATTCGCCAGCTCCACAACGCGGTTGCGGGGTGCCCGAGGCAAAGCAACGAGGCGAAGAACAAACCGATGGATGCGTGCAGAGCCAGTTGGACGATGCTGAAGGTAGCCCCGTCCTGATCGTCGCCATCGAAAAGATATTTAACGAAGAAGAAGCCCGCGAAGAGAATCGCGGCAACGGCCAGGATCAGCCAAATCCAGAACACGGTCTGCTGAAGGACCACATCATGCATACGCTTCTCCCGGAGACTGACCTAGGATGGCAGCTTTTCAGGGCGTGGGCAATGTGAGTTTTTGGCGCGGAGGATGAAAGCAGGGGGAAAGCAGAGAACAGAGAGTAGAGATCAGACGGGGAGCCCGTCGTGGCCCTTGGCACGGGCGGGGGCAGAAGCAGGTCTCTCCACTTCGCTACGCTTCGGTCGAGATGACAGTGTTTTAGGTGGAAAGGCCGTCAACAGCAGATCCCCTGCGGGGATGACAAAAGAAAAACAAGGGCAAAGACCCAAACTAAGCGGCAAACAAACTGAGCAACGGCGGACTGCCGGTGACACTTGTCTTCTAAACCCTAGACCCTATACCCTTGCGTCTTTCCTGTTCTCTAGATGTGGAGGGTCAAGAGGTTGTTCCGGTTCAGCCCTGATCTGCTGGCGGGGGTGTTGAGGTTGAGGCTAGTATGCGGCCTATGGAAGTTATAGTCGTGGATCCATGTTTCGAGTTCGATTTGTCGTTGTAGAGAG
>DASYEV010000158.1:0-9259 GCA_036498835.1 Acidobacteriaceae bacterium | reverse complement strand
TGTTCGCTGCCGTTTGCGCCCGAAAGGAAGAAACATGGCAAACAACAGCAAGATTGAAGCAATCGTAGCAACGCCCCGCACCGGAACCTTCAACAAGAATCACGCTCGCCGCGTTCGCGTGCAGGGCTTGATCCCCGCCGTTGTGTACGGCGCCGGGCAGCCTTCGGTTGCGGTTACGGTCGACCCCCGCATCATCACCCGCATTCTGCATTCAGAAGCCGGCCACAACACGATCTTCGATCTTCAGATCGAAGGCGGCGAAAACGGCAAGGCCATGATCGTTGATTGGCAGAATGAGCCCATCAAGGGCAAGCTGCTGCACATCGACCTGAAGCGCATCGCCATGGACAAGGCTATGCGCGTGAGCGTGCCTGTTCAGCTCGTGGGCATTGCTGCCGGCGTGAAGAACCAGGGCGGCGTGATGAACCAGGTGATGCATGAAGTCGAAATCGAGTGCCTGCCGGGCGATATCCCAAGCCACATCGACGTTGACGTGTCGGAGCTCGGTTTGAATGGCTACATTCACATCTCCGATCTGCCGCACTCCGGCAAGCTGAAGTTCCTGGGCGAAGAGAATGCTGTTGTTGCCCACGTGAACGTGCCTCGCGAAGAAGCGGCGGCCGAAGCGGTTGCCGGTCCGGCGGAGCCTGAAGTGGCGAAGAAGGGCAAGCAGGATGCCGCTGCCGCCGCTCCCGCTGCCACGGACAAGAAGAAGTAATTGGAGCGAGGGTTTAGGGATTAGGGTTCAGGGTCTCGAAGGTACGATGTGCGCACCCTATGCCCTAAACCCTAGACCCTAAACCCTCGTTTATGAAACTCATCGTTGGTCTTGGCAATCCGGGTATGGACTATGCATGGACACCGCACAACGCGGGGTTCATGGCGATTGAAAAGATTGCAGCGATTTGTGGTGTTGCGGTAGTCAACCGGCGAGCACGAGCGTTGACTGCCAGGACGAAGCTGATGGGACACGATGTCCTGCTGGCCAAGCCCGAAACCTTCATGAACCTCAGCGGGCTTTCGGTAGCCGCTCTGATGAAGGAGCTGGAACTCGAAATAGAGGACCTGATTGTCCTTTATGACGAGCTGGCATTTCCGCTGGGCACGCTGCGTTTGGCGCAGCGCGGTTCGGCAAACGGGCACAACGGAGTGAAGTCGCTCTCCGCTGCGCTTGGCACGGAAGAATGGATGCGGGTCCGCATCGGGGTCGGCAAACCAGCACTCCCCGATGGTCGCGAAATCAAGGCGGGCGGTAAGGATTACCTGCTGACGCCAATGAGAAACGCGGAGCTCGCAACGCTGGATGAAGTTTTGGATCGCGCAGCACGCGCAGTAGAGCGATGGTTGGCCGATGGGCCGGCTGCCGCGATGAATGAATTCAACAGGAAGGAAGGATAGAAAGGCGAGGTTCTAGGTACTAGGTGCTAGGTTCTAGCAAACCCGCACCGTGGCAATCTAGAACCTAGTACCTAGAACCTAGAACCTAGTACCTAGAACCTAGTACCTTCTTCTCTCCACAACAGCCAAACCGATCACGGACCATCGTGACGGTGCGGGCAGAACCCGCAGAAAGAAGCAGCAAATGGATGTTCTAACACGCAGCTACGAAATCATGTTTATCGTGCGCCCCGACGTTGAGGACGCGGAAATCGATAAGATCGTCGAAACGTTCTCCGGCTATGTCACCCAGGGTGGCGGCACGGTAAAGAGCACGGAAAAGATGGGCCGCCGCCGTCTGGCGTACACGGTTCGCAAGTTCAACGACGGCTTCTACGTTCTTCTGATCGTGGACGCGCCGGCTTCGGCTATTGCTGAAATCGAGCGCCGCCTCCGCGTCAGCGAGCAGGTGATCAAGTTCATCACCGTGCGCACCGACGAAGAAGAGAAGCGCGTTGCCAAGATCAAGAAGCACCGCGATGCGCATGTGAAGCGCAGCGCTCTGCCGACGGCCGCTCCTGTTGAAAGCGTCGAAGCTCCTGCTGCACCTGCTCCCGTTGCCGCGGAGGCTCCTGCCGCCGCTCCCGCGGAAGAGCCTGTGGCCGCGCAGGCCTAAGCAGAGAACAGAGATTAGAGATCAGAGAACAAATCTGATCTTCCTAAGGACCACAGTAACGCTGCAGAACGCTTCCAACGCTCGCTTGAAGTGAGCCGAGTCCAGAGGCCCCAACGCGGGTCTGGAGCGAGAACAGCAGAACCGGCGACGGAACAGACACCGTCGCAGACAAAGGACAGCAACAATGGCTGACGAGACTCAAGCTCAATCTTCCGCTCCGGCTCCTACTGCCGGCACCTCTGAACGTGGACCGCGCCCCGCGGGTTCGCGTCCCCCGCGTCCGGCCGGTGGCCCCGGTGGCGGTCCCGGCGGCCCTGGAGGCCGCAAGTTCTTCCGCCGCAAGAAGGTTTGCAAGTTCACGGTAGAGAAGATCGACACGATCAGTTACCGCGACGTGCGCCTGCTGCAGCAGTTCGTCTCCGATCGCGGCAAGATCATTCCTCGCCGTCTCACCGGCACCAGCGCGCCTTTTCAGCGCAAGCTGACCAAGGCCATCAAGCAGGCTCGCGCCATCGCTCTGCTGCCCTACGCGGCGAAGTACTAATTTAGTCGAACCCGCGAACGCCATGGCGCGCGGAAAAGTGAAATCGGAGAACTCACATGGAAGTCATCCTGAAGGAAGATATCAACAAGCTCGGTCACCGCGGCGACGTTGTTAAAGTCGCTGACGGCTATGGCCGTAATTACCTGCTGCCCGGCAAGCTGGCGATTGAAGCCACGCCGGCCAACAAGGCCGTCATTGAACAGATGAAGGAATCGGCGATCCGCAAGTCCGCCAAGGAAAAGGTTGGCGCAGAGGATCTCGGCGCCAAGCTGAATGCGGTTGTGCTGACATTTGAGCGCAAGGCCGGTGACAACGATCACCTGTTCGGTTCCGTAACCTCGCAAGACATCGCGCATGCTCTGGAAGCTCAGGGTTTTGAAATCGACCGCCGCAAGATTCACCTGGACGAGCCGCTGAAGACCGTCGGCGAATTCCACGTGCCGATCCGTCTGCACCGCGAAGTCACGACGCACGTTCAGGTGAACGTGAAGAGTGACCAGCCGGAGCGTCCGGTAGTTGCCGCGGAAGAGACCGAAGAAGTCGAAGCGTAAGAGCTAGATCAGTTCCGGTAATGGTGTAGATCGAAGAGAGGGTGCTGATGCTGTTTTCTCCCAATGAAAACTGCATTCTCCACCGTTCGGGAAGACCACAGTATTACCGGAATTGCTCTAGATGGTTGCAATATGCAAATGGCTCGCCCCGTTCAGGGGCGGGCCATTTGATTTGGCTCATACTCTCGCGGTTCAATGAGCTTTCTCAAGCCTGCGCAGGATCTCGTCGTGTTCTGGTTTGAGAACGCGGATCCGATCCGCATCGCTGTCATAACGTTTCGAGGTTCTGTACTGAAACGCTTTGACGTATCGATCGGTACGGGGATCAAACGTCCATGCTGTGACGTCGTAGTAGTGGGGGCCGAAATGCGATTCACCATTACCCCATACGAATTCCGCTTCAACGAAGACGGGATAGCGGGATGCAGCGGGGACTGACCACATCGCGAAGTCGCTAACATTCGTTGCTGCAATATAGGGCATCAGGTTGGCAATCTTTCCATCCGGCTCATAGCGCAGCATGGCAACTCGAGTCAGCGTTCCACTACCTCCTCCAGAAAACATCGAGGAAAAGAAGATCCACGATCCACCCGATGCTAGAGGCCAACGCTCTGCCCGGGGTTCGAGGCCAAAGTCATAGGTCACACCGCTTGGCGGGAGTTGAGTGCGCGACGGCATCGTAAAGCACGATGCCTTTTCAGGCAGGATGCATAAGGACGCCCCAGAAAGAGGCATACCATCTGTGTCCACCCGTCCGTCGGCTGCGGTGAAGCGCGGGAATGGCAGATTCCCGGGAGCGACCTGTGCCTGCGAGAACATACTTCCCGTCGACAGAAGCAGGAGATAAATGCTGAAGATTGGAAGGCGCATCGCGCTACTCGTATTTGAGCGTTGTGACGGGATCCAGCTTGGCGGCGCGGCTGGCAGGCAGTGTGCCGAAAATCACGCCGACGAGCACGGAGGTAGCCAGAGCCACAATTGCGGCCCACGGTGAAACGGGAATCTTGATATCGATGAAAAGGCGCACGCTGAGCGGTATGGCGACGCCGATCACGGTACCCACCAGACCGCCGCTGAGCGAAAGAAACACAGCCTCAGTCAGGAACTGCAGGCGTATCTCACGGCTGGTGGCTCCCAGCGCTTTGCGGATGCCGATCTCCTTGATGCGCGACTGCACGTTGGCCAGCATGGAGTTCATGATGCCCACGCCGGACACGATCAGCGTGATCGCTGAAGCCAGTGTCAGAACGATCGTCAGCATGATGGCGATCTTGTTCATCGCGGTCAGCACTTCGGTGAGTGTGAACGCATTGAACACGCTGGAAGGACGGTGGCGTTGTGCGATCACATCCTTGATCCGCCGGGCTGCGGGTTCCACGTCCTGGGAACTGGCGACGGTGAAGAATATCTGTTTGACCGTGTCACTTCCTTGAAAGTACCGGGCCACTGCATAGGGAATCAGGATGGTCTGGTCGGAGACTTCGGACATGCCAAAGGTCTCGATGCTTTCCTTGAAGACTCCAATCACGGTGAAGGGAATGCCGCTGACACTGATGGTGTGGTCAATCGCCTGGGCATAGGAGCCGTACAGTGTTTGCGCGAGCGGCGCGATGATCACGGCGACCTTCGCGTGTGTGGCGGCATCCTGGTCGTCAAAGAAGCGCCCTGCCAGCAGCCTGAGGTTGCGGACTTCCTTGTACTGCGGGCTCACACCAAGCAGCATGGTGTCTTTGGTGACGCCGCTGCCAATCGAAATGCGATCGTGAATCTCAAGCATTGGCGAGCTGGCGATAATGCCCGGAACCTGCTCGATCACCGTATTCATGTCTTCACGGGTCATGTAATCGGGCGTGCTGACATTGTCCGGCCCTGACACACTGCCACCGACAAACTGCATCTCGATCATGTTGGGACCGATGGAGGCAATCTGGCTGATCGCATACTGACGGCCGGTGCTGCCCAGCGTAAATACCAGGATCACCGAAGCTGAACCGATTACCATGCCCAGCATGGTCAGCAGGAAACGAGTCTTGCTGGCACAGAAACTGTCAAACGCCTGCGAGATGACCTCACGGAAAGCCAGCGTGCTGCGGGCGCTCCGTAGTGTGCTGTCGAATGAATTCCGCTGAGCACGTGTGTTGGCGGCTGCCCCGGTGGGCTTGGCGGTGGTGACCGGATTGGAGACTGTCGTCGACATAGTGCAAGAATCTGCGGATTTCAGTATCGCAGGGTGTAAGGAAGCCGCCAATGACGCTTTGTATCGTACGCCTGGGATACTTCCGGGAATTGGATGCTCGCCGCCTGCCTGTGGGCGCGAAGGAAGAAGGTTGTCCAAAAAGAAAACGGGCCGGAGATCTGGGCTCTCCGGCCTGTTTCTGCGTTGAGAAGCGTTACTTCGAGCCGATCTTATCGCCGACCTTGACTTCGCTGCCGGTAAAGGTGCCAACGGAGGAACCCGAGTCGACGCTGGTAATCGCAACCGTTCCGAGCTGAGTGTCGATCGAACGCAGCGGCTTGCCGGTTGCGGGATCTTTGATCACGCGTCCGGTGCGAGCCACCTGCAAGACGTCGCCAACCTGCAGGCCCTGGGACGAACCGACATTCAGGATGAGTTGGTTTCCGGAGACGTCGGCGACCATGCCGTTGACGACCGCGCGCGGGGTCTCATTCACCGGCAACATGGAAGCCTTGGCGTCAAGATTGCCGCCGAGTTGGGTAACCGCTCCACGAATCGCTTCGCCGATGATGGTTTGTGCGAAGTTCGAGCTTCCCATGTTCACCCCGCCGCCACCACCGCTGTAAGGCGTGCCACCGCCACCGAGCAGATTGGAGCCCGTGCGCTGGGAGGTGCCCTCGCCCGTCACTGAAGCCAGGATTTCGCCAGTGTTCACGTCGATCAGGCGGCCGGTGATGGCGACTGTGCACTTGGCTTTCTGGATGCCGATCTGGCCCAGCCCGTAGCGCCCCAGTGAGGAGCCAATACCACCGGCGCCCTTGTGGCTGTCATCGCGGCCAAACTGGGTGATGTCACCGATGATGATGGCATCCACACCAAGCAGTTTGCCGATCTTGGCAGCCGAACTCGTGTCGACACGGTTGGAGTTGGAAAAGTTCTGCTCGGCCATGATCTTGGCAATGGCAGCCCGCTCGATGACGCGATAGGTGGCATCGTTCACCAGCTTGTCGACCAGTAGATCGGTGATGCCTTTGCCGATGTCCTGGTTGGTGCCGAAGATGGCCTGCACGCTGGTCATCACGGTGGCGTAGTTGAAATCAAGTACCGCAACCTTGCGCCGTGCGCCGGCGGGAACAGGCGGTGGCGGCGGCGGGGCCGTTTGTGCAGATTGTTTTTGCGCGGCGGCAGGCAGCATGCTGAGCATGAGCGCGGCGGCAAGTGTGAAGGCTTTACGCATAGAGGCAAACTCTCCGGATAAAGTAGTTTTCGTTTCGACGAGATGCTTCGGAACAAAAAACTGGAAAATTAGTGACCAAGAAACTTTTCGAGCGTGCCGAGTTCCGCTTCCGCTTTGTCGAGATCGTTTTCGGCCTTGGCTGCATTGCCGTGATTGACGGCCATGTTTGCAGAATCCAGGTAGGAGTCCATGCGTGACTCCGCGGATTCGATATCGCCACGCATCCCCAGCCCTTGCTGTTCCTGCTGGACACGGATCTGGTTGACGGCACGTTTGGCCGTGCGGGCACGGGCACGAACCTGCGTGATCCGCTCTTCGGCATTGTCGAGAGCGCGGGTATCCGCAGGCGGAGGTCCGTTGACGGGCGAATTCGCCGCAGGAGCATACCCATGGTCGGCCATTTGCAGCTGCTCCCGCCTGCCACCTACCCGGGTGGGTTGTCCAGCCGGGTAGGCGTTGTGCGCCGTCATGACCGACTCATTCACGGGAGGTCTGCTCGTCGCTGAACTGTTCGTCGCCGGATTGCTCGTCACCGAGCTGTTCGTCGCCGGATTGGTTGTAGCCGGGGCGGGGGAGGAAGGCTGAATCGTATTGGTGTCGTGGCTGGGTGTCGTGGCCACGGTGGCCGGCGTAGTCGTCACGGTTGCTGACGGTATCGACGTGTCAGGAGTCGAGACGGAGGCGGAAGCCTTGTTGTTGTGCAGGAAATGCGGCACCGCAAAGCCAATCCCCACCAGCGCCAGAATGACGGCAATGGCTCCCGTGGCGATCCACAGGCCCCTGCCTCCCCCCGAGCTGGGGGGCGGCATGGCGGCCAGGTACGGATTCCCGTACTGCTGCTGTGGCTGCTGCGAATAGGCGGGCTGTTGTTCATAGGCCGGCTGCTGTTGCTGATAAGCCGGTACAGGTGTGGGCGCGGGAGCCGATTGCGTGATCGGCTGCACGATTTCCTGACCGCTGGGCGCATTCACGAATGGCCGCAGCGTTGTACGGAATTCTTCCGCACTCTGGAAGCGCTGTGCGGGATCCTTTGCCAGAGCTTTCAGGATGATCTGGTTCAACTGTGGCGACAGGGACGGATTCACTTCAATGGGCGGTTGAGGCGGCACGTTGAGCTGCTGGTTCAGGATGCTGAACGTGGTGTCCGCTTCAAATGGACGGCGGCCGGCGAGCAGTTCGTACAACACAATACCGACCGAATAAATATCGGAACGCGGATCGACACCGCTGCCACGGACCTGTTCCGGAGACATGTAATACAGCGAGCCCATGGTGGTGCCGGGCTTGGTCTGGTTGTTTTCGGTGTTCGACTTGGCGATGCCGAAATCCATCAGCTTCACGATGCCGTGGCTGGTGACCATGAGGTTCGCGGGCTTGATGTCGCGGTGGATGACGCCACGCTCATGCGCATAGCCAAGCGCTGCGAGAGCCTGGGACACGTAGCCGGCGACCTCCGCCGGGGGCATGGAGCGCTGCCGCGCAAGCTGCTCCAGCGTGTAGCCCTCGACAAACTCCATCATCATGATGAGTTGGTTGTCGGCCTGCAACGCGGTATGGAGCTGGGCAATGTTGGGATGGTCGAAACCGGCGAGCGTTCGTATCTCGGAGATGAAACGCATGGCGAGATCGGGCTCGGCCGTAAGGTCGGGCAACAGCACCTTCATGGCTTCGGCGCGGTTGGAAATGATGTTCCGCACCTTGTAGACATGCCCCATCCCGCCCGCACCGAGCAACTGGATGACTTCGTAATCACCTACGCGTTGACCAACCTGGAAAGGCATGGCACGCACCTCAAATTGGATTGGAGATCTCTGCAGAACGGATGATCAGTTCTGTCCGAGTGGCGCGGCAAGTTTAGCACGCCTGAGAGGCCCTTTGCGCAGGAAACACGCTGCGAAAAGGTAACACGGCGGCCCGGAGAATGTTGCATCGCCGGGCGAGATTCGCGAAATTTTCTCGCAGCAGGGAACTGCCGGACGGCCTTGTGTGGAGCGGGTTGATGAGCCGCTTACGGCCAAGCCTGTCAAGGTGTCTGCCTCATCGTGAAAAGCACTACGTGAGAACGTCGCACGCGGTATTTGTTTTGCTTAAGGACACGGGTTTACCCGTGTCGTATGTTGCGGCAAGATCGCGGCTTGAGCCGCTGAGGTACCCGTATCAAACTCGAGAATATGCTGGAGCCGCAGTGAAGTGCTGTGGCCGCCTTGGAACGGTTCCCTCCGGGGCTGAAGCCCGCGTTGTTTTGACTTGGAACGTCACGGGTGAACCCGTGACCTTAAGCAAAACGATCTGCTGCCGCAGACACCCTAAGCCTCCATCGAATGAAGTTCGAGACCTTGAAAGGGCTGCCGCTTACGACTGGAGGATTCCATCCGCAAGCGCGCGGGTCAGCGCATGGACATCGATCTGGTCCGTCGTGAGTCCGCGGTCGTGAGGACGCATTCGCGAGCGAATCACGGTGAGCGCGTGGTCGTACGTTTCGTTGGCTTCGGATGCATGCCCGAGATCGCGTAATGTTTCCGCAAGGTTGACCAGCCCGCGTGCGTCGTTCGGACTTAGCAAAACAGCTTGCCTGTAGGTATCTGCGGCCAGGGCAAATTGCCCACGCTGACGGCACGCATCACCCAGATTGAGCCAGGCTTCCGGGTCGGTGGGATTTTTCTTCACTGCCTCGCGGCAATTCTGCACCACCTCATCG
>DASYEV010000157.1:0-18545 GCA_036498835.1 Acidobacteriaceae bacterium | reverse complement strand
GGATTGCTCCTTGATGAACGGCTGTTCCAGCAGGCAGACCTCTTCGTAGAACTTGGACATCTTGCCTTCCAGCATCTTCTCGATGATGTTGGCGGGCTTACCGGAAGCAGCTGCCTGCGCGCGGTAGATTTCCTTTTCCTTCTCGATATCCTC
Source organism: Acidobacteriaceae bacterium (assembly GCA_036498835.1). Classification (GTDB taxonomy): domain Bacteria; phylum Acidobacteriota; class Terriglobia; order Terriglobales; family Acidobacteriaceae; genus Granulicella. The sequence continues at coordinate 18,392 of DASYEV010000157.1, read as the reverse complement.
GGCCGTCACTTCGTCCTTGCCGATGTAGCGGGGATCGACCGCCGCGATATGCATGGCGATGTCCTTGAGCAGCTCCTGGAAGTCATCGGTGCGTGCTACGAAATCGCTCTCGCAGTTCAGCTCGATCAGCACGCCGATCTTGCCGCCGGCGTGGATGTAGGTGCCCACCGCGCCTTCGTTGGTGGAACGTGAGGCCTTTTTGGCAGCCGAAGCCATGCCGCGCTTGCGCAGCACAACGAAGGCATTTTCCATGTCGCCCTTGGCTTCCTGGAGCGCCTTCAGGCAGTCGCCCATGGGCGCGCCAGACTTCTCGCGGAGTTCCTTAACCTGTTTCGCATCAATCTTTGATGTCTCGGTAGCCATTTCTCTCTCCTATATCTGAAAAGCAGCGAAGACTTCGTCGACTCGCTGTTCTGTAAATAACCAACCTTGAGGAATTTGATCGACAGTTCCCTTTGGCACAAATTTGCTCATGCTCCAAACGTGACGCTCGTCCAAGACAGTTTGGCCTCTACCACCAGCAGCCGACTTCAACCAGACACCGATCTCAGTGGGAGTAGCCAGATAGACCCGCGGCATTTCTTTGAGCGGGACTCCCATAAATTGGACAAGACAAAGCACGGTTCGTGAACCATGTGTTTTGAGCCACGCATCGATGGCTCCATGATAATTACCACCACTCATGTGACTTTGTGTTAATCCCCAGCCACCGTCACTGCTGCCCTTCACGGAGACTTTCAGCATATGATCGCCGCGAGCCACGATGAGATCGAATTCCGGTTGGTTGGGTCCGTATTGAACGGTGATGGCAAATCCGCAACGGGCAAATTGGGCTGCTGCAATTGCTTCCGCTGCTCGCTCTACATCCTTCGGCTTCAATTTTCCTCCCCACGTAAAAAGAGCGTGGCGCCGTTCTTAGGCAACCACGCTCCGTTCACACAGAGTGTTGCGTTGCTGCTTAGGCGGTTGCTTCTGCCGGAGCTGGCTCCGGCTCGGTTTCCGCTGCGGGGGCTTTGCGGATGCCGCCGCCGAGGGCAGCGTTGAGGTCGATGTTCTCTTCTTCCTCGTTGTCCTCTACGGAAGCTTCAGCAGTGCCGGCCGACGAGTGGACCTCGTTGTAGACCTCATCGTCTTCGCCCAGCAGGTGCGTCGGGGCTTCAACCGGTGTGACATCGGCGTACTCGTTGGAGAATGCCTTCTCGGAGATCATCTGCGTGCCTTCGTAGGCCGAGTCCGCGATCTTGGTGGTAAAGAGACGGATGGCGCGAAGCGCATCGTCGTTACCGGGGATTACGTAGTCGACCACGGTGGGATCGCAGTTGGTGTCAACCACGGCCACAACCGGGATGCCGAGCTTGCGGGCTTCGGAAACCGCGATGGCTTCGTTGTTCGAATCGATCACGAAGATCGCGTCGGGAAGACGCTTCATGGCCTTGATACCGGAAAGCGAGGTCGAAAGCGACTTGCGCTCGCGCTCCAGCTTGATGACTTCCTTCTTGGTCAGCAGTTCATAGCGGCCGTCGGTCGACATGTCGTCGAGTTCCTGCAGGCGCTTCACCGACTTCTGCACGGTCACCCAGTTGGTGAGCAGCCCACCCAGCCAGCGGCTGTTGATGTAGGGCATGCCGGCGCGGGTCGCTTCTTCAGCAACCGCGTCCTGGGCCTGGCGCTTGGTGCCGACGAACAGGATCAGCTTGCCGGTGGAGGTCAGGTCGGTGACGAACTTGGACGCTTCCTTGAACATCTTCAGCGTCTTCTGCAGGTCGATGATGTAAATGCCGTTGCGCTCGCCGAAGATATATTCCTTCATCTTGGGGTTCCAGCGCTTGGTCTGGTGACCGAAGTGGACGCCGGCTTCGAGCAGTTCCTTCATTGTGATACTGGCCATGGATGGCTCGCTTTCTGGGGCATCGCTGTCTGTGGTTCCGGCCGGATTCAGACTGGAAGACGGCCTTGGCGACAGACGATTGATCCCGGTGGGTTGGGAGATTGAGTTCCTGGCCGCAAACGCAGTGTCCGCGGGTGTTGCTGTGAAGCGAGAGGTTCTAGGTGCTAGGTACCAGGTTCTAGAGTGCGAAACCCTAGTACCTGGAACCTAGTACCTAGAACCTAAGTACTAGCGCTTGCTGAACTGGAAGCGTGCGCGAGCGCCCTTCTGACCGTACTTCTTGCGTTCCTTGCCGCGGGCATCGCGTGTGACCATGCCGCCGGCCTTGAGCGCCTTGCGAAGCTCGACGTTGAACTCCATCAGCGCGCGGGCGATGCCGAGCTTGACTGCGTCGGCCTGGCCGTTGACGCCGCCACCCTTGACGGTGCTGAGGATGTCGAATGTCTCGTTGATGTCGGCAATGCCGAGAGGCTGCTTCGCGGCGGCACGCTGTGCCGGGGTCACGAAGTACTCTTCAAACTGCTTGCCGTTGACCGTAAACTTGCCCGAACCGGGGCGAAGGAAGACGCGGGCGATCGCGCTCTTGCGACGTCCGGTGCCGTAGTACTGAATAAAATCTGCCATAGTCTCGTCCTTAGCCCTTCACTTCCATTGCGGCGGGTTGCTGTGCATGGTGCGGATGGTCGGCACCCTTGTAGACCTTGAGCTTGGTCGCCATCTGGCGGCCCATCTTGGACTTCGGAAGCATGCCCTTGATCGCTTCTTCCACGATCTTCTCGGGACGGCGTGCGAGCAGCTTCACAAAGCTCTCTTCGCGCAGGCCGCCGGGGAAGCCGGTGTAGCGGCGGTACATCTTCTGGTCAGCCTTCATGCCGGTAACGTGGATCTTTTCGGCATTGATGACGATGACGTGGTCGCCCATATCGAGGTAGGGGGTGTAGAGGGGGCTCAGCTTGCCCGCCAGAACGCTGGCGGCATGCGAGGCGAGACGGCCTAGCGTCTGGCCATTGGCGTCCAAAACGAACCATTTGCGCTGGACGTTCTTTCCGCTGGGAATCGTGGTCGACATCTTGCTGTACTCCTTGGTTCTGCCGTCTTCGTGGCCGGCTTGAAGCGCGAAGAAGGGAAAGGTATCCCTTGCCTCAGGGCGGCCCGTAACGCGCAGGCAGGATTGCCCGCAAAGCGCTGGAAAGCCGCAGTTGCTGTTGGAGCGCACAGAGCCTGATGTTGCGAAAATCCCAAACTGCAGGCTGGGGAGCGATCTTGGGAAGGTTGGCGTGTCGATGCCAGAACCCGGGAAACCGCCTCGGTGCCTTACCCCGCCTCCTGCGTTGCCACCCGAGAAACCGTCCCGGGCACACGGAGGTGCAGGCGCAAGACTGCGCGAGTTCCCAGAATATCGGAGTTTTGGATGGAGGTCAACGCTGATATTACCGCGAATCCAGGCATTGGAACTGCCTGAAACAGGCGATGATAGGGGCGATGAGATTCCGCCCCGGCCACCCTTTTTTTCTGCTTCTGCTTGCCGTCGTTCTGCCCTCTGCCCTTCACGCACAGAACTCCGCGGCGGATATTTCCACCCGCTTTGCCGGTAAGACTGTCTTTCTGCGGGGGTTCTGGACGGCGGACAAGCTGAAGTTCGATGCTTCGGGTGATCCAGAGGGAACTCCTGCCGCAGGCTCACCCATGGTGGCCGGGCTGAACGTCGATAAAGTCAGCATTGGGGTGCACGGCCTCCGCATGGAAGGGCAACGCGTAGGCGTGGCTTTTGACAGGGATGGCGTCAGGACGACCATTCCCCTCCATGGACCTACTCCTCTCTGGAAGAAAGCAAAGCCCGAGCGCGTCTCGATCGAGATCGAAGGAAAAGATGGTGATGATTTCGGGCCGGCGCTGAATGCGATTTTCGCGATGGACTTCACCGAGTTCGCAGCCATCTTGCCGACCGCGTGGCAGGTCTATGCGCACAGCCATTTCGGGAAAGATGCGACGGCTCCTGCAGGAGGAAATAAGCCGCGTAGAACTGGGAATGGAGAGGTTGCGCATGTTGGGGGAGCCGTAGTAGCTCCTAAAGTCACTCACAGTGTGGACCCTGAGTTCAGCGAGGTTGCCCGTCGTATGAAGTACTCAGGTACCGTCGAGGTCTACTTCTGGGTGGAGGAGGACGGAACGATGAGCCACGTCCGTGTCGCACGTCCCGCCGGGATGGGCCTTGATGAGGTGGCCGTCCAAGCCGTTCAGCAGTATCGCTTCCAGCCTGCAACCCGGGAAGGTCAGCCGGTCAAAGTTGACCTGTATATCGAGGTGAAGTTCCAGATCTTTTGAGCTCAAAGAGCCCGGCCGCACGCTCCCGCCGATTCCGCAGGACGAAACGTCGTGAGACGGGGCATCATAGTGACGATGCCTGTTTCCGCTCGTCCCCGCCCTTCACGCCTCACTCGATCGTTCGCACTCGTATTTGCTCTGTGGTTTTGTGTTGCCGCTGGCGCGCAGAGTTCCATCAAGGACATCGAAGCCAGGTTGAAGAAGGATCCGGTACTTTTGCGCGGCCAATGGGGCGGCAACAGTCTTCAGTTCGATGCTCAGGGGCATCCTCAAAAAAACTATCCGGTCGTGCCCTTCACCCTGTCGGTGGTTGCGGTGCAGTCTGTCCAGCAAAAAGGAGACGGGCTCCTGATTGAAGGTCAGCGGCAGGGTCTGGAGTTTGAAGCGAAATTCAAAGGCGACCCTGTGATGAAGCGCGTACCGCTTACCAAACCGGCCCACGGGAAGATCAGTATTGAAATTGCCGGATCGGCTGGCGCTGACTATACCGCAGCGTTGGGTGCGGTCTTCCTGCCGGATCTCGCGTCCGCGGTGCCGCAGATGCCCGCGTACTGGCAGCGCTATGCCCGCGCCCACTTTCTCCCCCACGGTGCACAAGTGGCCACAGCTACGCCGGTACAACCTCCGGTCCCCGCGCATGTTCCGGAACCGTCTGAGACGGAAACCAAACCATTGCCATTGAGTGTGGAAAGCGGTGCATCGGTTCCAAAGATTGTTCAGTTGGTGGAACCCGGATACACCGAAGAGGCTCAGGGCAGGCTGACTGGCAACGTGGAGCTTTATCTCTGGGTGGGCGAGGATGGCTCCGTATCGCACGTCGAGATTGCCAAACCGCTGGGCCTCGGTCTTGATGAGCGGGCGATCGACGCGGTGATGAAGTATAAGTTCGTCCCGGCGAAACTCCACGGAAAACCAGTCAAAACCGACCTTTATATTGACATCAACTTTCAATTCTTCTGAGGCTGCTCGCGGAACGAGCGAATGGAGAAGACGTTATGTTTCGGGCAGCGACTCTGCTTGCACTCTTCGTTTGTACCTTTACCGCGATGGCTCAGACAGAGCCCTCATCTCCAGCACCGATCGAGCGTCGGGATCCGGTTCTGGATGTGGCTTCCTCCGAGATTGGCCGCGCACTGTTTCTGCGTTGCATGTGTTCGGAGGATAATCTCGGCTTCGATACGCAGGGGCGGCTGCCCGCAGACATGCGCATCAAAAAGGTTGATTGGACGCTTGCTGCTGTGAATGTTCAAAAGGTGGAGCGCAAATCGCCGAACGCGATTGAGTTGGATGGCGTGCGCGTATTCATTCACTTCGCAGCGGATCGCCACGAGTTTGAGCGGCGTCCGCAAAAAGACGAAGCCATGCGGATCACGGTAGCGGACAATGGCGATCCCAAAAGCTTCGAGCGTGCGTTGGGAGCCATGTTTGCAATCGGGATTGATCGTGGCCTGCAGCAGTCGATGCCCGCATTCTGGCAGCATTACTTCGAACCACAGCTTGCCTGGCCTACCGATTCTCCTGACGCATTGACCGGGCAAACAATCCTTACGCCGGGCACATCCGACCGCATCGCCAGCGGCCAGGCGCCTGCCGATCCAGCGATCGCTCACAAGGCCACACCGGAATATACGACGCAGGCTGAACACGACCGGATTCAGGGTGTTGTGGTTGTGCGCTTCGTTGTGGATACGGAAGGCATTCCGCGACGCATCGCTGTGCAGTTGCCGCTGGGCTATGGGTTGGATGAGAAGGCGGTGGCTGCGGCAGGCAAGCTGCGCTTTACACCGGAGATGCTGAATGGCGCTCCAGTGCCCGTCAATACAGTGATACGGGTGGAGTTTGTATTGCCGCCAGGGCCGCGACGTTAGAACATTTGTTCATCACGATGGGAGCCGGCCCGTCTCTGATGGAACCGTGCTTCACGCCCTCCCAACTTTTCAACGAGGGTCATCCTGAGCAATCTGACTCGCTTTCAGCGAGTTACGGATGAAATGACCGGGCACCTGAGTAGCCCGGTCATGAGGAGCCGGAGGCGAAGGACCCCCGTATTGCGGGATGTGTCGCGGGCGATCCAAGCTGGGTTGCAACCACAGGCGAAATACGGGGGTCCTTCAGTCGCTACGCTTCTTCAGGATGACCCCCGTTGAAGAGGTTCACCCTTTGTCATGCGAGGCTTTGATCCGCTAACTCCCCGCCACCGTCATACCCTCGATCCGTACCGTGGGCACCGCACCCGCGCCACGGAACTCCAGGTCGTTGCCGATCGCGGAAACATTGCGGAACATGTCTTTCAGGTTTCCGGCGATGGTGATCTCTTCCACCGGGAACGCCAGTTCGCCGTTCTCGATCCATAAACCGCTTACACCCAGCGAGTAGTCGCCGGTCACCAGGTTCACACCGTGCCCCATGGTGCTGAGCACATAGAGCCCTGAGCGCACATCGGCAATGATTTCTTCGGGTGTGAGTTCGCCTCGTTCAAGGAAGTAGTTGCCGCCGCCAATGCCGGGTGCTCCCGCAAGTCCACGTGAGGCCTTGCCGTTCGAAGGCAGTCCTAGCTTACGTCCGGTGTAGGTGTTCAGCAGCAGTTCTTTCAGTACTCCGCGCTCAATCACTACGGTACGTCGCGTCGGCAGGCCTTCGCCATCGAAGGGTGAAGTTCCAAAGCCGCCTACGCGCAACGTATTGCCGTCAGGAAGCGTGTGGTCGAAGACCATGGTGCCATCGTCGACCATGGTGATGTTTTCGCCGGCCACCTGTTCCCCTAGCTTGCCCGCGAACATGGACGCATTGCGGTAGATCGCATCTCCATCCGCTGCGTTCAGCAGGTTGCCCATCACGCCGCGCGCCATTTCCGCGGGAAAGACGATGGGGCACTGTTGCGTCGGGACACGCCGCGCACCCAACCGCCGTAGCGTGCGTTGTGCGGCGACACGGCCAATCTCTTCGGGCGATTCCAGCAGCTTCGCGGTGCGTGCACTCGAGTACCAGTAGTCACGCTGCATCGCCCCGCTGTCATCCTGGGCGATGGGCGTGGTGGAGAAACCACAGTAGCTGCGCCGGTAGTTGCCCTGGAAACCGCGTGAGTTCACCAGAACGCGGTGGGCGGTCGAGACATCGCAGTCTCCGCCATTGGAGTTCTGGATGCGCGTGTCGTAGCTCATCGCGGCGGCTTCGCAGCGCCGTGCCATGTCGATGCGGTCTTCGGGAGAAATCTGGTTGACGTCTTCGAAGTACAGCGCGAGGTCTTCGACCGGCAGTGTCCCGAACGCATCGCGTTCCGGCAGGCCGGCAAACGGATCGACGCCGGTCACCTTGGCCAGCTCAACCGCGCCGCTCACCATCCGCGCGATACCGTCTTCCGAGAGGTCGGACGTCGAGGTACTGGCGGTGCGCTGGCCGCTATCACCGGCCGCGTTAAAGAACACTCGCAGGCCCATGGCGCGCGAGCCCGACTCGGTCAGCTCTTCCACCTGGCCCAGGCGAACCTTGACGCTGAATTCTTCGCCCTGGTATGCGACCGCTTCGGCATCGGCTGCTCCTGCCTGCAAAGCGCGGGCGACGGCTTCTTCGGCAAGAGCCACCAGTGTGTGTTGAGTGCCGGTCCCGCTAGACAACAGGAAACTCCGAGAGACGCGGTGTGCGTTCATCCGTGGCCATCTTGAAGTACATCCCGGCAGGGCAGTATTCAGAATCCTGTCGCCGCTTGTGTTCCACATGCGGTGCGGCGGCATGGGCTACATGCCGGCGAAAGAGTTTGACCTCGCCGCGGCAGTCTTTGCAACGAAATTCCTTGTCTTCGTCTTCCAACGCTTCGCGAACTGTCTTCACTTTCCAGAAGAAGTAGCGCTTGCCATTGACAATCCGGATACGCTTCACGTCGCACTCGTAGATCTTTTCTTCCCTGCTCATCGTCCTGTGCCCCCCACTGTCATGCGATCGAGCTTTACGGTCGGCATACCTACACCGACAGGGACGCCCTGGCCGCTTTTCGTGCATGTCCCAATACCTTCGTCGAGCGCAAGATCGTTGCCCACCATCGACACGTATTTCAAAGCCTCGGGGCCATTGCCCACCAGGGTCGCGCCTTTTACGGGCGCGGTGACTTTCCCATCCTCGATCAGGTAGGCCTCGCTCGCGGAGAAGACGAACTTGCCGTTCGTAATGTTCACGGAGCCGCCGCCGAAGTTCACCGCATACAGGCCGCGCTTCACGCTGCGCAGGATGTCGGTGGGCTCATCGTCGCCGGAAAGCATGTAGGTGTTGGTCATACGCGGCATGGGGATCGCCTGGTAGCTTTCGCGGCGTCCGCTGCCGGTGTTGGGCATGCCCATCAGCCGCGCGTTCAGCTTGTCGGAAAGGTAGCTGCGCAGGATGCCGTTTTCGATCAGCACTGTCTCCTGTGTGGCGTTGCCTTCATCGTCCATATTGAGCGAGCCCCGCCGGCCAGGCATGGTGCCGTTGTCCACGACGGTGACTTTGCTGGATGCAACCTGCTGTCCGATCAGGCCGGAGAATGCGCTTGTCTTCTTGCGGTTGAAGTCCGCTTCGAGTCCGTGACCTACGGCCTCGTGCAGCAGGACACCCGGCCATCCTGGTCCGAGCACCACTTCCATCTCTCCTGCCGGTGCGGCCACAGCGCCAAGTTGCAGCAGCGCGGTGCGTGCGGCTTCGCGGGCGAAGTGTTCGGGGCTTTTTTCTCCGGTAAAAAACTCGAGCGTGACACGTCCACCGCCGCCGCTGGAGCCCTGTGCGGTGTTGTGTTCATCCTTCGCGATGACGGCCACGTTCAACCTTGCGAGCGGTTGCGTATCGCTGGCGAAGGTGCCGTCGCTGGCCGCGACAAGGATGCGGCGCAGTTCGTCATTGAGGCTGGCGCGTACTTGAACGATGCGTGAGTCGAACCCGCGGGCGGCTTGATTGGCGCGTTCGATCAACTTCAGTTTTTCGGATATTTCGGCATCGGCGCTGACGCCCGCAATGGGATACAGTTGCGGCTTTCGTGTTTCGGTAAAGCCCTGTACGCGTTCTTTCTGGGGACCACTTGCGATCAGAGCCGCCGTACGTGCTGCCTTCAGCAAGCGCTCGGGTGACAGGTCGTCGGTATAAGCAAAACCTGTGCGCTCGCCGGCCAGCACACGCACGCCACATCCAACGCTGATGCCCTGGGATGCGGTCTTGACGATACCCTCGTCGAGGCCCAGCGAAGAGGATATGACCGCTTCAAAATAGAGATCGGCAAACTCGCCACCCGCGCTCAGAGCTTCGCCAAGACAGCGTTCCAGCAGGCGCTCGGTCAGCCCGAGCTTGTCAAAGAAATATCGCTTGTGATCGGTGGCCGCAGGCTGGATGGAGGGGGGTAAAGCTGCCATCTATTGATTGTAGTCGTATCGGGTGGCAGGGCTCCCTTTAACGCCCGCCGCTGGGATCGGCGCTATTGGCTGCATCCAGGTCGAGAAAGACCTTCGGAAATCCGGGGGCATAGCAGTTGCCGTCGGCAGCGTAGGTCTTTGCGCAGCTTTTGGTAATGTCTGGCCGGCGTGGCGACTGCGAGTACTGCCAGGCGGTCAAGTCGGGTTCGCCCGCAGTGCTGAGCGGCTTGGCCTGCATCGTGCACCCGGGTGCGGGGCCGCATGCGTCCTGCGCGTCAAAGACGGCGATCTCGTTCAAGTGGCCCTGCTTCAGACGGGCGCGGATGTCCTGCACGGTATCGATCCATGCTCCGGGACCATCCTGGACCACCTGGCCGCTGGCATACACGCCGGGGCGAAAACCTGAAGTGGCGACTGCTTCGGTCCAGGCAAGCAGATACGCGGCTTGCACATCGGTGAGCCGCCCACCTTCTTCCTGGTCGAGAAAAAGGATGGTGCGGGCAGGGAAGCCCTCGCTCTGTGCGGCGGAGATGGCTGCGGCGGCGTCTTTGCGGCCGAGATCTTCGGGTTGGGTGCCGCTGCGCGCGGCGCGCTTGATCTGCGCTTCCAGCCGGCCGTTGGCGAGCACCAGGAAACCCCAGCCCTGAGTGCGCAGGACGGCACGCTTGCCTTTCCAGCTATTCATGCTTGCCCCTGGAGGCGCGGTCAGCCAGTAGCCGGTGAAGGCAAACTGCGCTTTCATGGCGGCCATGGTCGCGTCACCGGGATAGCTGTTGCGGTCGAAGCCGACAAACGGAGCCTGCGCCAGTGCGCGGGGCATCGTTGCCGAGGCGCAGCCCAAGGCTATCGCCGCACTCACCAGCAGGTTTCGACACACAAATCGCACCGGCAATCCCCTTGTTGTCAGAGTACATCCGCAAGGGTTTTACAATCGCGTCAGGCCCCAACCCAGTTGGAACACTCCACACCTCGGAGAAGTTGTCATGTCTGAAAGCACAGTCGACCCACGTTATCCCATTGGCACTTTCACCGCGCCGTCGCCCATCACGCCGGAGCATCGTACCGAGGCCATCCAGGTGATCGAAGCTTTGCCGCAGCGCTTGCGTGAAGCCGTTGAGGGCCTCAGCGACGAGCAACTCCATAGGCCGTACCGCGCTGGTGGATGGATGGTGGTGCAGCTTGTGCACCACATCGGCGATTCCCATGCGACGGCCTTGCACCGTTTGAAGCGCGCGCTTACGGAAGACTGGCCGGAGATTCATGGCTACCAGGAATCGCTGTTCGCTACACTTGCCGACGCGACGGGGCCGATCAAGCCTTCACTGAACATCATCGAGGGCGTCCATACGCAGTGGGTGACGCTCCTGCGAGCGATGGACGATGCCGCGTGGGCGGGTGGTTTTCGTCACAACGAACGCGGCCCCATGACCGTCGACCATGCCACACAGCTTTATGCGTGGCACTCGAAGCATCATGTTGCGCATATCACGCGGTTGCGTGAAACAAAGGGTTGGTAGCCATGTCTCTGCGGTTGGCCACGACGCCGGAAGAAATTGCGCGCTGCTACAGCGTCATGCATGAACTCCGCCCACACGTCAGCAGTGTGGAGGAGTTCGTCACGCGCGTGCAGCGGCAACAGGACGAAGGGTTTCATCTCGCGTTTCTCGAAGACGGTAGTGAGATCGTGACCCTGGCAGGGTTTCGCGTGCAGCACATGCTGGCAACGGGCCTGACCATGTATGTCGATGATCTGGTGACATCGGAACGCGCGCGTTCCCGCGGCCATGGGAAAACCATGCTCGATGCCCTGATTGCTGAAGCGCGTGCGCGCGGGTGCGAGACGTTTTCGCTGGATTCCGGCACGCACCGCAGAGAAGCCCATGCATTTTATTTCCGGGAAGGCATGCGCATCTCCAGCTTCCATTTCATGCTGTCGCTCGACTGAGCACCAATCCGCTGCTAACCTTCCCGCTATGTCTCCGCCACCCCGAGCTTCTTCCGAGCAGACACCTGAAGAGATTGCGGCAGCCATTGGCGAATTTCTGTCCGCGCATGCGGAGGCGGCGCTGCTTGAAGATGGCAAGGTGCTCTTCGACCTGCGTACGTCGAAGTATGAACTGAACACCGAATACAACCGCTGCACGCTGCATCTTTGGAACGAAGAGCGCAATCTGGTGCGGCGAATCACAGCAGCGGCAGCTCGCAATGGCACTCTTCGACTGGACACACAGCGTTTCGGACAGACGAAACCCACGCTGATGGAGCTGGTCAGCTCAAGCGCCCGGCGGACACCGACGACTCGAGACGCCACTCGCACGCGCTACATGCGGTTGCTGGAGCGCGTCCTTAGACGCGAGTTTCCAGAGTGGAAGTCCGAGGGGTTTCGCACGGCAATGGATCTGGAACGCAGCTTTGGCCCTTCGTACACACGCGGTTCGCTGGTGCGCGGCAATCAGGCATGGGCTGTGATTGGGGTCAATGAAAACGAAAGCCCGGCGACGATCGATGGCATTCTCACGCTGGGCGTTCTCTGGCTGCACCACTGTCGCGAACAGGCCGGAGGACGACGCCTGTATCAAGGGTTGAAGCTTGTGCTGCCACGTGGCGCCGCCATGCTGACTTTGTCGCGGCTGGCGTGGATGAATTCCAAGGCGGCGCAGTGGGAGCTGTACGAGCTCGAAGAAAAGACGGAAGAGCTCACAAGACGGGACGCGGCAGACACAGGGAACCTGCGCACGCGGCTGGTGCATCATCCCGACGAAGCGGTGGCTCGCGAACGGTTCACAGGCGCGATCGCCCAGGTGATGGAGCTTGTGCCTACAGGCGAATACGATCGCGTCGAACAACGTCTGCGCAGCGCTTCCGAGATGGCGTTTCTGTTGCATGGCCTTGAGTTCGCACGTGCCCGGGCCCGCGCTGCGGCCAATAGCTTCCTGCAGACGGTCGAGATCACGGTGGGCACCGGGCCAAACGAAACGCCGCTTACGGAAGCCAGCCGTCGCAGTCTTCGCGAACTGGTCGCGGACCTGTTCCAACGCCGCCGGGCGTTTGTTGCACAGCCGGATTTCAGCAGGCGCGGGCGTACCCCTGCGCGACGCATCGGAGTGGCAACGCCCCATGCCGCGCACTCCAGGCTTCGCGCGCAGGCGTCAGCGGAGGCCGATGTGAACCCGGCCCAGGATCCGCTGTACCGTGCAGCGCCGGAACGTTGGCTGGAGTCGATGCTGCGTGAGGATCTCGCGCCGTTGACTCGCGGCCTCGCCCGCGAAGCTGCACATCGCGGCCGCCGGAGCACGCGCAGCTTCGCCAACGACCCCGACGCAGACAACCGCGGCAATCGCGAGCCTGACTCGGAAAGTGATCCGTCTTTCAGACTGGAAGGGGATCGTCATTCGCGTGTGATTCCCCGGCTTGATCCCGATCACGTCTATGCGCAGGTGCCCGCTATTGTCGGCGCCGGGGACCGCGGCCTTCTGGACTTATTGGGCGTGACCGCGGATGGTCGATTGGCTGTGATCGAGCTCAAAGCGGACGACGATCTCCACTTCGCGCTGCAGGGACTGGATTACTGGATCAGGGTTCGACATCATCATCGGCAAACGGCCGATGCCGCAACGGGTCTTGGAGAGTTTCAACGTCACGGCTACTTTCGAGGCGTCGAGCTTTCGCCCTTGCCGCCGCGGCTGTACCTGGTCGCGCCTGCGCTGCACATCCATCCGGCAACGGAGGTTGTCCTGCGCTACCTCTCGCCCACCGTGGAATGGAACCTGCTCGCGCTGGATGAACGCTGGCGGCAGGCCGTGCGCGTGATCTGGCGTAAACATAGTGGCGGTGCGGCTTCCTGATTTCAACACCGTTTCATCCTGACTCTGGAACCGCAGTGGGTCGCGGCGCATCGAACCGTACATAGAAGTTTCGCCCGGAGGAACTATGGCAGAAGTAGCGAAGACATTTAAGCTGGGCGGCGAGTTGGAGATTCATCGCCTCGGTTTCGGCGCAATGCGCATTACCGGTAAAGGCATCTGGGGCGAGCCCGCGGATCGGGAAGGAGCCAAGAAGGTTCTGCAACGCGCGGTGGAGCTTGGCGTCGATTTCATCGACACCGCTGATTCCTATGGCCCCGTGGTCAGCGAAGTTCTGATTGGCGAAGCGCTGGCGCCTTACAGCCAGGGAACGGTGATTGCGACCAAGGCCGGCTTGACTCGTCAGGGTCCTGATCGCTGGCTTCCCGTTGGACGTCCGGAATACCTCACCCAACAGGTGGAAATGAGTCTCCGCCATCTCAAGCTGGACAAGATCCCGCTGTGGCAGTTGCACCGTATCGACCCCAAGGTGCCTGTGGAGGAGTCGCTGGGTGCGGCAAAGAAGCTGCAGTCACAGGGCAAGATCGGCCTGATCGGCCTCAGCGAAGTGTCCGTTGCCGAAATTGAGCAGGCACGCAAGACGGTTGAGATTGTCAGCGTGCAGAACGAGTACAACCTCGGCAATCGCAAGAGTGAAGCGGTGTTGGACTACTGCGAAAAGCACAACATCGCCTTCATCCCCTGGTTCCCGGTAGCGGCAGGCAAGCTGGCGCAGCCGGGCGGCGTGCTGGACAACATTGCGAAAAAGCACGATGCGACCGTGGCGCAGCTTTCGCTGGCTTGGCTGCTCCACCGCTCTCCGGTGATGCTGCCGATTCCAGGTACATCGTCGGTGGAACACCTCGAAGAGAACCTGAAGGCTGCCGGGCTTACGCTCAGCGATGCGGAATGGCAGGAAATCGAAGCTGCCGCGAAGTAACGTTGCTTCAAGCACAGAAGGCCACTCTTCGGAGTGGTCTTTGTGCATAAGCACTGTCATCTCGGCACGGATCTTTCATGAGGGTCATCCTGACCCTGAGCAAAGGCGAAGGGGAAGGACCCCCGTATTTTGTGCGTGGTGGCGATGGTGAATGTAGTCCTGTCGATCATCTCCACGAGGAATGTCCGTTGCCCTCGACGCATCCCACAATACGGGGGTCCTTCGCTTCGCTCAGGATGACCCAATCGAAAGGTTGTGGTGAACCCGAGGCAGGGCAGGTTGTCTACTGCACTTCGATCCGGTCGAACTGACAACATTGGGAAAACGGCTCAGGCGGTTTGCGCGTCAATCGTGCTTCGCACTGAATAAAACAGCGCGACCCCCACAAGCAGAAACGCGCTCGCGGTGAGCATACCCACCGCATGGCTTCCGGTGCGTTCCTGCAGATACCCCAGCACGGTTGGCCCGACGAAGCCGCCCAGATTGCCGAGCGCATTGATCATCGCCAGCATGCCGGCGATGGCGCTGGCCCGTTGTCCCAGAGTGACTTGCGCCCAGAATGTCGAGGTGGCTCCCAAACCGCCGGCGGCGCCCAATCCAAAGGCCGCGATCATCAACACAATGCCTAACCGGCCCATGTTGTTGATGGGCACCGCGGTGATGGCATAGCCAACGGCGCCGAAGAGCAGGGGCACGGAGAGTGTCCATCGCCGTGTTGGGGCGCGATCCGAGATTCGCCCCCACACGAGCATGCCAATGGCTGTGAGGATGTACACGACCGCGATATCCCAACCGACCTGCTTCTGCGCGACACCCAGGCTCTGCAGAATCTTGGGGAGCCAGAAGCTTTGGGAATAGAGAGCGACTTGAATGGTGAAGTAAATCGCCGCAAACCGCAGCACATGAGCAAAGAACCCGATGTCGTAATTCCTGACATTGGTTTCACTCACGACAACAGCGGGCTCGTCCGCCGCGCGAGTCGCTGCCAGCAGGGAACGGTCTTCATCGCTCAACCAGCGTGCTTCGCTGGGTGAGTCCGTCATCAGCCAGGGCAGCAACACACCCATGACGACGGCGGGCATTGCTTCACCGAGCAGGAGCACCTGCCAGTCCGCGAAGCGGCCCACCCGTCCATGTTCCAGGATCCACGAGGAGACGGGTCCACCCAGAATGCTGGCCAGGGGAATCGCAAAGACGAACCAGGCGGTAAAGCTGGTGCGCACGCGGCGCGGCAGCCACAGCGTCAGATACAGGATGACGCCGGGATAGAAGCCCGCTTCCGCAATGCCCAGCAGGAAGCGCAACACCAGAAACATCGTCGGGGTGTGTACGAATGCCATGCCTGCCGCGACTGAACCCCACACCAGCATCAGGCCGGCGATGGTGCGCCGCGCACCCAGTCGGTAAAGCAGCAGATTGCTTGGTACCTGCGCGACCAGATAGCCGAGGAAGAAGAATCCTGCCCCTGTTCCGTACAGTGCGTCACTGAAGCCCAGATCGTGCTGCATGCGATTGGCCGCAAAGCCAATGTTGACGCGGTCGAGATAGGCGATGAAGTACAGCAGCAGCAGGAGCGGCAGAGTACGCCAGCCAATACGGCGTAGCAGAACGGCGGCACTGTCGTTGGTGGTTGCAGGTGAAAGATCAGGCGTCATTCTGGGCGCGCAGGAACCTCAGCGAAACCTGCAGCGCCCATCCTAAAGCAGTTTCGCTAATCCTGTGGCCTTTCGAATATCAATGGCCGACGAGAAGTAGGCTTAGGCCTCTGAGGGCGTGCTTTTGCTGAACCAGCACGGGCAGGCGCAGAAGCAGGTCTCTCCACTACGCTGGCCACTCCTCTCATACTTCGCCTTTTCAAAATCAGTGGAGGCCGTTTTCTTCGGAGGAAAACGGCTTGCGCACCCTCATTTCACCTCACACCTTGAGAGGAACCGCCACACGCTCCGGCCGAGATGACAATGTTATAGAAGTCGGGAAAGCGTAGTTCCAGCTAGTCGCAGTCAGCGCCCATCGCGACAAGCTGCTCTTCCATGTTGTCGGCGTCGTCCGCCTGCGCTTCATGTTTTGCCGTGAAGAACGCTTCCACGCGATCCATCACCTGCGCGCCGCGCTTGGCTTCGAAAATTTCGCGGCGTAGTGTTCCGCCACCAGGCACGCCGTGTGTGAACCAGCTTGCAAACTGCTTCATCTTGCCGATGGCTTCGCGTTGCGCGCTTTCGTGATCGCGCTTCAGGCGCTTTTCTTCGTCGGTCTCGGCAGGGCCGCTGATTTCAGGATGCTCGGCGACTTCATGCATCAGGCGCTCGAAGTAGTCGCGGATCATGCGATAGCGGTCCATGTCGGTCGGCTTGTCGTAGGTGCCGATGCCCGTCGCGAGCTTGCTTGCTGTGTATTGCGCAATCTGGCGAAAGATCCACGGGTTCGCAGGCGCGGCCCGGCCGATCATCACCGCATCGCAGCCCGTCGCTTCCACCATGGCCGCAGCGTCTTCGGGGGTGCGGATGTCGCCGTTGCCGATGACGGGAATCGTCACCGCATCCTTGATGGCGCCGATCCATTCCCAGCGCGCGTCGCCGGAGTAGCCCTGTTCCCGTGTGCGGGCGTGGAGAGCGACGGCATTCAAGCCGCAGTCTTCGGCAATGCGTGCAAGTTCCACGCAGACGATGTTCGAGTCATTCCAGCCCAGGCGGAACTTCACGGTAAAGGGAATCGTGACTGCGGCACGCACCCGCTCGAAGATGGTGCGGATCAGCGGCAGGTCGCGCAGCAGGCCGGAGCCTCCGTTGCAGGCCACCACACGCTTGGCCGGGCAGCCGAGGTTGAGGTCGACGATGTCGAAGCCCGCGTCCTGGCAAATCTGTGCGCTATCGGCGAGCGATTCAGGCTTGGAGCCGAAAAGCTGCGCGGAGATCGGGTGCTCATCGTCGTAGTAGGTCAGGTAGCGTTTGCGCTTGGTTTCGCGCATACGGGTCAGGCCGTCGGCCGAGGTGAACTCGGTCATAATGAGCCCACAGCCTGAGACTTCATTGGACGTCGCCGTGTCGACGTCACCGGCCGCTTCCGGCGCATACATGGAAGCGTTCTTGATGAAGCGGCGGAAGACCGTGTCAGTCACACCGGCCATGGGTGCAAGCACCGTCGCGGGTGCGATACGTACGCCGCCGATGTGGAACTCGGCGGGGACGCGCGCCTCCGCGGTTGCGGCACGGGTGGCGGTGGCATCCCACTGCTTGTCCATCGGTCCGGTTCGAACGGCTCCACTCATCTATGACTTCCTTCTTGCAGCTTGACGCGCGCCCGCGGCTTGCGTGATGCCAGCGGTTTTCCTGGCGGTCTTTTTCGCCGCCGGCTTTCGCTTGCGAATTTCCTGGGGCAGAGACTCCACATAGGCCTGGGCTTCCTTCAAAAGCTTCAGGCTGGCGGCGGATTCAGAATCCTGGATGACCGCCCATTCGCGCATGATGCGCTGGCCCATACGCAATGGTTGGGTATCGCCCGCTTCCAGAAGCGATGCGATTCGCCCGGCCGGGAGTTTCATCGCGAGACAGCCTTCGCGCGTGATGAAACAAAAGACCTTACCGCTCGCCGTCTCGAACGACGCATGTCCGAATCTCCAGCTCACTTCGCCGGCGAACTTGCCCTGCAGGCGGGCGGCAACGGCCTGGCGCATGGTCAGGTCGCCGTCCATCGGCTGAGGCTTCGATTTGGCGCGGCGGGCGGGCATCACGTTCTAGTTTAACGCCCGTTGCCTGACCACTGCGGGAAAGGTTTGAAGCCGGGGCTCATCACCAGTCCAAAGAAAAATTTATCGGCCGCCGCAACTTCCCTGCGGACCCTGGGTTTTTTCGTTCACCACATCTGTCTCACCGGGCCCCCGTGGCGACGCTGCTTCATGGCGAAGCCGCAGTTTTGCTGTTGTTTTTGCTTGTTTTGATCGCTGACTGGTTACCCGTCATGGCACCAATTGGTCATTGCTTTATGACAGACGGCATCGACATCATGAGAGCTCAATTCTCCTGAGTTTTTGG
>DASYEV010000156.1:0-19429 GCA_036498835.1 Acidobacteriaceae bacterium | reverse complement strand
AAGCAACAGGGCTTCCAGGCCCGCAGCGTTGTCGGTGGTGTTTTGATCAAGGCACTTGCCGACAAGGAACTCACGGACAAGTGGCACCAGCGAGCGAAGTAAGACAGTTTCACTTGGAACGCACAGCGCTGAAGGCGCGTTCTATACCAGCCTGGGGCGAAGCCCCAGGTTTAGTGGATAGAAGAGATTGAGGGCTGAAGGCCCGACCTATCATGGCGGCACTATAGGTCGGGCTTTCAGCCCTCTTTCCTTTTCCCGACATCTACCCAGGGCTTCGCCCTGGGCTGGTATGGGGCGCGCCGTTGGCGCTCGAAACTATGCCCACTTCGTCTTGCTCGGGGTGGCAACGAATCTCATGCACACGTTTTGGGCTGTGCTGGCTCACGAAATGCCCTAAGCTCGAATAACCTCAATGCCCATGCTTGAAAACCTTTGGAGAGCGGCGTCATCCGCGCCGGTATCCGTTACGACGGTATGCAGCTCTTCGGTCTTGCAGATTCGCCAGTTGCCGGCGGTTCCCAGCTTCGTGTGATCCACGACCGCAATACGGCAGCGTGCGTGCTCTGCCATAGCCCGCAACAGTTCAGCCTCGTCCTGATCGAAGGATGTTGCGCCCCACTCTGCGTCAAGGCCATCCGCTCCCACGAAGAACCTATGGATCGTGATGTTCTCCAGGCTGCGAACAGCGTGGGGACCGACGAGGGAAAACCATTCGCCGTGCAACGTCCCGCCTGTCACGAACACCTTGATGTCTTTCCGTTTCGAAAGTTCCATCACGACGTTGGCCGTGCTTGTCACCACGGTGAGGTTGTAGTTCAGAGGAAGCGCCCGCACAACGGCGGCTGCCGTGGTGCCGGGTGTCACACAGATGGTTTCGTCCGGCTTGATCAGAGCCGCTGCGGCGTAGCCGATACGCCGTTTTTCGTCAGCAAGGCGTTCGACCTGCATCATGAACGAACGTTCGCGCCGAAAAGGCTCGTAGAAGAGTGGCTGGATCGGGACAGCGCCGCCGTGCGTCCGATGGAGGAGACCTTTTCGCTCCAACGCATCCAGATCGCGCCGAATCGTCACCACCGTGACCTGCAGTTGTTCGCTGAGGAATTCCACCGTTACGGATCCGGTTGTGTGCACGGCACGCAGGATGGCCTGGTAACGAGCCTCCTGCTTGCTGTGGGATACCGCCTCAGGCTTATCCTTCAGCAAGCCCCTCTTGGGCCTGGTCACGATGATGGGATCTCCTTTTTCAAGAACTTGGGGTTCTTGCAGAATAATAGACTTCAATCCACGTACTTCAACGCGCTGGATGCGGCTGGCTACGACTCTCGAATGCCGCGGCCGGAAACGGTGAAGTGCTTGTCGTGGTAGCGCAGACCTCGCAGCTCGGCGCGTAGATCGAACCCATCCAGGTTCGCGTGCGCGTGAATCTCATTCAAACCGGCATCGACGCCGAACAGGGTATCGATGACCATGTCTGCGAAGGCGCCTCCCGCGATGCAGCACCACTCGTTGATGTAGGGAGGATCGTTGGGGCATTTGAACGCGCCGCCATTCATCGGACGCCATACGTCCTCGACGAAGTGGGCCTGACCTATCGGCCCCTGGTTCCCGGCCTTCGCGACTTCCCGCAGCCAGCCCGCCGTCGTTCCAGAGTGAGCACCCAACCGGTAGAGCGCCTTCGCGGACATCGGAGGCCACGAGGCATACGCTCCGATCGCGCTATGGTCGGGGCGAATGTTCCAGGTGACATCCGGGTCGCCAGCGGAGAGAGCCCGCATCCATGTCTGGCTTCGGAGTTCGGTTTCGAAGAACCGCACCATCTCTGCCTTTTGTGTGGGTGAGAGGTCGGGCAACATAGCCTGTGCAATGGCGAGGAAATCATAGCAATGGCGGACCTCGTTGAAGCTTCCATCCGGTTGCCGCGCACGCCACCAGCCTTTGCCTTCCACATACAACAGCTTGTTGATGTGCCTGGCGAGTTCGTCGCTTTTCGTTCGCAGTTCCTTGGCGCGCGCACTTTCTCCGCCCCTATCCAGTAGTTCCGCGATGAAGCGCATGCTACCGACATTACCGGCATTCATGCCTGCGACTTCATGAATGTAGGTGCTTACGACCTCGAGCAGATTTTCGATATTGCCGTAGTCGGCCAGCCCGCTTCCGTTTTTCCGCAGGGTCTCCCAGTGGCTGGCATGATCCGCGAGATGGGTGAGAACCGTCTTGTCGCCGACCTTCTTATCCAGCCATGAGAAATCGCCTGTGACGCGGAGATAGTCGCGAGCACAGCTTACGATGGCCGTGTCGTTCACGGCATACCACGGGCCGACACCAGTGCCGCTCACATAGTCGGTCGCCAGATGCTCATCCATGGGCTGCAGGAACCACACTTCAACCAGGTTGCGAAGCGGGATGGGATCAAGCAGGGCAAGGCTGAGTCCTGTCAGGGACGTATCCCACGGAAACGAGAGCGTCGGTAAAGTGTGACCGCCTAAGGTGAGATAGGTGGGCCCGTACTTCGAATCCGGCGAGCAGCGCCGTGCGCTCAGGAGGTTCTTGATGCCATTGGTATAGAGCATCCAGAGAGCTTCATCGTCCGTATGAAGCGTGGGCAGGTGCCCTGAGAAATACGAGTTGCCCGGCGTAAAGACCGCGCGCAGCATGCCTTCGTAGAAGGCCTCGTTTGCCGTCTCTGCTTCGTCGAAACTCCCCTGAAGTTTGCGATAGCTTGCAACCGCCTCCGCATCCGTGTCGGCGAGTGCATTGGCATAACGAAAGACGCGAGTTTCGCCGGGCGCAAGTTGCACCTCGTAGGTGAGAAGGTGGCCGCCCGCGAGCCCCTGCGCTCGCGGTGCGACTCCCTGCACGCTGAAAGCTTTGGAATGCGCCGCGCTGAAGACGAGGTATCCACCTTCGGCATTCCAGGATTGCGTATTGCCTCCCTCTCCAGGGCAGCCTGCCATCCACGATGTTGTCTTCTTGGTGACCGCGGCGCGCAGATCGAAGGTGATGGCGAGCTTCTGACGTGCAGGCGAGACGTTGGTGAGTTCGATGTGTTCCGCGATCGCGCGCTGTTTCACCGGCATAAAGGTGCGAGTGCGGATGCGTGTCCCTCGATAGACCTGCTCGCGGTCGACCCGCTGTGGAAGCCATCGATAGGTGACGGGACTCTGCGGCGCGATGGAGAGCAGTTGTCCATTGATCGAGATTTCGCACGTGGTGAGCAAGCCTGGGCTCCACGTGACCTCCGGAACGCCACAGCATGCGAACGGAGGGAAGGTGATCCCGGTGACGCCCGTGACCGACTTGGAGGCTTGCCCATAACCCCACTCGTTGGCGAAGACCGGCATTTGGAAGAGATCGGTGAAAGCAAACTTCATGGGAACGCTCGCCAGATCGGACGGCGACGGGGTCGAGGGCAGGGGCGGCGCGAGGCCAAAGGCCCCATTGGCAGGGCTGGCGGCGACGGCGGTCGCTGCCCCTGTCAGCTTGAGGAAGGTTCGACGGGCCATGGAGCGATCATTCAGAAAGTTGTGCATGCTTCCTCAGGGAGTGGATGTTGCCGGCAATGGCGAGACAGATGGATCGGGCGCGACCCGCGTCACGTGCATCTCGCGCGCCAGAGCAGCGAACATAGGTTCCAGTTGACTGTTCCAAAACGTCCAGGTGTGTGCTCCCGGCATCTCGTGATACTCATACGCAAAGTTGCGTTCGGAAAGCTCCTCGACGACGTGGCGGTCGGAGGCCAGCAGCGGGTCACGGGTGCCACAGGCAAGAAACAGATAGGGCTGGCTTGCCGGATCGTCGGCAGCGATGAGGATGTCGAGGTCGTTCTTCTTCCGGGAGTCGCTGTCGGAGGCTCCGAACGCCGCATCCGTGCTGGGCTTCAACGCGGGCATCACCTTTTCAATTCCAGTCGGGCCGGCAAAGGCTCCGCTCAGGCTCCCAACGAAACGGTATGCGCCCGGATGCTGCAAGGAGAGCAGGAGCGCTCCGTACCCACCCATCGAAAGCCCGGCAATCGCGCGGCTCTGCGGGGAGGCAACGGTTCGGAACTGTTTGTCGACTTCGCTCACAACGTCGCTGAAAATGTAGTCCGCATAGTGGTCCGTTGGAGTTGCGGCCGAATTGACATACCAGGAGTCGTTGCCGCGAGGCATGACCACAATGATGGGATAGGCGGAGGCGACGTTGACCAACTGCGTAAGCTTGATGTAATTGGTCTCATCCCCGTGCCAGCCGTGCAGCAGGTAGAGCACGGGATAGCGCTGCTGCGAGGATGCATATCCAACAGGAAGCACCACCTCATAGGGCATCGTTCGCTGAAGCGCATTGCTGACGAACGTGTGAAGTTCAACTGTGGACGTGTGCGCTTGCGTGCTCCCGCTACTACCCGGCTGTTGTGCCGTGGAGGCCGCGGTGAATGCCAGGGCAAGAAGCGAAACCTGACCGATTCTGCAGAAGTACGATTTCATAGCGTAGCGCGCGACAAAACAATGACCGCGCAAATCAGAATGACTGTCGCAATACCTTGTACGCGAAGCGCGCGGGGATCGCTGCCTTTCCACTCACCCGTGATGACGCCCAGCACGCCAGCGAGGATAACGATCAGCGACATAAAGAGCGGCCAACCGACTACCTTCCCTAAAGTACCGAGGTATATCGTCGAAACTCCGTACAAGATGCTGCTGCCGAACCAAAGCACGGCCATGGTAAATGCGAGTGTCAGATTTCTGCCGGTGTTTGCAGCGAACTGCCCGGCGGTCCTGTTCTTCCGTAACAGAAAGAGGCAGTAGAGCACGTTGGGTATGGCGCCGCCTACGAGCATCGGCGCCCATATCGCATCGCTCAGCCAGAGTGAGCCTGTTCCTCGCATGGCAGCCGCATCCGAAAGTGGCCCACCGAACGCGAAACCAACATTCATCATCGACGCACAGATACCGCTCGCTATAGCCATCAGCAGACCCGGGCCGAACCCCGGCGACGATTGTCCGCCCGTACGCCCGCGGTCGCGCATCCTGCCAGCGACTGCGCACACCGCGACACCAATCAGGACCAGCACAATGCCGGCGATCGAGACAAGGCCTGCGTGCGTGAAAAGCTCGTCACGATGGAAACGGAGAAGGGGGATGATGCTGCCCATCGCCGCCGACAGGCCGAGCACGATGGAGAAGGTAAGCGCGATACCAATCTTCTCCAACGCAAGGCCGAACAGCACCTGTGCCACACCCCATGCCGCGCCGCAAACGGCGACCAGGACAACGATGTGCTCCGCACTCAGCAGCAGCGACCAATAGTCCGGAACCAGACTGAAAGCCAGGACCATAGGTAGCGCGAGGAGCGCGAACACGCTCCACGCGACCCATGTGTTCTCCCAGGACCAGCCGCGAGTGCGCTTCATCGGAACGGCGAAGCTCGCGTTCATCACTCCGGCCACCAGCAACAGGAGCAAACCACCGGAAGTGTTCTGCATCATCGGTCCCTTCGTTATCTAGAACAACAGCTTCGCAATCATCTAGAACAGCAGCTTCGCGGAGAACTGAGCCTGTCGAGCCGTACCGTTTCCGATCTGCCCATTGCCGGTCTGGTTCGCGACCGTGGAGCTGGTCTGCCCGAAGTAGGGATTTGCGTTACACGTAGCGGTTTGTCCCGCTCCGCCGAAATTGAGAGATTGGCAAATTCCGCCGTCAGGGTTGGAGTAATTGGGATGGTTGATGATGTTGAACAGATCGGCTCGGAGCTGGAACTTCACCTTCTCCGTGACTGCAAAGTTCTTCATCGTTGAGAAGTCCCACTGGAAGAAGCCGGGGCCGCGTAAAGCATTCCGGCCCACATTGCCGGTATGAACACCGAAGGTCCCATCGTAGCCGGTCGGAATCGCGAACGCATTTCGATTGTACGAACCGTTCGGAGCCAGGAAGGTCGGGTTGTTCACATAGAGGCTCTGGCCGGAAACGTAATTCGGGCGAACCGGATTGCCAAAGAAGCCGCTTACCAGGGTGATGTTCTCGGGCAATCCGCCGCGGGCCTGGAAGATGCTGGCGAACTGCCAGCCGCCGCCCAGCAAGCGCTCCCACCGCGAACGGTTTTTCAGGTCTCCGAGGTCATACACAATGCTTCCGCTGAAGTTGTTGCGGACGTCGATATCGCCGGACGAACGATCCGCGCGGGGAATGTACGGGTTCTGATAACCGGCGAACACATTCACCATGTCGTCGATTTCGTGCGACCACGTGTAGTTCATTTCCGTATCGAGGTGGTGGTAGTTGCGGCGCAACTGGAACTGCAACGATTGATAGTTGGAGCCCAGGATATCGCCGAGATAGTTCTCGTCGCTGAAGCCGCTATGAGGGCGAGTTCCGATGTTCGGGTTGGGGTTGGCGGGATTGTTGTTCAACGCTGCAAAGTTCACACCAGCCTGCTGATGATTCACACGGTTCGCGCTGTAGTTCACTACCGCGACGATCCGCGCGGGAAGCTGCTGCTCAACGCCAACAAGCCAGTTCAACGCATTCAGATCTTTCGGAGTGGTGGGGAACTGGTATACCGTCTGGCTTCCCGCCGGCAGCGCCAGGTTCTGTGAGGGGAAGGCAAAGTTCGCCTGGAAGAGGTTGACGCTGTAGCTCGCGTAGGTGGGATCGTTCGATGCGAGATTGAAGCTCAGCCACATGGGGAGATAGAACATGCCGGCGTAGGCGTGGAATACCGTCTTGCCTTGTCCGAACGGATCGTAAGAAAGCCCGATACGCGGGGCGATATCGCCTTTCGGCGCGGTATAAGGCGCCTGCGTTCCGGAGGAAATGGTCTGCGTGGCGGCGTTAAAGTTCGGGGCGTGATTGTGCGCTTCATTCCAGGCGGTGTTGTAGTCGTAACGCACGCCCAGGTTGGCGACCAGGCGGCGGGTGATGTGCCAGTTGAATTGACCGTAGAAGTCGTATTCGGCGTTGTGCAGGCCAAGCGATCCGTTGTAACCGATCTTCTGCAGAACGAACGGTGCGTCGTTTTCCAGGTCGCTGACGCTGGCGAACTGGTAGCTCTGCTCAGGTGAGAGCGCCTGAACCTGGCGATTGGCGCGAATCTGGGCGCCAAACTTGAGCTCGCTGGTGGGAAAGGTTTTCGTCAGATTGTCGGAGAACTCATAGGTGCTGTAGGCATTCGATTGATTGAAAGAATTCGCTCCAGGCAGGGAAGAAAGGTCCGTAAAGAAGCCTGCAATGATGTAGTACGGCTTCGGAGTGTTGGACGCGGTGTTGGAATAGAAGCGAGTGTACCCAAAGCCCGCCTGATTCAGCAGTTTCGGATTGAAGACGTGTGTCTCATCCAGTTTCGCCAACTGCGTGCGCAGGGCTTGCGGGCTGAGCTGTCCGGTGTTCGGACCGTAGGTGTAGTTGGTGTCCGAGTCGTTGATGTTGTAACGCAGCATCAGACGGTCGTTGCCGGAGATGTTGTAGTCCAGCCGTATCGAGCCGGTGTCCTCCCTCAGGATGCTGGGGAATGACGAGGGCAGCAGCACAAACTGAGCTCCGCCTGCGTCCGTGGGAGACCCCGGATAGGCGCAGCTTGCGGGGGTGGGTATTACCTGGCAGCCTGCCGGTAAGGGCGCGAGCTGCTGCAGAACCGGCTGCATGGCGGGTACAAACTTCGAACGAACATAGGCGCTCAACGTGTGTGTGAGCGGGCTCAACGTCGTCACATGTTGGCGAGTTCCCTCATAGTTCACAAAGAAAAACAGCTTGTCCTTGACGATGGGGCCAGACAAGTTTCCGCCAAACTGATTCAGTTTCAGTGGCTGGTTGGGGCCCTTTTGAAAGTAGTCATGTGCGTCCAGAGCATCATTGCGCAGGAATTCAAACGCCGTTCCGTGGACCGCATTGGTGCCGCCTTTGGTGACGATGTTCATCTGCGGACCAAGCGAGTGGCCGGTTTCCGCGGTGTACCCGTTATTGGAGAAGTTGATCTCCTGGATGCTGTCAATGCTGGAGCGGGTGATGTGCGGTTGTTCCTGGCCTTCAGTGTTCAGGAAGCCGGTGATGTCTCCGCGCACGGCGCTTTGTCCATCCACCGTGATGTTCAGGCCGCTGAAGATATTCTCGAGCCCGTTCACGCTTCCCTGAAATTCCGGGGCGGAACCGACGGAGCCAGGCGAGATCTCCAGGAAGGCGGCAACGTCACGCCCGTTGACCGGGAGGTTTTCCACCTGCGTGGAATTGAAGGTCTGTCCCGCGACGGTGTTCTCTGTGTTCACGCTTGTGGTCGTGCCATTCACCGTGACGGTCTCGGTGTTCGCCGCGGGCGAAAGCTTCAGCGTGACACGGACCGCGGCGCCGACATTGAGCACGAGGCCGCGGCTCGTCGAGGTTCCAAAGCCGGCGGCCGTCGCTGTCACCGTATAGGTTCCCTGCGGCAACCCGGGAGCACTGAACGCGCCCCCGCCGTTCGTTGCGACGCTCACGGAGGCGTGCGTGCCGTCGTTGGTCACAGTCACGGTGGCGTTCGGGATGAGGGCTCCTGAATTGTCCAACGTGGTGCCGCTGACTGTGCCAGTGTCGAATTGTGCGTTCGCAGGCGAACCGAAAAACATCGGCAGGCAAAACAAACCTGCGAGAAAGAGGGAAGAAATCCGGCGCCCCGCCCAAAGTGCTGCACTTCGCATCACGTACCTCCAAAACTATCGCT
Organism: Acidobacteriaceae bacterium; assembly: GCA_036498835.1. Taxonomy (GTDB): domain Bacteria; phylum Acidobacteriota; class Terriglobia; order Terriglobales; family Acidobacteriaceae; genus Granulicella. The sequence goes on along the minus strand of DASYEV010000156.1, from coordinate 10,762 downwards.
GAAAATGACGTCTCAAGCTTCCGCGAAATCCTATGAAAGCGGCAGCACGTCCGTCAAGCGAAAACTTTCGTTTTGGTACTAAAACGACTTTTTCCGAGAGCAATTGCGGGCGTCACTGTGCGTGGAAAAATCTCCAAAATACCGGATATACGAGCCAATTGTTTCATTTTCGTGGGCATTTCGTGGGGCTTGCTCAATCGCGTCATACATGTTCGTTTTGTGCAATAACGCACTTTTACTCTGGACTGAGAGGGTCCTTGCCGCTTATAGTTCGAGTCGGAGTGACAGCCCACGCTTATGACCCTGCTTGGCCTTGACCTTGGTGGCTCGCATGCCACCTGCAGCCTGATCCACGGCAAGTCCGTCGTGGCGGAAGAACATCTCTCGTTCGCGGAGAGTTCAAGCTTTGCGGCGGTTGAACCGGCGATCCGCGACTGCCTGCAGCGCGTTGCGCGTGTGTCGGCCGAGCCGGTTTCCGGCCTGGGCATTGGGTTTGCTGGATTGGCCGACTTCCGCAGCAATCGCGTGATCTCCACCAATGGCAAGTATGAAGATGCTCCAGAGTTCGATTTCAACGCCTGGGCGCAGAACGCATTCGGTATACCTGCACGGATCGAGAACGATGCACGTCTTGCGTTGCGCGGAGAGATGTACGCGGGAGCGGCGCAGGGTGCCAACGACGTCGTCATGTTCACGCTCGGAACGGGGATCGGCGGTGTCGTGGCGATGGGCGGCCAACCATTTGTCGGTACTCGCGGTCAGGCCGGCGTGCTGGGTGGGCATGTTCCGGTACGCGAAGGAGGCCGTCCCTGCACATGCGGTGGCATTGGTTGCGCGGAAGCGGAGGCCGGCGGTTGGGCGCTGCCAGGAATCTGTTGTGAATGGCCTGGCTTCGCGGAGAGTTTCCTTGCTGACCAGCCGCTGAATTTCAAGTCGCTGTTTGAGCAAAGCGCCGCAGGCGACCGCGTCGCCACTGAGATCTTTGAACACTGCCTTACGGTCTGGGCGATGATGACGGTCGCCGCCGTTCACACATTCGATCCCGATCTCATCGTTTTCGGGGGCGGGGTCATGCAATCGGGAGACCGCATTCTCCCGTTCATCAAGAGCTACGTCGAGCGTTACACCTGGACCCGGTGGAACAGGCCGATTGTCGCCGCTGCGCTTGGCAATAAGGCCGCGGCGCTGGGGGTTCCGACCCTCTTCCAGGAAGGTGCGTTGAATGTACGATAAGTTTCCTTTCGTCGAGACGGGCAGTTCCTCCGAATGCCTGCTGGGCTGGCAGGCGATCCTGGCCGAGCTTGAGAAGCATCACGCCCCTGTGCTCTGCATCGAGTGCTACCCCGGCGTTTTCGTCCAGGAGATTCAACACGCGCTCGCCGCATTCATGCCCGAGCGGCATGTATTTCTCGCAGAAGACGCATTGCTGGAAGAATCAAAGATCGAAGCTGCCTTCGGCGGTCTCCTGGGCGACGATCCAGTCTTCGGCCACATGAGTCAGACGCAGCTTAGTGAGTTCTTCGATGCCGATAAGCTGCGGCAAATGACTGCGCAGATTGCCGCATGCGATCATGCCGTCGTCCTTGGCACAGGCGCTACGCTGATGTGCTCTGAGCCTTCCTTGCTTGTCTATGCAGACATGGCGCGGTGGGAGCTTCAGCTCCGACAACGGAGGCAGGAGATCGCCAACCTCGGCCTGTCGAATTTTGAGGAACGGCCGTCGTTGAAATACAAACGAGCGTTCTTTCTGGATTGGCGTGCTGCCGATCGAACCAAGGCGCGCTTGTTGAAGGAAGTCGACTTTCTGTTGGATACCAACCTCCTGGGACAGCCCAAGCTGATCTCCGGGGAGGCCTTCCGGCGAGGATTGCAGAAAGCGACGACGCAGCCCTTTCGAGTTGTGCCGTTCTTCGATCCCGGTCCCTGGGGCGGGCACTGGATGGAGCGTGTTTGCGACCTTCCGGATGACGGCGCTCCCAATCACGCCTGGTGTTTCGATTGCGTGCCGGAAGAAAACAGCCTGCTGCTTGGCTTTGGAGAACACCGCGTCGAGATTCCATCGCTCGATGTCGTTTTGCAGCATCCGCGCGAGCTTCTTGGTGAAGGCGTATACCACCGTTTCGGCGCCGAATTCCCGATACGATTCGACTTTCTCGATACCGTAGGCGGCGGCAATCTATCGCTTCAGGTGCACCCGCTCACAAGTTATATTCGCGCAACCTTCGGCATGGAGTACACCCAGGACGAAAGCTACTACATGCTGGATGCGGAAGAAGAAGCGCAAGTCTATCTCGGGTTGAAAACCGGTATCGAGCCTGAGCGGATGCTTGCCGATCTTGCCCTTGCTCAAATGGGTGAAACGGACTTTCCGGCAGAGCAGTATGTGAATCAATTTCCCGCGCGCAGGCACGATCACTTCCTCATACCGGCGGGCACGGTTCACTGCAGTGGCAAGGGTTCCATGGTGCTCGAAATCTCTGCGACTCCCTACATCTTTACGTTCAAGCTCTGGGACTGGGGGCGCGCAGGTCTCGACGGCTTGCCGCGGCCTGTGCATCTGGAGCATGGCGCGCGGAACATTCAATGGGACCGCACAACAGACTGGGTTGAGCGGAATCTCATCAACCAGTTTGTCGCTGTTGCCGAAGGTGAAGGCTGGCGTGAAGAACGCACCGGCCTGCATGAGTTGGAGTTCATCGAGACTCGGCGGCACTGGTTCACCGGCACCGTATCCCATCACACCCGCGATACCGTGTGCGTGCTCAACCTTGTTGAAGGCGAAGAAGCGATCGTCGAAAGTCCATCAGGAGCGTTTGCGCAGTTCCTGGTGCACTACGTGGAAACTTTCATCGTTCCGGCAGCAGTAGGGGAGTTCACCATCCGCCCCCATGGCCCCTCAGTAGGCAAGCAATGTGCAACGATGCTCGCGTATGTTCGCAAACCAAAGCAGTCAAGTGGAGCCGACGATGCAAAGTAGATCCCTGTGCCGCACACGAGCGATTCGATTTTCTATCCACGCGGTCGCAGCGCTTATCCTGCTCGTCCTCTCTGCGTCTTCGAGTTTCGGACAGTGCAAGGCGGATTTCCCGCTCGAGCCGGGCAAGCCGATGGGCTGGCAAGGCGGCGACGCGGCATACTCCATCCCCTTGCCGGATGGCCGCGATGTATGGATTTTCGGCGATACCCTGTATGGGCCCGACCGCTCCGTCACCGGGCATGATCCGCGCCAGGTGCACAATTCACTCGGTATCTCCACCTGCGAGCACGGCAAATGGAGCCTGCGGTATGCCATCAAGCGTGGGGCTACGGGAAACGCAATCAGCTACTTTTCGCCCGCCGATCCTCAGCATTGGTACTGGGCGCTCGATGGCTTCTATGCCAACGGCGATCTGTGGGTCACCCTGCTCTGCATTCGCCATCCGGCGAAAGCTCAACCCTGGGCCATGGATTTTGAGACCTGCGGTTCCGATCTTGCGCAGGTGTCTCATCTCGAACGCGACCCGCAGGATTGGCATGTCACGATCCGTCCGCTGGTTGCCGATGGAGTTGGAGCCTACCCTTCCGCATCCACTGTGGTTGAGGGCAACTATGCCTATCTCTTTGCGTTGTACGAGCACGGAAATCGCCCGTTACTCGCGACGCGCATCCCTTTGAAAGGTCTAGAGGCTCCTGCAGCGAATCTCGAATACCTGGCGGCAGACGGAACCTGGAAGTACGGCTTTGATCCGGCTAAAGCGAAGGAAGTGATGGCTCGTGGAATCACAGAGCTCTCCATCCGCTATCATCCCGCCCTACATCAATGGAGAGCGGTCATGTTCGACCCTTCCATCTTTTCCGACAAGATCATCCTGCGAACCGCACCGTCGCTGACCGGGCCTTGGACTGAGGGTGACGTGTTGTACCGTGTGCCCGAGATGCAGGCTGGTCCCACGCGGGACAAAAATGTCTTTTGCTACGCGGCGAAAGAGCATCCGGAGCTCGAAACTCATGACAACGTGACCTTCACCTATGTGTGCAACACGATGGATGTGCCTGGTCTGGTTAAGAACCTGGACATCTATCACCCGAAGGTCATCACAGTAGCCGGGGGATCGGCTCGCTAGAGCGTATTCCATTGAGGAGTACGCTCTAAGCGCTGGGATAGGAAGAATATTTCCCGGCCGCTTTGGCATAGGGGAATGGATCGCCGGTCGATTTGCTCCATGCGACGAGCGCCGTTTCCAGTTCCTGGATAAGCGACTGCTGGGATGGATCGCTCACCAGATTGTGCATCTGATAAGGGTCTTTGACGTTGTCGTAGAGGCACCATCTTCCGTCGTGCTGAATGGCATAGGTATGCGTACGTGTGCGAACGCCGCGATAGGACGGAACGTTGACCTCCTGACGTGTGTCGGGTCCTTGTTCATTCATGAGAAAGACCATCTCCGATGCATGCGGGCTGTTCTTGCCGCGTATGATGCCGGAGAAATCGCGTCCGCTGCAGTGTGCCGGCGCCGGAATGCCGGCCAGACCACACAGCGTAGGGTAGATGTCTATCGATGCGAACAGGGCATCCGATGCAGCGCTTCGCTTTTGCGCTCCCGGCAGGCGAACGAAGAATGGAACGTGGCATGACTCCTCATGCGGCATCTGCTTGGCCATATGCCCATGCGATCCCATCATCTCGCCATGATCGGAGGTGTAGATCACGATCGTGTTATCGCTCATGCCGCCTTTCTCAAGGGCTTTCAGAAGCCGGTCAAATTCCGCGTCGATGGCTGTGATGGCGCCATAGTATCCTTGCGCGGCTTCGTGAAGAGTCTGCATCGATTGCAACTCTGGATAAGGCCTGGTGATTTTGTCGGCTGCAATGGAGAGCCGAACGTTCGGCCGCATCGCAAGTGAGTTCGGATCGTACGGCGCTCGATCGGCGGGCGGAGGATTGTACGGCGGGTGTGGAGGATTCCAACTGAGCGTGAGAAACCAGGGCTTGTCTGCGCCTCTCTGCTTCTCGATGAAATCGAGAGCCTGGTCCGTCATGCGAGTGGGCTGATAGCCGGGCATCGTACGGGGTTCACCGCTTTGCGAGTCGAACGTGATGCCGTCGTAATGCTTGTTGGTATTGGCCCAGGCGTGCCAATCGTCAAAGCCAAACCGGTACTGCCCAGGCGGCACAAAGAAGTTCTCGCCGCGGTAGAGATGCCATTTCCCGACATAGCCAGTGTTGTAGCCGTTGCTGCGAAAGACTTCGCCCAGGCCGGTCACGTGGGGCTCGAGTGAATCTTCGTTCTGGGTGACTTTACTTTGGAATGGATATAGGCCGCTCATGAGGATCGCCCGGTGCGGAACACACAACGGGTAGTTCGAGATACAGCGGTCCATGGAAATATTCTCTTTGCGAAAGCGATCGAGGACCGGTGCGATGACTTCGCAGAGCGGTTCGCCGGGAAGCGACTGCGCACGATGCTGGTCACTGAAGACATACAAGACGTTTGGACGGCGTGGTGCGCTCGCCATTTCGGCCGCAGAACAAACTGGCAATGCTGCTGCAGCGGATGCCGCGGCAGCGCTGGCCTTCAAGAACTCTCTACGATTCATTCCGATGTCTCCTGCCTGGGTGAAACGTGCTTGTGCGATGGCTTGATGGCCGATGCGAAGTTTAGATCGATCTGCCCGTAAGGATCAATGAGCCATAGGTACTAGTTGGACGGAGTTGTTCTTCACCAGGACGAACAGCACTAGTACGAATGGACTAGTGCTACTCGTGAGAATGCGACCATTGACCGGGTGTGGCGCGGATTCTACGATTTGAGGGCTTTGGAGCCGTTTATCGCGGGAGGCTCATCCCACGTTCTACTTTTGGATACCTATGCACCGTAGAGACTTTTTGAAGGCAGTTGGAATGACACTGGTGTCGACAGCCAGCAGAGCTGAACCGGTGGAGACAGTTGACCGGCCTAACATCATCCTGATCGTTGCGGACCAGAGGCGCTATGGTTTGAGCAAGGGCACCGGGTATCCGCTGGATACGAGCCCCACTCTGGACCGCCTGCAGCTCTCCGGCATTGGGTTGCGGCAGAATTACTGCACGACTCCGCTCTGTGTTCCCAGCCGGATTTCCATGCTGACTGGACGCTGGCCGGAAGCGCATCATGTGCGTATGAACCTGGATGCGCATGAAGCATATTTCGAAAAGGATCTTTTTCAGGTTGCGAAGAGCCGAGGGTATCGAACCGGGTTGAGTGGAAAGAATCACACGTACCTGAAGGCCGCGGACCTCGATTTCTGGAAGGAGTGCGACCATACCAGCTGCCGCGTCGCGCCCGATGCGACGCCGGAGACGGAAGGGTTTGAGCAATGGTTGAAGTCCCTGCACTTCAACGTAGCGTCTCAGCCGAGTCCGTATCCATTGGAGACACAGTTGCCTTACCGCATTGTGTCGCAGGCAAAGGAGTTTATCGATGCCAGCGGGGGCTCGCCATTCTTGTTGCAGGTAAGTTTTCCCGAGCCGCATGATCCGGAGCAGGCGCCGGCCGAGTATTGGAACCTGTTTCCGCCGGAGGCCGTGCCGGTACGTGCGGCTGGACCGGAGGCGCTGCAGCACATGGGATACCGGGCGCAGTGGGAGTACCGGTTGCAGCAGGACAACTTCCCCGAGACGGAGAAAAATTGGCGACGCTATGTCTCGAACTATCTGGGTGCGTTGCGGATGCTGGACGATCAGATCAAGCGGCTCGTCGATCATGTGGCGCAACGCGGCCTGACGGAGAAGACGGTGATGTTGTTCACATCGGACCATGGCGACTACCTGATGGACTATGGGCTGGCGCGAAAGGGTGTAGGACTGTATGAAGACCTGACCCACACTCCACAGATTTGGTGGGGTTATGGGATTCGTCCTTCCAGCAAAGTGCTGGATGCCTTTACATCCATGGCTGACCTGATGCCGACGCTCTGTGAAGTGATGGGGGCGCAGATTCCGCATGGTGTTCAGGGCCGCAGCCTTTGGCCGCTGCTTCGTGGGGAAGCGTTTCCTGAGGAGGAGTTCCGTAGTGTCTATGCCGGCGTCGGTGTGGGTGGCCTTTACTACGAAGCCGGCGACAAGGTTCCCACGTCAATTGCCAGCGATAAAAACCATGACGGAGGATGGGATGAGCTGAACAAGGTGACGCAGAGCGGAAACCAGAAGATGGTCCGGATGGGCGATTGGAAGCTGGTGTACGACATGATGGGATATGGTGCGCTCTACAATCTCAAGAGCGATCCCTTCGAGATGGCGAACCTTTTCGACGTGGAAGAGCACTCGCAGGCCAAAGCGATGCTGATGTCGGAGCTGGCGATGTGGCTCATCCGAACGCAGGACTCGCTTCCAACCGGGCCACAAAACGGGAAGTATCAAACAAAATGGTCGACTCGCCACAACTGGTATGCGCCGTACCGCAAAGCCGCTTCCAGGCCGCCGTTCATGCCTTAATGTGGCATCTTCCAGCGAGGTGTACGGCGTGCGCGATCTTCATCGGTCTGTTCGCGCTGCTTTCCTGCACGAGCAGGGATACATTGCATCGGATTGCGGTGATTCCACGGCTTAGTGCCGACGCCCAATGGCTGTCGCTGCATGTAGGTGTTGAGGAAGAAGCGGAGCGGCGACAGTTGCAGCCCTACTGGCGTGGGCCTAGCGGATCGCAGACGGTACAGGAGCAGGTCGAGCTTGTTCGTGAAGCGCTGGACTCCAGAGCGGACGGCATACTTGTTATGCCGGGATCGTATCTTGGAGAAAATCGCGTGATGAATCAGGCGCTGGCTAAGGGCATTCCGGTGGTGGTGCTCTCTGAGAAAATTGCCCTGCCGGCAAATCCCCATCTCTATTACGTGCTGGAAGATTCTCATGTGACGGGGGAACTTATCGCGGAGCGGCTGCGAGCGACTGTCGGCAAAGGCGACATTCTGCTGTTGGGCCTGGAACCCGATGTGCCGGGAAGCCTGGACCGCTCGAATGCAGTGGAGTCGTCACTGCGCGCGGTGGCGCCCAATATCCACGTGATGGCTAAGTTGTTGCGCGCTCCCCGTGGAGGCAGTCAGGACGATACCGTCCGCAAAATGATCGTGGAGAATCCGCGCCTGAAAGCCATCGTTGCTCTGGACGCAGGGGAAGGCATGACCGCTGCTGCCGCGGTATCTGCCGCAGGGGCGAAAGGACATGTGCGAGTGATTGTGTGCGATCAAAGCATCGACCTTTTGCTCTTACTGCATTCCGGCGTGGTGGACTCCATTGTTGTGCAACAGAACAGACGCATGGGCGCCAAGGCCATTGATGACATCGCGGACGACCGGGCCGGCCGGCACCCCGTGCAGGAGGTGACCTTTGACCCGGTGCTGGTGACGGCGGAGAACATAGACTCTGAGCCCGTTCAACGGATGCTTCTGATGCACCGGAGCCCGCCATGGTGAAGCGCCTTTGGCTGGCTGGGTTGCTATCCCTGCTGGCGGTGTTTGCGGTCGTCGCCGCATCGCGCTTCTGGTTCTCTCGATCCAACGCGCGCTTGCCGTTTCGCGATCATTTTGCGTCGCAGGATGCAGATGGGTGGCAGGCCTTCGGAGGCACATGGTCATTCCGGGAGCATGGGGTGATCAATCGCTCCGATGAGCGCGGTGCGAAACTGGTTGCCGGCAATGAGCAGTGGCGCGACTACCAGATTCATGCCGATGTCCAGATGCTGGGTTGGGGCGACATCGGATTGCTCGCGCGGGTCAGCAATACGAGCGTGGGGATTAACTCCTACCGCGGCTACTACGCGGGAATCCAGTCGCGTGACGGCGCTCTGATTCTTGGAACGGCAAACGACGATTGGATCGCCGTGGAGCCCGCGGCAGTCGAAGGCGGGATCCATTCCGGCGTCTGGTATCACCTGGATATCGTGGCGGTCGGATGCACGATCGCAGCCCATCTGCAGAACCTGCAGCGAGGGACGGAAGTGTGGTCGGCGCTTCACCAGGAGCCTTGCTGGGAAAATGGAAGAGTTGGGATCCGATCTCTCGATACGGGCGCGATATGGAAGAATTTCGCTGTTGACGCGGCGACTCAGTCAGATCTGCAATCGATGCTTCGACATGTGAAGCAGGTGCAGGCTCCGACCTATCCATCTCGTGAGCAGGACTTCGCCCGGATGGTGGAGTCCTATTACGGGGATAGCGCCACGGTTGAGCGCTCGATCCTCCGCCGCCAGGTTCTTGCATTGCGTGAGGACCAGAGCAACGCTCCTCCCCTCAGGTCCATTCAATCCCTCAAAATTGAACCGGAAGGCGAAGAGGTACGGATGCGTGGGGTGGTTACGCTCTACGAGCCGCTCTATATTCTTGACGCGACCGGGGGTCTTTCCATTCAGCCTCGGAAAGCGGTTTCGCTGAATGTAGGGGACCAGGTCGAAGTGACAGGGTTCGTGCAGAAACACGATGAAGCCACCTTCCATGCTGACCAGGTGCGGGTGCTTTGGGACCGCACGCCGATGCAGCCCATTTCGATTACGTCGACACAAGCGGCGAGCGGGGCGTTCGAAGGATCGTTGGTTGAGGTGCGCGGGAATCTGTCCAGCCGTTCGGTCAGTGAGGACGGCAACTACATTCTCGACCTGCAGGATTCCTCTCAGGATTTTCGCGTGATCGTGCCGCAGGGATTGAACACGCGGCTGCCTGGCGAATGGAAGATCGGCAGCTTGCTGAAGGTCCGAGGTGTTTGCACAAATCCTCAAGAGAACCAGCTGAAAGGTTCTTCGTTCCTGATCCATTCGCGCAGTGCCGTGGACATCGAACTGCTCTCCGGGCCACCGTGGAATAGCGGTCCCCGGTTGTACTTCCTGATAGTGATCGGGCTGCTGATGGTGGTGACGGCAATCGTGGTGTATCTGAAGGCGGAACGATGGCGGGTGCAGGTCGTTTCGCAGGAACGCGAGCGTTTGGCGGTGGAGATGCACGATACCCTGGCGCAAAGCTTTGCCGGCGTAAGTTTTCATTTGCAGAGCATGCGAAAGAGCATGCAGGGGCAAGCGAATATTCCAGAGAAGCTGATGGAAAAGCTTGATGCTGCCTGTTCGATGACGGCAGAGACGCACAATGAAGCAAGTGACCGCATTGTCTCGCTGCACCCGGCGCATGGAACGGAGGATCTGCTGGCGCAACTGCGGAGGTCTACCGTCTCCATGCTGAACGGAAGCCATCTGCCCATCAGAACGTCGACGGTAGGCACCAACAGGAAATTTTCAATCGCCGTGCGCCACGAGCTGATGGCGATTGCACGTGAGGGAATAGCGAACGTTCTTCGCCATAGCAATGCGTCTGAGATCAGGTTCTCCCTGCGATACGAAGAGAAAATCGCGACACTCACCATCCGCGATAACGGCGATGGTTTCGATGTCGATAAGCAGACCGGCTTCGGGATCCAGGGGATGCGTCAACGAGCCGAGAGCATCGGGGCGCGGTTGGAGATCAGCAGCTCCCATCATGAGGGAACGGCCGTATCCATTCAGACACCGTATGGGCGGCGTGTTTCCATCTTCGACTGGCCTCGCTCCTTACGCAGTCGCCTGTTTCCGGGAAGGAGCAAGCAGGTACTGTAAAAGATCTCCGCCATTACCGAGACTGCTCTAGCTGTGGAGGGTCAAGAGGTTGTTCCGGTTCAGCCCTGATCTGCTGGCGGGGGTGTTGAGGTTGAGGCTGGTATGCGGCCTATGGAAGTTATAGTCGTGGATCCATGTTTCGAGTTCGATTTGTCGTTGTAGAGAGTCGTTAT
>DASYEV010000155.1:0-9222 GCA_036498835.1 Acidobacteriaceae bacterium | reverse complement strand
TCTGTCATCCCCGCAGGGAATCTGCTGTTCTCCCGTACCTTCCACAAATCTGTCATCTCGACCGGAGCGTCACAGCTTCATCGTGACGCGTAGTGGAGAGATCTGCTGTCCCGGCTCTCCACCTCAACTCTCTGGTGATGGCCATGGAAGACAGTTGCCGTGTACGCATCCCAAATACGGGGGTCCTTCGCCTGCGGCTCAGGATGACCCAGGTTAAAAGGTTGAGGTGGGAAGGCCGGGACAGCAGGCTCCTGAGCCGGCGGCTACACTGGGAGCGCTATCCAACGCGAAAGGACACTGCTTGGTTTCAGGCGATGGTCAACATGACAATGCCGCTTTGCCGGCCGCACCGGTGAACAGTGCATCCTTGCCGCGGCCGGTGCGGGTTTTCTGGGTGGCGTCGATTGTCGCCATTCTGCTGACGTTGCTGGTCAGCGGCCTGGAGCGGCATGCGGGTGTGCAGAAGCTGCGCTGGGATCCCTTGAGCGATCCGTGGATGGGCGACCTGAAGGAGTATCCGGGAACCTATCTTCTACTGCACACGTCCGCTTTCTTCGATGGCCGGCTGCCGGATAAGCGGATGGTCGATCCTTTCGGCGCCGTGGCGTATCCACCTTTTGCCGCGGTCGTGATGGCGCCGGGGTATTTGAGCGGCCATCCGGTCGGAGTCTTTCTTGGCTCTTCTGCTGCGTTCCTCCTGGCTGCGTGGCTGGCCGTCCGGCGCACGTTGCTGCGTGCCGGCATCGCATCCTGGGCTGCTGCGCTGTTTCCGCTTTCGCTGATCCTGATCTCGTTCCCGATCCAACGGTTGGTGCACCAGGGCAATGTGGAACTGGTGCTCTGGGCATTTACGGTACTGGGGATTTGGGCCTTTCTGCGCGGACGCGATGAGTGGGCGGCCGTGCTGTGGGGGCTGGCGGCGGCGATGAAGCTCTATCCCATCGTGCTGCTGATCTTGCTGCTGCCACGTGGGAAGTACCGGGCTATCGCGATTGGGGCCGCGGCTTTCGTGGGCGTGTCGTGGCTTTCCCTGTGGTGGCTGGGGCCGAGTGTGGCGGTGGCGTGGCAGGGGTCGCTGCATAACGTGTTCGGTTACCAGTCGCTGCGAGCTTCGGAGTGGACCCTGCGTGAACTGGTCGCGAACCACTCGCTGTTTGATCTGGTGAAGATGGGGGCGACCATGGCGCACGCGCCACTGGGCAGGCTCACGCTGCCGTATTACGGTCTGTGCGGGACGATCTTCTGTGCGGCGTTCTTCGGCAAGCTGCGCAGGATGCCGGTCGAAAACCAGTTGCTGGCGGTCACCGTCTTCATGGTTCTGCTGCCGACCATTTCCTACTACCACACGCTGGTCCAGCTTTATGCGCCGCTGCTGCTGCTTGTCCTGCTGGCGATTCGGGCTCGGGACGCGGGTGTGCGGGTACGCGGACTGCAAGGGACGATGCTGCTGTTTGTGCCGCTGTTTGTGCCGTTTACGCTGCTGACCTTCCCGGAAAAGTTTGTCTATTGCGGCATGCTGCAGGCAGTGGTGCTGGCGATTCTTTTCCTATGTTCGCTGGAGTTTCCGTTCAACCTGACGGCCAGCGAGAGCGTGAATCGGTAAAGAGGGGTTCCGACCTACGGGTTGGAAGAAGTCGCGTTTCAATGATGCCAGCAGAGTGCACGATTGATCATGAGGCAGGAACCGGAAGGGCCCGGTTTCAACCGGGCCGTAGAGCCCTCGATGCGACCCAACAGCGCTGCCGCAGGCCGGAGTGGAGCCCGCAGGGCGTAACGACTGACTTGCCTTTCACGGCAGTTGGATACGCCACAGTTGCTCTGCTACGGCAAAAGTTCCCACCATATGGACCTTGGGTGGAAAGGACTCTCACCGATAAAGCACACGTCCGGCTTTCCGAGTCGGCGGTTCGATATTCGACATCCCGAATGCAATTCAGTCGTTACGCCCTTCGGGCTTCACTCCGGCCTGCGGCAGCGTGGAAGGGGTTGTGGACCCCTACTGATGGCCCGGTTGAAACCGGGCCCTTCCGGTTTGTCCGTCGTCCGTTGTCATCATCTTTAGAAGTCACTCTTAGAAGTACTTCGGAGAAGTCCGCTTAGAATGGCAAAAGACGCATATTAGAAGGATTAGCCGGACGAATGAGCGCTGAGAAGAAAGCATTGACGTTCCAGGAGCTGTTGTTTGTGCTGCAACGCTTCTGGGCGGACCGTGGGTGTGTACTGCAACAGCCGTACGACCTGGAAGTGGGCGCGGGAACCATGTCTCCCGACACGTTTTTGCGTGTGCTGGGACCGAAGCCGATTAACATCGCTTATGCGCAGCCTTCGCGCCGCCCGGCGGATGGACGGTATGGTGAGAACCCGAACCGCTTGTTCCGCCACACGCAGTTGCAGGTAATCCTGAAGCCGCCACCGGAGCGCGTGCAGGAGTTGTACCTGGAGTCGCTGGTCGCGATCGGGATCGATCTGGCTCAACATGACATCAAGTTCGAGGAAGACAACTGGGAGTGGCCGGTGGGCGGCGCCTGGGGCGTCGGCTGGCAGGTCATGCTGGATGGCCAGGAGATCACCCAGTTCACCTACTTCCAGCAGTGCGGCGGTATGGACCTCGACCCAATTTCGGGCGAAATCACCTACGGCCTGGAGCGCATCGCGCAGTTCCTGCAGGATGTGGATTCGATCTATGACATCGTCTGGTCGCGCGATCCGGTGACCGGCGCGACGATGACTTATGGCGATGTGCGTCTGCATGAAGAGCAGCAGTTTTCCGCGTACAGCTTCGACTATGCGGATGTCGCCATTCTCTGGGAGCACCTGGGACTGTATGAGAAAGAATGCCTCGCGCTGCTGGAGCGCGCGAAGTCGACGCTGACGGAAGATAACGGGGACAAACTACAGGTGCTGCGTTTCCCAACGCTTGGAGCCTATGAGCTTGCACTGAAGTGCTCGCATACGTTCAACCTGCTGGATGCGCGGGGCGCGATTTCGGTGACCGAGCGTGTGGGGGTTATGGCCCGGATCCGGAACTTGATTGTGGGCGTGGCGAAGATTTATGCGGAGCAGGGAAGGCTGACGCCTGCGACGTAGATTGCTCCTGCTTGAAGCAGGCATGGGCGGGAGCAGAAGCAGGTCTCTCCACTACGCTTCGCTTCGGTCGAGATGACAGGGTAGTGGTGGAGAGGCCGGGTGAAGCAGATCCCCTGCGGGGATGACAACCAGAAAAGCAACAGCAAAAGCAACGGCAAAAGCAACGGCAAAAGCAACGGCAAAAGCAACAGCCTGAGCAGAGGCGGAAGTAAGAGCGGGCATGGCAGATTTTCTTTTCGAGATCGGGTTGGAAGAAGTACCGGCGCGCATGATTGCGGGCGCGGAAGCGGAGCTTTTGCGGCGTACGGTTGCTCTGTTGGGGCGTGAAGGCCTTTTGGAAGCTGGGGTCACGCTGGAAAGCGAGGGCGTGCGTTCCTATTCCACGCCGCGGCGTCTGGCGGTGCTGGTGCGCGGTGTGCGTGAACAGCAGGCGGATGTGACCGAAGAAGTCACGGGGCCGGCGGTGAAGATCGCCTACAAGGACGGCCAGCCTACACCCGCGGCAGAAGCATTCGCTCGCAAGAACGGCATTGCGGTTACTGAGCTCAAGACCATTTTGACACCGAAGGGTGAGTACCTCGCTGCGACCAGCGTGAAGAAAGGCCGCGCGGCGACTGAGGTCATTGCGAGCGAACTGCCTAAGGAAATTGCGGCAATTTACTGGGCGAAGAACATGTATTGGCGTCCGGGCAAGCCGGAGAAGTTTGTGCGTCCGGTGCTGTGGATGGTGTGCCTGCTCGGCGATGCGGTGGTGCCGGTAAGCTTCGCGGGCAAGACTGCGGAGCGCGCGAGCTTTGGGCATCGTGTGCTTTCCAGCGGTGAAGCCTTCGAAGTGGTGTCGCCGGACAGCTACCTCGCGCAGCTTGAAGGTGAATTTGTGCTGGCGGATGTGGAGGCGCGGCGCCACAAAATTCGCAAGGCGCTGGACAAAGTGACACGCACGGTTGCGGACGCCAGATGGCGTGAGGATGAAGCGCTGGTCGACAGTGTGACGCACCTTACCGAATGGCCGGACGTGCTGCTGGGTGGATTCTCGCCGGAGTTCCTCGCGCTTCCCGAGGAAGTGCTGGTGACCGTGATGCGCGATCACCAGAAGTACTTCGCAGTCGAAGATGCGAACGGAAAGCTGGCGCCTCATTTTCTTGCGGTGCTGAATATTTCGCTGACGCCCGAGAATGACACGATCATTCGCCAGGGCAATGAGCGTGTGTTGCGTG
Organism: Acidobacteriaceae bacterium; assembly: GCA_036498835.1. GTDB lineage: Bacteria > Acidobacteriota > Terriglobia > Terriglobales > Acidobacteriaceae > Granulicella. Next base: position 4,918 of record DASYEV010000155.1, on the reverse strand, counting down.
CGCGCTTCAACGATGCGCGTTTCTTCTGGGAGTTCGATCAGAGAACCCCGTTAGCGGATCGTATCAAGCTGCTCGAGAACGTGACTTTTCAGAAGGATCTGGGCAGCTATGCGGCGAAGAGCGAGCGTGTGCGTGCGCTGGCAGCGAAGCTCGCCGGAGTTGTGCAGGGCCGTGGCGCAACGGTGGATGCGGCGGCGCTGGATGAAGCAGCCCGTCTGGCCAAGACCGATCTCACCACCGAGCTGGTGAAGGAGTTTACGGAGCTGCAGGGGATGATCGGAGGCCTGTATGCGCGGTCTCAGGGGGCGAGCGCGGCGGTGGCCAATGCGATCTATGACCAGTACACGCCGGCGTCGTCCGACGACACGATCCCACGGTCAGCGGAAGGTTCGTTGCTGGGTCTTGCCGACCGCATAGATACATTAAGTGGCATGTTTGCGCTGGGTATGGAGCCTACGGGTTCCAAAGATCCTTTTGCGCTGCGCCGCGCGGCGAATGCCGTGGTGCGGATTCTTGCCGAAGGTGGGCTGCCGCTGAGCTTGAGTGATGTGCTCGGCGCCGCGGGTTCTGCGGAGACGATTGCTGTACGGCTGCGGACCTTCTTCGAAGAGCGTGTGGCGTTCTATCTGCGTGAAGTGCGTGGGCACGCCTATGACGTGGTGAAGGCTGTGATGGTGTCGGGTGCAAACGACCTGCGCGATGCGGTTGCCCGCGCGGAAGCGGTGAGCGCGGTCCGTGGCAGCGAGGACTTCCTGGCGGTTAGCGCGGCGTTCAAACGTATGAAGAACATCCTGCAGCAGGCAGAGGACAAGAGCATTGATTATTCCGCCGGCGTGCGGAATGAGCTGCTGACCGAGCCTTCGGAAGCTGCGCTTGCCAAACGTTCGGCTGCGGTTGTGGCCCGTGTGGAAGAGTTGCGTGCGAAGGCGGATTACCGTGTGGCGCTCGAGGAGATTGCTGCGCTGCGTCCGCAGGTGGATGGGTTCTTCGATGCGGTGATGGTGATGGCTCCGGATGAAGATGTGCGGGCCAACCGGTTGGCGCTACTGGCACGGATGGTGGCGGACTTCTCTCGGATTGCGGACTTTTCGGAGATTGTGGTCGCGGGGTAGTTGGGCGGCGGGGCGGCAAGGTTTCTGCCTTTTTTGTTGTCATCCCCGCAGGGGATCTGCTGTTGCTCCTGCCCATCCATGGGCGGGGGCAAGCCCTCAGTGGCTAAAGCCGGATGTATTCATGGCGGATCTGTGTCCGGGCTGAAGCCCGGACCTACCGTGTTGTGGTTGTCCGGTGACATGGGCGGGAGCGGAGAAGCAGGTCTTTCCGCTACGCTGGCAGTTCCTCTCATACTTCGCCTTTACGGGTTCAGTGAAGGCCGTTTTCTTCGGAGGAAAACGGCTTAGGCACTCATGCTTCATCAAGCACCTTGAGAGAAACCGCCACACGCTTCGGTCGAGATGACAGGGTAGTGGTGGAAATGCCGGGTGAAGCAAATCCCCTACGGGACGGGGTGAGGCGATGACAACAAAAAAGACTGGGAACTCGGTGCCGGCCCACCCATCGCGCCAAAAGCGTGCGCGATGAATGGGGCACCCAGTTGGTCGCCGGCACCAGGGACGACAAAGTCGGTGGCTGGCCTAGTTCACGCGTTGCAGGCGGGCTACCAGCTTTTCTGCCAGGGGTTCGCCGCTTTCGGTCCAGAGCAGGCGGCTGGAGATGCCGGAGTTCTTTTCGACCGACAAGGTGAAGGCCAGCAGTTTTTCTACGTTCTGGCGGATATGTTCCGCGGCTTCGGCGTCCAGTTCTTCGCCTTCCAGCTCCTCGCTGTCGAAGGTCCAGGGCGTGTCCAGGCCAAAGTCGATCCGGATGTGGCCGTTCTGCTCATAGCTGCCGCTGTCGAAGTCAGGCCCAAAGCCGATGATGCGGACCCGCGACGGCTGCAGGCGCCACAGGGTGTCCAGGCCTGAGGCAGGGTCGGTTTCCGGCGTCCACAACATCCAGCGCATTTCGAATTCGTAGGCAACGTCATCGTGAAGCTGCTCGGTCGCTTCGGCGACGGCGTTCTCGATGATGGACCCCTCGGTGTCTTCGGAAGTTTGAGCACGATCGTCGTTCACATAAATGCGCTGATACGTTGGCGACTCCGTCCAATCAATGGGGTAGGCGCTGGCGGCAGCTACGCGCCCTAGCTCGCTGTTGACCTTGCCGTCTTTGGCGATCAGCGCGAACTGGCGCAGGACGGAGACCATCGCGGCGGGCAGGGAAGCAAGGCGGAAGTTGGGGAACCAGAGACTCAGGTACAGCTGATCGGCCATCTGGTCATTGTAGAGCGGCGACCTCCATGCCGGGGCTTTTCAGGTGTCAGGGAAGAGGGTTGGGGTAAAGAAATGGAATCGGCCGGACGGATGAGAAGATGAGTGAGGCACGATGAAGGCTTCAGTCGACAAGCTTCGGTGGGGACTTGCTGGCGGGGCGCTCCTGTTGCTGCTGACGCTGGTGGGCTTTGTCGGCTATGGCCGCTACAAGGCCCTCAAGAATTTCATGAGACACCCCATTCCGGGTGGAACGCTGGAACAGACCACGGATAGCTTCACCTACTCCCAGTCGATCCAGGGCCGGACGGTGTTTACCCTGCATGCCGCCAAGGCCATCCAGCACGGCAATGGAAAGTACACCCTGCGCGATGTCATCCTGACGCTCTATGGCCACGGCTCGGCGCGCACCGACCGCATTTCCGGTGCGCAGTTCGAATACGACGAAAAAGCCGGTATCGCCCGCGCCGTGGGCGATGTGGAGATGGATGTGGGCGCTCCCGGGGCGCTGGTGAAGCCGGGCAAGCCGGCACAAGACAATGCGGCCGGCAACAATGCGAAAGACGATGCCCAGCATGACATCCACGTGCATACCAGCGGCCTGGTGTATGTGCGCAAACTCGGTGTCGCCGCTACCGATCAGCTTGTTGACATCCACTATGCCGGCATCGAGTGCACGGCCAAGGGAGCGGAGTTCGATTCGAACGAGAGCGTCGTGCACCTGCTGGCGGACGTGCAGCTTCATGGCGACGTGCGCGGTAAGCCGCTGCAGTTGCACGCGAGCAAGGCAGATTTGAATCGCAACACGAACGTGATCACCATGGCGGATCCCATCGTGACCAGCGGCGTGCAAAGACTGCAGGCGGTGAATGCGACGGTGCATCTGCGTACCGATGGCTCAGTGGAGGCTGCGCAGGCTGACGGCAACGTGGTGATGCAGCAGGGCACGCGGCGCATGGGCGCTTCGCATGTGGACGCGACGTTCAATGCCCAGAGCCTGCCGCAGCTGGCGAAGTTCACCGGCGGCGTGACCATGGACGATAGCGATCCGAAGCGCCCGATGCACGGAACGGCCGGAGCGGTGGACGCGACCTTCGATGCCGTGGGTGCTCCGGTGCATGCGGTGGCAACAGGGAATGCACAACTGAGCGCCAGCGCTTCAGGTTCGGGCGGTGTCAATCTCCCCCGCAGTCTCAAGGGCGATCGTATCGAGGGGATGTTTACCCGTGCGCGCAATGCGAAGAAGTCGCAGATCTCCGAGGTCCACGCGACCGGCAATGCCTCCGCGCGGGGCGAGTCGCAGGCGCAGGGCGGTGGTGTGAAGACGACGCAGTTGGCGGCGGACGACCTTCGCGCCAGCTTCGCGGGCGGCAGTGGACGCACACCGGACCTGCACGCAGTCGTCGGCGAAGGGCATACGCACCTGCAGCAGGATGCTCCGCGCGGCGAGCAGCAGATCAGCAGCGGCGATCACGTCGAACTTGTGTTCGCGCCGGCCACGAGCGGTGGCGTTGTCCAGCTTGCTTCCGCGGTGCAGAACGGGCATGTGCAGGTGAAGAGCCAATCGGCCAAGAAACCGAATGCCGCGGTTCCGGACCCGGTCTTTGCCAGTGCCGACCGTTCGACCTATGACGGTTTGAACGAGAAGCTTACGCTGGCGGGCGAGGCGAAGTTTACCCAGGGTGATACCGGCGTATCGGCGTCGTCGATCGTGGTGGATCAGAAGACCGGTGACGCGGATGCCTCCGGTACGGTGTTGGCGACGTTTGAAAACCAGCCCAAGACAGGCGCTCCGAAGCCAGGAGCGCAAGGCGCGGCGCACGTGCGATCGGACAGTGCGCATCTGCAGCACGCTCTGCAACTGGCGACGTTCAAGGGTTCGGATGCTCGGCCTGTGCGTTTGTGGCAGGAAGCGTCGCAGGTGGAAGCGGCTACCGTGATGCTGGACGGCAAGCGGCATACGTTGACCGCTCGGCCCGAAGCGCCTGCGGGCCTGGTGCATGCGGTGTTCGCGGGAGTCGGTTCGGCGAAGGTCGGCGCGAAGCCGGTAAACGCTGAGGGGCTTAACAAGCCTGGAAATCCAGAGCATCGTAGCCAGGTGGCGCGGATTACGGCCAACACGATGGACTATGACGATGTGGGGCGCGTGGCGAATTTTAGTGGAAGCGTCCGCATTGACGATGAGGATGGCTTGGTCCAGGCGCAGCATGCCACGGCATTTCTGACGCCGGCGGAGAAGGGCTCTCCTGAAGCGAAGGCTGCTACCGCGACCGTGGCGCCGTTTGGCGGCTCGCTACAGCGTGTAGTGATCTGGGGCGAGGTGCACCTTGCGCAGCCCGGGCGTACCGGACGAGGTGACCGCCTTGTCTACACGGCGGCGGATTCAAGTTTTGTCCTGACCGGGACCCCGGGGCACATGCCCCAGATCGTCGACCAGACCCGCGGAAGCGTTACCGGCAACGCACTGCTGTTCAAGAGCGGCGATAATACGATCATTGTGTCCGGCGGAACGCCGGGAACGCCGCAGAACGAGCGCGGCCATCTGCGCACGGAATCAGGAGCAAAACACTAACCGCATGAGGACCCTGGCAACCGATGAGATTGGGAAA
>DASYEV010000154.1:0-28689 GCA_036498835.1 Acidobacteriaceae bacterium | reverse complement strand
CCGTCATCGCCACGGCTTGAGGCTGGGTAGGAGCCATTCAGGTCGACTCCGTTGGCATCATCGATCGAGACGGCGTAATTCACTTCGCCAGTGGAGAACTTGAGGTTCGCTTCGTGCCCTCCGCCGTTGAAGAGCACCACTGGCTGGTAGGCGTTGGGATGGCCGAAGGTATCGAACTCCAGCGTCCATTGTTTTCCGAGATACGCAGGGACCTTCATGCGCGGGCTCACCTGGGCGTAGTTGCCGTCTGTGAGCAAGAGCGTCGAGAAGCCCTGGTACTTGTTGACGACGGCTTGACCCTTCTTAAGCTCCCACATGTCGGGGAACTCGCCATCCTGCGTATTGGTGAAGTCGTCCGCAAAGATGATGCTTTCTCCCGGAACAAAGTCGTAGTTCTGGTAGACAGCGAGACTCTGCTGCGGGGAATTCCCGGCAGCGTCTTGTGCGGGTGCATAAGGGGTGTTGGCAGTAGCCTCAGGCGGCGGGGCGGCATTGTTCTCCGCAGGCGCATTCGCTGGGGCAGGCGGGGGAACCTGATTGCTGAGCTTGTCTTTGGCCTTCTGTTTGAGGCGATCGAACACGCCTTGTGCATACAGGGCGTTGGAGGCCGAGAGGACGAAAGAAGCAGCGATGCAGCCGGCAGCAAGGCGTTTCAGTTTCATGGGTGAAGCTCCTGAAAACCAGAAATATTTGGCGGAGAAGTTCGGCAGATTCACGCGAACGTGAGACCTGTGTCTGCAGAAGACAATCCACTATTTAGTTTTCGCGGGAGATGGAGCTTCGGAACAAAATGGCGGGATCTTTTGATCGCCCCAGAGATCCGGTGTTGGTGATGGACACGTCATGCTGACGCCGAGGCTCCTAGGGTACGAGGCCCTGGCCTGGACCTGCGACGTTCAACTGAATATCTTCCACCGGGATTTCCATGACTCCGACTTTGTCTGCGCTGAGGTCACGTATGCCGAGACGCAAAAAGTAATTTCCTTTTAACGGCACGGCGATGTTTTGCTGCACTCCAAGGCCGTTTGTCATGAGTTTCGCGTAGGTTTCGGGGCTGAGATTCAGTTGCAGGGTGGTGAGTGCGGAGTTTATCTGCGCGCCGGTATCGTCATACAACACGGCGACAAATTCCAGGTCGCCCTGGCGTTTGCCGTCGGCTGCCGGAGTCAGCTTGATGAAACGCGGAGTCACAGCGTAAAGCAGATGATATTCGCGGAAGGGTTTTCCGCGCAGGTCTTCACGCATCGACTCACCTGGCGGAGGCGGAGCGCTTTTATCCAGCTTCTGGATTTGGGTGCCGGGCGAGATGCTGGCGTTGAATAGCACCTGGGTCGGCGGAATCGCGCCAAGCTGCATCGCCTTCACGAAGTCGCTATGCGCGGCTGGTGAAACCACAGCCGGCTGCATCCATGCCGTCTGGCCGGAGGAGGTGTTCTGCTGCTTGCGCTGAACGGCGCGGCGGGCTTGCGTGATGGTTGGCGGACGCGATCTGTATCCCTGCCGGTACTGGAGGTGCACTCCCTGCGGATTGCCGGCCAGGTCGATATGAATCTTGCGGTAGCTTCCATCCCAGTTCTTGTTCGCCGGCGTGTAGGCCACGGTGTAATAGAACGATCCGCTATCGACGACATGCTGGATGGCCTGCTTGAATCCATTGGTGTTGTAAAACGCATGGCCGCCGGTTTCCTCGGCCATCTGCTGCATGGCGGAATGATCCTGGAAACGGCGGGCATTGAAGTTCATCGTTCTGGCGGGTGAGGGCCGTCCGCCTCGCGCCGCGCTGAAGGAGGGATCGGTTTCAAGCCCGCGGGCATCCACCGGATAGATCGAAACCCGGCTCAACGCCAGGGTTTCCGATGCGGAGGCAAGTTCTTCGTTGAAGTCCTCGATCTCAGGGAAAGGAGAGCTGAGGCCCATGCTCGACCCGGGCACGGATCCGGTAAACCAGATCAGGTTCTTGCGTCCTTCAAAACCCGCGAGGTAGGTCCCGATGGCGAGCATGCCGCTGCGAAAGACATCCATCCTCGACTGGGTGGCCACTTCGCCGGGCTGATGGAGATAGACGGACGGCATGCGGATACTATCGCGCTTGCCTTCCACGGCTGCTCGCAAAACGTCGGGATCGGCGCTGAATCCCTGGATCAGGTGCATGCTGGCATCCATCTGGAAGATAGCGATGGGATGACCGGGAGGCACTGTTTTCATGTAGGCGATCATTTCGCCGCGCACGCGTGACTGATCGGGGAGTGGAATGCTGGATGCATCCAGCAGGATGACGGTCAATGCGTCGGCGCCGCCCACCGGAACGTAGTTGGTGAAGGCGTTCGGCGGCATCTTGATCTGCTTCATCTGGGCCGCGGCGACGGCCGGATCGGTCGCCGTGTGTTCATGAAAGCTGTTGATGCTTTGCGGTGCGCCGTCCTCCAGCACCTGAAAATCGCTTTTCTTCAGGCCTTTGATTGGCTCGCCTTTGGCGTCCACGGCCATGACGTCGAGCACGACGGTGCGGGCAGTGACGGTAATGGTTGCGGCGGGATCGCGGCGATACAGCGGCGCGGTTGGCTCCTGCGGCTGCGCCGCTTGAGGGTCTGCTGAGGTGGTGGGAGATTGGGGCTGCGTCGATGCAGGTGGCGTTGTCTGCTGTTGCTGGGAGGCGGGTGGTCCTGAGGGAGGAACCTGCGCCGTGCAGGTGACATTTAGCAACGCTGTGGCGAGAAGCAGCTCACAAGGCAAAGCCACAGAGGAAGGCACGCGACGGCTTGAGAAGAAAAGTCCCGCAAACCGGGAGGAGCGAAGAGGCACGGCGAACCCCCAACTGGAAAAGACGGGATGATCCTACGATAAGACGCCCGGCGAACAAGGAATGTCATACATCTCTGGGGACGGGAGCCGGAATTGATTTCGGCGGCATTCGCAGCGAATGGCACGCTACACTGCTGACAAATCTTTCCATTGCCCTGTTGCCTGAGTCGTACGTTCCCACCGGAGGTTAAGAGAGAACTGATGTTCATGCCTTACGCCGTGTCCGGTCATACGATTCCTTTGTCGATTCCGCCGGGCAGGAGGCGCATGTGAGACGTTCTCGGGGCGTGGCTGGAATTGTTGTTGTCCTGCTCTTGGCGATTGCCGCCGGCGGATGGCTGTACCTGAAGAAGGGCATGCGCGGATTCAGCGCCCGCGAGCAGCCCTCGAGAATGGAGACTATGGTCGCCGGCTACGCGCGCGAGACGGCGATGCCTGCTTCCGCAAAGGCTAGGAAGAACCCGGTGTTGCTGACTCCCGCGGTGCAACAGGAAGCGATGGCGCACTTTGCCGACCACTGCGCGGTCTGTCATGGAAACGATGGAAGCGGCCAGACAATGTTTGGCAAAGGCATGTACCCCAAACCACCCGACATGCGGGACAAGACGCAGAGCCTGAGCGACGGAGAGATTTTCTACGATATTGAAAACGGCATCCGCATGTCCGGCATGCCTGCGTTCGGCGGAGACGGTTCCGAGGAGGCGAGTTGGAAGCTCGTTCACTTCATCCGGCACCTGCCCAAGCTGACCGCTCAAGAAGAAGCGCAGATGGAAGCCCTCAATCCCAAGGGACCGGATGAGTGGCAGGAGGAGAGAGACGAACAGGAGTTCCTGAATGGCGGACCATCACCCGCCGAAACCACATCTCCCCAACATCCGAAAGGAAAGTGAAATGAAGCGCATCCTTCTTATCGTTTTAGCCGTGGTGCTATCGGCCACTGCAGCCTGGGCGCACAACGGCATGATCCATGTGATTGGAACCGTCACATCCGTCACGGACGCGAGTATCAGCGTGAAGGGAAGCGATGGAAAGACTCAGACCGTGGCTCTTGTGGCGGCAACCAAGTATCTGAAGGGCGAAAAAGCGATTACGGCGAAGGACATCAAGGCGGGCGATCGTGTGGTCATTCACGCGACCAAAAAAGGCGAGCAGTTGGTTGCCGCCGAAGTGAAGATCGGAGTGGCGGCCGGCAGTATGAACGGAGTGACGATGCCGCATCCTGCGGCGAGCCATTAGAGCGATTTCTTTGCGCTCGTGGCGCGTCGGGAGGACAGCATTTTTCAGTTGGCTAAAGCATTTCCCGTGAAGGTGTACCCAGGGGCGAAGATGTTGAAGTCGTTTTCCCCCAAAGAAAACGACCTTCTCAGCTGCTTCAAGAGGGCACAGCATCACGGGAAATGTCTAAGCCCGGATGTCTGACGGGAGTGCGTCCCAATGGATGCCAGAAAGCGTGCAAGACGAATCCTGAGGCACGAACCGGAAGGGCCCGGTTTCAACCGGGCCGTAAGCCGAAGCATGATGCGGTCCTTCCTCGCTGCCGCAGGCAGGAGTGAAGCCCGCAAGGCGTAACGACTGAATTGCCGTTCACGGGTGCCGAACGCGCCACGAGTTCAAGTGCGGAAAATCCCACGAACTGCGCGCATCGTTTTAAGACGATATTGACCGGTTTGCCACGACTTAGATCCTGTACGTTCGTCTTGTCGAAAGAAGAGTATTTCTTGTAGTCGTTGCGAGTATTCGGCATCGCAAAAGCAATTCAGTCATTGCGCCCTGCGGGCTTCACTCCGGCCTGCGGCACCATCGAAGGGGCTTTTCCACCGGCTTTTTCGGCCCGGTTGAAACCGGGCCCTTCCGGTTCGTGCCCCAGGATTCATATCGCACGCACTCGGCATTCTGACAGGAGTCACTGAAGATTTAGCCACGTCAGTGCGAAAGGCCCACAGCGCTCTTCGCATCGTGGGCCTTTCTATTCAGAAAATCGAATAAGACTACTCTTTGCTGCCCTTGTAGTTCACGAACAGCTCAGGGAATTGTTCTTTCAGGGCTGCGATGCGCGGGCGGTCGCAGACCATGATGTAGGGATTGTTCGGGTTCTTGAGAGCGTAGTCCTGGTGATATTCCTCACCGCGATAGAAGCCTTTGAGCGGCGTCACTTCGGTCACGATCTTGCCGTGAAAAACCTTCTGCGCATCGAGCTGTGCGATGTAGGCCTGCGCCAGACGCTTCTGCTCGTCATTGCTGTAGAAGATGGCCGAGCGGTAGGACGTGCCTACATCGTTGCCCTGGCGATTGAGCGTAGTGGGGTCATGCGCCACGGAGAAGAAGATACGCAGGAGTTGGCCATAGGTCAGCTTGGAGGGGTCGTAGACCACTTCGACCGACTCGGCGTGGCCGGTGGTTTCAGTGGTCACCTGGCCGTAGGTTGCTGTGGAGGCGGAGCCTCCGGCATAACCTACGGTCGTCTTCAGAACGCCCTTGACGCGTTCAAACACCGCCTGCGTTCCCCAGAAGCATCCGCCGGCAAACACGGCAGTTGCCTTACCGGGTGTGGAAGCCAGCTTCACGTCGGTCGTTGCAGCCGGAATAGGCGCTTTGGCGGCGCACGCGATCATGGGGCTCATGGCCAAGGCAAGGCCCAGAGATAAAACGGAGCGCTTCGTGAACATTCTCATCATTCAATCCTCACTGATAGGACGCACGGAGGGAAGCCTTGGATTCAGTCGCCCAGGGCATCGCCAACGAGGGCCAAAGAATCTCGAGCCTTCTCTGAATCGTCGATTCTCCACTCCATCCTCCAATTCCGATCATCCGCAAGTCATGCTGGCCGATCCATGGTCATCGCGCCGGTTGGCGTATTGCGCCGATTTCCTCCTGGAAGGATGCTGCTTCGTCCGGGGGAAAATGCAGGATGAAAAGGCCGCCGAAGGCTCGTTCCCAGTTCCCGCCGACAGCCATAATCCGGGCTAATAACGTGTTGACCGCGGCGGATTCGGCGAGTTGCTTCGAGAGGAAGAAGGTTTTTGTGACCAGTCCGGACTTCGAGACGACCCGCAGAAATCGCAGAGGGAGTCCGGGTTCGACCCTCGCCTCAATCACATCGTGATAGTAGAGTTCGAATTCGCCCGAGAGTGAACTTTCCTCGAGACGGAGGATGCCTGGAGAAAGCTTTGTCAAAAGCAGGTTTTCGGAGCAGATGTCGGACAGTTCGAGCCACGTGCCCTCGGAAGGTGTTGGAATTTCATTTCCGTTTGCCATCCGTCCCCTCCGCCAGTTTTGCCCCGGAATGAAGACTATCGCTGGAAACAGGCAAAAGAAAGCGGCGCCCGAAGGACGCCGCTTTCTGTGGGTGTGGAGGGTTAGTGTGCCGTGACCATTCCTTCCGCCAACTGGTGGAGCCCGGCGCCGTTGACCTGGCGGGTGTAGAACATGTGGCCGCCGGGGAACTCGCGAATTTCCACCTGCTTCTGCAGCGTCGCCGGAAGCTGGTTGGCCGTTATGACCGAGCCCATAAATGGACAGGAAAGATCGTTCCAGCCGTGGACGATCAGCACCTTCAGCTTGGGGTCGGCAGCGACTGCTTCGCGAAGGTCGGCGGCCGCGTCGCCGCGTTGTCCGTTGTTCTCGCGCGACCACAGACGGTTTACGTCATAGGAAAGCGCGTAATAGCGGGCATCGGTCTTCCAGCCGACGGTGCGGGTAATGAAGTCGGCCATGGCCGTGGTGGTCGGGGCAATGATGCTTTCCAGAATGGGATCGTTGGATTCACCGCTGGGCGAGTAGGGGAAGGGATCGGGCGCGGTCACGTTGGAGTCATACACCGAACCGATGGTCCCTTGTTCGCGATGCACTTCGCGCAGATAGGCGCCGGTTTCGAGGCGGCCGCCGGAGTAACGTACGAACTGCGGGTCGAGCCCCGTCATCTCCGTTACTTTGGCGATCATGGCTTCGTTGCCGGCCTTGTCGGCGGGACCTTTGAGAAGAGCCATGGCATAGTCACCCTGCGTATAAGCGATAACCTGCTGCATGGTCTCGGGTGTGAGCTTTCCGGTGTTCTCAAGATGCGCGGCGGTGATGGCGGGTAACGTGACCATCCAGGGAATGGGCGAGATAGTGCTGTCGCCCGCAGGCGGGCGCAGAGCCGGGCTCACCAGGACCACGCCGTTGAGCGCGACGCCAATCTGCGATTGCAGATAGTGCGCAATGCGCGGTCCGCGATAGCCGCCGTAGCTTTCGCCGATCAGGTACTTCTTGTCGAGCAGACGCTCATTCTTGACCAGCCACTTGTAGATCACCAGCGACAGGTACTCGATGTCGGGCGTTGCGCCGTAAAAGAGCTTTTTGGATTCATCGTCGGAAACCAGCGCATGCGAGAAGCCGGTGCCGATGGGGTCGATGAAGACCAGGTCGGTGAAGTCCAGCCATGTGCCCGGGTTGTCGCTGAGCGTGGCGGGGTCGGAAGCCGAGTCGCCCTGGTTGGCGAAGTTGATCCGTTTGGGGCCGATGGCGCCAAGGTTCAGGTAGACGGAGCTCGCTCCGGGGCCGCCGTTCAGGGCAAAGGTGACAGGGCGGTGGGGCCGGTCTTTCGGGCCATCCAGCGTGTAGGACGTGAACATGACGACGCCGGTCGCTTTGCCGTCCTTGGCGTTCAAAGTAATGGTGCCGACGGTCGCCGTATAGTGCAGCACCTTGCCGTTGACGGTCACGGTCTGCGCGACCGACTTGTCAGCGGGTGTGTTGTTGGGCAGGGCATCGGGTTTTACAGGCTGCTTGGGCGTGTTCGCAGGCGGCGCCATGGCGCCGGGCGGTGGCGCATCCGCAGCAGGCTTTTCGCCCTGCTGAGCGAGGACGGGCAGAGCAGCAGCCAGAAGAAGAGCAGAAAGGTAGCGGGAAGTCATGCATGCCATGGTAAGGCAGGGATTGTGCTTTCTTGCAGAGGATGGCCCGGACCTTCCCTCTCTGGACATCACCGGGACGGTTGCTTGTGCAAGCGATACATCGGGTGGCCCATCCTTTGCGTTTTTGCAAAGACGGGGTCCCCAGCCAACTTGTTGGCTGGGGTGTAAAGGGTGGGGTCGGGATGTTTCGGTCGGCTTCATTGCTCATCGAGCGAGAAACGGTCGTTTGCTTCGCAAACGATACCCCACCCTTTCACAAAAAGCGTGAAAGGGTGGGCCACCCGGGTCCATTCTCTCCGTTGCTAGTGTGGCCTTTGCGCCAGGCGCAACACAGTATCCGCAACAGCGTCGTAGCTGTGGCGCAGCACTCCGCCTTCGTGGACGAAGTTCCCAACAATGGGTTCGACCCCAAGGGCGCGAATCTGGTCCACATCCGCTTCGATCGGTGTCTGGCCCTCGCGGGCATACTGCTCCAATGTCTCGGGACGAATCTTGCCGGTATTGATCAGGGCGTAGTCGATGATGGGCCTGCCGCCCGAGTGGCTGAGGATCTTTTCGATGTGCTGCGAGGCAGTAAGCCCAAGCGACTCGTTCGCCTGGGTCATCAGGTTGCAGACATAGACCCGAACAGCCCTGGAGGCTGCCAGGGCTTCCGGAATGCCGCGCACCAGCAGGTTCGCGATGACCGAGGTGTACAGCGAGCCGGGACCAAGCGTAACGAGATCGGCGTTCGCGATGGCGTCGAGCGTTTCAGGGAGGGGGCCGGCGTCGGCAGGTTCGAGCATCAACTCGACAATGCGGCTTTTGGACGCGCTGATTCGGGTTTCGCCATGTACCTGCGTGCCGTCTTCCATCTGCGCGGCCAGGCGGGCGTTCTCAGTAGTGGATGGGTAGATGCGTCCGCGGGTGGCAAGAATCTGCGAGCTGGTGTGGACCGCCTGGGCGAAATCGCCGGAAACTTCCGTAAGCGCGGCCAGGAACAGGTTGCCGAAGCTGTGACCCTGGAGATCGCCCTGGGAGAAGCGGTGCTGGAACAGGCGGTTGAGCAGATGCTCGTCTTCAGAAAGCGCGACCATGCAGTTGCGCACATCGCCCGGGGGCAGCATGTTGAGTTCATCGCGCAGGCGTCCGGAGGAGCCGCCGTCGTCCGTGACCGTAACAATCGCGGAAAGCTCGCGGATCAGGCAGGGGGTATCGTCGCAAACGCCGCCCGAGGAACCCGGCGTGCCGACATAACGCTTCAGCCCGCGCAACAGCGTCGAAAGACCTGTTCCGCCGCCAATGGCGACGACTCGAAGTTGCTTGCGGTCAGATGTCTGCATGCCCGGCCTGCTTAGTTTAGACCGGAGGATGCGGAATCCGCACGGTGCGGACGCTCACAAACTCAAGAGCTCGAAAGCTCAAGCTTCGGGATACAGCAATTCGGTGAAGCGCGGGTCATCCGATACGTCCGCGAAGTCCGAATCGAGCCGGGCCTGGAAGCGGTTCTGCGAGTTCAAGCGAATCGCCTCGGTAAGGTGGTCGATGCACTTCTGCGTATCGCCGGTCATGCTGGACAGCAGTGCCAGGCCATAGAAGGCATAGTCCGCGCTCTGGTCGTGCAGCAGGATCTTTTCAAAGTGCTCGCGCGCATCTTCGTAGTGCCCGTTGTTGAGCAGGGAGATGGCGTAGTCGTAGCGTTCTTCGTGACTGCGGAAGTCGGTCGAACCTTGCGAAATATGGCTGATACAAGCGCTGATGTACATGCGGATGCGGTCGGCCAGATCGTTGGGTGCGGTTTCCAGCATCTGCGTGAAAGCTTCGTGCGCCTTGTCGTATTTACCGGACTGCATCAGCTTGAGCGCGCTCTCGTAGAGCTGCAAAGTCTGTTTGCGGGCATCGCTGTCGGGATTGGCGTCGTGGCCCGCGAGAGTTCGCGGCATGCGCTTGATTTTCCCCTTGCCGTTCGAGGGACCCGTCGCTGCGTGAGTGGGTGTTGCGGACTTCGTGGCCATGGCTTTTTCTGTGTACCAGGTTCCTTAGTACAAACGATTCAATCTTTGAGCTGATTTGGGTTTTATACGGGAGCGTGAGGCGCGGGTCAACTCGCCCACGCCGCGGCTCATATATCACGCACTCCGGCCTTGCCGTATAACACCGGATTGAGGGTCGGATCGTTATACATTTTCAACTGCCGGTAGAGCTTGAAGCGCCGTCGCCCGGCGTTCACATCGGCCCATAACTCATCCAACGCCTGGGCGAGATCGTTGCGCTGCTCATCGAGTAGATGCAAACGGGCGATGTTGCGGATACGGTGCTGTTCGGAGGCGTCCATGCGCACGCTTTCCTCGCGCGTGTGAAAGATTTTCAGCGACAGGATCGACAGCCGGTCGATGATCAGGCCGGGTGTTTCCGAATGCAGCGGCGCCTCCGGTGTCTGAAAGGCCGCCTCCAGCAGGGCAGTATCGATCTGTTCCACCAGGTCGTTACGCAACTGGTTGAACCGGTCAATGGAATGTTTGACCTGCGCAATCACGGAGTCGGGTGCATCGGGATCCCGGGCCCGGTCTTCTTCGTGCCAAAGGTCGAAGTTGGCCCTATGCTGGCGGAGAACGAGTCCTTCGAGCGAGGTGTGCGGCGAGGGCTCCGGAAACGACGCGTCATGGCCGGCGGCGTTGCCGGCGTCGTGGAGTGCGACGATGCTGGAGGCATGAAGCATGGTTCCACGAACGACTCTATCAGTGCGCTTTGAGCTTTCGAGTACAACATAAGGCAAGTGCACGTCATCGATTGCAGAGTACGGGGATTGCAGATTACGGGAAAATAGTGCGGGAGATCGAGGTGGGCATGGGCAAGGACGAAGTGCGGCGGCCGGGAATTTTTTGCATCAGCACCTATGAAAAAGGGCAGGCGTTTCTGCGCGAAGCCGCTGCGGAGGGGTGCGATGTCACTCTGCTGACAACGCATAAGCTCGCCAATGCCGATTGGCCCAAAGAGATTCTCGCCGGCTTTCACACCATGGACGAGAACCTGACCCCGGAACAGGTTCTGCGAATAGTGCTCCGCCTGATACGGCACACCGCGGTCGACCGTGTTGTCGCGCTGGACGAATTCGACCTGGAAACAGCAGCCCTGCTGCGCGAACATCTCCGTCTGGCGGGCATGGGGCAGTCGGCCACGCGCTTCTTCCGCGACAAGCTGGCGATGCGCAGCGGCGCACGCGCCGCCGGCGTCAATGTGCCCGACTTTATTTCGGTCGCGAATCACCACGAAGTCTGGAAGTTCATGAACGAAACCGAGGGCCCATGGCTTTTGAAGCCGCGCTGGAGCGCTTCCGCCATCGGCATCAAGAAGATCGAACAGCCCAACGATATCTGGCCTCTGCTGGAGGCCCTGGGGGATGCGGCGAGCGATCATCTGCTGGAATGTTTTGTCGCGGGTGAGATCTTCCACGTGGAAGGTTTCAGTTGGGAGGGCGATATCCTGTTCGCGGCGCCTCACAAATACGGACAGCCGCCCATGCAGACCATGCATCTGGGCGGAGTGTTCACCACGCGGACCTTGGAACGCGAAGGCGAAGAGGCAACAGCGCTGCGTGCGATTCACGCGGATACGCTGCGGGCTCTGGGAATGAAGAGTGGCGTTGCCCATAGCGAGTTCATCCGCGCGCACCGGGATGGGAAGTTCTATTTCCTGGAAACGGCGGCCCGGGTGGGGGGAGCCTTCATTGCTGAAGTGGTGGAGTTCGCCAGCGGTGTAAACCCATGGAGAGAATGGGCGCGGATGGAAGCTGCTGCTGCCAAAGGCCTGCCGTATGCTTTGCCGGAACTGCGAGGAGACTATGCGGGCAGCGTTATCTGCCTGGCCCGGCAGGACCAGCCCGACACCAGCGCATACTGCGATCCGGAAATCGTCTACCGCCTGCACAAGCACCATCACGCGGGCTTGATTCTGCGGTCGGAGTCCGCTGCCAGGGTCCAGTCCCTGCTGGAGGAATACGGAAACCGCTTCCTTACTGACTTCTACGCGCGCCTGGACGCGCCGGACAAGCCGACCTCGTAGAGCGATGGAACTAAAAGGGAATAAGTAGAAGAAGGGACGGAGGATGAGGAGAAAACAGGGAAGGGAAGTGGTGAGCGGGCTGGGGCTCGAACCCAGGACCAACGCCTTAA
Organism: Acidobacteriaceae bacterium; assembly: GCA_036498835.1. Taxonomy (GTDB): domain Bacteria; phylum Acidobacteriota; class Terriglobia; order Terriglobales; family Acidobacteriaceae; genus Granulicella. Next base: position 16,841 of record DASYEV010000154.1, on the reverse strand, counting down.
AAGGGCGATGCTCTACCAACTGAGCTACCCGCTCGCTCTATGGCTAAAGTAGCACATCTTGATAGTCTTCGTGGAGTGCGGCTATCGCCTCGCGAAGCTGCTTCACGTGCCTCCTGCGCACGATGTTTTTACACAGCCGCAAACCCGCATGGAATCGGGCTTGGTTACCGTATCGGATGAAAGATTCTGGTGAACTCAATTGACTTGATGAACGTGGCGAAGTAGCCTCACGGTACGACAGATCATCGACAGGTATGTGCACTTAACAACCCAGCCGCGTGGGATTGCAAAACCCCATGGGCGACGAGACGGAAATGGATAGCCAGAAGCCAGAGGATATCGACGATCGCGTACTCGAGGAAGTGCCTGAGGATGTAGCTGTTTTGTACTCCTGGGCCAACCTTCAGGGGGCGAAATATCGGGACTTTTCCGCCTCACGCCGTGAGTTTCGGGCACAAATGCGTAAGCGTGCCGCCGAAGCCCAGCGTGAAGCCGAGATACGTTTGAAGGCCGAAGCGGAAGCAGCCGCGACGGCAGCCGAGCGTGCCGCTCAGGAAGCCGAAGAAGCCGCCCGCTTTCATGAAACGGAAGCGCGCCGGGCTGCGGCGGAATACCGCCAGCAGGATTCGCATGTGGAGCAGCAGGCGCGTGAGCGCGCTCTGCAGCATGCCCAGGAACTGAGCCGCCGCGCGCACGCGGAGCGTATCGAAGCCGCCCGCCGGGCCGAAGCGATTGCCGCAGCCGAAGCGGCCGCGCAGCGTGAAGCCCGGGAAATGGCGGAAGCTCGTGCTTCCGCGGAGCGCCAGGCGACGCGCTATGCGGAGTCCGAGGCCTACCGCAAGGCCATGGCCGGACCGCAGCCGGATACATTTATTCCCGGGGTCATGAGCGACCCCTACATGGACCACCATGTGGCAACTCCTCCGCCGGAGCGCATCTTCCACACGCCGGCGTTGTCCGAGGAGGACATGCGAGCTACGCGTCTGCCGCGGACGAGGGAAGAGCGGGCTGGTGTGCCGTCGCCGGAGGAATCCGGGGCACGGCGCGCTGAGAAGGCTTATTGGGAAAGCGTGGAAGCTGCGCATAAGGCGGAAGGGCATGCTGCCCAGGAAGCCGCGGCGACACCGAACGCCAATTATTTCTACGAACCCGATACGCAGGAGCGGGTAGCGGCGGTGGATCAGTATGTCCGCCAGGCGCCTTACCGCAGGACATCGGATCCGGCTCATCCGGTGTATCTGTACAAGGCTCCCACAGGCGAACCCGAACCGGCCATGGCTGCGCCGCAGCCACCGGCCCCCGTTGCGGCGCCCAGTGCCGAGTATGTGGAAGAACCCGCAGCCTCGTTCTACACGCCGGAACCGCCGTATGTGGAACCGGAACCGCCGCCTGCCGTGGAGACCAACGTGCCCGCATGGCTCAATCCGGCAAGCGAAGCCCACACGCCTGTGATCGAGCCCCAACGGCCCGCACCGCCTCCAGTGGCAGACACCCTGCAGACATCGCGTGAGCGGGTTGCCGCGCGCTGGTATGCCCTGAAGGGGATCATGGATGCAGGCGGCCAGGAAGCGAAGGGTGAGACCATTCACCCGCGTACCCATGACGCCCGCACGCCGCTGATTGCCGTCTTTTCAATTTCAGGCGGAGTTGGCAAGACCAGCATGGTCGCAACCCTGGGCCGTGCGCTCTCTTCCCTGGGGGAGCATGTCCTGCTGGCGGACACCACGCTGCATGGTCTTCTGCCGTTCTACTTCGGAGCGAGCGAGCTGCGTCCGGGAATGGTGCGCACATTCTCTCCGCGTCCCGGCACCAATCACGCCCCGGTGGCCATGGCCAGCTATGACGTTTCGAGCAAAACGGGCGATGCGCTTTCCGAAGAGTGGCTGAGCGCGGAACTGGCTCGCACCGCGGGAGACGTCCAGCGGGTTCTGCTCGATCTTTCTCCCTCCTCGCCATGGGTGCTGCGTCATCTGGCACGGTTGAACACCCTGATCCTAGTGCCGGTGTCTCCGGACATGAACTCGGTGATCAGCCTGGGTGCCGTGGAGCGCTTTTTCTCGGGCGTTACGGATTCCGATGGGCACGTGGTGAAACCCCTGTACGTGCTCAATGGCTTCGATGCATCGCTGCCCCTGCACCTCGATGTGCGCGAGGTAATGCGTCAGAAGCTGGGCGACCGCCTTTTGCCGTTCGTGATTCGCCGCTCGCCCGCGGTGGCCGAAGCCCTGGCCGAAGGCATGACCGTGATGGACTACGCTCCGGAGTCGGCCGTTGCCGGCGACTATATGCACCTGGCTTCGTGGCTTCGGTCTCAGTCTTTGCCGGCGGAATCCGGCACCAAAAATGTTCGATGGAGTGAACGATGACCCGATCTCCGCTGTGGAGAGAGTTTGAGTCCGGAGAGGGCTGGCCGCTGATCTTCCTGCGCTGGCTGATTGTGCTTTGCGGCATTGCGTTTCTGATCCTTGCCGGCGCGCTGGATCTTACCTGGCCGCAGCAAGCCGTGCTGGGATTGCTGTTGACTGTGCTGGCCATCTGGATCGACCGCAGCTCATCCTCCTATCTGGTCACGCTGACGTTGATGCTGTTGTCCTGCTTCTCCACGTTCCGCTACGGTTATTGGCGTATTTCCACGGTGTGGAAGTTCTTCTCGGACCCGGGGTCGAGCTTCACGAAGCTGGATGTGTTCTTTATCGTCCTGCTGGTGCTGGCCGAGTGCTACGCCTTCATCATCCTGTTCCTGGGTTACCTGCAAACTTTGTGGCCGTTGCGCCGCACGCCTGTGCCGCTGCCCGAAGACACGGAACTCTGGCCGGAGATCGATCTGCTGATCCCGACCTACAACGAGCCGCTGAACGTGGTGCGTTATACCGCACTCGCCGCCATGAACATCGACTGGCCGGCCGACAAGCTAAATGTGTACATCCTCGATGACGGACGCCGCGAAGAATTCCGCGCGTTTGCCGAGGAAGCGGGCATCGGCTACATGACCCGCGACGACAACAACCACGCCAAGGCGGGCAACATCAACCGCGCGCTGCAGCGCCTGAGCGCGCCGTTCGTGGCCATCTTCGATTCCGACCACGTGCCTACGCGAAGCTTCCTGCAGTTGACGATGGGCTGGTTTGGCCGCGACGCCAAGCTGGGCCTGCTGCAAACGCCGCACCACTTCTATTCGCCGGATCCGTTCGAGCGCAATCTCGGCCAGTTCCGCGTGATTCCCAACGAGGGCGAACTGTTCTACGGCGTTGTGCAGGACGGCAACGACTTCTGGAATGCCACGTTTTTCTGCGGTTCCTGCGCGGTGATCCGGCGCTCGGCGCTGGATGAGATCGGCGGCATCGCGGTGGAAACCGTTACGGAAGACGCCCACACCTCGCTGCGCATGCAGATTCGCGGCTGGAACACGGCTTACATCAACATCCCGCAGGCTGCGGGTCTGGCCACCGAACGTCTGAGCGGTCACGTCAAGCAGCGCATCCGCTGGGCGCGCGGCATGGTGCAGATCCTGCGCATCGACAATCCCCTGATTGTGCCGGGCCTGACCTTTTTCCAGCGCCTCTGCTACCTGAACGCGATGACGCACTTCCTGTACGCGTTGCCGCGGTTGATCTTCCTGACCGCTCCGCTGATTTACCTGCTGTTCGGTCACGTCAACGTGCCTGGATACTGGGCGGCCATCTTTGCCTACGCGTTCCCTCACCTTGCGCTTTCCAATCTCACGAACTCGCGCATCCAGGGGCAGCACCGGCACTCGTTCTGGAACGAAATCTACGAGACCGTGCTTGCACCGTACATCTTCCTGCCCACCATGGTGGCGCTGCTCAACCCGCGCTCCGGCGGCTTCAACGTCACCGCCAAGGGCGGCGTCGTGAATCGAACTTTCTTCGATACGCGCATCGCTCTGCCGTTCCTTGTCCTGCTGTTCCTCAATATTGCCGGTTTGCTGGCGGCGATTCCTCGCTACCTGCAGTTCCCGCACTGGAATGGCAGCCCGGCGTGGCTGGCCTGGATCATCAACATTCCGGCGAATATGAACGACAGCCTGCACCCCGGAACCATTTTGATGAACGTGGTGTGGACAATCTTCAACCTCATCATTCTGAGTGTGGCAACCGCCGTTGCGTGGGAAAGCCAGCAGCGCCGTCAGACGGTGCGCGTGGCCATGACCGTTCCCGCCGGTATCGTGATGCAGGATGGCACAGTCATCCAGGGCGAGACGTCCGACCTTTCCAACGGCGGCGTCATGCTCTACACCACGCAAAAGGTGAGCTTTACGCCGGGTGAAGAGGTCCGTTTCGTGTTCCCGGTGCTCGACGGCGATGCCACACTGCCGGCCACTCTTATTTCCATTCAGGGCAATTATGTCCGCGCGCACTTTGCGCCGCTTTCCATTCAGGAGGAAGAAGCACTCACCATGGTTCTGTATTCGCGTGCCGATACGTGGCTTGGATGGGGCGAAGCCCGCGACGTTGACCAGCCTGTTCGGAGTCTATGGCGCATTCTGCAGCTTGCGGTGCATGGCGTCCGTCATGCGGTCCGCGGTGCATTCAAACGTCAGGCTCCGGCCAGAAGCAAGATGGCCACGAGCATCACCCCGTTGCTTCTCCTGGTCCTGCTAGGCCTGGGACTTGGCTTAGGCTCCGCACGAAGCGCGGATGCACAGAAGCGCATCACCAATGCGCCTTTCACACCTGAGGCCCAGCCGCTCAACGGACAGTCCATCCCCACCGGGATGCGGCTCACACCGGGGCAGGGTGAGGGCATTCAGGCGCGTCCGGTAGCGCCCGGAAAGTTCGACAACCTGTTTACATTGGCGGACGTTTCGACGCCGGAAACGATCGTGCTGCGTGGCGTGGACTCTTACCACTCCGTGTATTTCGCCGTTCCGCAGACCCAGAACGTCAAGACGGCGACGATGCGGTTGTACTACCACTTCTCGCCTGGCCTGCTGCCCATGATCAGCCATATCAAGGTGAGCCTGAACGGCACCTTGTTCGCGACGCTGCCGGTGACTCACCAGCTGCGCCAGGACACGATGGAGACGGATCTTACGCCGCAGCAGAAGCTGGACTCGCAGCATGAGTTGAACACCACGCGCATGGAAGACAGCGCGCTCCTGGTCGCCAACCTGACCCTGCCGGCTGAAATGCTGATCCACAACAACGAGCTCACGTTTGAATTCGTCGGCCACTACACCTACAAGTGCGAGGACCCCTCGCATTCCACGCTGTGGTCGCATGTGGATGCCAACAGCCAGATCGAGCTGGCCGGCGATCTGCTTCCTCTGCCCAACGATCTGAAGCTGCTGCCTCTGCCGTTCTATGACGTTGCGGTCAACCTGCACCCCAAGGTGCCGATCGTGTTCACAAGTCAGCCTTCGCCGAAGTCGCTGCAGGCCGCCGGTATCGTGGCTTCGTGGTTCGGCATCCTGACGGACTACCATCCGGTTGAGTTCCCGGTAACCTTCGGCAGCATTCCGCAGGGCAACGCGATTGTGATCGCGGAAAACGGAGGTGAGCTGCCGCCGGCGTTAGGCGGAGGCAGATCGGGTTCCGGCCCAACTATCAGCATGCGTACGAATCCCAACGACCCGTATGCCAAGCTGCTGGTCCTGAGTGGCGATAGCCCGGACGACATCCTGATTGCGGCCCAGGCGCTGACACAGCAGTTCGATCACCTTGCGGGTGAGTCGGAACACGTGACCCTGCCCAGCACCATCAAGAAGCGTCAGCCGGACGATGCTCCGCGCTGGCTGCCCACCGACCACATCGTCACCATCGGCGAAAGCTCGCAGCAGGGCGACCTTCAGGGCGACGGCACGGTTCCCGTGGGCGTCTACTCACGCGTTCCGCCCGATCTGTATTACGGCGACACCCAGAACCTGCCCTTCAAGCTGTTCTATCGTTACAACGGCATCCCGTTGGCCAACGAGAGCACGTTGCAGGTCTATATGAATGGAGCGTATGTCAGCTCCACCCCGATGCCCCATACCGACAAGGCATCGGCTGACCTGACAACCGTTGTTCCCGTTCCCGTGGTGGATATGCGGCCGTTCTCGAACACGATGAACGTCAAGTTCGTGTTCCAGATCGCCAAGAAGGGCTACTGCCAGGACACAGCTCCGATGAATCTCCAGGCCTCGATCCGCAAGGATTCGTACCTGGACATCACCGGCATCCCCCACTGGGCACAGTTACCGAACCTGGAAATCTTCGCGAATGCGGGTTATCCGTTTACCCGTCTGGCTGATCTTTCCGACACGGCAGTTGTGATGCCGCCCCAGCCCGATCCCGCGGAAATTGAACTGTACCTCGCGTTGATGGGCCATTTTGGTTCGCAGACCGGCTATCCGGTGCTCAATGTCACCGTGACCGACGCGGACCACATGGGCGGCGACAAGGACCTTCTGGTTCTTGGCACCGTAGACAATAACCGCCAGGCGATCGACAAGCTGAACAACCGCCTGCCGGTGCGCATCGGCCAGAACCAACTCACGATCCAGGACACTCGCGGCTTCTTCGACCAGCAGGAGCATTCCTGGTGGAAGGTGCGCAGCTCGGAGCATGTGCCCAGCGGCTCCCTGGAAACGGAAGGCGGTTTCCCTGACGCGCTCATTGAAGGCATCGAGTCTCCGATGTCGAGCGGACGTTCGGTGGTTCTCGTGGCGCTCCGCGACAAGGGTGTGCTGCCGAAATTCCTGGAGGTCTTCGAACGGTACGCGCAGTCGTCTGCCATTCAGCAGTCGGTCAGTGTGCTCACGGGCGATCACTTCTCCAGCTACCGCATCGGCGGCGATTACTACAAAGTCGGTTCGTTGAGCTGGGTGGTGAAGGTGCGGATGTTCTTCAAGCAATATCCGTGGGCTCTGGTGCTGGTGATTGTGGTCATCTGCTTCTTGCTGGCCCTTCTGCTGCGCGCCGTGCTGCGCCGTATTGCACGCCGCCGCTTGCAGGTTGTCTAACTGTTGCCAGGCCGCTGGACAGACGCTCAGGCATCTGTCCAGCGGCCGGACAACACAGCCGTTGAAGGTGGGGGATGATTCAAGGTCTGCCACGAGCCCTGCACGGACCTCTGTACCGGCTCGGACTTCCTTGCTTGCTGGCCGTTTTTCTGCTGCTGAACGCAAGTTGCAGAGCCGAAGAGCCGTGGCCGCTGTGGGAAAGCTACACCGCCAAATTTCTCGATGGGCAGGGCAGGGTAATCGACCATGACGCGGAGGACCGGACCACCACCGAAGGCCAGGCCTATGCGATGTTTTTTGCTCTGGTGGCAGGGGACAGGCCCCGCTTCGACAAGCTTGTGGACTGGACCGAAGCGAACCTGGCGCAGGGTGATCTGACGCTCCACCTGCCCGCGTGGAACTGGGGCAAGGCTTCGGACGGAAACTGGCATGTGTTGGACGCCAATCCCGCCGCGGATGCGGATCTTTGGATGGCGTATGCGCTGTGCGAAGCTGGACGGCTTTGGAAAGATGAGCGCTATGCCAAGCTGGGTGGAGTGATTGCCGACCGCGTTGCGGAAGAGGAAATTGTGCGGGTGCCGGGACTGGGCTCCACGCTGCTGCCGGGTGTCAAGGGCTTTCATCCGGACGACAAGACGTGGTTTCTGAACCCGAGCTATATGCCGCCACAACTTTTGGCCTACTTCGCACACCGCAAACCGCAATCGGCCTGGAAGTCGGTTGCCGCGAGCTTGCCTGTGCTGGCTTCCAGTCCGGGAGGGTATGTCATGGATTGGCTGAAGGCGGATGGAAGTACCGTTACCCCATCCCTGACGCCCGCAGCGGCTCAGGAGGGCAAAAAGGACGCGCCGGCAGCGGGCAGCTATGACGCCATCCGCATGTATTTATGGGTCGGCATTGCCGATCCGAAAACTCCGGGAGTGCAGGAAGCCCTGGCTCGCATGACGGGTATGGAGACGTATCTGCAATCGCACCTGGCGCCGCCGCTCCGCGTGGACAGCTCGGGTAAAGTGCTGGATGCCGATGGCCCGGCAGGGTTTTCAGCGGCGGTGATCCCTTACCTGCACGCTCTGAACCTCAAAAAGCAGGAGGCAGAGCAGTCGGACCGCCTGGGCGCGACCCACGATACGAAGAGCGGTCTGTATGGCCGGAGTGGGGAGTATTTTGATCAAAACCTTGCCTTGTTTGAGGCCGGATGGGTGGATAAGCGCTTTCGTTTCGACACCGACGGCCGGTTACGCGTTAAATGGAGGTAGTTTGCTACCATGTTGAGTCAACACCAGACAGCGGCTTTCTCCGAAAATGAATCGAAACGTGCGCCTAAACCACGAAAAAAGCGGTAACAAACGTGAAAAAACGAGATAAGCTTCAGGAAACCTGCTGGGTTAATTTGTTGGTTCGCTTCAGCGACAGAAGAGATGCGATGAGAAAAGGTTCGCCGAATTGTTTTCGAGCCGCGCGGTTGCTTGTTTGCGCGCTTGTGTGCACCGGTGCGGCCTTGTCTGCCGTAGCTCAGACCAGTCCTGAACTGGGGTCACTGCTTGCCCGGGCTCACAGCGCGGAGGTTAACGGCCGTCTGGATGTGGCCAAGGATTTCTGGAGCCGCGTCCTGTTGGTGGATCCGAACAGCGCGCAGGCGCTGGCTGGTCTGGCGCGTGCCGCGAAGTCGGAAGGGGACCGGGCCAAAGCTTCGTATTACCTGGACAGGCTCCGCACCGTCAGTCCGAACGACCCTGCGATCTCGCAGATCGAAGGCATGCAATCAAGAAATGCGCAGAGCTCGCAGTTGCAGGAAGCCGGAAGGCTGGCCCAATCGGGTGAATATGCGCGCGCCATGGAATTGCAGCGCGAAACCTACGGCAACACACCGCCTCCGGGGGATGCCGCTCTGTCTTACTTCCAGACGCAGGCCGGTTCTCCCCAGGGCCGTGAGTCCGCTGTGCGGGGTCTGCGTGCCTATGCGGCCAAATACCCTGACGATCCCCGCTATGAGATCGCGCTGGGTAAGGTGCTGACCTACACGCCTTCGACCCGCCGTGAGGGCCGCCGCATCCTGGAGAAGTATCCCTACAACTCGGATGCGCTGCAGGGGCTGCGCAACTCGTTGCTGTGGGATGTGAAGAATCCGGGCGCGACCGGAGACATTCGCGCGTACTTGTCGCGGCATCCCGACCCGGAGCTCGAAGAAGCGCTGAACCAGGCGCTGTCCGGCCGTGGACGCGGCGGCTACCGTGGCGGCGGAGCTCCGTTGAGCCCGGCGCAGCGTGCGGAGCGCGCCGATCTTGCGGCCCGCAGCGCGGAAGAGCGTGCCGCCTATGCCGCGTTGAACGCACACAAGTATGCGGAAGCCGATGCGCTGTTCCGCGCGATTCTGGCCAAGCACCCGCAGAGCTGCCAGTCGCTGGCCGGCCTCGGGTACGTGCGCATGAGCCAGTCGAACTTTGCGGGCGCGATCAGCTTCCTGGAGCAGGCTCAGCAGGATGGCTGCAAGCAGGCCGCGATCGAGCGTGCGCTGCACGATTCGCGTTTCTTCTACACCGTGCAGGTGGCCACGACCGCGCTGAACGATAACGATCTGTTCACCGCGGAAAAGGAATTCGAGCTCGCGCTCAAGCTGCGTCCCGATGATCCTTCGGCGCTGCTTGGTCTGGGCGGCACCTTGCTGAAGGCGCAGCAGCCTGAACAGGCGATTCCCGTGTTTACGAAGTATGTGCAGGTTGCGCCCGGGGACGCGAAGGCATGGCGTGGACTGTTCATGGCGCAGTATGGCGCGGCGAAGTATATTGAAGCGCTGGACACTGAGCGCCGCATTCCGCCGCCTGTCAAGGCGCAGTTGATGAAGGATCCGGATTACCTGCGCACGCTGGGTTCGGTATATCTGGCGCAGGGCCGCGATGCCGATGCACAGCGCGTTTTCCAGGAAGCGCTGAATCTCCCATTCCCCAATGGAGGACGCGGCCTGAAGGTCGATGTGCAACTGCAGTATGCCGCTCTGCTGGCCACCATCGGCCGGCGTGAGCAGGCGGCTGCGCTCTATCGCCAGGTCCTGCAGATTGAGCCGCAGAACACCAGCGCATGGATTGGGCTGGTACAGGTCGAACACGCGCTCGGTCACGATGCCATTGCCTACGATCTGCTGCAGAAGATGCCGCCGCAGATTTTCGCGGCCGCCATGCAGGAAGCCGGATTCGAAACCTCCGTCGCGGCAATCTATGAAGGCGTCGGCCACGATGAACTTGCCCAGGAAGTTTTGGAGAAGTTCCTGAAGAAGCAGGAAGCGGAAGGCAAGAAGCCGTTCATTTCCGCCGAAGTCCAGCTTGCGGCGATCTATGTTCGGCGCGGCGAGGCGGCGCAGGCCTATGCGCTGTATCGCAAGATCCTCACCGTCGATCCCAATCGAGCCGATGCGTGGGTTGGTGTGCTTTCTTCGCTGCACTCCACCGAGCACGATCGTGAAGCGCTGGCTCAGGTCCAGGTCATTCCTGCCTCTGTGCGCGCTCAGCTTGAAAACGATCCCGTCTTCCTCCAGATCGTGGGCTCCATATACAGCGGCCTCGGCGACAACCGCGAGGCGGCTATCTTCTTCAATCGCGTGACCCAGCATTATGCGGCGCTGCACCTGGCGCCTCCCGCGGATGTGCAGATCCAGCAGGCGTGGATGCTGTACAACAGCGGCGCCGATGCGGCTCTGTACAACCAGCTCATGATTCTCGGCGGACGCCAGAACATGACCGAGCGCCAGCGGATGACCGTAGCCACCATCTGGACCGACTGGGCAGTGCGCCGCGCCAACCAGAACATCGCCGCAGGGAACTACCGCCGCGCGATCGCGATCCTGAATGCGGCAGCACAGTTCTCCGGAAACAATCCTGTCCTGATCAAGGCTTTGGCAAGTGGATATGCCAGCGCCGGCATGGCGAAGGAAGCGGTTGCCATCTATCGCGCGGAAGATTTGAACAACGCCCCAGCCACGGATTACCGTTCGGCGGTGGGCGCCGCGCTCGCCGCGAACGACCTGCGCGACGCGGAAATCTGGCTGCGTTTTGGGCTGGAGCGCTATCCCAAGGATGCTCCTCTGCTGATCCTTGCCGCCAAGTTTGAGCAAGCTCGCGGCGACGCGAACCGTGCGGCGGACTACTATCGCGCGTCGCTTGCGGCGATGCCGGCTGTCGACCCGGCCGCGATCCTTGCCGCGGAACTCAGCCGCCCGGCCCCGCGCATCCCCATGCCGCTCCCGAGCAAGATGGATCCGCAGGATCTCGCGACCTTGCTCGCCCAGCCTGACAAGACCACTCGCGGAGATACGGAAGCTCAGCACATCTATCTGCCCAGCTATCTGCAGCCTTCCGTCGACGTTCCCGTCCCGATGGGACAGCCGGCGTACGGCAACCCGGTTCCACAGCAGCCCGCGACGCAGAACAATCCTTCGCTTCGTGACTACGTGCCTCCGCAATCACGGCTGGAAGCCGAGCCCGCAAGCCGGGCGGAAAAGACGGGAGCTGAAAAGCCGGTTGAGGCTGTCCTTCATCTTCATGTTTCGCCCGCGCTGGAAGCTAAATACGGACCGTACGTCTCGTACGATCCTTCCGCTGGCGTGCCGCACTTTACATCTTCACCGCGGGCGCTGGGCGATGGCCTTCTGGTGACCGCCAGCGCCAATAGCGCTCCCATCACGGCGCAAATGCGGCAGACGGCGTATCAGCAGCAGCCTACCCAGGACAGCACGCCCAGCGTGCAGTACCTGCCGCCTTCGCACCCGGCCATCAAGCCGGCCCCGCGTTCTTCCCAGGCGGCTCGCGATCGCGCCGCTGCGATTCGCGCGAACCAGGCGCAGGGACAGAGCACGTTGCGCGGTCAGAGCCATCCTCCGGCGGAGGACCTTACCCCTGCTCCCGCGTCCGCCGCAAAGCTGACGGACGCCCAGTGGCTCAGCCAGCCTTACGACACCACCAAGGCCCAGCAGGTGCAGCAGGCGCCCGCAGGCCAGGTCCCTCAACCCAGTTCGCAGCCCCGGGCTGCCGCTCCGGCGGCTACCTATGCACCGCAGGCTGCGCCGCAGTCGTATAACCCTCCGAGCTCTCCGGACAGTTATGGGCAGCAGTATCCTCAGCCGGGTTCCGGAACCATCGGTGGCGGACCGGAATACCGGCCGCGCCGTAGATCGGTCTCCCGCAAGCCTGCTCCGCAAGCCGTCCCAGTGCAGCAGCCTGCCGCACCCTCAGCGGCGCCTGCGCAGACGATGAACTACCCGACGCCCGGCAATGTCGAGCCGCTCACCAACCTCGGCACACCGCAGCCCGGCACACCGTATACCTTGGGCGCGCCGCCTTCGGACTACGATCTCCAGCAGCGTAATTTGCCGCCGCTGCGTGGCTACTTCGATCCCCGCATCGACGATCACCAGAAGCTGACGCCGCGTCAGGAAGCGGAGTTCGCCCTGGCGACGATCGAAGGCAGCTATAGCGGCTGGGTCGGCGGTACCGCCATCGGTCACTATCGCAGCGGCACCCCCGGCATCGATCGCCTGGGATCGCTGGAAGTACCTATCGAAATTTCGCTGGTTGCGGGAAAGACCATCCGTCTCAGCATCATCCCCCGGGCGGTCTTCCTGACGTCCGGTCAACTGGATACCTTGAACTCCAACCTGGGCAGCCAGCCGGTACTTGGCACACTGCCGGGCAATGCACTGAACCCGCCGGCCCAGCAATTCGCCAGCGGTATTGGCGGAGAGGTGCAGATTGCCACCAACACCTTCTCCGCCGGTGTCGGCGTTTCGCCCTATGAGTTCCTGGTGACCAACATCATCGGACACGGACAGTGGCGGCCTCTGAACGGCCATGTGCTGTTGTCCGGTTTCCGCGAACCTGTGAAGGAAACGCAGCTTTCGTATGCCGGTCTGCGCGATCCCGGCAGCGCAACTCCCGTCTTCAGCGGCAACGTGTGGGGCGGCGTCGTCCAGACTGGCGGCGGAATTCGCTTTGATGCCGGCGGCGAACGTGCCGGACTCTACCTCCTGGGAGAAGGCGCCGAACTGACCGGCTTCCATGTGTTGGAGAACCGCAAGTTCGATGGCACGATGGGCATGTACTTCCACGTGAACACCTGGCCGGAATATGGCTCGTTGACCGTGGGCGGCCTTTTCTACGGCATGCACTTCGACCACAACGAGCGCGGCCAGACCTTCGGCCTGGGCGGTTATTTCAGCCCGGAATCCTACTTCCTCGCCGCGGTGCCGGTCACCTTCAACGGCCACTACGGCAACGACCTGCACTACGTCATCAGTTCCAGCCTCGGTGTGCAGACGTTCCAGGAAGAAAATCAAACCTTCTTCCCACTGGATCCGGGATTGGCTGCCGGAGTCACCTGCAGCCCGGTCCAGATCGCAACTCATAGCTGCGGTCAGTTCCCGGTCAACTCCAACACGGGCATGAACTACTCGTTCAATACGCAGGTTTCCTACCGTGTCACGGAGCACTGGTTCGTGAATGGATTCCTGGGTGCCAACAATACCAACAACTACAACAGTGTTACGGGAGGATTTTCCGCCCGTTATATGTTCCGTCCGCAGGTCGCGGCGCCGGACTATCCCACCGGACTATTCCCGGTAGAAGGTTTCCGGCCGCTGCAAGTTCCGTAAATGATCGGGTAAATAGAAGAAAAGAAAAGGACCTAGCCGACTAAGGCTAGGTTTTTTCTTTGCCGGTCCTGGAATATTTTCCTTGGGACTTCGCTTGCAAAGCGGCCGAACAAGCCATCTCCCAGTGGAAAAGCGGCTTCAATATCGCCGGCTCCGGCTACACCCTGGCGAGACTGGCTAATTCTGGATAGGTCGGACCCCGAAGTTCGCTCTTGCGCACCAGTTCGCCGAAACGTATAAGAAATACCAGCTATCCTTTTTATCGTCGTTCTGTCTGCCTTAGCAGGTAAGAACAAGTGGAGTTTGTCGCGATGCGGTTTTGGGCCCAGGCGTATGTTGCCCGCAGCCATTGTGCTGCAGGTTTGTTCTTTGCCGCAGAGTTCAGGTCACAATCTATGCGCCAAGGTAGATCCAGAACGAGGAAAGCCGGCAGCTTGATCGCCTCCGGCATCTTAGGCTGCATTTCGCTTTTGCCTTCGCAATTGTTTGCTTCCAGCAACAATGTGCCCGACTGGGTAAAGGCTGTTGCTCAGAAGTCGTTGCCGGCATTTCCAGAAACCGCAAAGGCTGCCGTGTTGCTCAACGAAACAACCTATACGGTTGACTCGGATGGGCAGGCGGTAGAGCACGTTCGCATGGTGATCAAGATCCTGCGTCCGCAGGGACGGGAGTACGGCTATCCGGTTGTGTGGACGGACAAAGACCGGAAGATGCTGTCGATGCACGTTTGGAGCATCGATCCTGCCGGCCACGAGTTCGCTCTTAAGGACAATGAGATTAAAGAGATAAGTCCGCCGGGTGGAGGCATTCAATTTGATGATGATAAAGCCAGGGTAGCGGACCCTCCGGGTCGCGACCCCGGCGGAATCGTTGCCTATGAGTACGAGCGCCGCGAGCGGCCGTACCTTGCGGAAACAAGCTGGATCTTTCAGGACGAGCTTCCGCGTGTTTCGCAGAGCTTTACCCTGGTGCTGCCGGTGGGCTACACCTACACGACGACCTGGGCGCACCACCCCAAGATGGCCGGCGCCGATCTGGAAAATCATCACTATCGCTGGGACATTAACGACCAACCGGCCATCGATCTGGATCGCGTGCCGATGTCGCCTGCCACCTCGGCGTTGTCTGCTCGCATGACGGTGCACTATGCAGGGCCTGGTCTGGCCGAGCCGCAGGAAGGGACTTGGCAGGGAATCGGCGAATGGTATGAGAGGCTTTCCCGCGAGCGGCTGTCCGCGACTCCGGAAATCACCGCGAAGGCGGCTGAACTTACGCAGGGCAAAACCGATTTCTATGAGAAGACCGAAGCCATCGGCGAGTTTGTTCAGAAACAGATCCGCTATTTCGCCATCGAGATGGGTGTAGGCGGCTATCAGCCGCATCCCGCCGGAGCCATCTTTCACGGCCGCTTCGGCGATTGCAAAGACAAGGCGACGTTGTTGTCGTCAATGCTTTCCACGGTCGGCATTCACAGCGCGCTTCTGATGGTGGACACGGAGCGGGGCGTCATCGACCCGGATTCACCCTCCATTGTGGGCAACCACATGATCGGCGCCATCGAAATCCCTGAAGGCTACCAGTCGCCGAAGCTGCGCAGCGTGGTCACGGCGAAAACCGGCAAGCGCTACCTCATCTTCGATCCCACCTGGGAGACGACGCCATTCGGCCAACTGGAAGACAATCTGCAGGCGAGTTACGGCGTGCTGATGGAAGGATCGAACAGCCAGATCATTCAGCTGCCGGTGCTCAGTCCTGATTTGAACACCATCCGGCGTTCAGCGACGTTCCAGCTTGATGCGGATGGCACGCTCAAAGGTACGGTGACAGAGAAGCGCTTCGGGGATGTCTCCGAAGACCGGCGGACCATGGTCACTCACCAGACCGCCAAGGAGCAGCAGCAGTTCATGGATCGATTGGCTGCGGAGGATTTCGTAGCCGCTTCTCTTACCGACCTCAAGTTCGAAAATGCGGACGCTCTGAATAAGGATCTCAACACCAGTTTTGCGATCTCGGCAGGCCACTACGCCAGCACGACCGGCCCTCTGTTGATGGTGCGCCCGCGGGTTATCGGTTCCATTTCGATTCCCGTTGACCACAAGCCCCGCAAAGTCGCGATCGATCTGGGACAAACCATTCTGATGAACGATGAGTTCGACATTCAGCTTCCCCCGGGTTATGTCGTGGATGAACTGCCGGATCCGGTGAAGGTGGATGTTGGTTTCGCAACGTACGAGAGCTCGACCGAGGTGCATGGCCAGACCATGCATTACAAGCGAACCTACACCTTGCGTCAGGTCACACTCCCTGCGGAGAAGTATCCCGATCTACAGCGTCTCGCAGGCCTGATCCACAACGATGAGCAGAGCCGTGCTGTTCTCAAACGGGCCAACTAAGGCATTTCCCATGAAGGTGTACCCCAGGGGCAAAGATGTTGAAGTCGTTTTCCCCAAAGAAAACGACCTTTTCAGCCGCTTCGGGAGGGCACAGCATCATGGGAAATGCTCTAGAATTCATATTTGTTTTACGCCGCATGTCCACTCGCCGCGCAGAAAGCCAACGTTCTAATTCCAGGAGAAGCAATGCCGTTACACCGTCAACCACAACAAAGTAGTTCAAGAGCAGCATTTTCACGAACCGGGTATATGTTGCGGTTCGGACTGATTGTCGCGGCCGTGGGTATGGCGGCAGTACCGGTCTACGCCGACCAGTTTGCCAAGCCGACCCAGGAAGAGTTGTCCATGACGTCACTGCCCGGCTATCCGGGCGCGGCCGCCGTGGTGTTGTATCGCGAACAAGTCACGACCGACGACCTCCATGTCGTGAAGCACTATGACCGCATCAAGGTGCTCACCGAGGAAGGCAAAAAATACGCCAACGTCGAACTCGGATTTGTGACCGTGACCCAGGATATTGGTTCGGACGACAAAAGTGTAGAGGATATCTCGGGACGGACCATTCACCCGGACGGGACGATCATTCCGTTTACCGGAAAGCCTTATCTGAAAGTGATTGAGAAGGGAAAAGAGTTCAAATTTCAGCAGAAGGTCTTTTCGCTTCCGGACGTCACCGTCGGCAGTATTATCGAGTACCGCTATGCCACGCGCATCGACGATAACTTCTATGAATCGCCAAGCTGGTATATCCAGGGCGACCTCTATGTGAAGTCGGCACACTACATGTGGCTTCCGACAAACCATGAGATGACCGACTCGGATGGCCAATCGGTCAGAGCCATTTCCT
>DASYEV010000153.1:0-19142 GCA_036498835.1 Acidobacteriaceae bacterium | reverse complement strand
CGTTCGTACGCATCCAGAATCCGGCAACGCAGATCGTCAGAAAATGCTCTAGGCATCGATCGTCTATCGCGGAGATACTCGCCAAACGCAGACTACCCCCATTTCCATGCCAGGCGTATAGCTATCTTGGAACCGCTCTAGACTGCACTGCATCCGGTGCAAGGTTGCTCCCCGGGTTCATCCGTCAGCTCTTCGTGTCTGAATGCCTCACTTGTTGGACACTGGTAGAGGCATGGCAAAGAAGAAACTTCGCGTAGGCATTCTGTTTGGCGGCAAGAGCGGCGAGCATGAGATTTCGCTGCGGTCCGCACGCTCCATTCTGCAGGCGATCAACCGCAAAAAATACGACGTGGTCGAGCTCGGCATCACCCGGGAAGGCCGCTGGCTACAGAGCTCCGGAGCACGAGGCCTGCTCTCGGGCGAGAACGGCCAGCCACTTGAGCCAATCGAAGAGGTCGGGCTGACCATTGCTGCGGCAGCAGCGGAGCCCGGTGCCGGTACCGGTCTTGATGTGGTGTTTCCGGTGCTGCATGGAACCTTCGGCGAAGACGGGACGATCCAGGGCCTTTTCGAACTCGCGGACATCGCCTATGTCGGCTCCGGCGTGCTGGGTTCAAGCGCCGGTATGGACAAGGACGCGATGAAGCGCATGTTCTTTGCGGCCGGCCTGCCCATGACGCCTCACGTCACCATGCTGCGCAGCGAATGGCGGGCAGAGCCCAAGAAGGCCAGACGTGTAATTGAAAAAGCTCTTCGTTATCCGGTGTTTGTGAAGCCCGCGAACCTGGGCAGCTCCGTGGGCATCAGCAAGGTGCATGAGCGGAGCGAACTGGCCGCTGCGATGGATCTCGCCGCCAGCTTCGACCGCAAGATCGTGGTGGAACAAGGCGTCGGAGGCCCAGGCGTCAAGCCGCGCGAGCTGGAAGTGGCGGTGCTCGGCAATGACACGCCGGAAGCCAGCGTGGTCGGCGAGATTGTGCCGGCGAAAGAGTTCTACGACTACGAAGCCAAGTACGAGCTCAACGGAGCCGACGAGAGCGTGAGCATCATTCCGGCCAAGTTGTCGAAAGCGGAGGCGAGGAAGATTCGGGCCATGGCCATTGAGGCCTTCCGCGCATGCGACTGTGCAGGCTTGGCACGCGTCGATTTCCTGATGGCTCCAGGAAAAAAAGGCAAGCCCGCGGAGATCGTGCTGAATGAGATCAACACCCTGCCCGGCTTCACCTCCATCAGCATGTATCCCAAGCTGTGGGCCGCAAGCGGTGTCTCTTATACCCAGCTCATCGACCGCCTCATTGAGCTGGCACTGGAACGCCACAAGGAAAAGCAGCAGACCAGCTTCACGCGTATGTAGTTCTTCCACGGCGCCGGATTTATCTCGGGCTGGATGCGTAGGATGGTGTGCGTATGCGCCGCCGCGATCTGATCAAACTTTCGCTTGCTTCCACTTTGCCTGCGGTGTTGCCTGCTGCCGCGCGCTCGCAGGCATCGACCGGTGCGCCATCCGGCCGGGCAACCTGGCTGCGGCAGATGCGGCGGGTCGCATTTCCGGTCCTCGACGCACTGAAAGACCGCAAGCTCAAAGCGCTTCTGCCCATCGAAGCGAAACCCGGCATGGAAGCCAGTCGCAGGCATACGACCCATCTGGAAGCTTTCGGACGCACCCTGTGCGGCATCGCGCCATGGCTTGAGAACGGCACTGGAGACGCTACCAGCGAGGAAGGCAGATTACACGGCCAGGCCATCGAGACCTCGCATGCGGCGCTTGCGAATGCAGTCGATCCCCAATCGCCCGATTACCTGGAGTTTGGCGGCGATCGACAAACACTGGTCGATGCCGCCTTTCTTGCATTGGCGATATTGCGCGCACCGCAGGTTCTGAACCGGAAGCTCAGCTCCACTGTCCGTCAGCAGCTTGCCGAAGCGCTGCGCAAGACACGTCCGTTACAGCCCGCTTTCAGCAACTGGCTGCTGTTCACCGCCGGCGTCGAAGCCGCGTTGTTCGCGTTAGGAGAGCCATGGGACAAGACGCGCGTGGACTACGCTCTGCGCGAACACATGAGCTGGTACATGGGCGATGGAATCTATGGTGACGGACCGCACCTTCACGCCGACTACTACAACTCGTTCGTCATTCATCCCTTCCTGCTCGCGATTCTCGAAGCTGTAGGCAATGAAGACCCGGCGTGGAAAGCGATGGCGACCACCGTGCGCGCACGCTCCACTCGTTACGCCTCAGTCCAGGAGCGCATGATCGCGCCGGACGGAACCTATCCTGTGGTTGGCCGCTCCATCACCTATCGATGCGGCGCGTTCCATTTGCTCGCCGATGCCGCGCTGCGCCACATGCTGCCCGAAGGCCTGACTCCCGAGCAGGTACGTTGCGCTCTGGCTGCTGTCATTCATCGCACGTTGGACGCTCCCGGGACCTTCGATGCAGGCGGTTGGCTACGCATCGGCCTATCCGGTCATCAACCTTTGCTCGGAGAAAGCTATATCTCCACTGGCAGTCTGTACCTGTGCACGGCAGCATTTCTGCCGTTGGGACTGCCCGCGAGCGATCGTTTCTGGTCAGGCCCCGATACCGCGTGGACCGCGAAGAAGCTGTGGCAAGGCGACGATCTTCCCGCGGATCACGCCATCGATGGCTAGGCTGGCCCTGCGCTCGGGTTAACCAGCGCATCTACGTATGCCTGACCCGCGGCCCGTAAACGATACGATAGGAGCTATGTCTTCTGCACCCAGGCTCACATTGGCTGATGTGCTCGCTGCGCGCGAGCGGCTGAACGGTTCGATCTATCGCACGCCTTGTGCGCGCTCGGAAACCCTGTCCAACGTCACCGGGCAGAATATTTTCCTGAAGCTCGAAAACCTGCAGATGACGGGCAGCTTCAAGGAGCGCGGCGCGCTGAACAAGATCGCGACCCTGACGCCCGAAGAAGGCGCACGTGGCGTGGTCGCCGCCAGCGCCGGCAATCACGCCCAGGGAGTCGCCTACCACGCCACACGCCGCGGTCTACGCTCCGTCATTGTGATGCCACTGACGACGCCGCTGGTGAAGGTGCAGGCCACACGTGGATTCGGCGCGGAAGTTGTGCTGCATGGCGCCAACTATGACGAAGCCTGCGAAGAAGCCACGCGCCTGTGCTCCGAACAGGGCATGACCTTCATTCACCCCTTCGATGACCCTCTGGTCATGGCGGGGCAAGGCACCATCGGCCTGGAGCTCCTGGAGCAGATTGAGAATCTTGAAGCTGTGGTCGTGCCCATCGGCGGCGGTGGCCTGATCGGAGGCATCGCGTGCGCGATCAAGGAATCGAAGCCCGATGTGCGCGTCGTAGGCGTGCAGACCTCGCGCCTCCCCTCGATGCAGAGGGCCCTGAAGGCGCATCACCCGGTAACGCTGGAGCCCTCCACCACCATCGCCGACGGCATCGCCGTGCGCCGCGCGGGCGGCGTGACGTTCCCTGTTGTCGAAAAGTACGTCGACGAAATCGTCACAGTAGATGAAGACGAAATCGCCAGCGCCATTCTCACCCTGCTGGAGCGCGAGAAGACGCTTGCCGAAGGCGCGGGCGCCGCGGCACTCGCCGCCATGCTACAGAAGCGCACTTCGCTGCCCGCGTTTACGCGTACCGCGGTGCTGGTGGGCGGCGGCAACATTGATGTCACACTGCTCAGCCGGATCATTGAGCGAGGCCTGGTACAGGATGGACGTCTCATCCGCCTGCGCATTCACCTGCTGGACAAGCCGGGCGCATTGCGCGACCTCACCGAGTTGATTGCAAGCCACCGCGCCAACATCGTGGACACCTTGTACAACCGCGCCTACTACGGCGTGAACCTGGGCGACACCGCGATCGATATCACCATGGAGACACGCGGCCGCGAACAGGTGGAAGAACTGCTCGCGGCTCTGAACGCCGGTGGCTACAAGTTCAGCCGCGTGCTGTAAGCGGCATCCCCAGAGGTGGCGGGCAGAAACACCTTGGCCCAAACTCGCGTCTAAGCCTGACAAGCAGTTTTCGGGAGGGCCAGATGCGTTTGTTTTCCATACGGGTTGTGAGCGGGCTGATTGTGCTAGCTGTGGGTCTGTTTGGTCTGGTGAATGCCGCAGGTGCACAGTTGGCGCCCTACGCCATGTTCAGTGCGGGACATTACTCAGGCCAGGGCGTTGGCAATGGGACCTCGTCCACCCAAAGCGGTGGCATTACGGCGCTCGGCGGTACGTTCGGCCTGTATGACGATTTCCTCAGGATGGGACCTGTGCGGCTGGGGAGCGATTTCCGCGTCATCGTGGAGAACAGTTCGAACTCCACACCTTACGGGAACAAGATTTTCGGCGGCCTGACGGGGTTGCGCCTCGACGGCAGCGGCGTACCCGTACTCCCCGTCACGCCGTATGTGCAGGCCGAGATCGGCGGCGTGGGTACCAACAACGGCACCAGCACAAGCCGTACGGGATCCTTCGCGTACCAGGTTCAGTTCGGAGGCGACTTTACGATCGTGCCGCACATCCAGGCTCGGCTTGAGTATGGCGCCGGACAACTTACCAACATCAGCAACGTGAACCATACGCTGCAGACCTTCGGTGCAGGCATTGTCTTCAAGCTGCCCTGAGGATGCTCGGTGTCACATAGAAAAGCCCGCTCGGATGAGAGCGGGCTTTTCGTGTATCGGGTTGACCTCAGAAACGCTGCTCAGATGCGCATCGGCATCAGGATGTAGCGATACTTGACATCCTCGTTGCCATCCTCAGGCCGCATTTGTCCGGCGGATTGTGCGTCCTTGAATTCCAGACGCACCTCGCCGGTCCCGCCAGTCGCACGCAGGAAATCGATCAGGTAGGAGCTGTTGAACCCGACAACCAACGGATCGTAGTTGTAGGGCGTTTCGATCACGTCTTCCGACTCGCCGGAATCGGTGGACTGAGAACTTAGCTTCAACTCGTTCTGCTCCAGCCGGATCTTGATGGCGCCGGAGCGTTCATCGGCAAACTGCGCAACGCGCTGGATGGAAGCCATCAGGTCTTCGCTGCGCACAATCACGAACTTGTTGTTGTCGCGCGGCAGAACGGCCTCGTAGTTCGGGAACTGTCCAGTCAGCTTGCGGCTGGTCAGTACGCGTCCACCAACACGGAAGAACAACGTCTGGTCGTCGTCCGCGAAGTCGATCGTTTCCGCATCGCTGGTGCCGAGCAGGCCGGAAAGCTCACCGAGCGCCTTGCGGGGGATCAGGGTTTTCTTTTCGCCGCTGATGCCTTCCAGCGACTCGCCGGTTTTTTCAATGTGCGACAAGCGATGGCCGTCGGTGGCCACCATGGCCATGGACTCCGCCTTCAGCACCAGCAGCGCGCCATTCAGCGTGTAGCGCGACTCCTCGTTGGAGATCGCGAAGATGGTTTTCGCAATCATGTTGCGAAGGCTGGCGGCATTGATCTTGTACGAGCCCGAAGCCGGAAACTCCGGCACCTGGGGAAAGTTCGCGCGCGCCATGCCCACCATCTTGGTGTTGGAACGGCCGGCGCGGATCTGCACCCAGTGGTTGTCGAGCAGCTTGATGGAGATATCGCCATCGGCCAGCAGCTTGATGTAGTCGAACAGCTTGCGTGCGGGAATGGTGCACGCACCCGGCTTCTTCACCTTCGCCGCGCAGCTCGTCTTGAGCGACTGATCGAGGTCCGTCGCGGTGATGGTGAGCTTGTCGTCCGCGGCTTCAAACAGGAAGTTCGACAGGATGGGAATCGTGGTCTTGCGTTCGACAACCGACTGCGCGGCGGTTAGCTCACGCAACAGCTCGGCGCGCGAGACAGTGATTTCCAAGTTGCCGGTGGGAGCGGTGGCGGATGGGGCTTCGGGCGTCATAGTTACGGTGGACACGGCTCTCCCTTGGGGGTTGGCAAGCTCTTCCAGGGTGGTCTCCCTCCGGCTTTCGCGAGGCGAAGAAAGAGAGAGGCTGGGTTGCATTGATTCTAGGGCGAAGAAGGCTCTTCGTGCACGCTTTTGAGGATGTGAATATCCGGGGCCTCTTGTGGGGTACCGGTTTGAACGTTTTTGGCTCCCCTGAAGCCACCGGGGTTTGGCTCCTGGACCCGGTGCGACTGCTTCTATAAAACCTTATGAAAGGAAGAGAAGAGACCGTAGTAGTAGTCGTTGTGCGTGGAAGAGTGGATAAGCGGCCCCCAAGCAGGCAGAACGCGGACTCCAGAGCGGTCCCGGCTTTCCAAAACCTGCCGCCCCAAACCGAACGTTGCGGACAGCCGGTGCTTCACAGTGTTTTGGACGTACTCTTTTCCCGGTTCCGCACAGCCGGTCTCCTCGTTCGGGATGCAAAGCATGTCGGCAATTGTGCGGATCCTCCGCGAAACCGCGTCAATACTGCACGATTCAATACCCGTTTTCCCCACAGGCCTGCCAGTTCGTCACGGAAAAGTGGAAAGGATGGGTGTCTGTGTTGAAGTGTGGACGACAGGCAATTCGAACGGCAGCGCCGCTCTGCTAGGATTTGGCGTCCGGAGGAAAGTGAAACGATGAAGAACATTCTGGCCGCAACAGGCCTCCTGTGCGCGTTTTCCCTGACTGTGAGCGGCGCTCTTGTTGCGCAAACCAAACCCTCTGCGCCCGCCGCCCAGATGTCCACTGTCCCTGCGCCGAAGCCGCTCGTCGGCTCCATCCAGGGCCATGAAAGCTGGCCAGCGCCTAAGAACATGGCGGATGTGGACACCATCGACCACATTGTGGCTTCCCTGTACGACGTGATTTCCGGGCCTGCCGGCAAGGCTCGCGACTGGGACCGGTTCCGCTCGCTCTTCCTTCCCGATGGCCGTCTGGCGCCGATCCGTCCCGAAACGGCCGCCGCCGGTACACGGCCCGCGCGCAAAGGCGACGCCTTCATCCTGACTCCCGACATGTACGTGGAACGCGACGATCCCTTTTTCAAGGCGAATGGCTTCTTTGAGCGCAGCATCGCCAACCGGGTGGAGGAGTTCGGCAACCTGGCCCATGTCTGGAGTACCTACGAAAGCCGTCATGCCGAGTCTGATGCGACGCCTTTCGCCCGTGGTGTGAACTCCATCCAACTCATCCACGCGCAGGGGCGCTATTGGATCGCCAGCATCATGTGGGATGACGAACGCCCCGGGCTGACGCTGCCGGAGAAGTACTTGAAGTAGCGAGGGTTTAGGGTCCAGGGATTAGGGTTTAGACGGCCTGGAAGTTTGATACCTGTCTTTCTTGTTGTCATCCCCACAGGGATCTGCTGTTCTGCCTGTCTGGCGAAACCCTAGTCTTCGCGGAAGCGCAACTCTTCGAAGGGACGGTCAGTGAGGGGGTCGCTGCCAAAGCGCAGGACGTTGCCGTCCGGGTCTTCGACATGCATTTCCAGGGCGTAGAAGAAGTTCGTCGGAGGCAGACGAATCGCGACGCCTTGGGCTGCCAATTCTTCGTGCAGCCGCGCCGTATCGTCGATGCCTACCCACATCCAGGCGCGTCCGGCTCCCTGGGCCTGGCGGCAGAGAAAGATGCAGGACTTGCCGCGGTTGATTCGGGTGAAATCGTCCGTTCCCCACTCCACGTTCTCGAAACCCAGAATGTCCACATAAAACCGCAGACTACGAGCAATGTTCTCGACCCGCAGGACCGGGGAGCAGCCGCCATACTGCACCGTACGTTCACTCATGGGGAACCTCCCGCCCAATCATGCTAGCCTTCTGTTTCGGCTATGCGCGCGGTTTTTGACGATTTCGCACAACACATTTTCCCAGGGAGGGCTTCACGATGAATGTCGATCTCGAACGGCTCGTGACGCTGCAGGCTCAGGACCTGGAACTGAAGCGTCTGCGCGAACAGCTTGCCGACGCACCAAAGCGCGTAAGCGCGGCAGAAGCCGCCAGCAAGTCCGCGGCTGCCACGCTGCAGGCGGCAAAAGACGGGTTGGCGAAAGAAGAAGCCATCCGCCGCCGCTGCGAGTCGGACATCGACGACCGCAAGTCTAAGATCGCTCGTCTGCGCAAGCAGCTGGATGCAGCCACCAATACCGCGCAGGTGACAGCCTACGAACACGAGATCAAGTTTGCGGAAGATGCGATCGCCAAGTCCGAGGACGACGAACTGGCCTCCATGGAGCGCACGGAAAAACTGGAAGCCGATCAGACCGATGGCAAGGCCGCTGTCGAGCGCACCGCCGCCGCTCTGGAAGCCGAGCGCGCCCGGGCTGCTGAGGTAAAGACACGCAACGACGCGACGATCGCTACTGTCGAAGCCGAACGAAAAACGCTACGGACCGAAATAGCCTCGACAGACGAGGGTGAGCGTGCTCTTTCCAACTACGACCGGGTTGCGAAATCGAAGGGTACCGGCATCAGCGAAGCGGTGGACCACAAGTGCTCTGCCTGCCAGATGATGGTGCGCCCCCAGCGCTGGAACGACCTCACCGGCCGCGAACACGCCAACGAAATCTTTACTTGCGAGACCTGCGGGCGCCTGCTCTTCTGGGATTCGCGACGCGACACGCCGGGGCCATGGTTGCCGGGCGAGCGTCTGGCAGCTGCGAAGGCTGCCGGGAGCTAGGTTCTTGTTCGTACCTTGTTGGCGCGCTTCCCATCACTCCGGAGAGGTTCGCGAGAGAAGGTAATTTCCAGGTGCGCCCCGCGAGACTCATCCAGATTTCCGTCCCACTTGATCTTTCCTCGAAGGCGGCGGATGCATGTCTGCGCATTCGTCTGAACCAGCAACCGTAAGCCAGCCTCGACGGCTGCCTTATGGGTAGGTGCGCCACTGCTTCGCATGGCTTCCTCGATCAACCGATCATCAATTTCCAGAGTCGTCCGCACTGCGAACCTCGCTGTGTAAGAAATCTCACATTTGAGCGTGCCACTTCAAGTGGCCTAGAGCGGCTCAATCTAGACAGCAAAACTTGCAAGTTAAACTTCCAACATGCGATGATGGTTTTGCGATGGCACGCAAACCCTCTGAAACTGCAGTCAACGATTTTGTTCAAGCCGTAGGTGTTCTGGTTCGCCGGGTTCGAGCCGCGGCGGCTCCCAGTGAACTTTCCCTGAGTGAGAACTCGGTTTTGGGAAGGCTTTCGCGCGAAGGTGCGGTAACCACCGCTGATCTGGCCCGCGCGGAGGGTGTGAAGCCCCAATCCATGGGGACTACGGTTGCTTCACTGGAAGAAGCCGGATATGTCGAACGCACGCCGCACCCTACGGATGGCCGGCAGATGCTGTTGAGGCTGACGGCGAAGGGCATGGAGTTGCGCAAGAGTTCCAGAGACGCCAAGCGCACATGGCTGGCAGAGGCGATTGCACAACTCGACAAGGCGGACCAGGACACGCTGTTCGCCGCCGGCGAGATCATGCAGAAGCTGGTGGAATTTGACCCGCGCTAAACGCCGCGTGGTACCGAAAGCTTCCTCTCAGGGAAGTTCCCTGTCTCATGCCTGGCGTGCACTGCGCAGCCGCAACTTCAAACTGTTTTTCTTTGGGCAGACCATCTCGGTTATCGGCAACTGGATGACTCGGCTTGCCACCACGTGGCTGGTCTATCACCTTACCCATTCAGCCCTGATGCTGGGTGTGGTGAGCTTCTGCGGGCAGATTGTCTCGTTCCTGCTTGGGCCTTTCGCCGGTGTCTGGGTGGAGCGTATGGATCGCCGCACGCTGCTGATCTGGACGCAGGTGTTGGCTGCGGTACAGTCGCTGGCGCTTGCCGCACTCACACTCTCGCATCGCATCACGCTGCGTGAAGTGATTGCGTTGACCGCTTTGCAGGGTCTGATCAACGCGTTCGATATGCCCGGACGGCAATCGTTCCTGGTGCAGATGGTGGACGACCGCGCCGATCTCAGCAATGCCATCGCTATCAATTCCTCGATGGCCAACGGCGCACGCCTTATCGGTCCCGCGATTGCCGGCCTGGTGGTTGCGGCGTGGGGCGAAGGCTGGTGCTTTCTGATCGATGGGTTGAGCTACCTGGCGGTGATCGCCTCGCTCCTGCTCATGCGTATCCCGCGGATGGATCGCCGCCGCGACGCGACCAGCATGGTCGAACAGATGCGCGAAGGGTGGGAGTACGTCCGCACCTTTGCACCCATACGCACCATCCTGCTGCTGTTCGCGCTGATCAGCCTCATGGGCTATTCCTACGCCGTGCTGCTGCCGGTCTTCGCGAAGGAAGTGCTGCATGGAGACGCGACGACGCTCGGTTGGCTTACCGGAGCTTCGGGCGTAGGCGCCTTGACCTCGGCCATTTCACTGGCGCTGCGGAAATCGGTTGTCGGCCTGACACGGATGGTGCAACTCGCTTCCGGCATGCTTGGCGTTGCGTTGATCCTGTTCGGCCTGTCGCACCTGTTGTGGCTTTCGCTCGTCTTGATGGTGTTTGTCGGCTTCGGATTGCTGCAGACCGCATCCGCGGCAAACACGATTATTCAATCGCTGGTAAGCGAAGGGATGCGTGCTCGCGTGATGAGCTACTACACCATGGCCTTCTTCGGAGCGGCGCCTTTCGGCAGCCTGCTGGCCGGCGCTCTTGCACATCGCATCGGAGCGCCGCACACCGTGATGGTCACCGGCACATGCTGCATTGTGGGCTCGGTATGGTTTGCGCTGGAGCTACCCAGGATCCGCAAGGTGATGCGTCCGATCTACCAGGGTATGGGCCTGCTGCCTCAGCTTGAAGACGAGCTGATCGCACAGGAAGCACGGTGAGTTGAGAAGGGTTTTCTCGAAAGGAAAGTACGTTATGGTTTGGTCCCACTTTGTGGCTGCGCTGTTCTCCGGTCTGTTTCTCGCCAATACGATTCCTCACCTGGTGAAAGGGGTTTGCGGAGATCCCTTTCCGACGCCCTTCGCCAAGCCGCCAGGCAAGGGTCTGTCGTCTCCGGTGGTCAATACCTTGTGGGCGCTCGCGAACCTGCTCGCGGGATGTTGGCTATTTCACGCCGGCGGGATCGTCGCGGGCGGTATTCTCCCGCGGTCTCTTTTCTTCATTGGTTTCGCCGCCATCAGCCTCCAGATGAGCTCGCACTTCTCGCACAAGGATAGGGAATAGGACTGACTTTTTGCACTGCCGCTCTTTTCTACTTCCTACTCGCTACTTCCTACTTCCTGAAAGGAACACCCATGCCCATCTCACAGCTCGACGCCCAAACCGCCCTTGTCATCATTGATCTCCAGAAAGGTATCGTCAGTGTGCCTACGGTTCACCCCACGGCCGACATCGTGGCCCGTTCCGCCGAGCTTGCCCGTGCCTTCCGTGAACGCGGTCTCCCGGTAGTGCTCGTGAATGTGGACGGCGTACCGCCCGGCCGCACCGAAACGCCGCGGCCGAAGCTTGCCTTCCCACCTGACTTTGCGGAACTGGTGCCGGAACTGGAACAGCAGCCGGACGACATTCTCATCACCAAGAAGTCCCCAGGGGCCTTCCTTGGCACCGCACTGGATGAAGAGATGCTCGATCGCAGCGTTACCCAGGTAGTCTTCACCGGCGTGTCTACCAGCGTCGGTGTGGAAGCGTCTGCACGCAGCGCCTTTGACCTTGGCTACAACGTTGTCTTCGCGGTGGATGCAATGACTGATCGCGATCCCGACTCCCATGCGCATAGCGTGGAGAAGGTCTTCAAGCGTATTGGCGAAACCGGGACGACGGAAGACATTTTGAAGCTGCTCAGCGAACGCTGAGAGATGCGCTGCGGAAGTTTGCGATGATCCATGCCAGCCGAGCCCTGAACCCGGTATGCTAACCGGCGTGGAACGGAAGATCATCTGCGTCGACATGGATGAGGTCATCGCGGATGCTCTCAGCGAACACCTGCTGCGCTACAACCGCCAGTTCAAAACCAACGTCACGCCACAGGATCTGCAAGGACAGTGGATCTGGGATTATGTGCCACCCGACCGTCAGCATGTGCTGTGGGAGTACATGATCTCGGAAGACTTCTTTTCCTCCCTGGGTGTGCTGCCGAACGCGCAACGCGTGATCGCGAAGCTGCAGAAGCGTTACAGCGTATACATTGCCACTGCCGCGATGGAAGTGCCGTCCAGCTTCAACGCCAAGTTCAAGTGGCTGGCGGAACATTTCCCTTTTGTGCCCGCCACCCACATCGTGTTCTGCGGGGACAAGAGCATTCTGCGCGGCGACTATCTGATCGACGACAACCCGCGCCAACTGCGGCTTTTTGAAGCTACGCGCGAGGACGAATCCAAAAGGGAAGGCATTCTGTTTTCGTCTCCCGCAAATGCGCGGGTTGACGGCTTCCGGCGCGTCGACAACTGGCTGGATGTCGAGAAGATGTTCCTTGGGTAGCGCGTAGACCGTGGGTGCCACGAATGCTTACGTGGCACCAGACAGACAGCAGATCCCCTTCGGGGATGACAACCAAAAAGACAACAGCAAAGTCAGGGCTAAAGCATTTCCCATGAAGGTGTACCCAGGGGAAAGATGTTGAAGTCGTTTTCCCCACAGAAAACGACATTTTCAGCCGCTTCGGGAGGGCACAGCATCATGGGAAATGCTCTAAAACCGTGGCAAGGCCTTTCCCGATCTCTGTTCTCTCTTCTTCCGCTACCAGACGAAAGTTCCGACCGACCCTGCCCCTAGCGTTGCGGGAAACACTTTCGCTCCTTCGCGCACATCGAAGGTCTGCGGCGTTGCGGTCACATTGGAGACCACCAGAACCGTTTTGCCGTCGGGAGTTTTGAAGGCTACGTTGGGCAGCGATTCCGTGTCGTTGGAGCCGATGCGCACGGATCCTGGCGGCACAAACTTCGAGACGTGGGCCATCACGTAGTAGGCCAACAGCCGGGTGACGTCACTACCATCGATGGTGAGCGCGCCGTAGCAACCGCCGCAGCCACCGTCCGTGGTGTGCGGACCGGCCTGGGGATCGGCAGCCAGGTTCCACAACAGAACGTTCTTGCTCCAGTTGCGGCTGACGCCGATCATCACGCGAGCTTCCGGACCGGCCAGGTTGATCCCGCCTGGAACGCGCGGTCCACCAAAGCGTCCAGCACCGCCACCGAAGCCACCTGCGCCCGGCCCATTCGCCGGTGCGCCAGGCGGAGGCGCCTGGACTGCGCCGGGAGTCAGCGGTTCACGCTGCCGTGCCGCGGCTCCGGCAGCTCCAGCGTTGGGGGGACGCCCTTCGGTAATCGACTGCTCCGTGAAGTAGATGTTCTTATTCGGGAACTCATCGTGCACCTTGGTCATGGCGTCCACGGTGCCGCCATAAAGATGCCAGCCCGAGCCGTCGACATATTTGGCTGCATCCTTGTCGCGCAGGATATCCAGCACATAGAGAGGATGATCCAGGTTGTGGTCGTACAGGACGATCTTGGTCTTGATGCCGGCCTGCTTGAATGCGGGGCCAAGGTTGTTCTTGATGAATTCGTCCTGCTCTTCCCCCAGCATCAGCATGCTGGGCGTGTTCTTTTCGTTCAGGGGCTCGTTCTGGATGGTCAGCGCATCGATGTCGATGCCTTCCGCCTTCATGCCCTGGATGTACTTCACAAAGTAGGTGGCGTACGCCGGGAAGAGCTCCGGCATCAGCACGCCGCCGCGCGCTACGTGCGAAGTCTTCATCCATAGAGGAGCGCTCCACGGCGAAGCCAGGATCTTGATCTTCGGCTGGATGGCGAGGATCTGCTTCAGGACAGGAATCACATCCGCGCGATCGGGATCCAGGCTGAATTTCGCCATGGTGGGATCGGTTTCGCCGCGCGGCATGTCGTCATAGGAATAGACACGGTCGTTCATGTCGCTGGAGCCCACGCTCAATCGCAGATAGCTGACACCGACGTGGTCGCCGTCCCAAGAGAATAGTTCATGCAACAGGGCATCGCGCTTGGCGGGGTCCATTTTCATGATGACCTGAGCGCTGCCTCCGGTCAGAGCGAACCCGAACCCGTCCATGGTCTGGAACTTCGTACCGCTGTTCACGTCGATGATCTGCGCGGTTGCGGGTGCTTTCTCCAGAGCGATGGGCGCCTGTTTCTTGAGCAGTGCCGACCGGTCGGGATTGGTCAGCCAAAGCGAAACCCCATCCTGGGCGCGGAGAGGCAACACCGCCAACACGGACACGGCAGCCACAGCAAAGGCAAAGGAAACACGCAAGGTACCAGGGCGCATGAGAATCTCCAGACGAAGGAATGAACTGTTTCCGAATCGCTGCGATTCTAGTCAAGCGCTTGCATGGACGTCCAATACCTGCCTGGCTACTCAGGAATTTCGTGACCACATCAGCAGGTCTTCACGGTTGCTCAAACTTTGGCCGCGACCGGTTTTCCGCGGTTCAGTCCCTTTGCGCTCGCGTGATTTCCGTTCACGCGTTCCGGCATGGTGAGGATCAGGGCTGAGCAGGCGCCTTGTTCCGCGCACTCGTAGCTGTGGGTGGGGCCGGCATCGAAGTAGAGTGCGTCACCGGGATCGAAGATGTCTTCCCGGCCTTCGTGCACCAGTTTCAATCGGCCGCTGAGCACGTACAGGAACTCCATGCCCAGGTGGCGATGCGATCGCGGCGGACGGGTCTCGCTCGCCGGCAGGAACTCGGCGATGTAGGGCGCGATGCGCTGGCCGCCGTTGCCATTCCCGTTTCCATTGCCAAAGCTGTTCCCATTGCCGAAGCCGGGTACGTGGCCGAGGCTTTCGAAGAAATAGCTGGGATCGTCGGCGCCGGTTTGGGGAAGGCGCTGCCGCTCGGCCGCACGGATGATCCGGAAGAGTTCCGGCTTTTCCGGTTCGAAAAAGAAGCTCAGGTCCTTGGAAAACACCATCGCGATCCGAGCCAGGTTCCGCAGCGTCGGCACCACCCGCCCCGTTTCGAGCTGACTGAGGAAACTGGCGGAAAGGCCGGTGTGCCTCCCCAACTCAACCAGACCCATGTGTTTGCGCTGGCGCAGAAACTTGATGCGCTCGCCAATACGCTTGGCCTCGATCACGCCTTCAGCCTGCTCGGCGGTAACGCCTGCGGCTGCGGCAGGAAGTTCACACTCCGGGTGGATAGTGGTGTGGGATTCGGTTTCGGCCCGTTGGGTCTGCGGCGGCACGCTTTATCACCTGACGAAAATTATTTTCAGCACCATGGAAGATGCTCAGGGCCGCTGCGCTGGTTGTCTTGATGCCGCGCTGCCACACCCCGCGTTAACACGTCGTCCTACGTTCTTTCGAGCGGGCCGATGTCCAGGACAGCGTGAATGAGCTGATTGCGCGAGCCGGCTACCAGCTAGTCGGATGCCGAGAGCAAGTGGAACGAACGCTGAAGGCCCGCCCTTTCAAGGTCTCGAACTTCATCCGATGGAGGCTTGGGGGGTGTCTGCGGCACCCGATCGTTTTGCTTAAGGTCACGGGTTCACCCGTGACGATCAAAGTCAAAACGACGCGGGCTTCAGCCCCGGAGGAAACCGTTCCAAGGCGGCCACAGCAGCTCATTGCGACTCCAGCATCTTCTCGAGCTTGATACGTGTACCTCAGCGGCTCAAGCCGCGATCTTTCCGCAACATACGACACGGGTGAACCCGTGTCCTTAAGCAAAACAAATAGCGCGCGCGACGTTTTCACGGAGTGCTTTTCACGATGAGGCAGACACCTTGCAAGGCCAACTGCTGAAGTTTTGGGGAAACTGCTACGCTCAAAAGCATGAGTTCGTGGAGTCGCCGGTGCCTCGCTGTTGTCTTTGGAATGTTGGCGGCACTGGCTTGGACGACCGGCTGTGCGAGCCCCGGTGTTCCTCGGCCACCGTCGCTGCAGCTCCCGGTACCGGTCAAGGATCTGGCGGCAGCCCGCAGCGGCGGGGTTGTGACCTTGCGATTCAGCCTGCCGCAGAGAACCACGGACGGCGTCCTGCTGAAATCAGCCATGGTAAGCGCCACGTTTTGCCGTGCTGTCGACACGGGTGTTTGCAAGCCGACAGGAGCGCCGCCGCAAAGCTTTTCCCTGGCGCAGGCCACGATGGGCCAGGTTGTGGATACCCTTCCGCCGGAGCTTTCCCGTGGTCCTCAGCGCCTGCTGACCTACCGTGTGCAACTTGCGAACGATCGCGGCCGTGCCGCGGGATACTCCGAAGCGGCCTTCTCCGCAGCCGGTTCCGCGCCCGATCCGGTAGCCCAGCTTGACGTTCAGGGTTCGCGGCTTGGAGTGGTGCTGACTTGGCAGGCAGCGAAGGACGATGGCAGCAAAGTGATCCTCCTCCGGGAGGACCTGAACGCGAAGCCTCCTGCCGCAAAGCCCGCTTCCCAAGCGGCGCCGTCCCATGCCGCCGGCACGGCGGCGATGAAAAAGCCCAGGCCATCGCATGGCGCGGGACCCGTCGCGGCCAGGCGTCCCCACTCGGAGACGGACAACGAACCCAACATCGTATGGATGGATGCCGGGGGCGAGAGTGGGAGTGTGTCTTCCCTCGACGAAGGTGCGTTGCTGGATGAGCCCTATCGCTATTCCGCAGAACGGCGGCGCAAGGTCGAGATCGCTGGACATGCGCTGGAGCTCAGTAGCGAGCTATCAGCATCTGTGCCGTTTACATTGCACGATGTGTTTCCTCCGCCCGTACCTGCCGGGCTGAGTGCCGCGGGCTTCGCAGGCGAAAACCTCGCCTACGCGGTGGACCTGATCTGGCAGCCGGTGGAAGAGACCCGCCTTGCCGGATACAACGTGTACCGGGAAACCCTGGACACGTCGGGCGTGGCGACGAGTCCACGGACCAAGCTGACCTCTACGCCATCGGCCTTACCCGCGTTCCACGATACGACTGCGCAGACGACGGCCAGATATCGCTATAGCGTGACAGCTCTGGATAAGCGTGGCAATGAAAGCGAAGCCGCAACGACTGTCGTGGAACCGAACGCGCCCTGAGCCCCAACCAGGAACTTCATCGCCTCGGCGAGCGTCCAATCGCCCATGAGCGATGCAACGAGCAGCACCCCTCCCATGCAATTCGTCAACCTCGGACAGACAGGCATGCGCATTTCGCGGCTATGCCTGGGCATGATGACCTACGGCTCCAAAAAGTGGCGCGAGTGGGTGCTGGAAGAAGACGAGGCCCGGCCCTTTGTGAAGCGAGCTGTGGAAGCCGGCATCAACTTCTTCGATACCGCCGATGTGTATTCTCTCGGCGCCAGTGAAGAAGTCAGCGGCAAGCTGCTGCGTGAGTTTCAGCCCAGGCGCGAAGAGTTGGTAATTGCCACCAAGGTGTACAACCCGCTGAGCGATGGTGTGAACGACCGCGGACTTTCGCGCAAGCACATCATGGCCTCCATCGACGCCAGCCTGAAGCGGTTGGGCGTGGATTACGTGGACCTCTACCAGATCCATCGCTTCGACAAAAACACACCGATCGAAGAAACATGCGAAGCACTGGACGCAGTCGTGCGTGCGGGCAAAGCGCTCTACATCGGCGCGTCGAGCATGTATGCGTGGCAGTTTCTGAAGATGCTCAACTTTCAACGCGAGAACCGGCTGGCTCGGTTTGTCAGCATGCAGAACCATTACAACCTTGTGTATCGCGAAGAAGAGCGCGAGATGATGCCGTTGTGTCTCGACCAGAAGGTGGGCTCGATTCCGTGGAGCCCGTTGGCGCGCGGTTTTCTGACCGGGACTCGCAAGCGCGGCGATGGCAAGAGCGAAACGACACGCGCGCGCACGGATGATTTTGCGCACAGCATGTATTACCGCGACTCCGACTTCACCGTCGTGGAGCGTGTGCTGGAGATCGCCGCAACCCGCGGCGTGAAGCCCGCGCAGATCGCGCTGGCGTGGATGCTCTCCAAGCCCGTGGTGAGTTCGCCCATCATCGGCGCGAGCAAGGCCTATCAACTCGAAGAAGCGTTGGGAGCCTTAGGTGTGACGCTGAGCGTGGAGGAGATCAAGCGGCTTGAAGAGCCGTATGAACCACACCCGGTGCTGGGACATAGTTAAAGCAAATTCCCTGATCCTATGAACTTGGCAGGCGATAGTGAAGGCCATTTTCCTTGGGAGAAAACGGCTTGAGCGGTCTCGCCTTTCCATACACCGTCAGGGAATTTGCTCAAGACACCGACCATCGTGCGTCGCGCGATACACGATGTTGATAGATTCCTCGTCGATGCTGCTTTCGCAGAAAGCAGTACCACGTTTGGTGCACACCCATTTGATAAAAGCCGCAATTTGCGTCCAGGGGTTTACGCTGCCGTCACACTGGTTTCATACAGTGAAATGCAGCTATGAACAGCCGGGCCACTTCCGACGTTTCTTCCCCACTCGACGTGTGTATCTTTGCAGCGCGCTGCGGTGAGCTTTCACGAGTTGAGCGTCGTTGTGCGGCCACGGCGGGAGGTGCCGCTGATGCGTATTAAATTCCAGCAGAGCCTCGATGAGTTGAAGGAAATGTTGCTGCACATGGCCGGTCTTTCCGAGCAGGCCATTCAGCGGGCCATCGATGCTTATTCAGGCCGCGATATTGAGTTGTGCGATCTTGTCGTACGCTCCGAACCGGCTATCAATGATCTCGAGCGCGAGATCGATCGCCGCGCCATGGCGCTGCTTGCCACCGAACAGCCGATGGCCATCGACCTGCGCTTTATCCTTGCTGTGCTGCGCATCAACAAGGATGTCGAACGTGTAGGCGACCAGGCGGTCAACATCGCTCGTAACACGAAGGACATGGCTCCCTTCGAAATCGACATGCCTGTCGATATTCCCAAGATCGCCGGACTCGCTTCCACCATGGTGCGCCGCGCCATGCAGTCCTTCATTGAAGGCAATGCGGACGAAGCGGAAACCGTGCTGCGGCTCGACAACCAGGTGGATGAATTGAACCACGAGGCCTTCGAGCGTTTGAGCATCATGATCCAGCAACGGCCGCAACTTGCGCAGCAGGCTCTAAGCGCCCTGCTGATCGCGCGCAACATCGAACGCATCGGCGACCATGCCACCAACATCGCGGAAGACGTGATCTTCTGGGTGCAGGGTGCGGATGTGCGCCATCCGGTGCACTGCTAGAAAAGTTCGCTCCTGCGGTTCGATCATTTCGTTGGCGATCAATGCCTTATTTGGCTGTCTTGATTTTCCCTATTCGCTGTCTTTCTATACGCTAGGTGCGTGGACCTCGCCGTCAATCCGCCCGTGTTGCCCATGCTCGCCAAACGCGTGGATGGAATCCCCGCCGGTGAT
>DASYEV010000152.1:0-1690 GCA_036498835.1 Acidobacteriaceae bacterium | reverse complement strand
GTTTTTCCTGCGTCTATTATCCCCTTTCATCCTTTCGACCATCGCAGCAACGGTTGCCGTGCAGACTTATGTGAATGCCGTGCATGTCAAGACTATTCTCGACCTATCAGTTGTTTTGCTAGCCGCCTACGCTACGACATTTCCGATCTTGGCCTGCTTTTCTTCCGGTCGAGCCACCTTTTCTGACATTCTGCAGCTCTTCAAATCTGCGAGAAAAAGAGAAATTTAGGAACCGAAAATCGAGCCGATGTTGGAACGGAGGATAGGGGCGAACTCTTGTGACCTGCTCCCCGAAATTGCCCTCGCTTTGAGGTAGAGTCCGTTCCTTGAAGGAGACGGACGATGAAGAGCAGCCGATACACCGAAGAACAGATCATCGGGATATTGAAGCAGCACCAGGCGGGGCTTGGAGCGAAGGAGCTTTGCCGCAAATACGGGATCAGCGATGCCACATTTTACAAGTGGCGGTCGAAGTATGGCGGCATGGAGGTCTCGGACGCGCGCAAGCTGAAGGCGCTGGAAGAGGAGAACCGCAAGCTGAAGAAGCTCCTGGCGGAGACAGCGCTGGATGCGGCGACGCTGAAGGAGATGCTGGGAAAAAACTTCTAACGCCCAGGGCGCGGAGACAGGCCGTGAGCTGGGCGATCCAGGAGAAGAGCTATACGCAGCGGCGGGCCTGCCGGTTGGTGGGCCTGGAGCCGAAGACCTATCGCTATGCCTCGACGCGACCGGACGACGATGCCTTGCGGCAGCGGCTGAAGGAACTGGCTTCGGAACGCAGGCGGTTTGGATATCGGCGCCTGCATCTCTTGCTGCGTCGGGAGGGCGTCGTGCTGAACTGGAAGAAGCTGTACCGGCTCTATCGCGA
This sequence comes from Acidobacteriaceae bacterium, assembly GCA_036498835.1. Lineage (GTDB taxonomy): Bacteria > Acidobacteriota > Terriglobia > Terriglobales > Acidobacteriaceae > Granulicella. The sequence goes on along the minus strand of DASYEV010000152.1, from coordinate 822 downwards.
GGAAAGGCTGACGGTGCGCAAGCGTGGTGGCCGCAAGCGGGCTTTGGGAACACGGGCGCCGATGACGATCCCCCAGGGGCGCAATCAGCGCTGGTCACTGGACTTCGTCTCCGACACCCTTGTCTCAGGCCGCAAGTTCCGGATGCTGACCGTGGTCGATGACTTCAGCCGGGAATGCGTTGCCCTGGTCGTGGACACCTCTCTCTCCGGCATCCGTGTCGCCCGCGAACTGGATCAGGTGCTGGAGATGCGGGCCACGCCCTGCATGGTGGTCAGCGACAATGGCACCGAGTTCACCTCACGCGCGATACTGGCCTGGCAGGAAGAAAGGGGCGTGGAATGGCACTACATCGCGCCCGGCAAACCGACCCAGAACGGCTTCATCGAGAGCTTCAATGGCAAGCTGCGCGACGAGTGCCTCAACGAGCACCTCTTCGCCAACCTGCCCGAGGCCAGAAGGATCATCGAAGAATGGAGGACCGACTACAACACACTCAGACCGCACACGAGCCTGAACGGGCTCACACCGAACGAGTTTGCAGCACGCCCCACTGAGGGGCATAACCAGAACAGACTCTCCCCATAAACGGGGGCATTACGGGGAGCAGGTCACCAGCGAAAAGGGCATCGGCACGCAAGCGAACCTTCGCTTTCCGAGCGCGCCAACCTGATTCGTTTGCGGTCGGCGCGGAACGCTTTGGAATCCTGCATGTTCTGTGAGGGTGCACCGCGAGGTACCCATGCGCGCCCTTGAAATCGTCAGTGCTTTGATTGTCGCCGTCGTGGCCTTCGTCGCGGTTAAGCTGCTCGGGTTGGTCATCC
>DASYEV010000151.1:0-87096 GCA_036498835.1 Acidobacteriaceae bacterium | reverse complement strand
TTCACTCCCTGTAGCTCCTCACCCCGCCTCACGGCGACGCAATAACAGTTCGTTACAGGCCGGAGAGCGCATGCCTGAAGAGGACTTGCACCTCTCCAACCACGTACACTTTCAGGCGCACTATGTCGCGCCGTTGGCGCTGTCCCATTCCGCCACGAGCGACAGCGCGGCCAGACTTCGCTTCCTCCGCAGACCGTGCGTTGTCTCCTGTCGGCGAACGCTCGGATGTGCTAGCCTCAGACTCCCAGTCAGGAAACTGCCTGAAGACTGCCGTCTCCGGGCTTTTCGCAAGAGCTGACTGCATGGCGCCCATCCCCTTTCGGCCCAAAACTCCTTACAAACGGAAACGATGATTCCTCACGCACGGGAAGAAACTCCCGAAACGCTTGCAAAGAAAGGATCAGACTTATGAGCAAAGTAGTGTATCTGGTTGGTCATGGCCGAGTCGCCGCCAACGTAGTCACGATTATGCCAAGGAGAACGACGATGCATTGGCTGGGGCATCTGGGCGATGTCTCGAATGGTATAAGTTATGCCTTCCTGAGTGGAAGACTTACCGCCGAACTGGGCATCTCTGGCCCTGGCAGCGAAGTCAACGAGCACTACCTGTGCGGAGAACGCGCGGACATCGATCCCGTTACGGACACAAAGATTAAAAACTTCTTCGACAGAAACACACCAAACCCGCTTGGGGTTGCCGATCCCTACGTTCTTTACCCCCGCGGAAAGATCAATGTGTCGCTGACCTCAATCATCGAATTTCTCCGCATGCTGAGCCCGATGGAAGAATGGCATCTTTACTGGACGTGTTGCCGAGGATATATCGGACAGAGAAATGCCATGACCAGTACATACAACAGAGCCACGAACCAGGTGGAGCAGCGGCTCAGACACGAACCGGAACCCACGCCCGCGCTCAATGACCAGAATCACCAGACGGTGAACGCGGATTTTGACAACATCCGCTTGATTGCCCGGAGCGATCAAGCCGTGGTTCAAGCGGGGACTACGGAAGGTCTGACGAAGAGGCAGGCAATGTTTGCCGCACGGCCGATGACTGAGGTGATCGAGCGATTCCTTATGAGGGTGTAAACCCAGGGGAATAGCCTTCGTTTCACCATGCGCTGCAATCACCCGTATCAGCGGATGCGATACCGGTGGCTGCCGCTGCCCACTTCGAATCGCCGGCCATCCGGCAGCACGATCGATGCTGTCGTATTCGGCGGAGTGACGATCGTGAATGTCCGGCTGCTCGCCTGCCAGTCGGAGACCACGGGACCATAGGCAGAGTCGTATTCCACATGCAATTGAGGCAGTGCAGGATCGAAATGCGGCTCCACCGATAGGTGCCTGTAGCCAGGTCCCATGGCGTCTGTATCGATTCCCGCCGCGCGGCGGTAGACCCAGGCCATGACAGAACCAAAGGCGTAGTGATTGTAGGAGTTCATGCCGGGATCTCCGGTATCGCCGTTCCAGCGCTCCCACCATGTCGTCGCTCCCTTTTTCACCATGTAACCCCATGATGGGTAGGTGTCGGCGAGCAGCAGCTTGAAAGCAAGCCCCACTTCATGATGCTGATCGAGCACGGACAGCAGGAATGGAGTCCCCAGAAATCCCGTGGAGAGATGGTCTCCATGCGCAGCGATATCCTTCACCAGGCGATCCACCATGTTCGCCTCCAGGCTCTTTGGAGCGATTGCCGTAAACAGCGTGGCCAGGTACGCCGTCTGCGTGTTGCCGCTGACGCTGCCGTCGGGTCGAATGTACGCGGCTCGAAACGCATCCGCGATGTGCCCGTAAAGCTCGCGATACTTACGTTCGCCGTCCGTCCGGTGAAGCGCGGCTGCCATCTCCGCCATCTCACGAGCGGTGAGCGCCCAGTACGCGGTTCCGATCAGGTCTTTCGGCGTGTTGGGATCGGGCGCAAGCCAATCGCCATAATTTGCGCCCAGGTTGTGCTGACGAAGATAGTTGGGGTTGTGCTCCAGGATGTTCGCCATCCAGCGCTCCATCGCGGGCCACGCCTGCTCCATGATCGCCGTGTCCCCGTACTGCAGCCACGTGGTGTACGGGATGAAGATCCCGGCGTCTCCCCAACCTGGGGCGCCCGCATTGGGCGCCAGGATATTGGGCGACACATCGGTGAACTCCCCGGCCGGCGTCTGCGCATCCTCGATGTCGAGAACGAACTTGTGCGAGAACGGCTGGATGTCGAAGTTGAATGAGCCGGTGCGCCAGAATGCGCCGGCATCGCCCATCCAGCCGAGACGTTCATCGCGCTGCGGACAGTCGGTCGGTATGGATACGAAGTTTCCGCGCTGCCCCCACACGCCCAGTTCATTCATCTTGTTCAGCGTCTCCGAAGAGCTGACAAGACGCACCGCGGGCTTATCCGGGAGTGAGTTATATACCAGCCCTTCAATCGTCCCAAGAGTTGGTGAATCGACTCCCGAAAGCTCGACATAGCGAAAGCCGTGGAACGTGAAGGAAGGTGTATAGGTTTCGTCGCCATCGCCGGAGAAGATGTACGTATCCGTTGCATCCGCGTTACGCAGGTTCTCGGTGTAAATGCTTCCATCGGGATTCAGCCGCTCCGCAAAGCGCATGCGAACCACGCTGCCGCGCACGCCCTTCGCATGCAGACGGATATTGCCAACCATGTTCTGTCCCATGTCGAACACGGCGGGATGCGCCGCATTGGCAGGATCAATCGCCTTGGGTTTCAGGACGATGGTGTTGCGGATCGGCAGGTCCGGCTGCGCCATCAGCGCAATCGACGGGTTGGGCAGATCGCCGGCTGATGCATGGGCCCAGCCAGACGCGCTTGCGCCCGGCGACGCCCAATCTTTGTGCAGCAGCCTCGCGTCATACGCTTCCCCGCCATAGATTTCAGAAAAGCTGATGGGCGAAGCCGCCGTGAGCCAGCTTTCATCCGTGGCAACGGTCTGGTGCGTTCCATCGGCGAGCGTCAGATCAAGCTGCGCACGCAGCAAGTCGGGGCCTGGGGTAACGCGAACTCCAGACCACGTCATAGGAGAACTATGCCACCCGCCGCCCAGCATGGCAGCCAGCGTATTCGTTCCGGGCGAGAGAAGACCAGTCACGTCGTAGGTCTGGAACTCGACGCGCTTCCGGAAATCCGTCCAACCCGGCGCAAGCAACGTGCCGGGAGCAACTCGCTTGCCGTTGAGGTATGCCTCGTAGGCGCCGAGCGCGGTGATACTAAGCCGCGCCGAAACGACTTTCTTGCCGACTGCAAAGTCCTTACGAAAAAGAGACGCATCCGTGCTGACACGGTCCGGCCCAGGGCCTGGCCGCCTGCTGGTGTCCTGGCCATACGGCAAGCTGATCGGCCCTACCACCTGAACGGGCGACCAGGCGTCGCTTGCATTGGCGCGCGCTGACCATGAGCCGTCGCTCACAATCCGCCGCTCCTTGCCGCTTGCGTCCGTTACATGGATTGCGACCGCTACAGCGGCGCGCGAACTCCCAGCCGACGGGTTTCCTCTCTGCGAGATGCAGTCCAGTTCGATCTCATTCTCGCCGGCGTGGAGGAGGTCCGTAATCTCCTCACGGTCGAAGGCCCCCCAGTGATCGTGGTGGCCGGTCACATGTCCATTCACACGCGCAACAGCCGAAGCGGAGGCCAGCATGTGGAGACTGCCGGCTTGTGGCTTCTCCTCCAGATGAAGCCGGTACAAGAAATGCGCGGAGCTTCCAAACGGAACATGTTGCGTATCGACGCCCGCAAGCCATATCCATCGAACGGCATTGATCTCCGCTTCCGCCGCGGGATCTTTCCGCATGATCCACTGCGCCTTCCAATCGGAGGCCGCAAGCAATCCGGTTTCAAAACCGGCTTTCGCCCATGGGCCGGCGCTTTCCTTGTTATCCCACACCCGCACCGCCCAGACATAATGCTTCTGGGCTTGCAGGGCCTTCCCGGAAAACGGAATGTTGACGGACTCCGCGGAAGCAATACGGCCGGAATCCCATACGTCGGCCTTTCCAGGTGTGAGCAGTGCGCCATCTGTCGCAACCAGAATTTCGTAAGCCGACTGCTTCCAGTTGGGCCTGGAGGGAGAGCTTTCCCATGAGAACAGCGGCTTCGCCGTGTCAATCCCGATCGGCTCTTCCCGTGCGTTCGTACGCATATGCACCGGCTCGGCAAAGGCTACATGAACAAGAATCAGCAGAACGGCGGAAGCAAGGGCTCGCATGGCGGGGCGCTCCTTTTCTTTCATGTCGGAAGGTACGGCTTATTGATTTCACGCTCGACACTAACAGACGTTCCTTCGGGAAGCATTCGTCCATGCGTCGGAATCCGCATCCAATGCGTCATCAGAAGAACGGCTGTAGCCTGCGGAAAGTAGAGGGAATTCGATACACATGCAGAGGTTGCGAACGTTATGTGCAGTTGCCGCCATTGCCTTGGTCACTGGGACGGCCAGCGCTTCCGTGGCGCTCCTGATGGAAGAGCCATTTGGAGAGTTTGGCGAGTTCAATCCCACCGGGCACGCTGCCGTGTATCTCAATCATGTCTGCGCGGACACGCCGCTGGAGTTGCGTCCCTGCCGTGAAGGCGAGTACGGCGTCGTCATCTCCCGCTATCACAAGGTTGGTGGGAAGGACTGGATTGCCATGCCGCTGGTGCGCTACCTCTATGCGGTGGACGATCTCAAAGACGTCCCGCAGAGCGTCACGCATGAGGATGTGGTGCGCCTTCGCAAAGCGGCCTGGGAAGCGAACCTGCAGGATCTCGCTCCTTCCAAGGATGGAATCGAGCCGCCCGGCGGAGAGTGGATTCAACTCGTAGGCGCCTCGTACGACCGAACCATTCACGGCTTTCAGATCGACACGACGCCGGAACAGGACGAGCGCTTCATCGCCATCTTCAATGACAAGAAAAACGTAGGCCACTTCAACCTCATCGCCCACAACTGCGCTGATTTCTCACGCGAGGTTCTCGATACCTACTTTCCAAAATCTACGCGCCGCAGTTTCTTCGCCGACTTCGGCATCATGACGCCGAAACAGGCCGCCCGGTCTCTTGTCCAATACGGCAGAAAACACCCGGAACTCAACATGACCGCATTCACCATTCCCCAGGTCCCGGGCACCATGAAACGCAGCACTAAGATTGATGGCGTCGCGGCATCGCTCATCCGCAGCAAGAAATACGTCATCCCTCTCGCGGTGCTTGCACCCGAAGCAACGGGAGCGGTGGCCGTCGACTATCTTGTCGCAGGACGTCAAAGGCTGCCGAAGAACGCAAAGCTATTTCAGATTGGGGACACAGCACTTCCCGGCGAATCCGCCGACTGAGCCCACTCACGTGGAGTCCCCCGCAACCCTGGAACCTGGAACCTGGAACCTAGAACCTAGAACCTAGAACCTAGAACCTCTAAAATCTAACATCTATCTCCCCACATCCACCTGGACCTCATCCGTCGCAAACTGGATATCGTGCAGATGCCGGTAGACTCCGTCTTCGCGATGAATCAACTCATCGTGCGTACCGTTCTCCACGACTTCGCCATCCTTCAATACGTAAATGCAACATGCCTTGCGGATGGTCGAAAGCCTGTGCGCAATCACGATCGCGGTCTTGCCCTCCATCAGCCGGTCGAGCGCTTCGAACACCAGCTGTTCGGATTCAGCATCCAGCCCTGAACTCGGCTCGTCCAGGATCAGGATGGGGCTCTTGCGGATGATGGCCCGCGCGATCGCAATGCGCTGGCGCTGTCCTCCGGAAAGCGTCAGGCCGCGCTCACCGACGGTGGTGTTGAACTTCTCCGGCAGCTTGTTGATGAACTCGGTGGCGTTGGCCGCTTCAGCCGCCTTGACGATCTCCGCGTAGGTGGCCTCGGGCCGGCCATACGCGATGTTGTCCCAGATCGTGCCGCTGAACAGGACGGTATCCTGCAGCACAAAGCTCATCTGGTCGCGCAGGGATTTCTGCTTCAGCGTCCTTACATCCATGCCGTCGACCTTTACAGAGCCGCCGGTCACGTCATAGAAGCGGCCGATCAGGTTCACCAGCGTCGACTTGCCTGAGCCCGTCGGGCCCACCAGCGCCACCATCGTGCCGGCTTCGATGTGCATGCTGACATCGTGGAGGATGACGCGGTCGTCGTTGTACTGGAAGTTCACATGGTCAAGCTCAATCTCGCCCCGCAGCTTCGGCGCGGTCTTCGCGTCGGGCGCATCGCGCATCTCGTCATCGTTCTCGATCACTTCCTTGATACGCTCGTACCCGACGTCGGCCTTGGAATACGAGTCCATGATCTTGGAGATGTCCTGCATGGGCTTGTACATGCTCTTGATGTAGCTGAGGAACACCACGATGGTGCCGCCACCCGCAACTGCCGTCTCCATCGCTTCCCTGCCGCCGAAATACAGCACCAGGCAGGTACCGACGCCGGTCACAACGCTGACCGCGGGCACCAGGCGCGCTTTCAGCCGCCGGGCTCTCAGCGCGGCTTCCACCGTCTCCAGGCTTTCGCCTTCCAGCCGCTGCACTTCGTAGTTCTCACGTGAGAATGCTTTTACCACGCGGATGGAGCCCAGCACTTCCTGCACGACGCTCAGCATCTTGCCTTCGCGCTTGCGCACCTCGCGGGAGAACTTCTTCACCTTGCGTGTGTAGGTGTACACAATCGCAAACAGCACCGGCACCACCGCCATCGCGATCAGCGTCAGGCGCCAGTTCAGGTAGAACATCACGCCAATCATGCCCACGATGGTGGCAATGTCGACCACAATGCTCAGCAGGCCCGAGACGATGAACGTCTGGATCGAGTCGATGTCGTCCGTCACGCGGCTGATCAGGTCGCCGGTCTGGCTGTGGTCGTGATACGCCAGCGAAAGCCGCTGCACCTGCGTATACAGGCGGCTGCGCAGATCGTGCGTGACCCACTGCCCAACCGTGGTGGTGACATACTTTTCGCCATAGCTGCACAGTGCATCGAGGATCGCGATGGCCATCACCGCAACGCAGGCAAAGAGCAGGATGTGCATCGGTTCGCTGCCGACCGTTATGCGGATGAAGTGGACCAGCCAGCCGTGCTGATGGCCTTTGCCATGTGCCAGCACGTCGTCCAGCACGATCTTCAGCGGCCACGGCCCCAGCAGGTCGGCAATGCTTTCGCCGGTAATGGCGAGCAGCCCAAACCAGAGCTGGCGGCGATGGGGCCGCAACAGCTCCATGATGGAGAGCTTGCGCTTTTCGTTGGAAGCTTCCGCCGGCATGCTCATAGGATGCGCGCGGACTCCAACTGGCGTTCTACGTTCCGAATGGCTGCCGTCCTAATGTTTGTGGAATACGAGATGGATCGCATCGCTAAGAAACTCGTTCAATTCGTTCACCCCGGCGGAGGTGGCAAGGGATGTCCCAAAGCTCGACAAGTTGCGTCCCGCCGTGCGGTCCTGCTCAGGATAGTACGCGTTGGTTAACGCCGTGGAACTGGCAATGCCCGCGATCCGGGCATAGTTGACTCCGGAGCTGCCATCGTCCTTGCGAGTGACCACCACACGGCTGGCCGCGTAGATCACGCGTTTCGAAAACTTCATCTTCCGGCCCTGCACATAGTAGCGCGGGTCATCGTGGAACAAACTCGCGTACAGGCCATAGCTGAAGAAGCCGTCCGAAGCCTGCTTGATTTCCGCGGCGCCCAGGCGCTCGCCGAATGCTCCTCGATCCGATCCGTAGTGCGGCGCTCCGCCCCTCAACTGTCCCCAGCCGGCGGAGAGAAAGACGCTGCCCAGCCCGGTGGGACTGACCTGGCCTGCAAACGCCAGTGCGAATTTGTCTCCTGAGGAAAGCGGCAGTGCCGTACGGTCCGCGGGAACGATGCGCTTGGATTTGCTCGCCACGGGATACAACGGCGAAGCGCTTCCTGCCGGAGCCTGCAGCAAGGCGCCCGGGGAGTCCGGGAAGACAGTAGACATTGCGGGAAGAGCCGCGAAGGCCGGCTGTTCCGCCAACGACGAAGAAGCTGCCTCCTGCGCACGGCCATAGGTGACCGCCGCACACAAACACAACATCGCGCCTGCAGACTTCTTAAGGAGTTGCCTTGTCATTCGACCTCTTTGCGGGACGGTTCTTGCACCTTCTGATGCTTAAGCTTCGATGAAGATCCGGGACATGCGATTCAGATTTCGTCTGGAGCTAATCTCTCTCCACCCTAACTGGCGATAGGTTCCGGGCGCATGCCTTGAAATGGCAGGTTTCAGCCCCCACTTTCGGGTTGGGAGTTGTATCGCATGCCGCTACTTTCTTCTTCGGTTTGCTATGACGTTCGCTGAATCGCCAAACCCGTCATCTCCACCGACGCCGTGCAGCGAAGAGACCGCTTCTCGCTCCCGTCCGATGCTTCAGACACGTCAGAAATCGCGCGGCTTATCCGCCAGGTTGACTGCGAACGCTCATCCGGCAGGAACGAATCAAGAACATCAACCAACACAAATTGACGCTCTCCCGCCCCGCTGCTAGGCTGAAACCCACATGCATGGCGATGGAGTTCGCCGGGCGCTTCTTGAGTGAGGCTGATAACTCCTACGACTTTCTGTAGGAGACCCGTGTGTCCAAAATTTCGTTCAGCCGTTCCCTGCTCCGACTGAAATCCCTCGGTCCTTTCTCTCTTCTTTTCGATCTTGTGCGTTGGCTTCCCGTCGCCGCGGCTGTGGGCATGCTCGCGGGCACTGCCTCCGCGCTGCTGCTCGTGTCGCTGAATCTCGCAGCCAGTCTCCGCGAGGCGTATCCGTGGTTCATCTGGCTGCTGGCTCCCGCAGGCGTGCTGGTCGGCCTGATGTACCACTACCTCGGCCGCTCGGTCGAAGGCGGCAACAACCTCATCCTGCAGGAAATTCATTCTCCCGCGCGCACCATCCCCTTGCGCATGACGCCTCTGATCCTGCTGGGTACCTTTCTCACTCACGTCTTCGGAGGCTCGGCCGGACGCGAAGGCTCGGCCGTGCAGACAGGAGCCTCGCTCGCCGACCAGCTCGCCCGCCCTTTGCGTATGAAGCGGCACGACCGCCGCATCTTGCTGATGATGGGTGTCAGCGCCGGCTTCGGTTCGGTCTTCGGCACACCGCTTGCCGGGGCGATATTCGGCATTGAAGTCCTGTCCATCGGACAGCTCAGTTATGAAGCGCTCGCGCCCTGCATGCTGGCGTCCTTTGCAGGAGACCTGGTCACGCGCATGTGGCGTGTGCAGCACACCGTGTACCGCGTCGACTCGGTGCCCAGCCTCAGCATCGTGGGCATTCTTTCCGCCATCGCGGCAGGCATTGTCTTCGGCCTGGTCGCGATGGCATTTGCGAAGACCACGCACGCCATCGCGCATGCGGCGCGTAAGGCGATTCCCTACGCGCCACTGCGGCCCGCGGCTGGAGGCATACTGGTCACCCTGGCGGCGGTGGGCTCGCACACCACAAAGTATCTTGGCCTTGGCATACCGACCATCGTGGCGGCCTTTCATGAAAAGCTCCCCGCATACGACTGGGCCGCGAAGTTCCTGTTTACCGCGGTCACGCTGGGCAGCGGCTTCAAGGGTGGCGAAGTGACGCCGCTGTTCTTCATCGGCTCCACACTAGGCAACGCGTTGTCGCATGTGCTGGCCTTGCCCCCTTCGCTGCTTGCGGGCATGGGCTTCGCCGCGGTCTTTGCCGGCGCAGCCAACACGCCCATCGCCTCCACCTTGATGGCCGCCGAACTGTTCGGCGCAGAGGCAGGAGCCTATGCCGGAATCGCCTGCATCATCAGCTATCTGTGCTCAGGCCACGCCGGTATCTATCACGCCCAGCAGGTAGGCCACAGCAAACGCCGCAGCCTGACTCAGGACGAAGGCCTGTCGCTAGCCATGATCGCGAAAGGCGAGCACAAGCGGAAACCGGACGACAAACCCAAGCCCGGATTAAGCAACGCTGATTTGCTGTGAAGCGTGAGCACTTGCCGTTGCGATTGCGGTTGCTGTTGTCTTTCTGGTTGTCATCCCCGCAGGGGATCTGCTGTTTGCCATTGCCCCCACCAATCTGTCATCTCGACCGGAGCGCAGCGTAGTGGAGAGACCTGCTTCCGCTCCTGCCCATGCATAGGCGGGAGCAAGCCTCGGCGGATGAAGCCGGAGTTGTGGCGGGCCTTGGCGGCTGGGCTGAAGCCCAGCCCTTTCAAAGCACAGTCCGCCTAGCTTCATACCGGCCCACTCATCGCGATAAAGCTGCGATGAATGGGGCACCCTTTGTCGCGGGAGCACAGGCAGAGACCAACAGCAGATTCCCTGCGGGGATGACAACCAGAAAGACAACAGCAACGACAAGACCTGAAACCTGGACCTAGGACCTAGAACCTAGAACCTCTAACGATCTAACGTCTACTCCACCCCATACTTCACCGCCAGAAATTCCCTCACCACCGCCGGCGATACCGCAGCCAGTTCCTGCCAATGCAGCAGCGCCATCCTGCTGCGCACATCCGCCCGCTTCACCGCGCGCAACACGCGAAACCACATCTCCAGCAGATCCGCGCGGCGGCGATCGCACAACACCACAAAGCGCGCATCGCCCGCCTGCGCCGCGAGCACGCCGCGAATCAACTGGTAGCCGCACACGCGATCGTCACGCCATGGCAGTTCGTCAATATCGAAAACATCCTCGACCGCGACATACCGCAGCAACCGGCTGCGCGCAGCCACACCAAAACCCGACTCCGTAAGCTTCGCTTCCACCATCAGCGGCCCCAGCCGCATATCGAGCTCGGTGCGGTCCACCTCGTCACGGCGCATGGCAATCCCCGCACGCACACCGAACTCCGGCTGCAGCCCGCGCTCCACACCCAGCAGTGCGCACACTTCAGGCCGGCACAGGAAGCGCGGATAGCAGAACACATTCATCAACAGCGCATCGGAAGAGCTCGCACACTCCAATTCACCGCGCTTGCGGTCCCAGCGTCTTGGTACCCGCGCGCTCGCGGTATACGTCTTTTCCAGACGCTGTGCCCAGGCAGGATTCGCACAAATGCGCTTGTACGAGGCCGCCAGGAAATTCCCATGCACGCCCTCGCTTTCGCGGTAGATCACATTGGGCATGCCGCCAAACGTCAGTTCATGCGCGAAGCGCTCGCCGCGGTGGAGGTTGCGCGCACTGATTTCGCGCCGCAGACCCTCACTGGAAACGCCGGGGACGGGTTCGCAGGTTCGCTTCGCCACCTCAACATCATAGGCGAAGAAAAGGCAAATGTGTTCTACTTGTCCGATGAAGCGGGAGCAGGTTGCGGGGGCGGCGCAGGCACATCCACAATCACCTCGCCGGAACGCGCGTAGTGCAGGCTTTCGCGCGCCTGGTGCTCAATCGTGTCGGGATCGTTCTTCAACTGGTTCACATGACCGCTCAACCGATCATTTTCTTTCTGGAGCTGCAGGGTCTGTGCCTGCAACGTGCGTGCTTCCTGGCGTTTGTTGGCAAAGGCGGTCAGCCCATTGTGGCCGAAAACCACGCCGTATCCCATTACCAGGGCCAGCGCGCCGGCCGCAATCGTCGCAGTGCGACGCTTCCAGTTATGCGCACGTTCGCGCACGACTGGCAGCCGCTTGCTCTGATCTGATCTGGGTACCAACGTCACCGACACTCCCGCCCACTTCAACATTCTCAGTATTCCGTGGATTTCCGGGCTCTTTTCTTGCAACTTTCATCCCCGGGAACCTAAACAGTTACATCAACTTTGTAGGCTGAAGGCCTTGGGTTCCGCACAGGCGAAACCCCGCCCGAACTGCCCCGGCTTTGCTATCCTGACGAAGGTCAGGATGCGGATCATGTTCATCATCTCGACGGCGGCTTTTCTCGCCTTGCTTTGGGCCGCCTTTTCTACCGCGCGCCATGTACGCCGTGCCCGCCGTAGAAGGTCCCGTACTTCGCCACCGGACACTCCGGCCATGACCAAAGTGTTGGGCGCCCCGGCGGCGGAACCGGAGATGCCTCAAGCCGAAGACGACTCTCGGCCGGCCGAAGAATTTGTGGCGGAGCCGCCTCCACCGCCCCTGCCACCGGCTTCGCAGACCGTCCCGCGCGATTGGACGCAACTGCGAAACGGAACAACTTCGTAGCTTCACAACCCGGCTGGTGAAAGCGGGACGTTCCACATCAGTTTCACTGAAGTTCTTCCAGACAAGGGTTTCAAAGCGACTTTTTCATTCAGGGAGTGCCGAACATGCAGACCGCGATCAACCAGCCTACCGACCTTACTTCCATCCGGTCGTTCGCCGACTCGACACCCGGCAAGATCGTCTTCGGCGCGGCCGCGACGATCGTTGTCGCCGCCGCCGCGCATGTCTCCATTCCTCTCTGGTTCACTCCGATCCCGCTCACGCTGCAGCCGCTGGCTGTACTCTGCGTTGGTCTGGCGCTGGGGCCTGTGGCCGGCTTCGCCGCCATGGTGGCCTATCTGCTGGAAGGCGCAGCCGGCATCCCCGTCTTCAGCCCTGCAGGCCCTGGCGGCACGCTGCAGCTCTTCGGTGTTGGTGGCGGCTATCTAATGGCCTACCCATTCGTGGCGGCCATCGCGGGCGGCATGACCCGCGCTCTTCCCGCCCGCGTCCCGCGCTTCGCCGCAGCCGCCGGCGCTTGTGCAATTGCCGTATGCGTTCTGTTCCTCTGCGGAGCCTCGTGGTTTGCCTTGCTGACCCACGCTTCGTTCCACCAGACGTTGATCGCGACAGTCGCTCCATTCCTTCCCGGCGAGGCGATCAAGGTTCTTATCGCCGCCGGCGTCTACAGCGCGCTGGCACGCAGCCTGCGCAACTAGTTTTCGTCCGCGGCGCCGGCTTGCCTGCGCCGCATGTCTCAGCCCCAGCCTCCTAAGGATCCAATGTCGACTGCATCAGCCTCCGTCCGCGAAATCACCATTGCTCACAGCCCGGACTCCGACGACGCGTTCATGTTTTACGGACTCGCCACCAACAAGGTGCGCGTGCCCGGCTATCGCTTCACCCACACCCTCACCGACATCGAAACGCTGAACCGCAAGGCCATGAACGAGCAGACCTATGACGTCACGGCCATCAGCTTCCACGCCTACCCGTATCTACAGGACAATTACACGCTGATGGCGTGCGGCGGCTCCGTGGGCGAAAACTACGGCCCCATGATCGTTACGGCGAAGCCGTACACACTGGACGAAGTGAAGAAGCTGCGCATCGCCGTACCCGGCACGCTGACCACCGCGTACCTCACGCTGAAGCTTTTCGCGCCCGATGTGGAAACCGTCACCGTGGACTTCGACAAGATCATCCCCGCGGTCGTCGCCGGCGAGTTCGATGCCGGCCTGATCATCCATGAAGGCCAACTCACCTACGCCCGCGACGGCCTCAAGAAGATCCTCGACCTCGGCGTCTGGTGGCGCGAGCAGACCGGCCTTCCCCTGCCCCTGGGCGGCAATGCGATCCGCCGCTCGCTGGGCACCGAAGTACAGCTCATCGCGACCAACGCGTTGCGCGAAAGCATTCAGCATGCGCTCGATCACCGCGAAGCGGCGCTCGAATACGCGATGCAGTTTGCCCGCGACCTGGACCCCTCGCTCGCCAACCGTTTCGTCGGCATGTACGTCAACGAACGCACGCTGAACTACGGTGAGGATGGCCGCGAAGCCATCCGCAAGATCCTCGATATGGGGTACGAACGCGGCATCATCCCGCACAAAGCCAATGTCGACTTCGTCGGCTAAACCAATGTCCTGAAGGTGTAGCCAGGCCGCAGATGCTGAAGGTCGTTTTCCCCCGGGGAAAACGACCTTTTCTGTTGCTTCGCGAGGGCAGAACATCAAGGAAATGCTCGAAGGAATCTCTGCACAAGTCCAGCTTTGAAGGGGCGGGACTTCAGTCCCGCCGTAAGTGCAGCAGTAGCAACGCGGCTTTAGAGCAGATTCCGAACACTTGATCAGACCGTCCCTAAGGGCGACCTGTCCATGGTCTCGTCTCTGAGGCATGGGACGAGGTCGTGTCAGGCGCGACTGCTCCCGCTCATTTCCCTTCGGCAGGCATTACGAGCGGATACTTCCTATAAATCGTAAGGTCCCGGCCCAGATTGCTTCTTCCGCAATGGCGAGGCAAACGGTGAACGCTCAATCAACTTCTCCAGCCCCGCCTTCATGCCCGCGACGATTCCCGCAATCTGTTGCAGCGGAGCGCGAACGCTGCGTTGCACGGTCTGCGAAATTTCCTGCGTGGTGACCAGGGCTTCCGTCACCATGCCGTCGACGCGGGCGACCTGCACACGCGTCCTGTTGTTGATGTCGGCAACCGTGCGATTCACCTGGCTGACGGTTTCGCCAACCTCATCGGCCTTCTCACGCACGGTGTAGCAGATCTGATCGACGTTGGTCGTGATGCTGCGCACCTTGGGGGCAACGTCGTCAAAGAATTCCACGCCCTTCTCGAACACCGGCTCGACCTTTGCGCGCGTATCTTCGAGGACGCCTATCAGCTTTCTGACCTGAACGAAGCCAAGAATGCCCGCAACCAGCAGGCCGAGCATCAGCAGGCACATGACAATGGCCATCGCCACCAGGGCATACATGATCAGGTGTACGTCGTGGTGTGCCTCTCCGTCGTACTGCTGCCAGGCAAACATCATCAAAGCGTTGGCCGATGCCATGGAACCATCTCCTGTGCTGCTCAGTTTCTTCCGTGCGAAGGGGAGCAATGCTCAATCTATCGTCTGCGGGCGTGCGCGGCAACCCGATGTATTTTTTGCGCAAACGCAAGCGGGGCCGGCATATGACCGGCCCCGTCCTGCAACGTGCGAAAGCTACGCGTTGTCGGGATTTCCATTTGCCGTGCGGACGTAAGCTTCCTTGCCCGCATCGATAGCCGCGGTCACGGCTTCGCCCTGCGTGTGCAGCAGGTCCTTGCCCTTTTCCACATATTCCGTGAACTGGGTGCGGCTGCGGTCCAAGGTTTCCTTGCCCTTGTCCACATACTGGCTGGCAACATCTTTGCCCTGCTGAATGTACTGCGAAGCAGCGTCTTTGCCCTGCCGGTAGTACTCGCCCGCCTGCTCCATACCCTGGTTGTAATACTTGTTCGCCTTATCGCGGGCATCCAGGGCTCCGGCGATCAGGTCGTCGCGCGTTTCCTTGCCCGACTTCGGCGCATACAGCACACCCACCAGCGCGCCGATTCCAAGACCCGCCAAAAACCATCCGAACCCGCCGATCCCGTTGTCGTTATCCGCCATTACCGTCTCCTCCAAGCAAAAGTCTGAACGTGTGAACTCGCCGGGCCTTCCCGGCATTGTCGCGAGTCCCCAGCATACTCTCCCGGTGGATGCCCACACCCTCAACAAGGTTGCGTGGTGTTGAAAAAGTGCCTCTGTGCCGCGACATGAGGGAAGCCTTCCAACTCTTTCCGCATCCAACGGATAGAAGCGTCTCGCGAATGGTTTGTCGACCTCAGCGAGGGCCTTGCGCAGCTTTACTTCCGCTTGAAAATAGTCTTCTCCAATCCGAAAGGCTACGGCATTCACGAAACTGCTTTACAGTGCGCTCTATGCGCCAGGGAATATCGCCAATGATGAACGTCACTTCCATCCGCAATGTCTTTCTCGCTCTGCCGCTTACCGCTGTCCTGTTCACAGCAGGCTGCAAAAAGCCCATCGACGACGCCACACTGACCACCAACGTCCAGAACGCGCTCGCCTCCGACGCCGCGATCGCCAAACAGCCCATCACCGTCTCCGTGCAGGGTGGCAACGTTACGCTGTCCGGGAACGTCAGTGATGACACCGCCAGCACCGTTGCCGCGCAGGACGCCGCCAAGGTGCTGGGTGTCAAGGAAGTCGTCAATAGTCTTCAGATTGCCGGCGTGGACGTGGCTCCCACGGTGGTCACGCCGGCTGCGCCCAGCGTGGCGCGCGCAACCACACCGGCGGAGCGCACCGCCATCGCAGCTCATCAGCCACTGCCGGCTCCGGTGGAAAACGCTCCGCCTCCGCCGCAGCCGACATACCGCGATGTCTCCGTTCCGGCCGGGACGTCCCTTCCCATTCGCATCAACCAGACGCTCGACAGCGAGACTACCGAGGAAGGCACATCCTTCAGTGGTGTCGTGACGCGCGAAGTCATCGCGGACGGTATGGTGGTGATCCCCGCAGGCTCAAGCGTCAGCGGACGGGTCGTCGGCGCCCATGAAGCCGGACACTACAAGGGTCATTCCCTGCTGTCGATCCGGCTCACCGCGGTCAACCGCCACGGGCACAGCATCCCCATCTCTACCGACTCGTACACCGTGGAGGGCAAGAACCGCGGCAAGAACTCCGCTGAAAAAATTGGCGGAGGCGCTGCCGTGGGCGCTATCCTCGGCGGAATCTTCGGTGGCGGCAAAGGCGCAGCGATCGGGGCGGCCGCCGGCGGTGGAGGCGGAGCCGCCGTGCAGGGCTTCACACGCGGCCAGCAGGTCAGCATCCCTTCCGAGAGCGTCATACGTTTCCGCCTGACCGATCCCTTCACGGTCCGCACAGCGGAAAATCCTTCCAACTACGAGCCGCCTGCCAGGCCTGTCTTACAGACTCGCTGATCTCCTGTTGCCTGCTCACGTGGGGGCGTAGTCCATACTGCGTCCCTTCGCGACCCTGTGTCGTCTCTCTGACAGGTATAGAGTAGGGGTGAGAGGCCTTGGAAGGTTCTCCCTCACGTCAGACATCACACTCCTCAGAAACGAAATTCTCACAGAGGCAGGTTGGTACGAGCGTGTCCCCAAAAAAGCCATTCGGCTTCCTGAGTTTTACCCTGCATGCCCATCTGCCGTACGTGGTGAACCACGGCACATGGCCGCACGGCATCGAATGGCTGCTGGAAGCAGCCGCGGAAACCTATCTCCCGCTGTTGCGCGTCCTGCGCAATCTTCACCGCGACGGCATCGCGCTGAACTGCAACCTGAACCTTTCGCCCATTCTCCTGGAACAGCTCGCGCATCCGGTGTTCCGGACCGAGTTTCCCAAGTATCTCGAACGCAAACTGGCATCCGCCTATGAAGACGAAGCCGTCTTCCTGAGCACCGGCGAAGCCCACTATGCGGAGACAGCGCGTTTCTGGCACGCGTTCTTCGCTGAAGCGCTTACGGACTTCCGCGCGCTGAACGGCGACATCGCTTCCGGCTTTCGCGACTGCGAAGCCAAAGGCGTCATCGAGATCATCACCAGCGGGGCAACCCACGGCTACATGCCGCTGCTGGGCAGCGACGAAAGCCTGCGCGCGCAGATCCGCACCGCCGTCGCCACGCACCAGCGCCATCTGGGCAAACTGCCCCGCGGCATCTGGATCCCCGAATGCGGCTACCGGCCCTCCGGGACCTGGACCTATCCGGTCACACCGGAAGAAGGCGGGACATTCGGAGCGCCGTTTGCGCGCATCGGCGTGGAGCAGGCGCTTTCCGAAAACGGTCTTGAGTTCTTCCTCGTCGATACCCACCTTGTCGAAGAATCGGCGCGAACGTCCTCGCCCTATGAGTTGCTGGGCAAGGCTGCGATGAACATCGACCAGACCTCACCTGAAACCGAGCCCCGCCGCCTGTATCAGCCCTATGCTGTCAGCGGTCCCTATGATCGCGCTCGACCGATGTCCGTCTTCCCGCGCGACCCGCGCACGGGCCTGCAAGTGTGGTCCGCGGAGGGTGGATATCCGGGTGAAGCCGACTATCTCGACTTCCACAAAAAGCGCTGGCCGGGGGGTCATCGCTACTGGCGCGTGACCGGCAGCAACGTCGAGATGGACGCGAAAGAGCCCTACTACCCGCAGGCCGCGGCGGAACGCATCCAGAGCCATGCCTCGCACTTCGTTCACCTGGTGTGGAATGCGCTGCAAAGCGCGGTCGAAGGCGATGTGCCTCCCATCCTCTCCGCGCCCTTCGACGCTGAACTCTTCGGCCATTGGTGGTTCGAAGGCCCGATGTGGCTGGAAGCCGTGGCGCGCAATCTGCACGACTATCCAACCGGCCTGGAGCTTGCAACCGCATCGCAGTATCTGGCGAGGTATCCACGCGCGGGTTCTATCGCCATGCCCGAAGGCTCATGGGGCGCGGGCGGCGACAACCGCGTGTGGCTGAATGAGGACACAACCTGGACCTACAAACGGATCTATGCGGCCGAACTAGCCTGCCGCGACATATGCAGCGCGGGCGAATGGAAGGACAGCGAAACAGGCACACGGATTGTGAAGCAGCTTTGCCGCGAGTTGCTGCTGCTGGAATCGTCGGACTGGCAGTTCCTGATCACCACCGGCGCCGCGCGCGACTACGCGGAAACCCGCTTCAACACCCATTCCACGCAGTTCGGTGACCTGCAGGCGATCTTCGAAAGCTTCATGGAATCGGGCGCACTGTCCGAAACAGAAGAAGCGAGGCTTGGAGAGATCGAGCGCCGCGACAGCATCTTCGCGGACATCGATCCCTCGTTCTGGTCGGAAGGCGCGCGTGTGTATCCGGTTCTCGACGACAAGCCCGCTGCCGGAGCCAATATCCAGTTCAAAGCCCAGTTGAAAACCCAGCCTGGCGAAAGCACGCAATCGTCATGAGACGATTCACCGTCCTCCGCTCCGCGCCGCGAATCCACGAGCCTGAGCGCCCGCACTCCGCAACTTCCAGCCCCTTCCTGCTTCCGCCACGTTTGCCGCGACGCCCGTCTCCTCTGGCATTGTGGCATCTGCTTTCGCTCGATGCGCCGTCGGTCGCGGCGGTCTGGACGTGGTTCACCGCACGCTGCTGTCACGTGCCGCTGCCCTGGACCTCACCTGCCGCCATGTTCGTCGCCGTATGGATGCTGTATGCCGCCGATCGCTTGCTCGACGCGCGTCACAGCAGTGGACTGCAGGGCGAACTGGAAGAGCGTCATCGCTTCCACGCAAGACACCGCCGCGCCTTCTTCGCTGGCATCGCTTTTGCCGCGGTTGTGCTCGCCGGTCTGCTGCGCAGTTTCATCGCACCGGAGCTTCGCCTGTTTGCCGCGCTGGGTTCGCTGCTCTTCGCGTACTTCTTCCTGATCCACCTGTGGCCGCTGCCAGGCAAGACAGCGTCCGCGGGCTTCGCCCGCCTGCCCAAGGAGCTTGCTGTCGGAGTGTTCTTTGCCGCGGCAGTCTTTATCCCCAGCGTTGCCCGCGAGCCCGCGCTGCGCACCACGCTGCTGCCCGCGGCGCTACTCTTCGCTGCGGTCTGTACGCTGAACTGCCTGTACGTCTATGCGTGGGAGCATCCGCACAATCGGACCGCGGCTCACTGGACGACTCGTTTTGCGATGGAGCACCTTACCCGGCTGACATCGATCGCACTCGCCGCGGCGCTTGCCACAGCTTTCTACCTGCACGCATCGCACGCCGCTCCTCTTTGCGTGGCGTGCGCATTGAGCGCGGCCGCGTTTCTCACCCTGCACACACTTCGCCACCGCATCGCTCCCACCGATCTTCGCGCAGCCGTCGACCTCGCGCTGCTCACGCCTTTGCTGCTGGCGGCAGGCATGGCCATCGTGAGGTTATGACGCAGGCCACACATCCAGATCACCGCCCAGCCGATTTCGATCCTGTTGCGCGGATCTATCGCTGGGCGGAGTACCTCGCGCTTGGATCCGCGCTGCAGCGCACACGCACCTTCTTTCTGCCACAGATCACAGACCAGCGCTCCGCTTTCGTGCTTGGCGATGGAGACGGCCGCTTTCTAGCAGTGTTGCTCGCTGCACAACCTCAACTCCACGCAACCGCCGTCGACACGAGCGCAAGCATGCTCGCCCTGCTGCAACAGCGCTGCGCCTTCGCCGGTGACCGCGTGCGAACGGTGCAGGCTTCCGCACTCGGTGCAACTGCTCCTCCGGGCACCGACCTGATCGTCACCCACTTCCTACTCGATTGCCTCAATCAGAGCGATGTTGACCAGTTCATCGAGAACCTCGCCACAACTGTCGCGCCCGGCACATTATGGCTGGCGTCCGATTTCCAGATCCCAGAGCGGCGTGCGCTCAGGCCGTTCGCCTGGGTCTACATTCGTTTGCTTTATCTTGCTTTCCGGTTATTAACAGGCCTGCGGACCCGGCGCCTTCCTGATACGCGTTCCACATTCCGACGCGCCGGCTTTGAACGCATCGCGTATCACGAACGCCTGGGGGGTTTGGTGTACTCCGAGTTGTGGAAGCGTTGAGATATGTGACCTAGCTGGAGATGTTGCCTTGCTTTTGTCTTTCTTGTTGTCATCCCCGCAGGGGATCTGCTTTCCCCGCCTCTCCACCACACATGTAAAGGATGTACTGATAACAACGTGTAAAGGATGTGCTGGAACTTGACGCCCATGCTTCAGGCACGAGCATTCCCTCAGCGGCTAAAGCCGGATCTTGTGGCCTTGTGGATGTCCGGTCTGAAGACCGGACCTACCGAGTCGTGGTCGTCCGGTGACATGGGCAGGAGCACAGAAGCAGATCTCTCCGCTACGCGTCGCTTCCGTCGAGATCACAACTCGGTGGCTACAATCACCACGAATCTTAACCAGTCTTCTAAACCCTACCCCCTAAACCCTAATCCCTGGCCCCTCGCACCAACCCCTGATCCCTCGTAAAATAGGTCTTGCTGCACAGACAGAGAAAGGCGGCGCACCGATGACTTCGTTCAATCACCCCGGAACCCAACCCGTCCACGACGCGGTGCCCAACCCTGAACCTGCTGTGCCTTCGCTTCCCGGCCCCGACCCCGGCGTCTTTCACCACGACCCCGGCACACCCGTGGAACCATCCCACGAATCTCCAACCGAGTCTGAAGGCCAATGAATCTTTTCATTCTTCGTCATGCCAGCGCAGGCACACGGCGCGTCAATCCGATCGTCGATCTCAAGCGCCCGCTCGATAAGGACGGCAAGAGTCACAGCCTGCATCTGGCCTACGTCCTGAACGCCCTGAAGATCAGCTTCGATGCCGTTGTCTCCAGCCCGCTGAAACGCAGCCTTCAGACAGCGCAGTTCGTAGCCACCGAAACCGGCTACGAGTCCCAGGTGTTGATCTCCAACGCGCTTGCACCCACCGCCGATTTCGCGCAGTTCCAACGTCTGCTGCGCGAATGCGAGCAGTACGAAAATCTGCTGGTCGTGGGTCACAACCCGAACATCACCAGCTTTCTCGGTCAGCTGCTGGCTCCCGTTACTGCCACACCCGATGAGCTCGCCGCCACGCGTTTCCGGCTGCGCAAAGGCAGCCTGGCGCGCCTTACCGTGACGCGCGGTCACGCCACCCTGCAATGGATGCTGGATCCGCGTATCGTGCGCGCGCTTTATGCCAGCTCGACAAAAAGCTCGCGGCGGAAGACTTCGCGGAAGTAAGCCGCTTCCTTCTTCAGCGACCAGGCTTCGAGCTCCGCGTTGCCGCGCGCGGGTGCAAGTTCCAGCAGCACACGCTTGGGATACACCCGCGTCCTGACCTGTACGGTGGCGCTGGCGCGATCCTGGTTCAGCGCCTGCGCCAGGCGCAACAGCACAATCGCTCGCTTGACATGCGTGTGCTCTTCGATCGGCACACCGCGCATCGGTCTGTCCATGGGCTCGGGACGGCTCTTGCCCATGTAGCGCGCAATCGCCGCAACAATCGCACGCTGCTCCGGCGAGAAGCCGAAGATGTCCGAGTTGGCAATGATGTACTGCGTGTGCCGGTGGTGGCCCTGGTGGTTCATGAACTTGCCCACATCGCTCATCATGGCCGCCGCATCGATCCACAGCCGATAGTCCGTTGGCAGTTCATGCACCTTTTGCAATTGATCGAACAACTGCAGTGCGTGCTGGCGCTCAGGCTCAACCCGGCGCGGGTCGATACCGTAACGCTTGACCACCTGCATCACGCCTTCCCAGCGTTCATTCTCGATGGTCTGGTGCACACTGGCGCGCGTGTCCACATCCGACAGCATCTGAGCCAGGATGCCATCGCGCAGCCCTGAAGGCGAGTAGCGGAAGCCGCGAAGCTGCAGCCTCTCCAGCAGCGCGGCATACACCTGCGCGCCGCCGATAATGATCTCCGATCGCCGCGGACCCACGCCCGGCACCGCCGCGCGCTGCCCGTTGTTCATCTTGATGAAGCGGTCGGCAAGCTTACGCACATCGCGTGTGGGCGCAACGAAATCCGAAGGCGCCTGGAGCTCGGAATTTTTCTTGCGGCGTGACGCCTTTTTCGCACCGCCGCTCAGCGAGAAGACAGCTTCCGAAAGCGCCGCCGCGGTCCCTGATGTTGCAATGACAAGATCAACACGCGGCGTGCCGAATTTGCGCTCTGCCTTTCCGATCTCACGCACGATGTACTTGCGCAGCGCGATGATGTCTTCTTTCGCGGGCGGATCGGTGCGCAGGAATTCCTGCTGCAGGCGCACCGCGCCCAGCGGCATGCTGACCATCTCCTTGATGCGGCCGCCTTCGGACATGGTGACTTCGCAGCTTCCGCCGCCGAGGTCGATCATGATGCATCGCCCGCGCGCGCCGGGCTCATGCGTCACCACGCCCAGGTGGATCAGGCGGCCTTCTTCCAGGCCCGAAATCGTTTCGACCGACCAGCCCGTGGTCGACTTCACCCACGCTCGAAACGCTTCCGAATTGCGAGCGTCGCGCATGGCGCTGGTCGCCACAACACGCACGCTGTCCACCACATGGGCCTGCACGGCTTTGTGGAAGCGCTTCAATGCCTTGATGGTGTTGGCCATCGCCTCCGGCGAAATCACACCGGTGTCAAACACACTTTCACCCAGGCGCGTAACTTCGCGATCCTCATGAAGTGTCTTAAGCTTGTGTTGCACGACCGAAGCAATGGCCAGCCGGCATGAGTTCGACCCAATATCGATCGCCGCAAATGTGCGCATCTGTTTCCTGAATCCTTTCGGGCCCTTGACTCGTCCGACTACAAGCAAGATACATGCCCGCCTCCGCCGCTCGCCATGCGGAGGCGTATTTGGGCATTTCTCATGACGCTCTGCCTTCGATAGGTAACCGAAAAGGTCGTTTCTGTTGTGGAAAACGGCTACAACGTCTTCGGCCGTGGGTACCCTTCACGAGAAATGCCATAGCCCTCTAACCAACGGAAACACTGTGCTCTTGCTACCGACGGAAGACGAGCAGGCGGAACTGAGTCCTCCTCCACCTGGCGAACACGTCCCCACCCAGCCGGAACCCCGCCCGGCACTGTGGCGTCCGCCCTGGCTGCGGCCTGCATGGTTTCTGTTCGCGCTGTGGCTGGCCATCTTCGCCGCTTCGCTTGCTTCGCCACCGCTGCTGGATGACGCCGACGCCACCCACGCTGAAGCCGCGCAGGCCATGCTGCGCACCGGCGACTGGGTAACCCTGCATGTGAATGGCGTGCGCTATCTGGAAAAGCCGCCGCTGCCCTATTGGCTCGCCGCCATCAGCCTGCGCCTCTTTGGTTCCAACGCCTTCGCGATCCACCTGCCCCTGGCTCTGGCGGTTCTTGGGCTTGCGATCCTTGCGTTTGTGTGGTCGCGCCGCGCATTCGGCGAACAGGCTGCGTTCTACTCCGGCGTTTTCGTGCTGACGTCCGCGGGCGTCTTTCTGTTCACGCGTGTCTTTATTCCCGAAGCGCTGCTTTCCCTGCTGTTAGGCACCGGGATGTTCGCCATCCTGCGGGCACTTGAAGACAACGAAAAACATTCATCGCGCTATGCCTATCTCGCCTGGATCGCGATGGCGTTGGCCGTGCTGACCAAGGGATTGGTCGCCATTGTTTTCCTCGGCGGTGCTACTGCAATCTATCTTGCACTCACCGGCGACTGGCGGAAGTGGCGCAGGCTACGTCCCTTCACCGGCGTGCTGCTGTTCCTTGCGATTGCCGCACCGTGGCACATCCTCGCCGGCCTGCGTAACACCGGCGGCGCCGACGGCCATGGCTTCTTCTGGTTCTACTTCATCAACGAGCACGTGCTGCGCTTCCTGGGCCGCCGCATTCCCCGCGACTACAACAAGCTGCCCTGGTATCTCTACTGGTCGCTGCACCTGGTATGGCTCTTCCCCTGGAGCCTGTTCGCTCCGGTTGCTCTTATCGACGCATGGCGCAAACGCCGCGAGATCCTCCGGCCCAATAGCAATGCCTGTAAAAGCTTCCTCCTGCTCGGCATCTTCGCCACGCTGCTGCTTGTCTTCTTCTCCCTTTCGACCAACCAGGAGTACTACACCTTTCCCGCGTACCTTCCTCTGCTGATGCTGACCGCCGCTGCCCTTGTTCGCGCCCAGCTTCGCACCCAGCAGGTATTCGGCGTTGATCGCGCACAACACCGGGCATTGACCTTTGCCTATGCGTCCTTCACCACGATCGGTGTTGCCGTCACCACAGCGCTGGTTTACGGCCTTTGGAGCTCGCGCCACCTGCCCTTCGTTCCCGATATCGGCGACCTTCTGAAACGCCGCGGAGTCGGCGACTACACGCTCTCGATGTCGCACTTCTTCGATCTCACCGGGGCCTCCTTCGCAGCATTGCGCCTGCCCGCCATACTCGCGGCCCTCGCCTTCGCCTTCGGCCCCGGCACAGCGTGGCTGTTGCACACGCGGCGTAAACATCTGGCCGCGATCGTGACGGTTGCGCTGACCAGCACGCTTTTCCTCATTGCTGCGCACATAGCGTTAGGCCGCTTCGCTTCAATGCTTTCCTCGGAAGACTTCGCGGAACGGATTCATGAGCTGCGCCAAACCGGCAGCATCGAACCAGATGCACAAATACTTCTCTTCGGCGACCACGCTTATGGCTCGTCCATCCCGTTCTATTTAGGCGAACGGATAGGGCTTGTCGACGGCCGCAGCACCTCCATGCTCTTCGGCAGCACCTTCCCCGATGCTCCGCCCATCTTCTGGAGCAGCCGGCAGCTTCTCGCAACATGGGGCCAGGGGCCGCGCAAGCTGATGTTCGTCCCCGAGGAAAAACGCGATGAAGCCGATAAATTGCTAGGTAATCGCGAGATCGTTCTGGATGAGACCTCAGGCAAGGCACTGGTGACCGATCGGCCATTGGCCAATCATGTGAAATAACCCCGCCTTTGCTTTTCTTCTTGTGATCGCCTCACCCCGTTCAGGCAAAGACCGCGTGACGGGGACCCCGACCCGCAGGGAATCTGCTTTCCTGGCCTACCCACCACAACACTGTCATCTCGACCGAAGCGCAGCGTAGTGGAGAGACCTGCTTCTATGCCCCGCCCATGTCACCAGCTAACCACCACACGGTAGGTCCGGCCTTCCAGGCCGGACATTACAGACAAAGAGAACATTCGGCTTTAGCCGCGGAGGGCATGCTCCCGCCCAAGCTCGGGCAGGAGCAACAGCAGGTCTCTCCGCTACGCTGCGCTTCGGTCGAGATGACAGAGTTTGGGTGATCCTGAAGAACAAGAAATCCCTGGGGCAGAAGCAGCGGCAAGGGCAAAGGCCGCCGGGCTTTTGTGGTTCCCACTCATGCGCCAAAAGCTTGCGCATGAATGGGGCACCCTTCGCGGCCGGCTGGTGAGGAAAACTAGAAACAGATCCCTGCGGAAATGACAAAACGAAAAACAGCCGGCTGCGCCACAAACGCGATCACTGAATCGCATTGACACGCACTCCCTCGCCACGAACAATAGACACTAGACCCTCGCTCGTGAATCAAGCTTCCTCCACCTCTTCGTACACGGCCGCGCCAAGCCGCAATTGGAACTGGCGGTCGGTGGGTATTCTTGTCCTTTTCTGGGGAGTTCTCCAGATCGGCGGCCTCTTCACGCCCGGCCTGCTGGATGACGTCGACTCCGTCTACATCCAGATCGCGCGCGAGATGCTGACGCGACATGACTTTGTCACGCCCACCATCGATGGCATCCGCTTCTTCGACAAGCCACCGCTGATGTACTGGATGGCCGCCACCTCCATGCGCGTCTTCGGCATCCATGACTGGGCTGCACGCCTTCCGCTCGCACTCGGCGTGCTGGGCCTGCTGCTCGCGGTGTACGCGCTCGGCATTCGCTTCTTCCGCGGGGTTTCGCCGGCCAATCAGCGCGACCGCGGAGGCCTCTATGCGGCACTTGCGCTGGCCACCTCCATCGGCCCCTATCTCTACACGCGCTTCTACATTCCCGACATCCTGATCGCGTTGTGGATGACGCTGTCCATCCACCTGTTCCTGATTTCGCTGGATCGCGCCGGGGAAGGCCGGTCTACCCTGCTGCCCAGTGTTGGCTTCGGCGCGGTCATGGCGTTGGATCTGCTGACCAAGGGCTTTATCGGCGTGGTCTTCCCGCTGGGATTTGTGTTGTTCTACCTGCTGTTCACTCGCAATCTGCGCGTTCTGCGCAAGTTGAATATTCCGGTGGGAACGCTGGTGTTCCTGGTCCTCGCCCTGCCCTGGCATGTGCTGGCCGCGCTTCGCAATCCCGCCATCGCCATGCCTGCGGGTGTAGGTTTGCCGGCACGTGCTGGTTGGGCGTGGTTCTATCTCTACAACGAACACATCGCACGCTTCCTCGCACGCCGCATCCCACACGACTACGGCCAGGTACCGATCCCACTCTTCTGGCTGCTGCTGGTGCTCTGGCTGGTGCCATGGGCGGCATTCCTTCCCGCGGCGATCCTGAATGCCGTACGCGAACTACGTGCGAAGAATAACGTCCCTCTGCGTTTCGACTCCGACCTCGCCGCCGGACACGGCACAGTCGACTCACTGGTCGCCACCGACCGCAGCCGCGAAGCTGCGTTGACGCTGTTGCTGTGGGCAGGCATCATCCTGGGCTTCTTCACGCTGTCATCACGGCAGGAGTACTACCACCTGCCCGCGCTGCCCGCGCTCGCGCTGCTAGCCGGAGGCCTGCTGGCGGCGGGAGATCGCTGCCTCCCCCCGGCGTTGGCAACTTTACCAGGTAAGCCTTACAGGCAGTCGCTTCGGGGCTCCCTGTTCTTCCTGGTTCCTCTTGGGACTGTCTTGTTTCTGGTGTGCGGTTATCTTGCCGTCACCTCGCCCTATCCACCCGCGGGCGCGGAGTTGAACTCGCTGCTGAGCTCCAACCCCAATCTCTACAACCTTTCGCTCGGCCACGTGTTCGACCTCACCGGTCAGGCCATGGGCTTCTTCAAAGGTCCGTTGCGCGCGGTCGCGTTGTGCATGCTCATACTCGGCCCGGTGTCACACCTTCTGCGCCGGCGCGGCATGACCTTCGCGGCAAACATGGTGGTGGCCGTGGCTATGAGCGGCGTACTGCTCGCCGCACACGAAGGCCTGGCTCGCTTCTATCCCATCCTCGGCTCCAAGGAGATGGCACTTGCCATCGACCGCGCGAAAAATCCGGGGGACATCATCATGATCGACGGCGAGCTTACTTCGGGTTCCACGCTGATCTTCTATACCGGCGAGCAGGTCCTGCTGGTCAACGGCCGCGTGAATGGACCATGGTTCGGCGGCTTCTGGCCGGACGCGCCGCACATCTTCGCCGACGACAACGAGCTCCACCAACTGTGGGGCGGCCCACATCGCGTGTTTCTGTTGACCTACAACTCCCAAAGGCGCACCACGGATCTCAGCCCGTATGGCCCGGTGATCGACTTCGGCGACTCGGGTGGCAAGACCGTGCTCACCAACCGCCGCTGAATCTCGGGCCGGTAAGAAACGACAGGAACGCCACCGCCCCGGGTGCCCCATTCATCGCAGCCTTATCGCGATGAGGCGGGGTCCCCAGACAACTTGTTGGCTGGGGTGCTTGAGTGGGCATCGCGCGAAGCGCGACCGCTCCCGCCCATGTTCAAACATGTAGAACCAGCATCCTGCAGGCCCACTCATCGCGCCAAATACCGCGCGATGAATGGGGCACCCGCACCCGCGAACGCCCTAACATCTAACATCTAACGATCTAACATCTAGTCCGACAGCTCCACCATGCCGCCTTCTTTCAGCTTGTACACCTTGCCGCGGTAGTAGAAGTTGTCGCCGCCATAGCTCGCCAGCCACAACACACTGCCCAGCAGATCGCGTAAGGGATAGATCCACGTCGCACGTTTCCACCCACTGTCACCCAGCACCAACAGGATCGCGCCAGCCTGCAGCCATCGGTTCACCAACATCACCAGCAGCCACAGCAGCCCTTCTGCCCAATGTCCGCTGAGCCCGCCCCACAACAGGCCGAGCAGGCCAAACGGCATGGCAAACGTCAGCCCGCTGCCCAGGTGTCCCCAGGGTCTTGACCGCCGAGTGCTCTGCATCCAGCGCAACTGGTTCTTGAAGCTCAACCAGAACGGAGCATCCAGCACCATCAGGCGAATGACATGGGTAGCAAGCTGCACGCCCTTACCCTGTTCGGCCAGCCGGTGGCCCAGCACAAAGTCATCCGCATAAAACTGCCCCAGTTCGGTAAAGCCGCCTACATCCTGAAAGCTCTGCCGGCGAACAACCATGGTCGCTCCCAAGGCAAACTTCGTGCCTTCCAGCATGTCGGCCACCAGCACGCCCGAGCTCATCTCGACGCTCTTGCCCACAGCGTCCAACTCCGAGGCCAGGCCTGCCCCCTGGTGCGGCGTGCCGATGTACACGCATGAGGCTAGCGCGACGTGTGGATCGCGGAAGTTCTGCGCCGTCTCGCGCAGGTAATTCTTCTCCACGCGCACGTCCGCATCGCTGGTGATGAAGTTGTCGTAGCGCGCCACGGAATCCAGCTTTTCCAGCGAAAACACTTTGGCGTTATGAAATGCGGGAATCGGCTCACCGCAGGTGATGTATTTGGCCTTCACGCCGGGGTAGCGCTCGCCCACACGCCGGGCGGTCTGGAGACCCAGATCCGTCTCCTGCCGCGCGCAGAACAGCAGTTCGAACTCCGGGTAGTCCTGTTCGAAGAAGGTTTCGATGTTGCGTTCCAACCCGTCTTCAGTGCCATGTAGCGGCTTCAACACGCTGAGCGGCGGATAGAAGTCCGTCGGCGTCCGCTTTTCACGCCGCCTGCGCAGCCCAAAACGCACCGCGGCCACCACAACCATCAGGCAATAGATGGATGACGTGACACTGCCGGTCGCCGCGATCCAGAACAGGATTTTAAGAAGGATGTGCATCGAGAGAGCAACTTGGAGCGGCTACAAAACCGCTCCTTCCAGTGTAATGTACGGGCGGGAAAGAGATCAGAGATTAGAGAACAGAGATCAGGGTGGGAAGGCGCGAAGCGCCTGTTCTCTCATCTCTGTTCTCTGATCTCTCGCGCCCCCTGCTTCTTTCGATGCCTTACCATCGAAAGAGAAGCGATTCGCCCGCTTTCGCAGGAGGGCCGCGAAAGAAAACCTCATGTCCGATACCACTTCCAATTCCACCATGACGGGCATTCTCGCGGAGATACGCACGGCAGCTTCCACAGCGGCTTCGTTTGCCTCGCTCCAGCAGTCTGTGGTCGAAGTTCTGTCGCAAAAGCTTTCGTACTACAGTTGGACCGGCTTCTACATGCGGGATCCGAACGATGCGGAGATGCTGGTTCTCGGCCCCTTCGTGGGCGCGCCTACACCGCATGTGCGGATTCCCGTGACCCTGGGCATCTGCGGAGCCGCCGTAGCTTCAGGCGAAACCGTGATCGTGGACGATGTGAACGCCGATCCCCGCTACCTGTCCTGCTCCATCGAGACCCGTTCGGAGATCGTTATCCCCATCTACGCGCGGGGTAAGGTCATCGGAGAGATCGACATCGATAGCCATGATCCCGCAGCGTTTACGGGTGACGATCAGCGGCTGCTCGAAGAAGTCGCGCAAATCATCGGGACATTCGTCGAAACACATGGAACAGAACTTTGACCTGCCGGGCAAGCGCTCAACAACCCAAACCAAACGCGCTTCCCATACGTAACTTTCATAGGCCCTTCGGACTCTAATGTCTGGCCGCTTGTTTTTTGGCTCAAGGGGTTTCGATTAGGGTGTTTCCAGAAGAGAGAGTGAACGAGCCGTTTTCCCCTAACGAAAACGGCCTTCTCTGAAGTTTTCAAGGGCGCAACATCGTCGAAACCGCTCTCAAGGAGTTGGTAAGCATCATGCTTCTGCTTTTCCTGGCATATCTCGGTGGGATTCTCACCATCCTGAGCCCGTGCATTCTCCCGGTGCTGCCCTTCGTCTTCGCGCGCTCCGACCAGCCGTTTCGCAGGAGCGGCCTTCCGCTGCTCGCAGGCATGGCCGTCACCTTCGCCTTGGTAGCCAGCCTCGCCACCGTCGGCGGCGGCTGGGCCGTACGCGCCAACCAGTTCGGCCGCATCGCGGCGCTGGTGCTGTTCGGCATCTTCGGCCTGACGCTGATCTTCTCGTCGCTCGCTGACCGGCTCTCACGCCCGTTCGTGCGGCTTGGCAACCGCCTCTCGCAGAACCCTGACGGCGGCCCCAGCGTGGCCAACTCCTTCCTGCTGGGCATCGGCACAGGTCTGCTGTGGGCGCCGTGCGCCGGTCCGATCCTCGGTCTGATTCTTACCGGAGCAGCCCTCGGAGGCGCCAGCGTCCACACCACCGTGCTGCTGCTCGCCTACGCCGCCGGCGCTGCGACCTCGCTGACCGTCGCTCTGCTTGCTGGAGGCCGCGTGTTCGCGGCCATGAAACGCGGGCTGGGAGCCGAAGAATGGATTCGCCGCATCCTTGGCGTCGCCGTGCTTGTTGGCGTGGTCGCCGTAGCCTTCGGTCTCGACCGGGGCATTCTTACCCGGCTGTCTCTTTCCAGCACCAACGGCCTGGAACAGCGCCTGGTGGACCGCTTCCACCCGCAGCCACAGCCGCCGGCCTCGAACGACGCCATGATGGCCGGCAACGACGCGATGGCGCCGAGCAATGCCATGATGGCTCCCGGCAACGCCATGACCGCTAACGGCGGGGCCATGACCGCCAACAAAGACCAGACCGCGAACAACGCGATGATGGCAGGCAACAACGCCATGATGAGTGGCAACCAGCCGAGCGGCAACCAGCCCAAAATGACGGGCAACAACGCCATGATGGCTGCCGGCGGAAGTTCTTCCACGGCTGCGCCTGGCATCGACCTTTCCGGCGCAACCTTGTGGATCAACTCGCAGCCGCTGACCATGGACTCGCTGCGCGGCAAGGTGGTGGTCATCGACTTCTGGACCTACTCCTGCATCAACTGCCTGCGCACGCTGCCCTATATCAAGGCCTGGAATGAGAAGTACAAGAACAGTGGCCTGGTCATCATCGGCGTCCACACGCCCGAATTCCCATTCGAAAAGGATGAGTCCAACGTCCGCAAGGCGGTGCACGATCTCGGCATCACCTACCCGGTTGCGATGGACAACGACTACCGCATCTGGCGGAGCGTCAACAACGAATACTGGCCCGCGCACTACTTCTTCGACGCGACGGGCAAGCTTCGCTTCCACCACTTCGGCGAAGGCGGCTATGACGAATCCGAAAGCTGGATTCGCACTCTGCTGGAAGAAGCCAACCATAAGCCGCTTCCCGGCAGCGCCACGCAAATCGCCGCAACCGGCGCCGAAGCGGCAGCCGACTCCAACGATGTGAAGTCGCCGGAGACCTACGTCGGCTATCATCGCGCCGACAACTTCGCCTCGCCCGAAGGGTTCAATCAGAATGAGGCTCAGGTCTATACAGCGCCTTCCGATCTCAAACTGAACCAATGGGCCTTCGCGGGCAAGTGGCAGGACGAACGTCAGATCGCAACCGCGCTTGCCCCGGCGGCCGCCATCGTCTATCGCTTTCACGCTCGCGACCTTCACCTGGTACTGGGCCCTTCCAGGTCTGGTCAGACCATCCGCTTCCGCATTACCATCGACGGCAAAGCTCCGGGAGCGGACCACGGTGTGGATACAGACGCGGATGGCTACGGCACAGTGAAGGACAATCGCCTGTACCAGTTGATCCGCCAGCATGGCGCGATCCAGGACCATACCTTCCGCATCGAGTTTCTTTCTCCGGGCGTGGAAGCTTACGCCTTCACCTTCGGCTGAGATCGCCCTCGATCAATAGCCGCAACCAACACGAGGACACCACCATGACCAACAAACCGAACTCCCCTTCGCAGCCTCTGAACCCCGCAGTCGACAACAGCCGCCGCACTTTCCTCGCTGGCATGGCCGCCGCTCTCGGCGTGGCTGCTTTTGCAGCGTGGCGTCCTTCGTTAGGCGTAGCAGCAGCAGGCGGCACCGTCACCATCGTGCAGTTCTCCGACGCCGGCAAACCGACGGGCAAGGTCACTGTGCCACGCGTATCCAGGTCCGATGCGGAGTGGAAGCAGAAGCTCACACCCATCTCCTTTGAGGTGACACGCCACGCCGGCACCGAACGCGCCTATACCGGCAGCACGTGGAACAACCACGACAAGGGCTTCTACCGCTGCATCTGCTGCGACAATGCCTTGTTCAGCTCGGACACTAAGTTCGAATCCGGCACGGGCTGGCCCAGCTTCTGGCAGCCGATCGCCAAGGAAAACATCCTCGAGATCACCGACCGCAGCCTTGGCGTGGAGCGCACCGCCGTCGCTTGCCGCGAGTGCGACGCCCACCTCGGCCACGTCTTCGACGACGGCCCCCGCCCCACCGGCCTGCGCTATTGCATGAACTCAGCGGCTATGCGCTTTGTGAAGACGGCATAAGGCAGTTAACAGGAAACAGTTAACAGCGAACAGTAGGTAGAACCAAAGCCTCGGCATAGCCGGGGCTTTGTCTTGCCACTGTCCATGTCTCAGGTCACCCTCACTCTCGAACGAGGGTCATCCTGAGCAATCTGACTCGCTTTCAGCGAGTTACGGATGAAATGACCGGGCACCTGAGTAGCCCGGTCATGAGGAGCCGTAGGTGAAGGACCCCCGTATTGCGGGATGCATGATAAGCGAGTGCGTTCGAGGCCAAGCGCGCTCGACTGTCCGCACTCCTCCTCGCCACCACAGGCAAAATACTGGGATCCTTCATTCGCTGCGCTCTTTCAGGATGACCCCGAGAAAGGGACGCGGCGAAAGGTGAGAATCGCCCTTCAAGCATTGGCAGGTATAACACCAGACGTCGCCACGCTCACATCGAGCAGAACTACTGCACGCGGTATTGGTCAATCCTTACCGACGGTTCATCGAGCGCAATGCGAAACTCGCTCACCACCCCGTATTCCGTAAACCGGATCGAATCGCCCGCACAAATATTTCCCCGGATCGGCAACATCTCATTGACCACAGGATCGAATTTGCCGCCCACGGGCATGTATCGCAACGTGAGCGACGTTGCAGGGCCGCCACACGCACTCACTTCCACCCGTGTTGGTATCACTTCTTCATACGGATACCGGCAATATACTTTTCCCTCGACCAGCAGACACACGCCACCCATAGGCCCCTGAAAATGATCCGCAACCACACGCTTCACATCACGCGCGGGCAGCAGTTCCTCTGCCACGACTTCAAGATGCACCTTCGTGTCGCCTGCCGCATATCTGCGGAACACATCCTTCGGCACCAGAAATCCAACCGCATGCTCACTGAGAACCGCGTCCTGCCAGGCCGGTGCATAGCGCATGGCGCCCGCTTCCATCTCCACCTCGACATGCGCGTCGCGCAGCTTCGCATCGCTCGCCATCCCCTCGATCTGCACCGGCAGCTTCATCTCCACCATGCCACCCGGTATCCGCATATCCGGGCCACGCTCTTCATACGGAACGGACTCAGTCCACACCAGACGCAACGAGCTGATCTCCGCATAGTGATGACGGATCATGGCCTTTACGGGTGCGCCAAATCCGGCACGATCAAAACCAACCATCAGCAACAGGAATAGAACCAGCGTCCCGCCAATTGCGAGCCGGGATTGCATTGTCCTGCGCCGCGCATACTGATAGATCACGATTCCAATCATCAGTCCGCCGAACAACACACTCATGATTGGCCTGTCATACGGCGGAGACGTCCGCATCTCTATTCCCGAGAGGGCAAACGTCAGCAACCCGGCCCAGGCAATGATGATTCCGACCAGAAAAGTAAACGCCGACGCCAGTCCATCCGTAACGCACGCCACGACGAACATCGTAAGCATCGGATTCAGCGCGAAGCGCACGATCGACTCCAGGAGAGCGGCCTTGGCTGAAAGCGGATTCAGCCCCGCTTCGAGGATGAGCGCCCACTGCATCAGTACAAACGGCATCGCGACACACACCGCGACAAACAACAGCTTCCCTCCCAACAAAGAGGTCCACCGGTAGGGCCGGGTGATCCAGAACTGCTCGTCACCAACCAGGCTGTCGGCATGCACCGCTCGCGTGATCAGCACCAGCCACGAGGCCGCCATCAGCACCTTCAGCAAGGTCACAAACACTGCCAGAAGGCCAATCGGCGTCTTGCCCGGCCACACCTGCGGAGCCGCCACCGCATAGGCCGCGAGTAGCAACAGGTACACGCCTAGTTCCTGCCACAGATGGTGGACGTCTTTCCGGAAAACCAGCAGCGCCTGCTTCATCGGCCGCCTCCCTTGTTCAGGGCCATAAAGATCGCCCGCAGATTCATCCCTTCCGACTGCACCTGCACGGCCTCCGGCATAAGCTCACGAATCGCACCTTCGTGGTCCTCCACATTGACGCGAAGATCGACAAACCGCAGCAGCGCACCTTCCGCTTCCGCCGCCACGCATCCGTCGGGAAGTTTCAACTTCGCCTGCTCTGCGGTATCTCCCGCGAACGTCACCGTGACCTCGCGACACCGCGTCAGCAGCCGATCCATCGGCTCCGCAAACAACAGCCTCCCGGCCCGCAGAAACGCCACATGGCTTGCAAAGGTCTCCAGTTCCGCCAGGTCATGGGAAGAGATCACCACCGTCGTCTCGCTGTCGTGGGTACGATCCAGCAGCGTCTGAACCAGCTCGGAGCGAATCGCCGTGTCCAGACCGGAGAACGGCTCATCCAGCAGCAGCAGCTCCGGCGCAAACGCCAGCACGCTCGCGAAGGCCAGCTTCATGCGCATGCCGCGTGAAAGGTGCTCGATCTTCCGCTCCGGCGGCAACTGCAACTCTTGCAGTAGGCCCGCATCTTTCCATCGCGGATAGAGCGGCCGCAGATGCTCCATCAACTGCTGCACCGTCATCCACTCCGGCATTTCCTGGTTCTCGGAAACATAACCAACGCGCGTAAACACGTCGCCACGCAGTTCGCTGGACGGCATACCCAGCACCGAGGCATGGCCGCCGGTAGGCGGCAGGATATTCAGCAGCATCTTGATCAGCGTTGTCTTGCCCGCACCGTTGTGCCCCACCAACGCAAGAACCGCTCCGCGCGGCACGGTCAGGTCCATCGGCTCCAACACGGTGGCCTTTCCAAAGCGTTTACTTAGCCCATGCACTTCAATTGCCGCAGAAGTTGTCATCCCTTGTGTACCTCCTCGCGGCTCGACAACCGTTTCCAGTGCTTCTCGATCGCCGTCGTCACCTCGCCCACATCGATGGACAGCCGTTTGGCTTCGACCACCAGCTCTTCAATCTGGCGGTTCAGCAGCTCGGTACGTTCGCTGGAGCTCGACCCCGGCAGTTTCGCCACCACCGTCCCAATGCCCGGCCGCGATTCCAGCAAGCCGTCGTTCAGCAGTTGGGCAATCACCTTGTGGGCCGTGTTCGGATTGATCTTCAACTCGCGCGACAACGTGCGCACGGAGGGAAAAGCATCTCCCACGCGCAGTTGTCCAGCAACAATGGCGCGCGTCGCGGCGTATACCGCCTGCTCATAGATTGGAACGCCTGGTTTCGCCGTCAGCCGGAAAGGAATCATGTGTACTAGTACAGATAGTACACATGAAGAGCATTGTCAATCGGCAAATTCCGCAACTCGTATGGGCCGCCGGGCGTGCAAGCACCATCCGGCTTGGCCGGCTCTTCAGCATGAACCCTGAACGGCATTCGCTGTCCCCCCTGCATTTTGGTACGCGCGATCAGGCGCGCGCCGTATTCGTTTGTCTATGATTCGTCCAAGATGAGGCAGCTGACTCGAATGACGAAGCCGGACGATCAGGGCATGGCGGATCGCCTCTCTGGCCTTGTCGCGAACTCGATCGATACACCGTCGAAGACGCAGGACCTCGCGCGCCAGGCCTATCAAAGCCGCACGCAGTTCCACAGGTTGTTTCGCAGCATGGTCGAAGAAACTCCTGTGTCCATGCGGCGGCGGCTTCTGCTGGAACGAGCTGCCTACCAACTGGGACGCACGGAATTGTCCGTGACGGAGATTGCCCTGGACGCCAACTACGGTTCGCTGGAAGCGTTCACGCGGGCCTTCCGCAGAGCCTTCCGAATCTCTCCCAGCATCTACCGGCGAATGCGGGTTCCACATTTTCATCTGCCGGCAATCAACAGAATTCATTTTCTCGCACCCGCTTCATCCACCGAAGGAGGAAAAGACATGGATCTTTTCGATCGTTTCGCAGGCAATGATTCCTGGCACAC
Source organism: Acidobacteriaceae bacterium (assembly GCA_036498835.1). Classification (GTDB taxonomy): domain Bacteria; phylum Acidobacteriota; class Terriglobia; order Terriglobales; family Acidobacteriaceae; genus Granulicella. The sequence continues at coordinate 50,713 of DASYEV010000151.1, read as the reverse complement.
GAAACGCTTACTGGAATATGCCGCCACATTGACAGAGGAACAATTGGACCGGCCACTCCCTACCGTCGTGGAGCTACTGCCATGGCGCGAGTCCAATAAGACGCTGAGACAACTTCTGGAAAACATCATCTTCACCAAGGAAGTCTGGACCGCCGCGTTGTCCGGCACGGACATGGACATGAACGGTCCTCCCCCATCGCAGCGCACGCCGCAGGCGATGCTCCAGCGTCTCGAAACAACAGATGTTGCCCTGCATGGGATCTTCAGTGACATCCGCAATCGCTCGCAATGGGACGATACGTTCGTGGATGCTCTATGCGAGCCCTCTGAAACTTTCACGTATGGCGGAGTCTTCGCCCACATCATGACCTTCAACGCGCACCGCCGCCTGATGGCCCTGGACGCTCTACGTCAACTCGGAGTCCAAACAGAAGGCTTCGGCGACCCTATGGAATATGAAGAAAGCGTCGCGCCCTGGAGTCAGACGACAGCTCAGGCAGCGCGGTAAGGAGCGGGCCTGTTGGCGATCTTTTCACCCTACCTCGACTCTGTCATCTCGACCGAAGCGTCACGGGTTCATCGTGACGCGTAGTGAAGTGACCTGCTGCTTGCTCCTGCCCATGTCTGTGCTCAACCACCGCCTCACAACGAGGGTCATCCTGACCCTGAGCGAAGCCGAAGGGGAAGGACCCCCGTATTTCGGGATGCGTCCTGAGCGATCCCTTCGCGTCGTCGCCACCACAGACTGAATACTGGGATCCTTCATTCGCTTCGCTCTTTCAAGGAACACCCTGGGGAAGGGAGACGGTTCGAAAAGAACCGGGTTCGCAGGAAGCTACAAACGAAAATCCCCGTATTGCGGGGTGCTTCGTGAGACCTCTCACGCGCACCCCGCAATACGGGAATTTTTTCAAGGCTACTGAACGCCCAGCGTCACCGTCGCAGGATGCTGCACGCCCCCGCTGGTTGCCGTCACGGTCACCGTATAGAGAACAGTCGGAGCGTTAGGCGAAGTGCCCGCACCGCAACCCGCCAGGCCTGCAACCGCACCCAGACTGCCGCACATCAGGAGCAGCAGAGCCAGGCTCTTGCCCAGGCCCGAACGCATTCTGCGGCGGAAGCAGACCGGCAACAGGCAGAACGCAGCGAACACACCCGAGACCGGCTTCCAGAACGTGCTGGGAGCGGCGTTGGCTGCGTGACTCGCCGAGGTCTGGACTGCCAGCGTCACCGTCTGGGCTCCGCCGGTGGACGTGACCGAAGCCGGCGTGAAGGTCGAGGTGGCGCCCGCAGGCAGACCGGAGACACTGAAGCTCACCGCACCGGGATAGCTGGCAAACAGCGGCTTCAGGTTGAAGGTAAAGCTGGCCGAGCTTCCACGAACCACAATCTGCGTCGAGCTTCCTGAGGCGCTGAAGGAGAAGTCTGTGGCCGCGGTTACGATCAACGTCGCTGAACCCGTTGCCGTGACGTAGCTGCTGGTAGCAGCGATCGTCGCTGTTACCGGATAGATTCCAACCGGCAGCGTGGAGGACGTGTAGGTCGCCGTGCAGTTCAGCGGAGAAGAAGTGCCGGTGCAGGTAGCTGCCCCCACACCTGTCGTGCCTCCGTTCACCGTGAAGCTCACCGCGCCCGCCGGGGCAACAGAACCCGTGTAGGCAACGGTCGCGGACAAGGTCGTGGAAGGAGTCGCAAACACGATGGAGTTGTAAGCAACATTGACCACCGGCGTGGACACCAGATTGAAGTTCACCGGACCGAGCGTCGTGGTGTGCGAAACCGAATCAACCGCAACCACCGTGACCGCATGCGTTCCCAGAGCGAGCGCAGAGGTCGAAGCCACCAGCTTGAAGCCGGAGTTCGTGTAAGCCGGGTTGCCAGAGGTTGTCGCAATATCGGGACGGGAGATGCCCAGCGTCGGGGCGCCAACGGCCTTTCCATCCACGTAAACCTGGACATTGGTCAATGGAGAGCCGTCGAGAGGGTCAGCCACCCAGCCGGAAACCATCAGCGAGTTGCCCACCAGCACGTTGGTGCTGGCGGTCGTGTTGTCCTGGGCTTTCTCGATGGCGCCCACCGGCTGGAAGTTATTCGTAAAGGTTGCGGTATAGGTAGAGGGCGTTGCGGAAGCGACGACCGTGTCCGTGGTGCTGATTGTGTTGTCCTGCCACTGGGTGAAAACGTATGGCGCTCCACCCGAGGTCTGAGGTGCGGTCGTGGTCAGTGTGCAGGTGCTGCCCGGCGTCCAGACGAGGGTCACCGGCGTAACGTAGGTTCCCGGGACGCAGCCGGTACCCGCAGTGGTCACGGTCAGGCCGGAGGGTACGCTTGTAATGGTCGCGCTGCCCGCGGGATAGGTAGGCGCGAACGACACGCCCTTGAAGTTGGAATCGGACGGAGCGACGGCAAGCTGGGTGAACGTAGTACCCGGAGGCGTTGTGTCCGCCAGCGTATCGGTGATGCCGTACAGGTAGGTGGTATCCAGATCGGAGATGTTGTAGTTCACCACATACAGATTGACGGTGGTGCCGTTCACCTGGCCGGCCACGCTATACAAGCCGGTCGCACCGGTTGTGTTTGCCGGAACAGCCGTCGGGTTCGCCACCAGGTTAAGCCCGGCAGCAAGCGTGTACACCAACTGCCACGTGCCCGTTCCGTCAGCTTTGGTGTTTACCCACTTCTGCAGGCCGCCGTCGCCCAAAGTCGTCGATGCTGAGGTCTGCTTCCCATTGCCCGTGTCTGCCACATACAGCGTGGAAGCATTCGCGAAGAAATATTCCGAAGGGCTCAGGTTGATGGTCTGCCCCGCCGCATTGAGGCCGTTGGTCTCGCTCGCCGTCAGAACAAGCTTGCCGGTGCTGGTCACGGCCGTAGGCTTGGACGCATTGTTGGAGGTGTTCAACTGAGTCGGGCCGTTGCCCTTATTGAAGAGACTGACCGCGGGCGGATTGCCCAGCGTGCCGACAAACGAACGGTTCGAGCCTGAACCTTCACGGCTGTCCACGGAGACGTACAACGTGCCGTTATAGATCTGCACGTTTCTTGTGTCCTCGTTCGACGTGTTGGAGTTCGTGTCCAGTCCGGTGATCGGTGTCGGCGTATTGTTCAGCGCGCCGAGTGGCGTATAGAAAACGCCGCCGGTCGCGTCCGGGCTGTTGCCCTGGCCGGAGATGTAAGCGTTCAATCCATCCGCGGTATAGATGCTGCGAGGATTGTTGTTATTGAACACGTTGTAGATCGGCGTCGATGCATTCACGTTGCCGTTCGGGTCGACCATGACCACCACACGCGCGATCGGCGTGTAGCTTTGGCCGGTCAGCGAACCGGACTGTGCCAGCGCGAGCGATGGCGCGGCGCCATAGGTTGCCGGAGCTGCGTTGAAAGTCGCCGCGTTGATGCCGTATCCCATCAATGTGAGGTACTGTCCCGCGCCGGAAAGCTGCACGGACGCTTCCGACGATGAGCCATACTCTCCTGCCAGCGGCAGGTTCCCGCCCGAAGCGGTCTGCGGCAACACCAGCGCGTTGACGTAGCTGGCACTTGAAGTGCCGGTCGGCTTGAACTGGAACAACGTGAGCGGTGCGGCCTGGTTGTCGCCGTATCCGCCAACGGAGCTGTTCCCCACTCCGGTTCCCGTACCGCCGGTGACCGTGCAGCTTGCTCCCTGCACACCGCAGCCTTCCACGACAACAACGAGGTTGCCGGGAACAAAGAACGGTGACGACTGAGCGTTCGCATGAGCGGAGACAAAGGTGGCTGCGAGAAGGGCAACGGACAACGCAAATCTACGGAGAAATGCCATGGGCATCGGGGATCCTGGTTTACGGAGATGAACTAGCTGAGTCACCAAGGCTAGAGAGGAAAGATGAAGGCACGGTAAACATGTGAGTGTCGAGGATGGTTATCGTGCACCCTCTCTGAGAGTCATCGAACCCCGCTAATGAGTTTGCGGAATTGATTGGCCTGGCGCTTGCCATTTCCATCACAACGCCCTCCACAACTCTGTCATCTCGACCGGAGCGAAGCGAAGTGGAGAGACCTGCTTCTGTGGTCCCGCCCATGCACGGGCAGGGGCACAGAAGCAGGTCTCTCCGCTACGGCGCTAAAGCGCCTCCGGTCGAGATGACAGAGTGTTGGTGGAAAGGCCGTTGAAGTAAATCCCCTACGAGGATGACGAACAGAAAAGCGAAGACAGGGAACGAGTTGCAGGCCCCTCGCCCGGCCCACAGCAATCGATGAAACAATGAAGGCATCCTTCTCCTGGGAGAGTGGCATGCGTCTTTTTTCTCGAATCTCGTGGGGTGTGTTGTTGTTCGCCCCCCTTGCCCTTCTTGTTAATGCTCAGGAAATGCACGAACACGGCGTGCCTGAGAAGCTTGGGCAAGTGTCGTTTCCCATTACCTGTGCGCCGGCCGTACAGGCGCAGTTCAATCAGGCCATGGCGCTGCTGCACTCCTTCGCCTACGGTCCCGCCGAAAAGGCGTTTGAAGGCGTGGCCACAGCGGACCCGCAGTGCGGTATGGCGCACTGGGGTGTGGCGATGACCTACTTCCATCCCGTCTGGTCGCCCGCCGTCCCCGTAGCAACCTTTGCCATTGGACAGAAGGCTATCCAACGCGCAGCGGAGCTCGGCGCCAAATCGGAACGCGAGCGGGGCTTCATTCACGCGCTGGGCCTGATCTATGCCGACTCCAACTATTCCACGTATCCCGCTCGCGCGTTGAGCTATGAGCGCGCCATGGGCGCCATCGCAACCGCCAACGCCAAAGACGTGGAATCGCAGGTACTGTACGCGCTCGCACTGCTGGCCAACGCGTCCCCTGCCGACAAAACGCATGGCTGGCAGAAGCAAGCCGTCGATTTGCTGGAACCTCTCTATAGCGTGTACCCCAACCATCCGGGCATTGCGCATTACCTGATTCATGCCTGCGACAGCGAAGAGCTTGCGAAGCGAGGCCTTCCCGCGGCGCGCGCCTATGCCCAGATCGCTCCCTCCGCGCCCCATGCGCTGCACATGCCCTCGCATATCTTCACGCGGCTTGGACTGTGGGAGGATTCCATCCAATCCAACATCGCGTCCCGCGACTCAGCACGTGAGCATAGCGACCTCCAGGGGCAACTGCACGCGATGGACTACCTCGTCTACGCCTATCTCCAGTTAGGCCGCGACGCCGACGCCCGGGGAGTGATTGACGAGCTGAAGTCGATCCAGAAGGCAAACGCTTCCAATCCCATCGTTACCTATCCTGCGGTGGCGATGCCGGTCCGTTACGTCGTCGAACGCGGGCAATGGGCCGAAGCCGCGAGCATCGTTCCACCCCAAAAGGGACAGCCGGAAGTCGTCGCGATCGCGGTCTGGGCCAAAGGCCTGGGCCTCGCACGGACGGGTCACCTGGCCGAAGCACGTGTGGAAGCCGGCCGTCTACGCGAGATCGAACACCAACTGCGTGCGTCCGGAGATAGCTACTGGTCGGCACAGACAGGAGTCCTGGCCGGAGAGATCATGGCATGGTCCGCGCAGGCTGAAGGCAAGTCGGTGGAAGCCGTCTCCCTGCTGCGCGCCGCTGCCGATCAGGAAGACGCCGTCGAGAAGCTTCCCGTAACGCCAGGCCCCATCGTCCCTGCCCGCGAACAACTCGGCAGCCTGCTATTGCAGCAGAAACAAACCGCGGCCGCGTTGAAAGAGTTCCACACCGCCCTGGTCGACGCGCCCAACCGCCGCGGTTCCCTGCAAGGCGTTGCCCAGGCATCCAAGCTCGCAGCTCGAAGCAGCCTGCGGTAGCTCCAACATATCTGTGAAGCATGGCAGCTGCGCGGTCAGCCGCGTTCCAACGCCATCGCCACCGAGTTCCCCCCGCCAAGGCACAACGCGGCGACGCCCTTCTTCGCATCGCGCCGCACCATCTCGTGCAGCAGCGTGACCAGGATGCGCGCGCCGCTGGCTCCGATCGGATGCCCAATCGCTACCGCGCCGCCATTCACGTTCACGTTGTCCAGGCCAATGCCAAGCTCCTTCGTAACGCCGAGCGCCTGCACCGCGAACGCCTCATTCAGCTCGAACAGATCTACATCCTCAATTGCCCATCCGGCACGAGCCAACACCTTTTGAACGCCGGTCACCGGCGCCAGCATCACCCACTCCGGCGCGACACCGCTGGTGGCCTGCGCCTTGATCACCGCCATCGGCGTCAGCCCCATTTCTTGAGCGCGTTCTACCGACATCAGCACCACGGCCGCCGCCGCATCGTTCACTCCAGGAGCATTGCCCGCCGTCACCGTGCCCGGCTGCTTGAACGCAGGCTTCAACGCACCCAGCGCTTCCATGGAAGTGTCCGGACGAACGCTTTCATCCATCGCAAACTCCACCGGAGGCGCACCCTTCTTCTTCGCCGGAAGCTGTATCGGCACAACCTCCGCCGTGAAACGGCCTGCCTGCCAGGCTTCGGCGGCGCGGCGATGACTTTCCAGCGCATAGGCATCCTGCTGCTCGCGCGTGAAGGCATGCTTTTCCGCAACCAGCTCCGCAGTCATGCCCATGTGCTGATTCCCGCAGGCGCACCACAGCCCGTCGCTCACCATGGAGTCGACCACCTTGCCATCGCCCATGCGGTAGCCTTTGCGAGCCTGGGGTAGAAGGTAGGGCGCATTGCTCATCGACTCCATGCCGCCCGCCACCGCGATCTCCGCAAGACCGTTCATGATGCTCTGCGCAGCCAGGCCGACAGCGCGCAGACCGCTACCGCACACCATGTTGATGGTCAGCGCGGAGACCGAGTCCGCGAGCCCTCCACGCAGCGCCGCCTGGCGAGCCGGGTTCTGCCCCAGCCCCGCAGGCAGCACGCAACCCATCACGCATTCATCCACCGTTTCGGGCGCAACACCTGCACGCCGAACCGCTTCACGCGCCACAATCGCACCCAGTTCCACCGCACTCATCTCGCTCAACGAACCCTGGAACTTGCCCACAGGCGTCCGCACCGCACTCACAATTGCCACATCCGTCATGTTTCTTCCTTCCAACGTGCACCAACCGAACGAGGATAGTCCTCCTTGGATGCAGTGTTCAACGTTGAGCGAGGTTCTAGGTTCTAGGTTCTAGAAATGCCCAAATCATCCAAAGCATTCGTGTTTGCATCAGATCCTCTAGAACCTAGCACCTAGAACCTAGTACCTCGCCTCAAGTAGGCAATCGCTATCCCCATGACATACACTCATGCTCCGGTAGCTCAAGCATTTGCAGTGAGGAAGAAGCATGAAAATTCTGACGATTGTTCGTCAGGTCCCGGACGCCGAAAGCAGCCTCCGCGTCAGCGACGAAACCCACACCGTTTCCAGCAGCCAGCTCGTCATGGACACCATGGACGAGTACGGCGTGGAGCAGGCTCTGCGCCTACGTGAAGCCGGAACCGATATCGAAGTGATTGCGCTTGCGGTTGGGCCGGACAAGAATGTCGACGTTCTGCGTTCCTCGCTGGCTCTCGGTGCGGATCGCGCCGTGCATGTGAAAACCGATCTTGCCCTGGACCCTATCGCTCTCAGCAAGGTCATTGCAAAACTTGCCACCGCCGAAGGCATTGACCTGATCTTCTGCGGTGGACGCCAGGCCGACTGGGACAGCGAAGCTCTGGGCGGCGCCATCGCCGAACGCCTCCACTGGCCGCAGCTTACCTGGACCACTGAACTGAATTTCACAGACGGCAAACTTTCCGGCCGTCACGACATCGATGACGGCAGCCAGGCCTTCACACTCTCTCTGCCCGCAGTCGTCACCACGCAGCAGGGCTTGAACGAGCCGCGCTTCCCTACACTGCCCAACATCATGAAGGCGAAGAAGAAGGAACTGCGCGTCGACTCGCTGGAACAATACGGCGTTTCGCCCATGGTGCAACTGGTCAAAGTGGAACTGCAGGCGCGCGCGCGTCAGCGCAACATGCTGAGCGAAGAGGATCCCGCAGCGATCGCGGCCAAGCTGGTCGATGTGCTGCGCAATGAAGCGAAGGTGCTGGCATGATTCTGGTGGTCGCGTCCTACGCCAAGGGACATTTGAGCAAATCAACCTATGAGCTGGTAGCCGCCGCACGACAACTCGGCAGCGAAGGTGCACTCACGCTGCTGATTCTGGGCAGCGAAGTCGACGATGTCGCTGCTGAAGCCACGCACATCAGCGACCAGGTGCTGGTTGCGGACTATCCCGCGTTCGCGAAGTACTCGGCCGAAACCTGGAGCGAAGCAGTAGCAACCATCGCCTCGCAAGGCAACGCCTCGGTAGTGCTCATCGCAGCCAGCCGCGCTGGGCGCGAATACAGTCCGCGCGTCGCCGTCCGGCTCGAAGCGCCTTTGCTGGAAGACGTCGTCAGTCTCACCACGGACGGCACGGCCACCACCGCACAGCGTTACAGCTTCCTGGCCCGCGCGACCGAAACCATCAAGGCGCAAGCGCCGGTCGTGGTGGTCACGGTGAAGCCGGGAGCGTTTCCGCCGGTTACGCCAGCCGAAACGTCGTCCGAAGAATATGAAGTCGATCTTGCGATCACTCCAAGCCGCGTTGCCACCTCCGACCAGCGCTCGGAAGAATCCTCGCGCGTCTCACTGACCGACGCCGATGTGGTGGTCGCCGGAGGCCGCGGTCTGGGCAGCGCCGAGGCGTTCGAAGCTCTCGTACTTCCGCTTGCGGAAGCGTTAGGCGCAGCCGTAGGCGCAACCCGTGCAGTCGTTGACGCCGGCTGGAGACCCTATGCCGAACAGGTAGGCCAGACCGGGAAAACGGTACAGCCTAAGGTCTATCTTGCGGTGGGTATCTCCGGGGCGACGCAGCACCTGTCGGGCATGAACAAGAGCCGTACCGTCATCGCGATCAACAAGGACTCGGAAGCACCCATCTTCGAGGTCGCCGACTACGGCGTCGTGGGTGACGTGGCCAAAATTCTGCCCGCGCTGATCGAAGCGGTTCGCGGTTAAAGTGTGTTGGATCAAGTCTTGCTTTGAGTAGTCGACCTGCTTGGGCTGGTGGAGTTGGGAAGAAACATGCAGCCATCTGGAAGTCATGTCGTCGATAGCGCATGGCGCTGCCACGGGGCACTGCGCCCGTCCAGCGATCATCCCTGGGTGGCCCATCCTTTGCGGCTTCTTGCAAAGGGTGGGGTGCCCCTGCCCAAGTCACAGGACAACCACCGTACGGTAGGTCCGGTCTTCAGACCGGACATGGAACGCCCCGTAAGAATTGGGCTTCAGCCCCTGAGGGCATGCTCCTGCCCGAGCATGGGCAGGAGCAATCGCGTTTCACGCGATACCCCACCCTTCGCAAGGGGCCGCGAAGGATGGGCCACCCGTTGTCGCGGTTGGGTTGACTGCACGAGCGGTTGTCACAGGAGAGGAGACTCGCCCTGCTTCCTCTAAATCACCGAATCGCGTTCGCTTGCTTCGCCCTCATCACCCTGGGGCTGGCAACGCGCGTCTTCGCGCGGATGATCCGGAAGATTACCGCAGGCCGCGAAGACAACGAGCCGCGCCGCAACGCACCAGCGAAGCGCCTTTGGTATGCGCTCAAGACCACAATGCTGCAAACCCGCGTTTTCCGCGCCCGGCCGGTCCTGAGCATCTTTCATTCCTTCATCTTTTATTGCTTCGTCCTGTACGGGCTGGTCAACCTCATTGATGCGGCGGAGGGCTTCACGGATTTTCGACTCCCTGTCCCTGCGTCTATCGCATTCGCCTACGGCCTGCTGACCGACCTCTTCAGCGTCCTGGCAACCCTGGCCGTCTTCGTCTTCGTACTGCGCCGCTTCTTCCTGAAGTCGCGGCGAGACTTCTCCTTCAATCCCGCCACGCTGCTGCATCCGAGCGTGCGCAGCGGATACATCCAGCGTGACTCGCTGATCGTCGCTGCCTTCATCGTCTTTCACGTCGGAAGCCGTGTCGTCGGCAATGCCGCCCGCCTCGCCATGGAGGGCGTAGCTATCGAAGGCCAAGACCGCGCGCAACCGTTCTCCAGCCTTCTCGCAAAGCTCTTCGCCGGACCGCACGCCGAGGCCTGGCGCATCTTCGGCTACTGGGGAGCGCTGGGCAGCATTCTGCTGTTCCTTCTCTACTTCCCTTCCAGCAAACACATGCACCTGTTCATGGCGCCGCTGAAGTACTTCTTCCGGCGAGACGGCAGCAGCGGCGAACTACCGCCGGTAGCACTCGACCTCGAAGACCCTGAGCCTGCGATCGGCGCGGTGAAGTTGAACGACCTCGCCTGGCCGCGCCTGCTCGATGCCTATGCATGCATCCAGTGCAACCGCTGCCAGGATGTGTGTCCTGCATCCGGCACGGGCAAAGCGCTCAGCCCGGCCGCGCTCGAAATCAACAAGCGCATGGTGATGAATCAGGGCGGAAATGCCATTCAGGCCGCCGATCTGCTCCAGGCCGTCATCTCGCCGGAATCCGTGTGGGCCTGCACTACCTGCGGCGCGTGTATGGAAGTGTGCCCCACGCACAACGAGCAAATGCTGGACATCATCGATATCCGCCGCAACCAGGTGATGCTGCAGGGCGAGTTTCCTTCTCAGCTACAGACTGCGTTCCGCGGCATGGAACGCTTCAGCAATCCATGGGGAATTTCGCAGGACAAGCGCATGGCCTGGGCGGAGTCTCTCGATGTGCCCACCATCGAGCAGGTCCCCGACCCCGACGTTCTCTACTGGGTAGGCTGCGCGGCGAGCTATGATCCCAGCGCGCAAAGGACCGCACGCGCCGTCGTGCAACTGCTGAGCGAAGGCGGCGTGAAGTTCGCCGTGCTGGGCAAACGCGAATCCTGCACCGGCGACAGCGCCCGTCGCGCCGGCAACGAGATGCTGTACCAACAGCTCGCCACAACCGCCGTGGCCACGCTGAACGAAGTCCGTCCGCGTCTGGTCCTCGCAAGCTGCCCACATTGCGTGAACACCATCAGCGCCGAGTACCCACAGCTCGGCGGCAATTTCACCGTGATGCACCACACGGAATACCTCGCATCGATGGTGGATAGCGGCAAGTTGAAGCCACTGGCTTCCGACATTTCGGTCACCTTCCACGACCCGTGCTATCTGGGCCGGCATCGCGGCAGCTATGAACAGCCCCGCAGCGTGCTGAACATCCTGAGCAACAACTACGTTGAGATGGAGCGCAGCAAGGCCAACGGCTTCTGCTGCGGCGCCGGCGGCGCACAGTTCTGGAAGGAAGAAGAGGCGGGAACGCAACGCGTCTCCGAGAACCGCTTCCAGGAAGCGCAGGGCGTTCTAAGTGGGGCACCGGGAGACAAAGTACTCGCAGTCGGCTGCCCCTTCTGCAAGAGCATGCTGCAAAGCACACCCTCCGCTGCGGAGCCGCATGGCATCGTGATCAAGGATGTGGCCGAGCTTCTTCTTGAAGGTGTGCAGCGGGCGAAGGGAGCAACGCCCAAAGCTGTCGCGACTCTCGCAGCAGCAACACTTCATTCTCACGCAGAGCCTCTTGCTAGCTCTGCGGCGGAAGTCGTTGCGGTAATTGCAGCGCGTGAAACTCCTCCGGCGGTCGTGATTCCGCATGCCACGGAACATGCTCCGGCTACGTCTGCGACAAAGCGTGTGCGCAGCAAGTGGGTACCACCGGCCCAGGCGATAGCATCTGCCGAAGCACAGGTAGAGGCCACAGCACCGGTCGTGGTCGAGCCTGTCTTAGAACCTGTTAAGGCTCCTGAGCGAAAGAAGTGGACGCCTGTAGCGGCTGCTATCCCTCCGGCAGAGACAGCAGCCGCGGTTATCAAACCGCCAATAGTTGAAGCTGTGACACCCGTCGTCGAACCACCTGTCGCCGAACCTGCAAGGGTTTCGCGACGGAAGATGTGGGTGCCACCGGTGAAGGCGGCTAATCCGCCGGCAGAGCCTGTCGAAACTGCAATCCCCACGGCTCATGGGATCGCTGTTGCTACACCAGCGACACCGACGGATAAAGGGCCGCAAACGCTGCTGGACGAAGTTGCGCCGACGCCGACGGCAATCACGGCCGCAAACGCGCCCGCGCCTGAAGTTCACGAAGCCGTCGTGTTCTCCGCCGAAATTGTGGGCTCACCTACACGCAAGGTTCGTAAGAAGTGGCAGCCGCCCAGAAGCCGTGAGAGCTTGTAGAGAACGGCTCTCACCACCACCAATGTCCCTGGCCCACCACACATTTTTAACGAGGGTCATCCTGAGCAACGCGAAGGACCCCCGTATTGCGGGATGTGTCGACGCCACGGTCTCGTCAGGCGAACACCCGAGGCTCATCCCTAATGATGTGCGACCACGGACAAAATACTGGGATCCTTCACTGCGTTCAGGATGACCCTAGGGATAAGGGTGCGGAGTTCCCCAAGCCACGTCCCCTCTGGACAAAGCTCAAGCCACACTGCGATGCTGAAGCCGCAACGCAGAATTCGAAACATCCAAGGAAGTTGCAGCAATGACTGACGTACACCCCGCCGACCGCTTCGCTCTCACCGAGGAGCAGAAGGCCATCCACGATCTCGCCATCTCCTTCGGCGACGAGAAGATCGCACCCCACGCCATCGAGTGGGACCAGACCCACCACTTCCCGGTCGACGTCTTCAAAGCCGCCGCTCCGCTCGGCATGGGAGGCATCTGCGTCGCGGACGATCTTGGCGGAAGCCATCTCAGCCGCCTCGACGCCGTGCTGATCTACGAAGGCCTGGCACGCGCGTGCCCCTGCATCTCCGGATATTTTTCTGTGCACAATATGGTGGCGCTGATCGTCGACCGCTTCGGCAACGAAGCGCAGCGCAAGAAATGGCTGCCTGCGCTCTGCGCGTTCGATCTACTCGGGGCCTACTGCCTCACCGAACCCGGCGTGGGCTCCGACGCTTCCAAGCTCACCACTCGCGCGGAACGAGTAGGCGACACGTACGTGCTGAACGGCGTGAAGCAGTTCATCTCCGGCGCGGGAGCAGCGGACATTTACATCGTCATGGCCCGCACAGGTGGTGAAGGTTCCAAGGGTATCTCGGCGTTCGTCGTGGAGAAAGGCACACCGGGCCTCTCGTTCGGCGCACCCGAGAAGAAGATGGGTTGGAACGCCCAGCCCACCCGCCAGGTGATCCTCGAAAACGTAACCATCCCCGCTGCGAACCTGCTGAGCGAAGAGGGTGTGGGCCTCAAGATCGCTTTGTCCGGCCTCGATGGCGGCAGACTCAACATCGCAGCCTGCTCGCTGGGCGGCGGTCGCTCTGCGCTGCAGAAAGCACGCAGCTACATGGCGGAACGCCAGGCCTTCGGCAAACGTCTGGACGAGTTCCAGGCCCTGCAGTTCCGCCTTGCCGACATGGAAACTGAGTTGGAAGTTGCACAGACCTTCCTGTGGCGAGCCGCTTCGGCACTCGATGCCAAAGCGCCCAATGCGACCATGCTGTGCGCGATGGCCAAACGCTTTGTCACCGATGCCGGCTTTCACGTCGCCGACCAGGCACTGCAGATGCTGGGCGGTTACGGCTACCTGACCGATTACGGCATTGAAAAGATCGTTCGCGATCTGCGCGTCCATCAGATCCTGGAAGGCACCAATGAAATCATGCGCGTGGTGATTGCGCGCGCCACCGCCGGGACCTAGACACATAGCCTGGAAAGGGTGGGACTTCAGTCCGATTTTGCTTCGAAGGGGCGGGACTTTAGTCCCGCCGTAAAAGCAAAAGCGGTTTTAGAGCAGCGTGAGAGCTTCTTCGAGCCCTCAAATCTAACGGAGAAAGTGTGATCATGGTCCCGTTACTTCATCTTCGAAATTCGGAAAGAAGTAGCGCTGAAGGCGCGTTCTATACCAGCCTGGGGCGAAGCCCCAGGTCCGGCGGCCATAAGGGGTTGAGGGCTGAAGGCCCGACCTATTGTGGCGCCACGATAGATCGGGCTTTCAGCCCTCGGTGCATTCGACGGACAGCTACCGGGGGCCCCGCCCCAGGCTGGTATAGAGCGCGCCTTTGGCGCTTGAAACCATGCTTGTCTCGTGCTGCAGCAGCTCTCACGCACACACACTTTAGCCGCTGAGGGAATGTCGAACACGCCATGAAACCTTCCCCGAACCCCAGCTTTCAACGAATCGAGAAATTCATGAATATCGAATCCAGCACATTCATCGTGACAGGCGGAGCTTCCGGTCTCGGCGCGGCAACCGCTCGCATGATCGTTGCGCGCGGCGGCAACGTCGTTCTCGCGGACGTTAATCCCGCAGGCGCAGCTTTCGCGGAAGAACTCGGCGACCGCGCTCGCTTTGTCTCCACCGACGTCACCAGGGAAGAAGATGGCCAGCGCGCGGTGGCCACAGCCACCGAAAACTTTGGCGCGCTCCATGGCCTGGTGAACTGTGCGGGCATCGCTCCCAGTGAGCGCGTAGTGGGAAAGAACGGTCCTCACAGTCTTGAGACATTCACCCGCGCGATCTCCATCAACCTGATCGGCACCTTCAACATGCTGCGCCTCTCGGCTGCGGCCATGGCAGCCAATGGGCCTACAGCCGACGGTGAGCGCGGCGTCATTATCAATACAGCCTCCATCGCCGCCTACGAAGGCCAGATCGGCCAGGCGGCCTATGCCGCTTCCAAGGCCGGTGTGGTCGGCCTGACGCTACCTGCCGCGCGTGAGCTGGCCCGCAGCGGCATTCGTGTGGTGACCATCGCTCCGGGCCTGTTTATGACGCCCATGATGGCTGGCTTCCCGCAAGCAGTGCAGGACTCGCTCGCGCAGTCTGTTCCATTTCCGGCACGTTTAGGCAAACCCGAAGAGTATGCGGAGCTTGTCGCCACCATCTGCGGTTTGACCATGCTTAACGGCGAAACCATTCGTCTCGATGGCGCGTTGCGAATGGCCGCAAAATAGTTGCCTGCCGCACTTGCCTCTCTCGCTCCAGGCAGAAGCGGTGCGGCCATCGACAAAGGCGTTTCCTTTGCGATAGGGTTTACCCCGGCTCGAACGATTGCCGAGGCACACCATCATGTCTGACCTGAAATATCAGTCCGGTTTTGGAAACGAATTCGCCACCGAGGCGGAAGCCGGTGCATTGCCCGTTGGGCAGAACGCGCCACAGACCAGCGCGCTCGGTTTGTACACCGAGCAGGTGAGCGGCTCCGCCTTCACCGCGCCCCGCGGTAAAAACAAACGCTCCTGGATGTATCGCATCCGGCCGTCGGTAGTCCACGAGCCCTATCAGCCCTTCGGCAAGAAGACACTGCTGCGCAGCGGGCCATTCAACGAAGTCCCAACGCCGCCCAATCAAATGCGCTGGGACCCGGTCGAGTTCCCCGCCGAACCCACCGACTTCGTCGAAGGCATCGTCACACTTGGCGGCGGTGGCGATCCCGCGATGCACGACGGCACAGGCATCCACGTCTACATCGCTACCGCGTCGATGACGAACCGTTACTTCTACAACGCCGACGGCGAAATGCTGATCCTGCCGCAGGATGGACGCGTGCGCTTCGCAACTGAGTGCGGCATCATCGATGTTGCGCCCGGCGAACTGGTTGTGATTCCCCGCGGCATCAAGTTCCAGGTTGAACTGCTCGACGGCAAGGCGCGCGGCTACATCTGCGAAAATTATGGACAGCCATTCCAACTACCCGACCTTGGTCCCATCGGCGCCAACGGCCTCGCCAACCCGCGCGACTTCCTCACGCCGGTTGCGGCGTATCAGGACCGCGAGGGCGATTGCGAAGTGGTGTCCAAGTTCCTCGGCAATCTTTGGGCGGCTACGTACAATCATTCCCCGATCAATGTTGTGGCCTGGCACGGCAACTATGCGCCCTACAAGTACGACATGGCGCGCTTCAACTGCATCAACACGGTCAACTTCGATCATCCCGACCCTTCCATCTTCACCGTGCTGACCGCGCCCTCACATCTTCAAGGAATCGCAAACGTAGACTTCGTGATCTTCCCACCGCGCTGGATGGTGGCCGAACACACCTTCCGTCCGCCATGGTTCCACCGCAACATGATGAATGAGTTCATGGGCTTGATCTATGGCGCGTATGACGCCAAGGCCGAAGGCTTTGTCCCCGGCGGCGCGAGCCTGCACAACTGCATGTCCGGCCACGGGCCGGATGCGGAGACCTTTGAGCGCGCCAGCGCCGCCGAGCTCAAACCGCAGTACCTCAAAGACACGCTGGCGTTCATGTTCGAAACCCGCCTGGCCGTTCGTCCGACACGCTACGCGCTGGAATCGAAGATTGTGCAGCACGAGTACTACGAGTGCTGGCAGGGTCTGAAGCGGAATTTCAAAGGCTCCGGAAAAAGCTAGCAGCATGGATGCGGTTCGCGCTCTTCTTTCGCATGCAATCGACTACGCGGGATTGTTTCCTCCCGCGTCACTCGATCTATCTTTCACCGTACGGAACTATGCGGAGTACCGCCGGTCACAGCATGCCTGGGCTCTCGGCAGATTGATCCTTCCGGTGGACCGCGTGGCTGAGTTCGCGACGCAATGGCCGGAGCACGCAGAAACCTGGCCCATCGCGCTCTTATCGCGCGATGTTCCCGGCGATGACTGGCACACCGCAGCCGCCCACGGCATTCGCGCACGCATTATCGAAACCAGACCGCTTGTCGTGGAGGAAATCTCGGCGGCCGGTGAATCGCTGCCTTCCGATGTCGAAGTCTATGTCGAGGTAGGGAGCCAGGACGATCCATGCGAAACCGTTGCTGCCATTGCGACTGCGGGCCTGCGTGCCAAGATCCGCACTGGCGGAATCCAATCCACCGCAATTCCCATGCCTGAACATGTGGCACGCTTCATCGCCTGCTGCGTCCAACAGCATGTGCCCTTCAAGGCGACCGCCGGTTTGCACCACGCGATGCGCGGCGCGCACCCGCTTACCTATGAGGCCGAAAGTGAACGCGCCACCATGCATGGCTTTCTGAACGTGATGCTCGCAACCGCATGGCTCGTAGATGGCGGCGATATGAATACCGCCGTCGCTGTGCTCGGGGACGGCACACCTCAAAACTTCCATCTGGACGCAGATCATGTTTGCTGGCGTGACTGGACCTGCCCACTAACCGTCCTGCAGCAGATGCGCACAAGCGCCATGGTGAGCTTTGGCTCCTGCTCGTTTACGGAGCCTGTCCAGGAAATGCTGACGGCGAGGTTCATCGCATGAGTGATTCGTTTGTGAATGCTTCGCAATGGAAGAGCTGGGTTTCTTCCGCCAACACGCCCGAGTGCGGGTTCCCTCTACAGAACCTGCCCTTCTGCGCCTTCGACGAGCCTGCGCGTCTGGGTGCCGGCATTGGCGACTGCATTCTCGATCTGGCCGCATGCGTCGATGCAGGCCTGCTCGACAGCCTTCCAGTCACCATATGCGAAGCATGCGCGGCGGGCACGCTGAACGCGCTGATGGAACTCGGCCGGGTCGCGGCGAGAGAAGTACGCCAAGCGTTGATGCTTCTGCTGCGCGAAGATGCGGATCCCCAACTCATCCGGAAGGCCACGGCCTTTCTTGTCCCCGCGGAGAATGCCGCATTTCGCATGCCGGTGCAAGTGGGTAACTACAGCGACTTCTACGCGTCGATTCACCATGCCACCAATGTCGGCAAACTCTTTCGCCCCGACAACCCTCTGCTGCCCAACTACAAGTTCGTGCCCATCGGCTATCACGGCCGGGCGTCCTCCATCGTCATTAGCGAGACGCCCGTCACTCGCCCGCACGGTCAGACCATGGCTCCCGGTGCAGCCGCGCCGGTATTCACCAAGTCAAAGCAGCTCGACTACGAGGTGGAGATGGGCGCCTATCTCTGCGGCGGCAATGCGCTGGGTAAACCCATTCCGATCCACGAAGCGGAATCCAACATCTTCGGGATCTCGTTGCTCAACGACTGGTCCGCGCGTGATATCCAGGCATGGGAGTATCAACCACTGGGCCCGTTCCTGGGCAAGAGCTTCGCAACCACCGTCTCGCCCTGGGTTGTCACTTCCGACGCACTGCAACCATTCCGCGCGCCGCTGGAAGCTCGTCCAGCAGGTGATCCGGAGCCGCTGCCCTATCTGCAGTCACCCAACGCGGACACGCAGGCCATCAATCTTCAGATTGATGCCCACATCACCACAGCGCCCATGCGCGACAAGGGTGTGCCCGCCATGCGGCTCAGCAGCGCGAACCTGCGCGACCTGTATTGGTCCTTCGCGCAGATGGTGACCCATCACAGCAGCAACGGCTGCAACCTCATGCCCGGAGATCTCATCGCGAGCGGTACCATTTCGGGCTCGATGGACAGTGCGCGCGGATGCCTGCTCGAAATCACGCAGCGTGGTATCGCACCTGTCACATTGCCGACGGGCGAAACGCGCAGCTTCCTGGAAGACGGAGACGAGATCACGCTCACAGGCATGTGCCGGCGCGAAGGCTTTCCAGCCATCAGTCTTGGATCGTGCCGCGGGCGAATTCTTCCCGCACGACCGTGACATATCACGCGAGCCACACATGGCATCGCGGAACTACACTGTTACGGCAGTTGTCGCGTATCGAAGCTCGAAACACGTCGTCGAGTTCGACGGTTTCGTTTTGGGAAGAGCGGGGCTTTAGTTTGGTCGTGAGAGCTTTTTGGAATGCTCGAGTCTATTGGCGCAAGCGTGATTCCGCTGATGTTGCAGCGCCTCAGCGCGGGAAGCTGGAACTATGCAGCGCTGAAGGCGCGTTCTATACCAGCCTAGGGCGAACCGGGGTCCCCGGCGAGCGCTTTTGCTCGCTGGGGTGGAGAAGCCCTAGGTCCAGTGGCAATGAAAGATTGAGGGCTGAAGGCCCGACCTATAGTGGCGCCACGATAGGTCGGGCCTTCAGCCCTCGGAGCGTGGATCGAACCGAGCTACCTAGGGCTTCGCCCTAGGCTGGTATAGGGCGCGCCGTTGGCGCTTGAAACCATGCCAGTTTCGGCTTTCTCGACGCGCAACAACTGTCCCACATACCCTTCATCCCGTCGTTCATACACGAACATCAACGGAGTTATGGCCGCGAGGAAAGTCCGAACTTCCCCTAAGCCGAGCAACCAAGGAGCACCCATGGCCACCCTCGCACCAACCCCACAATCCACACTGGCAACCGGTGTTGAAGATTTTCTTCCGCTGAAGGGCACCGATCACATTGAGTTCTACGTTGGCAACGCGCGCCAGGCGGCGTACTTCTATCGCGCCGCGTTTGGGATGTCGCTGGTGGCGTACGCAGGTCCGGAAACAGGCCAGCGCGACCGCGCTTCCTACGTGCTGCAGCAAGGCAAGGTCCGCTTCGTTCTGACCACCGCGCTTCGCACTGACTCGCCGATCGCCGAACACACGCACAAGCATGGCGACGGTGTACGAGCCATTGCCCTCTGGGTGGACGATGCGCGCAGCGCATGGCATGAAACAACCAGCCGCGGCGCACGCTCGGTACAGGAGCCCACGGAAACCAGCGACGAATTCGGCAAGGTCGTGACCTCCAGCATTGCGGCGTACGGCGACACGCTGCACACGTTTGTCGAACGCACGAACTACACCGGCGCCTTCATGCCTGGCTATCAGCCTATGCCGGAAGATACCGTCGCTCGGCCTGTGGGCCTGCTGCACGTCGATCACATCGTCGGCAACGTGGGCTGGAATGCGATGAACGAGTGGGTGGATTTCTACTCGCATGTGATGGGCTTCGGGCTCTATCAGCACTTCGACGACAACGACATCTCCACCGAGTACTCCGCGTTGATGTCCAAGGTGATGGCCAACGGCAACGGCTACGTCAAGTTCCCCATCAACGAACCTGCGGAAGGCCGCCGCAAATCGCAGATCGAAGAGTATCTCGAGTTCTACGGAGGCCCCGGCGTCCAACACATGGCGCTGGCCACCAAGGACATCCTGACCACCGTCTCGCAGATGCAGAAGCAGGGTGTCAGCTTCCTCAACGTGCCGCACAGCTACTACACCGAACTGCAGAGCCGCGTGGGCAAGATCGACGAACCGATCGAAGAACTCGAGCGTCTGGGCATTCTCGTGGACCGCGATGACGAAGGCTACATGCTGCAGATCTTCACCCGTCCGGTAGAAGACCGCCCTACGGTGTTTTACGAGATCATTCAGCGCAAGGGCAGCCGCAGCTTCGGCAAAGGCAATTTCAAAGCGCTGTTTGAAGCCATCGAACGCGAACAGGCGCTGCGCGGGAACCTATAGAGCAAGAGTTTTCGCTCTCCGCCGTTGTCTTTGCCTTTCTTTCTGTCATCCCCGTAGGGGATCTGCTGTTTGCCGATGCGGCCACAACCTCAAACGTATAGAAGCCGCCCATAAGGGCGGCTCCTATGGTGATGGGTTGATGGACCGTTCTCAGAACTCAATGCGTGCCGAGAGCTGGACAGATTTACGTGGTGCGGTGGGGTCCGTGGCAACTTGCCCAAAGGAGGCATTGCCGAGCTGAGCACTCGCCACGGCAAACTTGGTGTGGTTGGTGACGTTGTACCACTCCGCGCGGAAATTCAACCTGGAACTTTCGGTGATGTGCAGCGGGAAGCTGCGCACCAGAGCAAGATCCAGACCGTAGTTGCCGGGGCCGTAGATGTTGTAAGCGCCGGTACGCGGAGCGTTGGAAAAGGTATACAGCGGCGCGAAGGGCGATCCATTGGGAAAGGCCGTCGTTGGCGCGAGCAAGGAAGGAGAGATGAATGGACCAGTCGGAGCAGCCTGGGTGCCGGCACTGGTCGCAATGTAGCTGATCGCTGAGGTATTGGCCGCCGTAATTCCTTTGCCCCATTTGCCGTTGATGCGCGCAGACCCGCTGAAATTCGGGTTGAGGTTCGGTTCGCAGGTGCTCTGTGCCGGATTCGTCTGGCAGCTCGAACCGGTGATCGCCAGCGGGGAGCCGGAGAATGCCTGGAAGATTTCAGAAAGCTTGAAGCCTCCCAGGATTGCGCGTTCCGCCCGGTTACCGTTGAGGATCGTGCGTCCGAACGGCAGTTCGTATACGCCAGTCACCACGACGTGGTGCGGTTGGTTGGACGTCGAAACGCCGCGTTCGATGGCGTCAGCTTTCCAGCTCTTGCCATTGTTGGAGTAGGCGGCCGGAATCGCATAACCGGAGCGGAACGTGCCGCCATCGTCGATGGTGCGCGACCACACGTAACTCGCCATGAATGTCAGCCCGTGGGTGGGGCGCAGGTTCAACTGGCTTTGCAACGCGTGATAGTTGGAGTTGGCCACATAGCCAAAACTGTCACCAACGCCCTGGAAGGGGAACGGCTTCAGCAAGGTGGCGAGACTCTGACCGGTGTTGAAGATGCCCGTGTAGGAGGGGCAGACACCAGAGTGCGCTGCGCAGTAGCTGGTGAGAGCTGTCCCGGTATCGTTCAGATCGCCACCGATGGACAGGTATTGCGGATCCAACTGGTCGGCGTAGAAGCCACGAGCGTTGCTGCCATCTGCCTGCAGGAAGTGTCCCTGCGAGCCGACGTAGGTGATCGTGGAAGCGAGGGTGTTGGTCCACTGGTGTTGGAACCCGAAGGTCCAGTTGAGGTATTCAGGCGCCCGGCCGCCCAGATACGGATCGGCGTATCCCATGCTCGATGGTGTGCCGGTGAAGTTGGCCGTGGTCGTGTAGCCCGTACCAAACTGGTTCCCCGACGCGGTTCCCGCCGCAGGTGTGTAGCCAGGCAGCGCACCATTCGTACCCAACAGCGGCGCGGTACTGAGCAGCGTGCCGCTGGCGGAGAACGACGGCGCCGCCGAGAAGCCCAGTGTGCCGAGGCTCGTCGCCAGACCGCCTACGGCATCGCCATGCGTGAACATGATGCCGTAACTGGCGCGCCAGACAGTTTTCGAATCGCTCTGGAACGCCAGACCGATACGTGGACCGACGTTGCCATGGTAGTTGTGTACCGGCGAGTCGCAATTACAGGTATTGGTGCCTGTGCCGGTAAACTGCAGGGCGCCCTTCTGCCCCGTGACGGGATTGGTAAGAGTGGGATCAAAAAAGCTTCCCGCGTTATGAACTTCACGCACCGATGGGAAGTAATCCCAGCGAAGCCCGAGGTCCAGGGTGAGACGGTTGGAAACCTTCCAGTTGTCCTGCATGTACGGCGAAATCGCCCGGAAACGTGCGCCGAACTCCTGCTGAAGGTATTGCGTAAAGCTCGGCTTATCGATTTCTCCAATCAGGAAGCTTGCATAGGAGAGGCCGGTATTGGACGTTGCGGCGTATTTTGGGCTCGTGTTGCTGGAAGCATTGATGCCCGCTGTTTCGGTCACAGCATTGGCAAGCGTCAGCGCCGTGGTTCCGCCGGTGGCGCTCACCACGTTGTACAGCAGCCATGCCGATTGACCGCCAAAGGTGAAGGAGTGCCTGCCTTTGATCCACTGAAGGTTATCCAGCAGCGTGTAGTTTTCAGCAAGTGTGACGTTCGGGCTGGTTCCACCCCAATTCGTCGGGGCGTCCGTGCCCGCGAAGGTGGTAATCGGGAACGCCGAAAGCACCGCTCCCGAAGGGTTGTTCGGGATGGAGATACCCATCGTCGAAGCGGCATAGGCCGGCAGTTGATCCGCATCGAATGTGGGACCGTTATAGCGGGCATAGCCGTACTTGAGCTGGTTCACGAGGTGCGAATTGATTGCGTAGGTCTCTTCGATCACCCCGACCGCAGTCTTCGGTGCGAATGTCTGCCCGTAGTTGTATGGAAGAGGGCCCACGTTGCGGCCGGCTGTTGTCTGGCCGGTGGGGTTGGAACTCGCCTGCCGGCCAATGGCGGCGATCATGGTCAGAGTGTGTTTGGGCGTGATGACGTAATCGATACGATCCGTAGTCGACCAGTTGGTAAGGCCTGTGCGGTTTTGCGAAATGTAGTTATTTTGCAGGCCTGTACCAATGCCGGAAGGAAGGAAGCTCTGCATCTTCAACGCCACCGAAGAGAACTCGGAAGCCGGGATCACATTGACCGGCGCTCCGGTTGCCTTGGGGTTGCCTGCATGACCGATTCCCGCCCCGGGACCGAAGCCATATTGGTAGCGGCACGGACCGTTGTCACTGTTCGCCGTGCAGGCCGTCTGAGTGAAAGGATCGTAGATGGCGATGCCGGTTGCGCTGAAATCACCCGCCTGCTGGGCAGCGGTTGGAAACGTCATTTGCGTGGGGGTTTCACTCGCGTAACGGAATCCGTTGTAGTTACCGAAGAAGAAGAGCTTATCGCGCCATGAGCCGAACGGAACAAGTGGGCCGCTCAGGACAATGCCATATTCATTGGAGTGCTCGATCGGCTTTACCTTCTTGCCGGTCGCCGGGTTGGGCACAGATCCAAAAAAGCCCCAGGCGTCAAGAGCGGTGTTGCGGAAGAATTCGTAGACCGCGCCATGATATTTATTGCCACCCTGCTTGATGGTGTAGTTCTGAATGCCTTGACCTTCATAGATAGCCGAATAGCCGCTGGTCTGTACCTGGAACTGATCCACGGCATCGACCGAGATGGCCGTCCACACGTAGCGTGGATCCCCATTGCCGCCGGCACGCACAAAACCGACACCATCGATGTACACCACGCTGGCCGCACCACGGCTGCCGGAACCATTCACAATACCGGTATTGGTCGTCGGGTTGCCGTTGGTATTGTTGCCCTGCACACCAGGCATCAGGAACGCGAAGTCCGTCGCACGCCGCTGATCGGGACTGCCATAGGCGCCCATTTCGATGGGTAGCGCGGAATATACCTCCTGCTCCATCGTCGCGCCCAGTGTGGCGTTGGTGGTTTCAAGCTGCGGAGGAATCGCGTCAACGGTCACTGTTTGATCGGCTCCGCCGACCACCAGTTTCGGATTCAAAGACTGGGTTTCCAGCGCATTGACGTGGACATCCTTCTGCACAAGCTTTTGAAAGCCGGGCGCCGAAAAAGTCACCGTGTAAATGCCTGGCTCAAGTGTGGAGACAACGTAGTCGCCAGCCGATGTACTGGTCGTCGTTGTGCTTACGCCCGTCGCCGTATTGGTGATCACAACGGTCGCATGCGGAATAACCGCGCCGGACGGGTCGGTGACCGAACCCTGGACGGCGCCCTTACCTGCAAGCTGCCCGTGGGCGGCCGCCGACATGATGGCGATAAGAACCAGTGCGCTGGGTATTCCCGCTGCACGGGTGATGAAACGCTTCAGAAGGTTATGCATTGATACAAGCCTCTCCTCAAAACGGATGGTCAGAACGTGGCCTCCGGAATGATCCGGTATGACAGATTGCTGGCTAGTCGGACAGCTTCTTCTTCCGCGGTAAAGATTGTCAAGAGGTTTTCAATAGAAATTTCGCAAGAAGCCAGCTTGAGCCTGTCTGGCCGGGGGAAACCGTCAGTTCTCCAGGAAAAACAGCGAACTCGTGCGGAACGCGGTCTGGCTGCGATTGTGTCCAGCCTGCCCTGTAAGACCGCCCACGCGGCTCCGCATTGACCGTAACCGTCCCGCTGTCATACCGGGTTCGGGTCCTGCTCCCATATTGAACGGGACATCTTTTCCCCCGGCCCGCTCCTTGCACCAACGATAGGACTGCTCACTCCGGTCGAGAGGAGAGGGTTGTGGGGAGCGCGAACAAACAGCAGATCCCCTGCTAACGGGTCCCCATCGGGCGGTCTTCTGCCCGAATGGGGTGAGGGGGAGGACAAACAGAAAAGCAAAAGCCACAGCCAACCCAAGCAGCGGACGCCACCGAATCTGAACCTAGAACCTAGAACCTAGAACCTAGAACCTAGAACCTAGAACCTGATCTCTGTTCTCTCATCTCTGTTCTCTCCCCTAACCCCCTACCCCTTCACCACCTCATGCCTGGCCACATACGCCGGATCGATCTCGATTCCCGCACCCGGCCCAGTCGGCACCTTCACCGCACCGTTTTCATCGCTGCGAAGCGTAGAGGTCGCACAGGTGTAGGGGAGGGTGTTATTGAACTCCTTGAACTCGTGATACGGCCCGGAGTTCGGGATGGCCGAGACGAAGTGCATCATATAGAGGTATCCAAGGCCTGTAGACGAGATGTGCGGAATGGTCTGCTTGCCGAAGGCATGGGCCATCCGCGCGACACGCATGCAGCGCACCATGCCGCCGAAGTAGAACATGTCCTGCTGCGTGATGCTGAGACCGCCGTTGGCCACCAGCCAGCGGAAGTTATGCATGCTGGGTTCCTGCTCGCCGCCGGCGATTGGAATCTCCAGCGCGTCGGCGACCTTCTTCGTCTCCTCATACCAATCGAACGGCACGGGTTCTTCATAGAAGGCATACTTGTATTCCTGCATGAGCTTGCCGATGGGGATAGCCTGCTCCGCGGTATAGGAGCCATTCGCGTCAGCCGAGATCACCATCTTGTCGCCGAAGGTCTTGCGCACCATTGGGATCAGCTTTTCACTGCGCGCCGCGGGTGTCTCAACGTGGCTCATGCGACCGCCCAGCTTGAACTTGATCGCCTTGGCGTGGGAGATCGCCACGTCGCGCTGCAGATGCTCGATCACTTCTTCCGCAGAGTTATCGCGCTCGCCGTTGGCCTGGTAGACGTTGATGGTGGGGTTGTAGATCTTGTCCGAGATCAACAGTCCGATGGAGCGGTTGGACATCTTCCCGAACATGTCCAGGAGGGCGAACTCCACCGTCGCAATCGGGATCCAGATGGCCAGGCTCTGCGCCTTGTAGTTGCTCTGGTAGACCGTAACCTCTTCCACCAGGTTTTCGAGATCGCGCGCGTCCTTACCGATGAAGTATGGCGCGATGCGTTTGGTGAAGATGGGATACAGCACTTCCATCTGCTGCGCATTGGAAACCGCGATGCCCTCATGGCCATCCCTGGAGCGCACCCGGCACAGCCAGGAGTTTTTGTAATGCAGCAGCTCGATCGTCTCGATGATGACAGGGTCCTTGAACAGCTCGCGCTTGAACACCGGCTGCTTCAGGATGGCGTCCAGCTTCGCGTAGCGCTCGTTCAGCGTTCCGGGCAGACCATGCCGGGGAGCGTTCAGAAACTGAGCGGACAGGTTGGCAGGCAGTGCGGATGCCGCCGTGGCGGCGGCGACAGAGCGGATCAGATTGCGGCGATTCACTTGCATGGAGTGGAAGGTCTCCCGGTTCGAGTGCTACAAAGTTGTCTGACAGCTTACCGTGAACGCATGACAGCCGTCTGCAACGCGATCTGAAGGAGCCTGGATGAACCGCCGCACTTTTACGAAACACGCCGTAAGCGCGGCGATTGCCGTCTCCACGCCGGTCAGGTTCCTGCGCGCCGAAGAATCGGGCCCGGTGGTACGTACACGCGTCGGCTCCGTGCGTGGCGCCACGCGCGACGGCATCGCCTCGTTTCTCGGGATTCCCTACGGTGCAGACACCAGCAAGCGGCGCTTTCAGCCTGCACTTCCCGCCCCTGCCTGGACCGGCGTCCGCGATGCCCTGGCCTGGGCCGACCGCGCTCCGCAGCTCGGTGGCGGAGGTCCGCGCACCCGCGCGCAACAGCCAACGGACGCCCCGGAGACCTACCGCCTTCCGCCGGACGAAGGCGCCAGCAGTGAAGACTGCCTGCACCTGAATGTGTGGACGCCTTCGCCGCGGCGCGAAGGTCATGAGAAGCGGCCGGTCATCCTCTACATTCATGGCGGAGCCTATAACAGCGGCACCGTGAACGCTGTGCTGTACGACGGCACGCGTCTGGCGAAGCGCGGCGATGCGGTGGTGGTCACGGTCAACCATCGCCTCAACGCGTTTGGGTACCTCTACCTTGCCGGCGTCACCGACGACCCGGCCTATGCGGACTCCGGCAACGTTGGCCAACTCGACATCGTGCTGGCGCTGCAATGGGTGAAGGACAATATCGCCGAGTTCGGTGGCGATCCTGGGCGAGTCACAATCTTCGGCCAGTCCGGCGGAGGCGCCAAGTGCGCCACGCTAATGGCGATGCCACCGGCCCATGGCTTGTTCCACCATGCGATGAGCATGAGTGGGCAGCAGGTCACCGCCGCGCCCACATCGATCGCAACCGCGCGCACCAAGGAGTTCCTCGCCAAGCTGAATCTGCAGGAGACCCCACCGCAGAAGCTGCGCCAAGCGCTCGACGCCATGCCGCTGGAGCAGTTGGAAGACGCCGCGCGTGTCAGCTCCGCTTGGCTGCCGGTGGTCGATGGCCGCTCGCTTCCGCGCGATCCGTTTTCGCCCGACGCTCCGCCCATTTCGAACGACGTGCCGATGATCTTCGGCAACACGCACGACGAGACGCGCGGCCTGATCGGTGGCTCCAACCCCGCGCTGTTCTCACTCACCTGGGAAGAGGTGCCCGCCGCGCTCACGAAAGCCGTCGGGGTGTATCTCGGTCCGGTCACGCCAGAAACCATCGTCACCAAATACCGCGAGTGGTACCCGCAGTACACGCCCAGCGACGTCTTCTTCGCCGCCGCCACCGCCTTCCGCTCCTGGCCCGGTCAGGTCATCGAAGCCGAGCGCCGCGCCGAAAGCCCCGCCCAACCCCGCACCTGGGTCTACCAGATGAACTGGCCCTCACCGGTCGCGGGCGGACGCTTCCGCGCGCCTCACACCGTCGACATCCCGTTCTACTTCGACAACCTCGCCGTCTCACCAGGCATGATCGGCCACGGCCCTGACGACGTCGCCAAAGCCCAGCCGCTTGCCAATGCCATGAGCTCTGCGCTCATCGCCTTCGCCCGCACCGGCAACCCCAACACTGCCGGTGTCCCCCACTGGCCCGCCTACGACCTTAAGAAACGAGCCACCATGCTCTGGGATACGCCGCCGCACGTCGAGGACGATCCCCGAGGCAAGGAACGGGAATTGGCAGCACTGGCGCATTACCGGCAGCCGGGAACGTGAGAGTAGATGTTAGATCGTTAGATTTTAGATGTTGGGTTTCGCCGTCTGCGCCGCACGTTGCAAACCCACTCCTGTGACATCGAATCTCGTGGGATCATCTTTCATCGGGAGGGCAATATGGAGTACAACCGCGACAAAGTGGACAACATGGTGCTGGCTCTTCTCTGGCTCACCAACACGGGAGGTGGCCGAGCGTGGAAGGGACACGATTGGGACGCGCTCGAACGTCTGCACGAAAAGGGGTTCATCTCGAATCCCGCGAGCAAGGCGAAGTCCGTCGTGCTGTCGGAGGAAGGCAACAAGCGTTCGCGCGAGCTATTCGAGCAATACTTCGGCAGCCCTGAAACAGCCGAATGACCACCCCGGATTTGGGTGCCCCATTCATGAGCAGTCTCATCGCTCATGAGTGGGCCATCGCGCAAAGCGCGACAGCTCCTGCCCATCTCTCAGGTCACCCTGACTTTTAACGAGGGGTCATCCTGAGCAATCTGACTCGCTTTCAGCGAGTTACGGATGAAATGACCGGGCACCTGAGTAGCCCGGTCATGAGGAGCCCTAGGCGAAGGATCCCAGTATTGCGGGATGCCTGGTGAGCCGGCCCGCATCAGATCAAGCGCTGTACTACCACACACAAAATACTGGGATCCTTCACTGCGTTCAGGATGACCCAATTAAGAGGGGTTGCCGGTAACGCCTAATGGGCTCCCTAACATCTAACGATCTAACATCTACGCCCCTCCTGTCTGACAGCTTGCTTGACTCTCCTCTCACGCGCCACATATAGTTTGGCGACTGCCGGTATTCGCTGGAGCGGCCCTCTCTATTCCGAATTCTCCTTATTCAAA
The DNA here is from genome assembly GCA_036498835.1 of Acidobacteriaceae bacterium. Lineage (GTDB taxonomy): Bacteria > Acidobacteriota > Terriglobia > Terriglobales > Acidobacteriaceae > Granulicella. The sequence continues at coordinate 22,061 of DASYEV010000151.1, read as the reverse complement.
GGACTTGCCTTGATTCGCGCTGTCACCATCGCTTTTGTCGTTGCTTCGTTTGCCCTGTCCGCAGGCGCACAGGACACCCGCCATGTCACCGAACCGGTCATACCGGCAAGCTGCACCGTCCTCAAGGCGGCTCTTCATGCCAAAGACAATGCGTTGGCTGAAGCGGATGAAACCAAGCTGGACACGAAACGCATCCAGAGCGCGATGGACACGTGCGGCGCCGGCAAGGCAGTTCAACTGAAAGCCGATGGAGCCAACAACGCCTTCCTTAGCGGGCCGCTGGAGCTTCGCGAAGGCGTGACCCTGCTGATCGATAAGGGCGTCACGCTGTATGCCTCGCGCGACCCCAAAGACTACGACACCACGCCCGGAGGTTGCGGCACTTCTGGTCCCGACAGCCATCCGTGCAAGCCGCTGATCACGGTTCGCGATGCGAAGAACACAGCCATCATGGGCGAAGGCACGATTGATGGACGCGGTGATCGCATGGTGATCGGCAAGACCTACACCTGGTGGCAGCAGTCGCGCGCGGCCGAGCCGACGAACATGCGCTACTCAGCGCCGCGCCTGCTGGTCGCCAGCCATGCCGACGGCCTGATCCTGTACAAGGTTCGGCTGCACAACTCACCCAACTTCCACGTCGCAGTCAACAACACCGACGGCTTCACGGTTTGGGGTGTGCATCTGCTGACGCCCACCGTGCGCGGCACCGATGCGCGCAATACCGACGGCATCGACCCCGGCAGCTCACAGAACATCACCGTCACCAAGAGCTGGATCGACAACGGCGACGACAACATCGCGATCAAGACCGGCACGCACCACATGAGCGTGCTGGATAACCACTTCTACTCCGGTCACGGCATGTCGATGGGCTCCGAGACCAACACCAGCGATGGCGACATCTTCGTCGACACCTTGACGCTGGACCACACCACCAGCGGCATCCGCATCAAGAGCAACGTGCAGCGCGGCGGCCCCGTGAAGAACGTCACCTATCGCAACCTCTGCATGCGCGATGTGCCGGTGCCGATCTCCATCAGCCCTTTCTACAACGGCCAGACCACCGACGGCATTGAAGACCTGGGAATGAAGGGCGAACGCATTCCCGACTACAAGGGCATCCACATCGAAAACGTCGTGAGCACGACGCCCGGCATTGTGCAGGTTGCCGGTCTCAACGCCGATCACATCACGGAGGTTTCCCTCGACGGCGTGCGTGTGGAAGGTGTGAAGCCCGATCAGGTGAAGGCAGTATTCGCCAATGTGTTCACCGGGCCCAAGGGCGCGAACTTCACCTTCAGCGGCAACGGCGTGACCAACACCAAAGCCGACAAGAGGGAGCCGATGACCTTCACATGCGCAGGCAAATTCCTGCCCTACCAGGACTAATGAAGATCGCCGCCAAAGACTTCACACCAGGCGCACTCTTCGTGCGCGGAACTCTGTGCGCCGCTGCCGCGCTCTTAACGCTAACGGCCGCACACGCGCAGGATGCTGCCTCGCCATCCGCACAGCGACGCCCGGGCACCACCGTGCGCATTGAGCTGATTGGCGACTCCACCCAGACCGACAACGCCGGCTACGGACGCGGCTTCTGCGCCAACTTCACCGATAAGGTCGACTGCGTGAACATGGCCAAAGGCGGAGCCAGCACACGCACCTTCCGTGAACAGGGCTTGTGGGATCGCGGCCTCGCCACGCAGCCGGACTACATGCTGATCCAGTTCGGTCACAACGACATGGAGACGCCGGAGCACCTTGACCGCCAGGTGCCCATGGCGCAATACGAAGAGAACCTGCGCCGTTTCGTGCGCGAAGCTCGCGAGCACCACATCACGCCGATCCTGGTCACGCCGCTCACCCGCCGCTACTTTGAAGCGGACGGCAAGATCCATAGCGATCTGCTGGCACATGCCGCCACCATGAAGCGCGTTGCAGACGAATTGAAAGTGCCGCTCATCGATCTGCAGGCAGAAAGCATCGCCTACCTCGACAAGCTCGGTGAAGCTGAAGGCACAAAGCTCGGCATCACCAAGAAAGACCCCACCGGCAAGACGATCCCCGACAAGACCCACTTGAACTGGGCAGGAAGCTACGCCTTCGGGCGCATCGTCGCTGTCGACCTCGGCAAGGTGCAGCCTCAACTCGCGCGTTACGTGCGGCCCACACCCGCGGAGCTTCCCGACGAGGGCCGGCTCGCCATGCGCGTCATCCGCGGCGAGCCCTTCAAGATCGTGCTGGTCGGCGACTCCACCGTTGCCGAAGGCGGCGGATGGGGTCCGGGGTTCTGCGCCACGCTGACGCCTAACGTCACCTGCATCGACGACGCACGCAATGGGCGCAGCGCGAAGAGCTTTATCGACGAAGGCCTCTGGAAGAAGGCGCTCGACGAAAAGGGCCAGTACTACTTCATCCAGTTTGGCCACAACGATCAGAAGGATGATCCCGCCCGCCACGGCGATGCTGGCGGCTCCTATGACGAATACTTGCGCCGCTACATCCGCGAGACGCGCGCCATCGGAGCCATCCCCATCATCGTCACATCCCTGTCGCGCCGCACGTTCAAGGACGGCGCGTTGGCTGAAGACGGTCTTCGTCAATACGCGGCGGCCGCGAAGCATGTCGCCGCCGAGGAGAAGGTCACGTGCGTCGATCTCTTCAGCATGTCGCAGGCGCTGCTCAAGACCATGACGCAGGAACAGGCCGACACCTTCGACGCCGAAACCCATCCTGACGCAAAAGCCGAGAACACAACGACCGCCAAAGACCGCACCCACCTTAACGACAAAGGTAAAGCCGTCTTCGGCCGCATGGTTGCCGACAACGTAATCCGCACACAGGTTGAGCTAGGGCCGAATGTGAACGGCGTACCCACGACCACGGCAACGCCGGGAGTTCGGCCCTCAGCGCCAACGGGCGGGAAGTAGGTGCGAACGATGAGTCTCGCGAACGTTACCCCATTGATGTCGCCCGACATCATCCGGGGAAGAGATTCGCAGGAACGCACGCGAGGCCTTAGCCACCAACGAATCCAAGCGCTGAAGGCGCGCCCTATACCAGCCCAGGGCGAAGCCCTGGGTACAACGCCCCTGGAAAATCAAGGGCTGAAGGCCCGCCCTATAAACCCGCGATGGTCCATAGGGCGGGCCTTCAGCCCTTTCTCTCCCGGTGCACTCTACATGGGGCTTCGCCCCATGCTGGTATAGCGTCGCGCCTTCAGCGCTCAGTGCGTCTTCTTACCATCGCGATCGACCGAACTCAACACCTGCGATGCGCCAGATTTTGGAAAACCTTCTGTAAGACAACTCCAATCGGAGCACCGATGCGAACATCCTTCATCCTGACAGCTTCCCTTCTCCTGACGGCCACCGCATGGGCCGCCGACACATTGCCGCGCGTCACCGTCGCCAAAGAAGGCAAGGCGGACTTCCACACCGTGCAGGAAGCCGTGAACCAGGCGCCCGATACTGGCGAGATCATCCTCCTCAAGCCCGGCACCTATAAAGAGAAGATCCACATCAGCAAGCCCAACATTCACCTGATCGGCACCGGCACGCAACCGCAGGACGTGGTGCTCAGTTGGGATGACGTAGCCAGCACCGCCGGAGGCACAGGCAAATCCGGCAGCGTTACAGTCGACGCCGACGGCTTCGCCGCTGAGAACCTCACCATCGAAAACACTTGGGAACTCAATCACACGCGCACCGAAGAAGGCTCGCAGGCGGTCGCACTGCTGATGAGCTCGGACCGCGCCGTCCTGGATCGCGTGCGACTGCTGGGTGCGCAGGACACACTCTACGCCAACAGCCGCACCTGCCGGCCGCTGGACAGTACGGCTCCCTGCCAGGCTTCCCGGCAGTATTTTCATGACTGCTACATCGAGGGCCATGTGGACTACATCTTTGGCGATGCCAAGGCTGTCTTCGATCACTGCGAGATGCATTCGCGTGCTCACCCCACCGTCATGGTGACCGCACAGAGCAAGCACTTCCCGGCTGAAGACTCCGGTTACACCTTTCTGCACTGCCGCATCACCGGCGCGAACAATGGAGACAAGGTGATCCTGGGCCGCCCATGGCGCACCTACTCCACCGTCCTGTTCTATGACACCGACATCGAACAGACCATCTCGGCGGATGGCTGGTCGGATTGGAGCGACCGCCTGAAGACCAGCACCTATCGCGAATACAAATCGCATGGCCCAGGTGTCAATGGCGGACACCGCATCGTGGACTATCCCCCACTGACGGCGGAAGAAGAAAAGAAGCTGACACCTGCGGGCCTGCTTGCGGGTGACGATCATTGGGACCCTGTCACCGCAGCCAAAGCCCTGCGCAAGATCAAATAAGCACCTCACACATTGCAACCTCTGGGAGACGAAATGTCCGAGCGCCCTTTGCTCACCGATCGCCGCACACTCTTGAAGCGAGCCGCGCAGTTCGGCGTAGCCGCATCGCTGACACAAGGCATTCGCATTCAGGCGGAGAGCTCTGCACCGAAGACTACCGCGGCGCCCACGAAGCCCACGCTTCAACTCAACGTGCGTGACTTCGGCGCCGTCGCCGATGGCACGGCCAAAGACACCACGGCGATTCAGCAGACAATAGACCGCTGCAGCGTCTTCGGTGGCGGCGAGGTGCTGGTGCCGGCGGGAACCTATCTCACCGGCGGACTGGCGCTGCGTTCGGGAGTCACGCTTCGATTGGAGAAAGATGCGGTGCTGCAAGGCTCGGCTGACATGGCCGACTATCCGGTCACGCAGGTGCGCTGGGAAGGCCGCTGGATCCAAGGCCACATCGGCTTCATCCACGCCATCAACGCGGCGAATGTCGGCATCGTGGGCGAAGGCAAGATCAGCGGCGCCGACTCACTCGGTGGCCGCCCCACCAAGGACCTCCCTCTGCGCCATCCTGCATTGATCGAGTTCGTCGGCTGCCAGGGCATCCACCTCGAAGGCTTCTCCACCAGCTACAACCGCATGTGGTCCATCCATCCTTCGAACTCCGACAACATCGTGATTCGCAACCTCACCATCCGCAGTACCGGAGGCAATGGCGACGGCATCGATATCGACTCCTGCAAGCATGTCCTCATCGAAGGTTGTGACATCTCCACCGGCGACGACTGCATCTCGTTGAAGTCGGGTCGCGGTGAAGAAGGCTACACGCTGCTGCGTACCACCGAAGACATCACCATCCGCAACTGCACCTTTGCGGACTCCATCTTCGCCTGCATCGGCATTGGCAGCGAAACCTCCGGCGGCATCCGCAACGTGCGTGTCTCGCACTGCAAATTCACCGCAGCCAAAACCCATGCCATCTACATCAAGAGCCGCCCGGGCCGCGGAGCGTTCGTGGAAGATCTCGACATGGAAGACCTGGAAGCTTCCAACATGCATCTCGGCTTTCTGCGCATCAACCAGCTCAACAGCGGCATTCAGGATGAGTACGCAGTGCCCGGCATGGATGGCATTCCCACCTTCCGCAACTTCCGTTTCAGGAATGTCCGTGTCCACGACGCTCCCGTGCTGGTGCAGGCCACGGAGATCCATCCCGACAAGCCGCTCGACGGTCTGCTGCTAAGCGATATCGAAGGCACATGCGCCAAGGGCATTACCCTGGTGAACACAACGCACGCCGAACTCAAGAACATCCACGTCACCGGCTTCGAAGGCCCTCTGCTCAGCACCTACAACGTAACCGGCAAGGGACTGCAAGGGAGCACGACGATTGCCGCACCTGCCAAACCTGCGGCCGTGCCGGAACCGGCGACGCCTTACAAGTTGCACTAAGGAATGACAGAGGAGGATTCCGGCTATCGTATGTGCACTGCGCCTTTGCCTTTCTTGTTGTCATCCCCGGAGGGGATCTGCTGTTTCTTATGCCTCCCCCAATCTGTCATCTCGACCGGAGGCGCTTTAGCGCCGCAGCGGAGAGACCTGCTGTTGCTCCTGCCCGAGCATGGGCGAGCGCGGGAAAGCAGGTCTCTCCACTACGCTTCGCTCCGGTCGAGATGACAGGGTGGTGGTGGAGCGAGCGAGAAAAGCAGATCGCCTGTGGGGATGACAAACAGAACAGCAAAAGCAACAGCCAAATGCATCCACCAAGCCGGGTGCCATCTTCACGACAGCTTCAACATCTGTGAGATGAGGACCGCACAAAGCGGGACTGCTCCCGCCAATGTTCACTCAACATCGACTCATCCACCTGACCTCAAGGCTTCGCGATGACAACCATCTACACCGCTTCCCTGCTTCTCTTTCTCGGACTCGCCTCTGCCCTCACGGCTCAACAGCCCGCCCACACGGAAGCCCCGCCGCCACTAACAAAATTTCTCCCCGACGCGCCGGAGAACACCGGCCGCGCCCAGTTCAACCGTGCCCTGAACCAGCTTGGTGCGGAAGAAACCGCCGCTCGACGCGAAGTAGTCGCGCGCATCACCACACGTGCACAGGCGGAAGCTCGCCAGAAGGAAGTACGCGCACGCATTTTCAAGCTGATCGGAGGTCTTCCCGAGCGCACACCGTTACAGCCTCAGGTGCTTGGCGAAAACACGGTGGCCGGCATTCGCGTACAGAAGATCGTCTTCCAATCGCAGCCCGGCTTCTATGTCACCGCGTTGATGTATCTCCCCCAGTCCGCGAACGGCAAACTGCCGGCCATCGTTATTGCGCCTGGCCATGGAGTCACCGGGAAAGCATCCGACTTCTCCTTCGCACTTGCCTTCGCCTCCAACGGCTTCGCTGTGCTTAGCTACGACCCCATCGGCCAGGGCGAGCGCCTGCAATACCTCGACCCGGCAACCGGTCAGTCGAAGCTGGCGAGACCGACCGGCGAGCATGCAGAAGCCGCGTTGCAGCCGACGCTGGTCGGTGACGCGCTGGCTCGCTATTTCATCTGGGACGCCATGCGCGCCGTCGACTACCTCCAGACTCGCCCTGAAGTCGACAGCACACGCATCGGCGCCTTCGGCTGCTCAGGCGGTGGCACCATGACAGCGATGCTCTCCGCCATGGATCCACGCATCCAGGTCACCGGTACTGCCTGCTACATCACCAGCTTCGACAAGCTGCTGCCTTCGATCGGGCCACAAGACGGCGAACAGTCCATCCCCAACTTCATCGCGTCAGGCCTCGACTTCCCGGATTGGGTGGAACTTGCTGCGCCACATCCGTACGCCATCATCTCGACAACCGAAGACATGTTTCCTTTCGCGGGAGCGCAGGCGACGGAAGCCGAAGCACGCCGTTTCTATGGCCTCTTCGGCGCGGACGCTGATCTCGCCTTCATCACTGGCCCCGGGGGCCATGGCAACCTTCGCCCCATCCAGCCGAAGATCCTCGGCTTCTTCATTGAGCACCTTCATTCGGGCGCTGACGCAGAACATCCAGTTGTCCCGCCGATGATCAAGATCAACCCCGGCATCCTGCAGGTGACACGCACAGGCCAGGTAGCCACGGAATTCGCGAACGCAGAAACCGTCCACACACTGAACCTCAAACGTTTTACGGCGCTGATCCGAGGACGGAAGCCCCAGCCGGTGACTGCGGCACTCGTTCGCAAGACCATCCATGCGACCGCGATTCCGGGCAAGGAAACGCCGGCTGTCACGGTGAGCGAGACAACCGAAGTTGCCGGGCACCCCAAACTTCAACTTCTGAAGCTCGTGCTGCACTCGCCCGACGGCCTTGACCTTCCGGCCGAGTTAATCGAGATGCACAATGCAAAGCGCGTACCCGCCACACTCTCTCTCGATGAGTCCGTGAGCCAGCTCTTCAGTTCCGCAGAACCCTTCGTTCGACTTGCGGAAAGCGGCCGTGCCGTCCTTCGTTTTGCTCCACGGCCTTCACCCCCAGGACACGAAGAAACCAAATCGCCTCTACTGGGTACCTACTACCTGCCACAACTGCGCGCGGAGCTGGTGGGAAGAACACTGCTCGGTCTGCGTGTGGATGATGTGATCCGTGCAACCAACATGCTCTGTGCGCGACCGGAAATTACCTGCGACGATCTCCATGCTGAAGGGGACTCTCATCTAAGCTTGGTCCTGTTGCACGCCGCCGTGCTCGACACCCGCTTCAAGCAAGTCAAACCGGGATGGCCGTTCGGCGGTTATCGAGCGATGGTGCAGGAGCCGGTGCCAGTGGAAGCGCCAGAAGACATCGTGCCCGGCGTCGCTTTGTTGTACGACCTTCCCGATCTTGATCGGTTGATCGGACGCCGCATGTTCGTCATCCACATCCGTTGAGAAGCCGCGGACATTCCGATTGCGAGGCCTGCGGACGAAGTCGTGCTTCGCGCGAAGATGCGGTGCCCTGCGTGATGTCGCCACGGTGGGTATAGTCCTCGCGGGCCTTTGCTTTTCTTGTTGTCATCCCCGCAGGGGATCTGCTGTTCGTCTGTATCGCCACCCTTCTCCATTCGACCGGCGACGAAACTCTTCACACCGCATCCGCGTATGTATGCCTGAATCCTCATTTCATCCCCAGGCAGACCAGCGTTGTATCGAAGTGCTAGAATCGCTGCCACCCAGGAACCTATGCTTACGGCAGATATCAGCGAAGTTGTAAGCACGGAACTCAGCCCGGACGCGATACGCGAGCAGCTCGAACTCCTGGTGCAGGACCCGGTATTTCGCTCCAGCAAGCGTTCCGTGCAGTTCCTTCGCTATGTTGTGGAGCAAACGCTGCAGGGCTCCGCCGACCTGATCAAGGAACGGACCATCGGGATCGAAGTCTTCGGGCGCGACCCCGGATACGACACCAACCTGGATCACGTCGTGCGTACTGCGGCCATCGAGCTGCGCAAACGCCTCGCCATCTACTACGGCGAAGAGAAGCACCGCTCCGAGCTGCGCATGAGCCTGGTTCCCGGCTCCTACATCCCCCGCTTCACAGCGGCAATCCCCGTTGGCTTGCCGGAGTTGCCACCGCTCGCGGAACAGGAAGCTGCGAAGAGCGCTCATCACGGGGAAGAAGTTCATGCCGCGGGTTCCGGAACCCACGCAGCTACCGATCTTCCACATGCGGATACAACTGCCTCTACGCTCTCCCACACGTGGAAATTGGCAACGATTGCGGCGCTCCTGGTGTTAGCTGCCGCCGGAATTGCCGGCTACTCGTGGTCTCACCAGCGGACGGCGCAGGACCTGTTCTGGAAGCCGGTGCTCGATACCCCGGGCTCCGTGCTGCTGGCGGTTGGCGATGTCCCAGATGGCCCGCCGACCGCGTCGCTAACCGGAGGCAATCCCGCAGACTCTGTCCCGGTGATTCATAAGACATCATCGCCTACGGTGCCCTTCGCCGACGCCGTCACCTTTGCCCGGGTGATGGGCATCCTCGCCTCCCATGGCAAGAAAATCGTCATCCGCCGCGAAAGTGCGAGTTCCTTTTCCGAGCTGCGCGAAGGCCCGGTGGTTCTGATTGGCGCCTTCAATAATGAGTGGAGCCTCCGCCTGACGCAGCAGCTTCGCTACACGCTGGCGCTCGACCCAGCCCAGCACGTGATCTACATTCGCGATGCAAAGGCCCCCAATTCGCGGAGCTGGAGCTGGCAGACCGACCGCCCCACCGCGCACCAGGGCGAAGCCAACGGGCCTCCGCTACAGGACTACGCGCTGATCTCGCGCATCTGGAACTCGGAAACCGGTCACGTGGTCATCGTGATCGGCGGTCTCTACACCTACGGCACCGAAGCCGCGGGCGAGTTCCTCACGGACCCCCAGTTGATGCAGGCCATCACCAGCGCCGCCCCGCTGGACGACGCGCACAGCAATCTCCAGATCGTCCTGGGAACCAAGGTCACCGACGGAACCGCCGGGCCGCCCAAGGTTCTTGCGGTGTCGACGGACTAGTTGTAAGCGCTGAAGGCGCGCCCCATACCAGCCTGGGGCGAAGCCCCAGGTATGCTGACAATCAATGTGTGAGGGCTGAAGGCCCGCCCTATCGTGGCACCACGATAGAGCGGGCTTTCAGCCCTTGATCTTTGAGGAGCGCCACGATCCTAGGGCTTCGCCCTAGGCTGGTATAGATCGCGCCTTCAGCGCTCCATCGTGCCACAACACCAAGAATGGAATCAGGTGAACCTTGATCCGTCGCAATTCGATGAAGCATTTCCGGTGCACATTTCCGCTGAAACGCCTCGTCCTAAGTTCCACAAAACACGAGGAATAGCTCAATACCTGACGGTCAGGAACCGTGTCTGTCTATTGAGTGCGCCTCACGGAGGCATACAAACCTCCCGCTCAGCAAAACTAGTCTTCGCGTGATGCGAAAGTTTGCCGGGCGTCCGGGAGTTGCCGATGAAAAATCTTCAGAGCCAGACCACATGTGGTCATGAAACCCCGGGACGACGATTCAGGAGACTGTGATGAACCCACGCTTTCAGACATTTCTTCGCTTTGCTGTTCTCGCCCTGGGCCTCCTTTGGCTGCCGCCGTTGTCTGCCGCTGCGCAAGGTCTTGGAAGCATCACCGGCACCGTCACCGACACCACCGGCGCCGCCGTCCCAAACGCCAAGGTCACCGTCAAGCGCAACGACACGGGCGAGGTGAAGACGATCTCCAGCGGTGGCAGTGGTGAGTATGTCTTCCCGTCGCTCGCTCCCGGACAGTACACGGTCTCGGCCACCTCCGCCGGCTTTTCTACCTTCACATCTCCCAACACCACGCTTCAGGCCGACCAGGCCCTGACGCTGGAAATTTCCCTGAAGGTGGGGGCGCCCGACCAGGTGGTCACTGTCACGGAGACTCCTCCTCAGGTTGACGTGACCACCGGTACCCTCTCCCAGGTCATCGACGAGAAGCGCGTCAACGATCTCCCCCTCAACGGACGTAACGCTGCGGCGCTGACCACCCTCGTCCCGGGCGTGGTCTCCTCCCCCACCCAGAACATCGACCAGGGCATTACCAAGACCTTCCCTGAGTTGGCCGTAGTCACGGTCAACGGAACCCGCGCCAACCAGGTGAACTACATGCTGGACGGTGGCAACAACGTCGACGAATACACCAACGTCAACGCGCCGTTCCCTTTCCCTGACGCGCTGCAGGAGTTCAGCGTCGTCACCAGCAACTACAACGCGGAGTACGGACAGAACGCCGGCGCCGTGGTCAACATCATCACCCGCGGCGGCGCAAACAAGTTCCATGGCGATGCCTTTGAGTTCGTTCGCAACCGCGTGTTCAACGCCGCCAACTACTTCACCTACCTGGGGGCCAACAAGATTCGTGACCCGCTGAAGCGCAACCAGTTCGGCGGCACCTTCAACGGCCCGGTCATCATCCCCCACCTGTACAACGGCCATGACAAGACCTTCTTCGCCTTTGGCGTGCAGGCCACGCGCATCCGGACCGCGGCGCTGACCGGCACACCCGCAATCCTGCCAACACCCGCGCAGCTTGCCGGCACCTTTACCGGCCTGGCATCGCCCATCTCGAATCCGAAAACGCTTGCCCCGTATCCCTGCACGCCGACGGGCTCGACCTTCACCTGCCAGCTCAATCCCGCCGACTACAGCAAACCCTCACTGGCTCTGTTGAAGTTCCTTCCCACGGTGACCGGCACGGACGGCACGGTGAACTTCATCAAGCCCACCCGGCAGAACCTCATCGAATATGTGGGCCGTGTCGACCAGTCGCTGGGCGCGAAGGATCATCTCGAGCTGCGCTACTTCTATGACGCCTTCAACAATGCCGGCATCCTGGATCTCACCGACCTGCTGACCTACTCCGATCAGGCGTCCATCCGTTATCACAACTCACTGATCAGCGAGACGCACACCTTCTCCAGCAACATCGTCAACAACTTCATCATCAGCTACCAGATCGAAAATGCAGGCCGCGGCCCCATCGCCGGAGCACCCAACGTCAACGACCTCGGCGTCAATGTCTGGCAGCCCGCGTTCAAGCAGATCAATCAGATTCAGGCAGTCGGCTTTTTCACCGTCGGCGATAACCCGGCCGCCACCTTCCGCCGCAACAACTACACACTGGCCGATGATCTCCATTGGGTGAAGGGCTCGCACAGCTTCGGTTTCGGCTTCCACGGCGAGATCTCGAAGGTGGACGTGGACAATCAGTTCCAGCAGCCCGGCATCTTTCAGTTCAACAGCAACAACACCGTGTCCAATCCGCTGGCGGACTTCCTGCTCGGCGGCCTGACGACCTTCCAGCAGGCATCAGGACAGTACTTCAACAATCGCTACAAGACCACGGGCTATTACGCGCAGGACAGTTGGAAGATCGGCCGCCGCCTCACCATCAACTACGGCATCCGCTATGAGCCCTTCCTGCCGCAGGTAGAAAAGAAGGGCCGCCAGGGCATGTTCAGCCCTGCTGCCCGCTCCGCCGGCCAGATCTCCACCACACATCCCACTGCCCTCGCGGGCCTGCTGTTCCCGGGCGACGCCGGCTTCGTCCCCAACATGGTGCACGCGGTGTACTCGCACGTGATGCCGCGGTTCGGATTCGCGTATGACGTCTTCGGCAACGGCAAGACCAGCATCCGCGGCGGAGGAGGCCAGTTCTATGACACCCGTCTGCCGGGCGTTCTGGACAACATCTTCGCGAACTCGGTTCCCTTCGTCGCCTCGGTCAACGTCTCCTACTCCGCCGGAGCCCTGGGCGACTTCGCCAATCCTTACGCGAATATTCCCGGCGGCAATATCTTTCCGGCGCCGCAGCCGCCTACCGCGAGCTACTTCACCACAGCGAACTATCAGAATTCGTCGTACTCCACCTTCAATCCGGACACGTTCCGCGTGCCCTTCACGACGGCCTATAACCTCTCGCTCGAACAGCAGCTCACCGACAAGATGTCCTTCCATCTGGCGTATGCCGGCTCGCAGAGCCGCCACCAGGTCAATCCGACCGACATCAACCCGATCTACAACCAGGGTCCAACCGTCGGCCGCCGTGTCTACTACTCGGCGAACAACATCCAGAACTTCACGCAGGCCATTGCCACAACCGACACTGGCGGTAACGCCAGCTATCACTCCATGCAGGCATCCCTGCAGAAGCGTCTTTCCACCGGCCTGACTGCCTTCCTCAACTACACCTGGTCCAAGGCAATCGATAACAACGCCTTCGGTGCACAGGGTGTCACCGCGGTTGTACCCGGCAGTTCCTACGTTCTGCCGGTGTATGAACCGAACTACAAGCGTCTCGATCATGGCCCTTCGGACTATGACCACCGCAATGTCCTCACCCTCTCCTACGTCTGGGTCGCTCCCAGGCTCCACAGCGGCAACGCCGCACTGCGCTACGTTGTGAATGGTTGGCAGACCAATGGCATCTATGCCTTCCGCAGCGGCGATCCGTTGACCATCACCGGCGCGAACGTCGACGGCACCGGCCAGAATCGTGACCGCGCGGTGTGGAACGGCCAGAACCCCTACGGCGGCAATGCCTGCGCCGGAGTCACCGCGGCCTGCAAGAACTACCTCAACACGGCAGCCTTCTCCACCAACCCGAGTTACACGGTCAACCTGCCGCTGTCCTACGGCAACATCGTGAAGGGCAGCTTTGTCGGACCGCGCTTCCAGAGCTGGGATGTCAGCGCGATTCGCGCTTTCCCCATCACCGAGCGCGCGGAGTTCCAGTTCCGTGCTGAGTTCTTCAATGTGTTGAACCACACGAACTTTGGCGATCCGCAGGTTGGGCAGACCAGCACGTCCAACTTCGGCTCGATCCGTTCCGCCAACGATCCGCGTATTGGTCAACTTTCCCTCAAGGCTGTTTTCTAAGTCTCGACAACTTCTCTCCCGGGGCGTGAGACCGCACTTCTCACGCCCCTTTCTTTTCACCTTCTGCGGCGCCCGGCGCCGCGAGAGAAATTGCCCGTAAAGATCATTCATGTCCACCAGATTCAGAAGGCTCACAAGACGTGCTGTAATCTCCGGCTCTCTGCAAGCCGCTGCGGGCCTTACGCTCGCCCGCGCCGCGGGAATGTGGGCCCAGGCCACAGGGAAAGCCGCGGGGCAAACCGCCCAGCAGCATCCGGCGGGCGCGCCCGATGAGATGACTGCGAACACCATGCAGCAACAGCAACACTTTCCTCCTCCGGACTTCGGTCCCTTGCCATCGGAGCTGCCTGCGGAAGCCAAAGCTGTCGCGGGAAAAAATTCTCTGAATCACCACGCGATAAAACACGGCCTGATTGCGGGCACAGCGGTCGTAATTCGCGCTCTGCAACGTGATCCCGTCCTGCAACAGCTCATCGCCGATCAGTACGGCATCGTGGTTTCTGAAAATGAACTGAAGTGGGTGGCATTGCGTCCCGGCCCTAAAGACTTCGACTTCGCGCCCGGCGATGCCTTCGTCGACTTTGCCACGAAGCATAAGCTGCTGATCCGCGGACACAACTTCGTGTGGCATAACTCCGTGCCGGCATGGCTGCTTCGCGACCCCGGAAAGTACGATGTGCGCCAATTGCTGGTGGATCACATTCAGACCGTCGGCGCGCGCTATCGCGGCAAGATACATTCCTGGGATGTCGTCAACGAAGCGATTCTTCCCAAAGACGGACGTGAAGACGGCCTGCGCAAATCTTTCTGGTTCGAACACATCGGCCCTGACTACATCGATCTCGCCTTCCGCACTGCCCGCGAAGCCGATCCCCACGCGAAGCTGACCTACAACGACTACGGTGTGGAGTACGACAATGTGGACGAAACCGAACGCCGCAAGCAGATCCTTGCTCTGCTCCGCCGCATGCAGCAGAACAAGGTTCCGCTCGACGCCGTGGGTATCCAAGCACACATCAAAGCGGCCGCTACATCGACCATCGGCAAAGGCCTATCCGAGTTCATCGAAGCGATTCATCAGATGGGGCTGGAAGTCTATCTCACGGAAATGGACGTCAACGAAGATGACATCGCTTCGAACGATGTCGCCACGCGCGACCACGAAATCGCGCAGACGTATCGTCACTTCCTGGATGTTGCGCTGGCCGACCCGGCTGTGAAGCTGGTGTTGACCTGGGGTACAAGCGACCGCAGCACATGGCTCAACGGAGGGCCGACGCATCATCGCAAACAGCCCAACCGCCCTCAGCGCTCGCTACCCTTCGACCCCGCCTACAGACCAACCGAAGCCTTCTTCGCCATGCGCGACAGTTTCGACACACGAGGAAAAGTCCATGGCGCGTAAACGCTTCAACCAATTCCACGGATTCCATAAGGAGCCGCGATGATCCGGCGCGACTTCCTTCGCAACTCTTCTTCGGGCTTGTTTTCCGCACTGTTGCCGGCAGGAAGCGCAGTGGCGCAGCCGCATACGGCGCCAACGCCGATCGCGGGCTCCCCCGTCTTCAACGTGCATACGTATGGAGCAGTCGGTGACGGCGTCACCATCGATACGCCCGCGGTCAACCGCGCCATCGAAGCCGCCGCGGCCAAAGGCGGAGGCACGGTCTACTTCCCCGCCGGCGCATATGCCTGCTACACCATTCGCCTGAAGAGCCACGTCTCACTGCACCTCGATGCCGGCGCAACGATCCTTGCGGCATCGATTCCCCACGAGGGTACAAAGACCGGCGGCTACGATCCCGCAGGTCCACCGCAGCCGTGGGAGGCATACCAGGATTTCGGGCACAATCACTGGGCCAACAGCCTGCTCTATGGCGAAGGCCTGGAAGGCGTCTCCATTTACGGGCCGGGGTTGATTTGGGGCAAAGGTCTGAGCCGTGGCGAACGCGATGAGTTTCCACTCGCGGAAAGCCCAGGCGCGGGTAACAAAACGATCGCGCTGAAGAACTGCCGCAACGTCATTCTGCGCGACTTCAGCGTGCTCATGGGCGGCCACTTCGCCGTCCTGCTGACCGGTGTGGACAACGTCGTGATCGACGGTCTCACCATTGACACCAATCGCGATGGCATCGACATCGACTGCTGCCGCAACGTGCGTGTGAGCAACTGCGTGGTGAACTCACCCTGGGATGATGCCATCTGCCCCAAGAGCTCGTTTGCGCTGGGCTACGCACGCTCCACCGAAAACGTGACCATCAGCAATTGCTATGTCACCGGAATGTACGAATTCGGTTCTGTCCTGAGCGGCAAATTCATCGCGAAAACCTACTCCGACGTCCGCAAATCTGTAGGACGCATCAAGTGCGGAACCGAATCGAATGGCGGCTTCAAGAGCATCACCGTCACCAACTGCATCCTGGAAGGCTGCCGCGGATTTGCCCTGGAGACCGTGGACGGCGCGCATATCGAAGACATCACGGTCAGCAACCTGAGCATGCGCGGCCTGGTGCATTCCCCCATCTTCCTGCGCCTCGGCAAACGCATGCGCGGACCGAAGGACACGAAGCCAGGTGTTCTGCGGCGCGTGCTGTTCTCCAACATCGTGAGTTCGAATGCCGTGGCGCAATACCCCTCCATCGTTGCGGGTGTCAGCGACGCCCGCATTGAAGACATCAAGTTCGACAACATCTACCTTCATCAAACGGGCGGCGGGACAGCCGAGTGGGCTGCACTACAGCCGCCTGAAAAAGATGCGGGATATCCGGAAGCCGACATGTTCGGCACCCTGCCCGCGCGCGGCTTCTTTCTGCGTCAAGCCCGCAACGTGGAGATGAGCAACATCGAAATCGCAACCACACAACCCGACGCGCGGCCCGCTATCTGGGCAAGCAATGTGGATGGTCTGGATGTGTTCCGCTTGCGCGCCGGTCAAGGCAGCGCCGCGTATGCACTGCGTGACGTGAAGCGGTTTCGAAGCTTTGGCAGTGCGGACTTCGCTGACAGGGCCGCAGATGCCGTGGAGGAACTGCACTTTTGATCGGGACCTCTACCAATCTGAAGCTGTTCGCACGACGCCACAGGCTCCTCCGTAGCGCACTCTGCATGCTTCTTGGCGTGTGCACGACACTCCATGCGCCCCAAGCTCTTGCCCAGGCGAAACCGGCCAGGACGGCATTTCACAATCCCATTCTGTTTGCGGATTACTCAGACCCGGACATCATTCGCGACGGCGGCGATTACTACATCATCTCGTCGAGCTTTCACTTTGTTCCCGGCATCCCGATCCTGCATTCCAAAGACCTGGTCCACTGGGAACTCGCCGGGCATGTTCTTCCGCGCCTGCCCTTCGACCCCGCTTACGACATGAGCGGCAAGATGCGGTACGCGGGTGGTGTGTGGGCGCCTTCCGTACGCGCGCACAACGGTCTTTTCTACATCTACTTTCCGACACCCGACGAAGGCATCTTCGTGACCACGGCCCCAAAGATGACCGGCCCGTGGAGCGCGCCCACAGAAGTCATTGCCGGGCCCGGCTACGAAGATCCCTGCCCCTTCTGGGATGATGATGGCAAAGCCTACCTGGTGCATTCCAAGCTCGGCGCGGGACCACTGATCCTGCACCGTATGGCGTTAGACGGAAAGTCCGTGCTCGATGCGGGCAAAGTTATTGTGCAGGATGCCAAGGCTCTGCCCACACTCGAAGGCCCCAAGATCTACAAGCGTAATGGCTGGTATTACATCTTCGCGCCCATGGGCGGTGTGGGACGCGGCTCACAGGCGGTGATGCGCTCACGGACGATCGATGGCCCGTACGAGCCGCGCATCGTGCTGTCGCAAGGTTCAACCGACATCAACGGTCCTCACCAGGGCGGCTATGTCGAAACCCCGGACGGACAAGCATGGTTTGTGCACTTCCAGCTCCGCGACGGCCACGGACGCATCGTGCATCTCGAGCCCATGCGCTGGGTCGACGACTGGCCGGTCATGGGCGAGGTCCTGCCCGGCCATACCGTCGGCCAGCCCGTCGCAAGCGGCGCCGTCGACATCCCAGCCGCAAAAGCCAACGGCCTGAAGATTCAAACATCGGACGACTTCATTGGCAAAACGCTTTCGCCGATGTGGGAGTGGAACCACAATCCCGACGATTCAGCATGGTCGCTGACCCAGCATCCCGGAACCCTTCGCCTGCATCCCCAACTCGCCGCCGACTTGTTCCATGCGAGGAACACGCTGACGGAAACCATGCAGGACGATTCGTTCACCTTCTCAGTCAAATTCGATCTTCGTCACATGCGTGAAGGCGACCGAACCGGGGTGAGCATGTTCGACAAGAACCTCGGCTATCTCGGCGTGATGGAAACCGAAGGCAAGCGCCATCTTGTCTTTTCCGCGAGGAGCAAAGACACGGTGGGCGGTGCGATCTCCGCCGCCGGCGTGATCCTGCGAGTCTGCCTGCTTGGCGATACAGCCCATTACTTCTACAGCATCGACGAGGGCAGGACGTTCATCGCCGAAGGCGCTGCAGTGCCGATCGTGTTCAGTTGGTGGAAAGGCTCCCGGCCTTCCCTGTTCGCGTTCAACACGCTGAAACCGGCCTCGCCGGACAGCTTCGTCGATGTGGAGTGGGCGCATTACGCGCCGATCGCGGAGCGTTCAATGGAGGCGTGCACAAAACACTAGCCAAACCCCCTCGCACGTACGTGCGAGAAGGTTTTAGTGTTGCTCTTCATGTTAATGTTCCTGTTAATGTTAGTGTGTCGGCTGAGCGTGACGGTCACCGCACGGTCAGCGTCACGCTGGGCGTGCGCTGACCGTGAAACATCTCTCGGATGGCCCTGACTTTCCAGGGACGGCTCACGCTTTTTGCTGAGTCATCCTGAATTTCCCAGGGTAAGCCAACCCCTTTTATCTGGGTCATCCTGAACGCAGTGAAGGATCCCCGTATTGTGGGATGTGTCCCGGGCGAACGCACCTTCCGTATCTCCACAGACAAAATACTGGGATCCTTCGCGATGCTCAGGATGACCCTCGTTGGAGATTTGCGGCGAACGCTATCGGGTTCCTTTCTTACTCATAAAAACACATTCCCCACATCATCCTGTTGTTATCGCGCCCCGCCACACCGTTCCTCGCAGTAGCATAGGAGGAAAGTAAGCCAGGAGCGTGCATGACCCGGCGTTGGAAGCTGTTTGTCGCATTCTCGATCTCCACCCTCATGTTCTCGGTTCACACCGCCTCCGCCGCCACATCTCCTGAAACAGGCATCTCGCGCGCTTTGGCGACGGACCGCGCGGATCGGGTCTCGGACTTGCACTATCGTCTCGATCTCACGTTGGCTCCCCACGCAGCGACGATGCCCGGCAAAGAAGTCCTTCGCTTCAAACTCGCCGACACGGGTACGGACCTCCCACTGGATTTCCGCGAAGGCACGATCCAGGCAGCCAGCCTGAACGGTAAGCCTGTTGCACCCACGCTCACCAACGGACACCTTGTGCTTCCCGCCGCTTCGCTGCTTCAAGGCGCCAACACGGTGGAGATCACGTTTGCATCGCGCATCGCCGCGGCCGGAGCCGCCATCACCCGCTATGACGACAAGGAAGACGGCAGCGAGTATCTCTACTCACTCTTCGTCCCCATGGACGCGAGCATGGCCTTCCCGTGCTTCGATCAGCCCGATCTGAAAGCCGGCTTCACACTCTCCGTCACCGCGCCTGCGCAATGGACGGTGATCGGCAACACCAAGGCCACACAGATCACACCAGACGGCAACACCGCCACGACAGCATTCCCTGAAACCAAACCCATCTCGACGTACATCTTCGCCTTCGCGGCGGGTCCGTGGACCAGCGTGCATCCCACGCCCGGCCAGCCCAGCGTGTATGTGCGCAAGTCGCAAGTGAAGCGCGCAGAGCCCGAAGTCCCGCAGCTGCAGGAGATCACCGCGCGCGGCTTGGCCTGGCTCGCAGACTACTTCCAGCAGCCGTTCCCCTTTCCCAAATACGACATCGTCCTGATCCCCGGCTTCCCCTTCGGCGGCATGGAGCACGCGGGCGCCACCTTCCTGAGTGAAGACGGCGTGCTGTTTCGTTCCGCCCCGACGGAAAGCGATCGCTTCAGGCGCAACATCCTGACGCTGCACGAGCTGACGCACCAGTGGTTCGGCGACCTCGTCACCATGCGTTGGTTCGACGATCTCTGGCTCAAGGAAGGCTTTGCGCAGTACATGGCCTACCATGCGCTCGACTCACTTGAACCGAAGTCAGGAGCCTGGAAACACTTCTACGAGGACATCAAGCCCTCAGCCTATGGCATTGATGAAACCCTGGGCACCACACCGATCTTCCAGAACATTCCCAACCTCAAGGACGCCAAGAGCGCCTATGGCGCCATCGTGTACCAGAAGGCTCCGTCGATCCTGAAGCAACTCGAATACCAGCTTGGCCCGGAATCCTTCCGCAACGGCCTGCGCATTTATCTCAAGGGACACGCCTACGGCAACGCCCAGTGGAGCGACCTGATCGATGCCTTTCACACCGCGAGCGGGAAAGATGTGCGCACATGGGCGGATGCCTGGGTCCTGCGCCGCGGCATGCCCGAAGTCTCCGTTACCTGGAGCTGCAATGCGCTAGGCACGGTCGATCAACTCACCCTGCATCAGCATGACGTTCTTCCTGACGGCTTTGTGTGGCCCATGAGCAATGAGATCTCGCTGCACTCCGGAGAGATGGGCCAGGCCCCGCTCGCCATTCAAGCGAGTTGGAATACCGCTGAACAAGTCGTCGCCGAAGCGCACGGCAAACCATGCCCCTCTTTCGTCTTCGCGAATGCCGGCGACCACGCCTACGGACGTTTCCTTCTGGATACCGCCAGCGAAAAAGCTGTGCGGCAGAAAATCCTTGGCCGCACCCTGCGCAGCGACAACACCGATCCCCTGCTGCGCTCCATGCTCTGGGGAGCGCTGTGGGAGAACGTCCATGTCGCGCACTCCGCTCCACGCGACTACGTCGAACTGGCGCTCGCCAACCTTCCGCATGAAGACGACGAAACGTTGGCTCGTATCCAGGGCGGCCATGCCATCACCGCGATGCACAGCTACATGACCGCGCAAGGCCGGGCGCCTTTGGCTCCCAGGCTGGAAAGACTCATGGCCGATCGTATGCTGCATGCACCGACCGTCGGCCTGCGCATCGTAAGCTTCCGCACGTTGTCCGCTGCGGTCGAAACCTCTGCGGGACGCGACACGCTGAAGCACGTGCTCGCCGGAGAAGTCACCGTGCCCGGCGTTCAGCTTCGTCCGCTCGATCGCTGGGGTATTGTCAACCGCCTGATTGCGCTCGGCGACATGAATGCTTCCACAATCTTCGCTACCGAGCAGAAGCGTGATCAAACCGATGACGGCAAGCGCTCTGCCTGGGCCGTGATGGCCGGCGCTCCCACTGGGGAGGCCAAGACCAACTATTTCGCCGAATACGTGAAGGCTCCTACCGATCCCAGCGCCAAGCCGGAAGACTGGCTCACCCAGAGCCTGCGCTCCTTCAATAGCTGGAATCAGTCGGAGCTTACTGAACCCTATCTGCGTCGCGCGCTCGATCAACTGCCGGAGATCAAGCGCGACCGCAAGATCTTTTACCTCGGCTCATGGCTGGGCGCATTCCTCGGTGGACAAGTCAGCCCCGAAGCACAGACCGCAGTGAAGGCATGGCTGGCTCAACCCGGCATCGACCCCGACCTGCGCCTGAAGGTGATCGAAAGCTCCGACGAACTGGACCGCACCGTCCTCATCCGTCATCGGTTTCCCGATTGACGTTGTGCAGGTGCGTTGAAGAGGTGAATAACGCGTTTTCGCTTTGAAGGGGCGGGGCTTCAGCCCCGCCGTACAACCCAAAACAAAATTGGGCTTTAGCCCCTGCGTAAGCGCTTTTTTGAATACTCAAGCTTATTGTCGCAACCGGTTATTCTAGCGATATTGCTGCGCCTCATCGTCAGAAGATGGAGCCATGCAGCGCCAACGGCGCGTTCTATACCAGCCGAGGGCGAAGCCCTAGGTCCAGTGACCTTGAAGGATTGAGGGCTGAAGGCCCGACCTATAGTGGCGCCACTATAGGTCGGGCCTTCGGCCCTCGGAGCATGAGTCGAACCGAGCGGCTAGAGCGGTTCCAAGATAGCTATACCCCTGGCATGGAAATGGGGGTAGTCTGCGTTTGGCGAGTATCTCCGCGATAGACGATCGATGCCTAGAGCATTTTCTGACGATCTGCGTTGCCGGATTCTGGATGCGTACGAACGCAAGGAAGGGTCACGTCGTGCGCTTGC
>DASYEV010000150.1:0-4311 GCA_036498835.1 Acidobacteriaceae bacterium | reverse complement strand
GGGGGAGGTCTTGGCCATGTCAAGATGGAATTGTATATAAGTGCTTGTAATTGCAGTTTGGTAACCCTTCACAGTTTCCGCTGCATTATTCGCGCTTGCGATTTGCGCCAGCGCTCACAAGTTGATACAACATGAGGGATGAGCACTTTCAATGACACGGATGTCAAACGTTTGATCGCCCAAGCCATGGTGCCGCTGCATCAGCGGATCGCGGAGTTGGAAAAGCGGGTCGTGGAACTGGAAGCCGAGAACGCCAGGCTCAAGAAGAATTCCTCCAACTCTTCCAAGCCGCCCTCCAGCGACATCGTCAAGCCACCCGATGCGTCCGGTGGCAGCGGCGGCGGGAGCGGCAAGAAGCGGCGCATCGGTGGACAACCCGGACACGAGAAACATCAGCGTCCAGCGTTCCCGCCCGATCAGGTCGACCATATCAAGTTGTATGAACTGCCCGAGCCCGGCCACTTGGTGCCCTTGAACCAATGGCGCACCGTCCAGCAGGTGGAACTGGCCCCCAAGCTTTTTCAGGTCACCGAACATCGGGCGCGGCGGTATCACGACCCGGCCACGGGCCAGATCCACACCGCCCCTTTGCCGCCGGAGATTGCCGCCGCGGGGTTATGCGGGCCGCGGTTCTCGGCACTGGTGGGCTATCTCAAGGGCCACTGCCGGATGTCCTATAGGCTCATCCAGGACTTCTGCGGGGAGGTGATGGCCTTGGCGATCTCGATGGGGCAGTTGGTCCGGGTGGTACAGAAAAACAGTGCGGCTCTGGCGGAGGTCTACCCGCAACTTCTCGCAGCCCTGCCCCGGCGGAAGGTGCTGGGCGTGGATGAAACCGGCCACTACGACCGGGGAGACCTGATGTGGACCTGGTGCTTCCGGGCCCAGGACTTTGCGGTCTTTCGCATCACAGCCTCGCGCGGATCCGATGTGCTCAAGGAGACCCTGGGCGCCGACTACGCCGGCACGCTGGTGTGCGACTTCTTCTCGCCCTACCGCAAGTTCCTCCAGCAGACGCCTTGCGCGATGCAGTTCTGCCAGGCCCACCTGATACGGGACATCCGTTTCCTGGAAACCCTCTCCCATCGGGCCGGCGTTCGCTGGGCCGGCAAACTCCTGCAATTGATCAAGACGCTCTTCCGCAAGCATCACCAGCGGCTGGCGGATGCCGCCCGGGACTTCAGCCCAGCGCTGGACCGGATTCGCCGTAAGATTCTGGCCCTGGTGGCGCGGGCCCCGGCATCGTGCGAAGCGCAGAACATCCGCGAACGCTTCCGCCAATACAAAGAGCAATACTTCACCTTTGTCGCCTCGCCCCAGATCGCCCCGACCAACAACTTCACCGAGCAGACGCTGCGCTTCGCCGTCATCGACCGCAAGCTCACCCAGGGAACACGCGGACAGGCCGGACAAATCTGGTGTCAACGCATCTGGTCGGTGCTGGCCACCTGCCGAATCCAAAAACGCTCGGTCTTCCAGTTCCTCACCCAGTCCCTTGCCTGTTCATTCAAACACATCGCACCCCCTCAATTATTACCCGCAGCAACGGGAATCGTGTGAACGGTTACGTATTCTCTCATGGCTCGCCGGCTGGAAGTGTTGGCATCAAAAATAATCGATATCCGATGATATGTAGGGAGCGTTTTTCTAATATGACGCCGCATTTATCGCAGGCGAAATACTTAGTATCTCGCAATTCCACATGGATTCGAAGACCGTTACGATCGCACCGATAAAAGCATCGTGTGGCACCACATTGGCACACCACGCGAGTCCCACCGGGGACAATGTGGCCGGTATCGACATTCCTGATCCTAAGAACCAGCCACCCATTCTCGTGGTTACTTGGCCTGCTTGAGTTTTTCATGGCTTTCATGTCGTCTTGAATGACAAGAACAGTATAACGCGCAGGAAACAAGGTTTAGAAACAGACCACAAAAGTCGCTTGGTTGTCAAATTCGGTGCGAAGCTCCGACCGTTATGACTATCGCTCCAGCCACCGCCGAATCTTGTCCTCCACGTCCGCCTTGGAACTGGCGTACTTTTCGCGTGACCTGCGGATGAGCGCCTCCCGCCGGCCAAATCTCACGTCAAACGGCGGTAACGTCAGGCCGCGAAGGGGAGCATCGGAATTACCGTCGGTGAGGATCTTGGCGAAGACCTCGAAGCGCCGAAGTTGGGTGAATTGATTGGCGGGAAATTCCGCTCCGAATTCGTGGGAGAGGAGGACAGCGTCGGTACTGCCGACATTGAAGGAGACGATTGAGCCGACATTGCCAAAGACCGAATCGCGAATTTCTGGACGAAGTTGCGAGGCGTGCTGGTGGGAGAGTGCCAATGATAAGCGGTACTTGCGCGCCTCCGAGAGGATCGAGATGAAGCTGTCGCTGCTGACGTTCTGGAATTCATCGACAAAAAGATGAAAGTCCTCACGCTGGCTCTCGGGGATGTTGGTTCGGGACATGGCCGCCAACTGGAACATAGTGACCAGGATCGCACCCAGTAGATTCGACTTGTCCTCTCCGAGCCTTCCTTTGGAGAGATTGGCGATGAAGATGCGGCGGTTGTCCATCATGAAACGCGCGTCGATCCGACTTCTGACTTGACCCAGGATGTTGCGGACAGGAGAAGCCAACAGAAAGGCACCGACCTTGTTCTGGATGGGCGCGATGGCGTCCTGCCAGAGCCGTTTGTCATAGCGGGCAAGCTCCCGGTCCCAGACTGCCTTGACCATGGGGTCTTTGACCTGCTTGAGTACCCACAAGCGGTAGCGTTCATCGACCAGCATCCGGGGAATGCTCAGGATGGAGACATTTTGACATTCAAGCAGAGACACGATGCAGGCATTGAGGATCCACTCCATACGCGGTCCCCAGGAATCCCGCCAGATGTTCTTGAGGGCGCTGACGATGCCGGAGGCGATCAAATGACGGTTCTGCGGAGGGACTTGCTGGAGCAGGTTGATGCCGATGGGGTGTTCATAGTCGCCAGGGTCAAAGTAGACGACATCTTCGCTGCGATACGAGGGGATGGCATTGAGTAAATCGTACGCCAAATCGCCGTGGGGATCTATGACCCCCACGCCGCGCCCCGCGGCAATATCTTGCACGATCAGGTTGTAAAGAAGAGTCGTTTTTCCCGAGCCGGTCTTGCCGACAACGTAGGTGTGATGGCGTCGATCAGCGGTCTTGAGTCCGA
Organism: Acidobacteriaceae bacterium; assembly: GCA_036498835.1. GTDB lineage: Bacteria > Acidobacteriota > Terriglobia > Terriglobales > Acidobacteriaceae > Granulicella. The sequence goes on along the minus strand of DASYEV010000150.1, from coordinate 1,113 downwards.
AAGGAACATCCTGCCCCCATGCATGCCGCATACCCATGTATGCGAAATCATCGTGTTTCATTCCCAGTCATGTCTCCAATCCCAGCCTGCCGCAAAAATTGGAAAAGCAGCGGGCCATGATGGCGACATGCGTTATGTTGGACGAGCCGCCAGGGTAATGGAGACATGATTGGAAAACCGAACGGCATGGACCGTTCGGTGTTTTTCATTATACAATTTTTGCGGCGACTGTCAGCGTGTGGATAACATCCTGTTTCCCGAGGTGACGATCCTTGCGCTTCTCGCTTCTGCTAGGTTGGATGGAATGACAGAATCGGCCCACTGCGTTCTTACAATTCGCCATAGAAGCAAGGGGATTCCGTACTCTGGTTTTGTGCGGGATGATGGGATAAACCATGGCTTCATGGTATTGAAGGGGCAACCGAAGGAGGTGATACGGGCAGTTCCCGAAGCGTCAGACATGCCGGAGTTGCAGGAGGCGCTGGTGCGATTAAACGCATCAGACACTCTCGTATTCACAGTAGGATGCGAGAAGGCATTCAACTGCGAGGGTGAAAATCACTGGGGGCGTGGCTACATCGAGTTCGCTATTAACTACCGGGAATTGGTTGTCGATGCACAGCACTATTTCAAGCTCTTCTTTGAATTCTGTAGCCGATTGAACGCGATCAGATTTCGGCAGCCAGTGCAATACTGCTGGGAACTGGAGCCCGCCGCATTTACTGATTTGAAAACCAGCGGATTCACGGCGACCATTTGGATAACTACCGCTTTCCTTCCTGACCAAGCAATGGCGCGGCGGGTGTTCGGCGAGGCGCTGGTCACTTTGGTAGATTTCGTTTGTAGCCTTAGCGCGAGGCCACTCACAAACCTCTATTAAAGACTATGAACGCATCCGCAAGGCGCACCACGGAACCAACCCGTGAGGCGAGGCGAGGCGCACGGATACGCGCGGGGTCGGTGACGACCGGCCCGTGAGGCCCCGTGAGGGAACGCTTCCGGCCATGAGGCCGGGAGTGCACGCGTGGGAAGGGTGAACAGGTGTGAAGTAAAGCGGTGACGCCAAGCCCCGTGAGGCAACGCGTTGATCTTGGTTCGGGCCCTGGTCAGGGC
>DASYEV010000149.1:0-37203 GCA_036498835.1 Acidobacteriaceae bacterium | reverse complement strand
GGCGGACACCAACTACAGCGCAGCCTCCAACACCGGGACGTTGACCATCACCACCGCAGCGCCGGCAGTCACGGTGAATGCGGCCTCGGCGGTGTACGGTTCGGCATCCGCAGCGTTGACGGCAAGCGTCGCCTATACAGGCGCTACAGCGCCTTCCGGAGCGGTGACGTTCAAGGTCGACACGGGCTCTTCCGTCGCGGCCACTTGCACCGGTTCGACATCGCCCCTGAGCTGCTCGGCAAGCTACCCGGCAACCGCACTAGCCGGCGGCAGCCACAGCATCACGGCATCGCTCGCTGCGGACACCAACTACAGCGCGGCCTCCAACACCGGGACGTTGACCATCGCCACCGCAGCACCAACCGTAACCGTGAATGCGGCCTCCGCGGTGTATGGTTCGGCATCCGCAGTGTTGACGGCAAGCGTCGCCTACACAGGTGCTACAGCGCCTTCGGGCGCGGTGACCTTCAAGGTAGACACGGGATCTTCCGTCGCGGGCACGTGCACCGGTTCAACGTCGCCACTAAGCTGCTCGGCGAGCTATCCGGCGACCACACTCACAGGCGGCAGCCACAGCATCACGACATCGCTTGCAGCCGACACTAACTACAGCGCAGCCTCCAACACCGGGACGTTGACCATCACCACCGCAGCACCGGCAGTCACGGTGAATGCGGCCTCGTCAGTGTACGGCTCGGCTTCGACGACCCTGACGGCAAACATCGCCTATACAGGCGCTACAGCACCCTCCGGGGCGGTGACACTCAAGGTCGACGCGGGATCTGCTGTCGCGGCCACGTGCACCGGCTCAACCTCGCCGCTGAGCTGCTCGGCCAGTTATGCGGTGAACACGCTCACCGGCGGCAGCCATAGCATCACGGCAGCACTCGCTGCGGATGCCAACTACAGTGCGGCCTCCAACACCGGAACGCTGACCATCACCACAGCCGCGCCGGCGGTAACCGTGAATGCGGCATCGGCGGTGTATGGCTCCGCTTCCGCAGCATTGACGGCAAGCATTGCCTACACCGGCAGCACGGCGCCCTCTGGCACTGTCACCTTCAAGGTGGACGCCGGATCTTCCATCGCGGGCACGTGCACGGGTTCAACATCACCGTTGAGCTGCTCGGCAAGCTATCCCGCTACCGCACTCACCGGCGGTACCCATAGCATCACGACATCGCTCGCAGCGGATACCAACTACAGCACAGCCTCCAACACCGGAACGTTGACCATCACCACCGCAACACCAGCAGTCACGGTGAATGCCGCATCGGCGGTGTATGGCTCCGCTTCCGCAGCATTGACGGCAAGCATCGCCTACACCGGCAGCACGGCTCCGTCCGGCGCGGTCACCTTCAAGGTGGACGCCGGATCTTCCATCGCGGCCACATGCACGGGTTCAACATCACCGCTGAGCTGCTCGGCAAGCTATCCCGTTACCACACTCACCGGTGGCAGCCACAGCATCACGGCCTCACTGGCCGCGGACACCAACTACAGCGCGGCTTCCAACACCGGGACATTGACCATCACCACCGCCGCTCCCGCGGTAACCGTGAACGCTGCCTCGGTAGTGTATGGCTCGGCTTCCGCGACTCTGACGGCGAACATCGCCTACACAGGCGCTACAGCTCCCTCCGGAGCGGTGACGTTCAAGGTCGACACGGGCGCTCCTGTCGCGGCCACATGCACAGGTTCAACCTCACCACTAAGCTGCTCGGCGAGCTACCCGGTAAGTTCACTCACCGGAGGCAGCCATAGCATCACGACCTCACTGGCCGCGGACACCAATTACAGCGCGGCCTCCAACGCCGGGACATTGACCATCACCACGGCAGCCCCGAGTGTGGCGGTAAGCGCAGCGTCGGCAGTGTATGGTTCGGCTTCTGCTACCCTCACAGCAACCGTCGCCTATACCGGCAGCGCTGCTCCCACAGGCGCCGTGAACTTCAAAGTAGATAGCGGTTCATCGGTAGCGGCCACCTGCACGGGTTCAACCTCGCCCCTGAGCTGCTCGGCGAGCTATCCGGTCGACACGCTCACAGGCGGCAGCCATGCCATCACGGCATCGCTGGCAGCGGATACCAACTACAACGCCGCCTCCAATACCGGGACATTGACCATCACCATGGCCGCCCCGGTCGTGACAGCGAACGCCCTTTCGATTAACTACGGGGCAACACCCTCCACGCTCACCGCGAACATCGCCTATACAGGTGTGACTGCACCCTCCGGCGCTATCACCTTCACGGTGGATACCGGAGCGCCGGTGATCGCTACCTGCACCGGCTCAACATCTCCGCTAAGCTGTTCCGCAAGCTACGCGACCGGCACACTCGCCGGAGGCCCGCACAGCATTACCGTGTCGCTGGCAGCGGATACCAACTACAACGCCGCTTCGAACGTAGCCACCCTGACGGTGGCGAAAGCCACACCCGCGGTCACGGTTAGCGGAGCCTCGAACAGCTATGGCGCGGCTTCCACCACATTGAGCGCTTCGGTGAGCTTCACTGGAGTCATGCCCACAGGTGTGGCGACGTTCCAGGTGGATTCCGGCGTTGCCTTGAACGCAACATGCAACGGTACAACCTCGCCGCTCACCTGCTCGGTGAGCTATCCGACCTCCAGTCTCACGCCTCCGAGTCACACCATCAACTTCGCCCTAGCTGCCGATGGCAACTACAACGCCACCTCCGGAACGGGAACACTGACCATCACGCCGGCCGCAGTGGGCGTCGATGTCAGCTCGCTTTCGATCGCGTACGGCACCTCAACCGCGTCGCTCTCGGCTACGGTGACCTTCCCGGGAACGGTGGCGCCTTCCGGCGCGTTTACCTTCACCGTAGGATCGGGCAGTGCGGTGACCGCAGCGTGTGTGGTGTCCGGGAAGACACTACCCACGGTCTTCAGACCGAGCGCCGCGCCGCCCACGGGAGGCTCAGAAACCTGCACAGCCACCTATCCCACCAGCACGCTCGCGGTAAACACCTACACCATCACCGGCTCACAGACGGCGGATACGAACTATAGCGCGGCTTCAGGAACCGGCACGTTGGCGGTAACGGCGATCACGCCTACGATCACAGCCAATCCCGTCTCGGTGCCCTACGGCACGGCTTCCACGACGCTGACCGCGAGCCTGGCTTATGCGGGCAGCGCCGCGCCAACAGGCGCAGTCACCTTCAAGGTGGATACGGGTTCCGCGGTTGCAGCCACCTGCACGGGCTCAACCTCACCGCTGAGCTGCTCGGCAGGTTATCCGCTGGCTTCACTCAGCGCGGGTAGTCACAGCATCGACACCTCGCTGGCAGCGGATACGAACTATGGCGCGGCTTCCAGCACCGCGGCATTGAACATCTCCATGGCAACTCCCACATTGACCGTCACCCCGGTCTCCGCGGTGTATGGCGCATCGTCCACAACCCTGACAGCCAGCCTTGCCTATGCGGGCACCGCGGCCCCAACGGGGGCAGTGATCTTCAAGGTGGATGCGGGTTCCGCAGTCACAGCGGCGTGCACCGGTTCCACATCGCCACTGAGCTGCTCGGCCAGCTACACGACTGGAACCCTGACCGGTGGCAGCCATGTCATCACTGCGGCTGTTGTAGCGGACACCAACTACAACGCCACATCGAACACCGGCACGTTGAGCATCACGACGGCCGCACCCGCGGTGACGGTGAATGCGGTCTCGGTTGCGTATGGCTCGGCATCGGCGACGTTGACTGCGAGCATCGCCTACAACGGCGTTGCTCCGCCGTCCGGCGCGGTGATGTTCAGCGTGGATGCCGGCGCTCCAGTTGCGGCCGCCTGCACCGGAGCAACCTCTCCGCTGAGCTGCTCAGCGAGCTACGCTCTGAGCTCGCTAACCGGCGGCGCCCACACCATCACCGCTACGCTGGCGGCTGACACCAACTACAGCGCGGCCTCCAACACCGGCACACTGACGTTGACGAAGACCACACCTGCGGCCACAGTCAATGCCGCATCCAACAGCTACGGTGCAAGCTCCACGACACTAAGCGCTTCCGTGAGCTTCACCGGCGCTGCACCCACCGGCGCTGCGACCTTCCAGGTAGATTCCGGCACACCCCTGACCGGAACCTGCAGCGGCACGACCTCGCCGTTCGTCTGCTCGGTAAGCTATCCAACCAGCTCGCTCACGCCTCCGGGCCACACCATCAACTTCGCTCTCGCTGCGGACGGCAACTACAACGCCACCTCCGCCACCGGCACGCTCACCATCATCCCCGGCAATGTGGGCGTGGATGTCAGTGGCGTATCCATCGCGTACGGCACGGCAACGGCTTCACTCTCGGCCAGCGTGACCTATTCCGGACCGGTGGCGCCATCCGGCGCATTCACGTTCACCGTCGGCTCCGGCGCACCGGTAGCTGCAAGCTGCGCTCCAGTGTCGAGACCTACTGTCAGCCTGCGGCCGAACGCTGCGCCGCCGGTTACCAGCACCGAAACCTGCACGGCTTCGTACCCGACCGCCACGCTGGCGGTGAATACCTACACCATCACCGGCTCGCAAGCCGCCGACGGAAGTTACAACGCGGCTTCGGCAACCGGCACGCTGACCGTCACCTCCATCGCTCCCACGGTAACGGTGAATCCGGCCTCGGCTAGCTATGGCGCGGCATCCACCACACTGACGGCAAGCGTGGCCTATGCGGGCAGCGCGGCTCCTACGGGTACGCTGTCCTTCAAGGTAGACGCCGGAGCTTCGATCGCCGGAACCTGCACCGGCACAGCATCGCCGCTTAGTTGCTCGGCCAGTTATCCGCTGGCTTCACTGAGCGGTGGCAGCCACACCATCACCGTGTCGCTGCTGGCTGACACCAACTACAGCGCGGCTTCCAACACCGGTACGCTGACCGTCACCATGGCCGCGCCCTCGCTGACCGTCAGTCCTGTCTCCATCGTCTATGGCTCGGCGTCGGCCACGCTGAGCGCGGGCCTCACCTACACAGGCATCCTGGCGCCGTCGGGCGCTGTGTCGTTCACGGTGGATGGTGGCAGCGCCGTCATCGCAACATGCACCGGCGGTTCCTCGCCGCTCACCTGCACGGCAACGTATCCGGCAACGTCTCTGACCGGCGGCAGCCACACCATCACAGCGACGCTGGCGGCAGATGGGAACTACAGCGCCACGTCGAACACCGCGGCCCTGACCGTGACCATGGCGACACCCACAGTCACAGTCAGTCCCGCTTCGATCGTGTATGGCGTTACACCTGCCACTCTCACAGCAAGCCTTGCCTATACAGGCGTTACCGCTCCCACAGGAGCTGTGACGTTCAAGGTGGATACCGGTTCCGCGGTCGCGGGGACCTGCACCGGCACGGCTTCACCGCTTGCCTGCACGGCGAGTTACACAACAGGCACGCTCACCGGCGGCAGCCACACCATCACGGTGGCCCTGGCTGCGGATAGCAACTACGGCGCTGCCTCGAATACAGGGACGCTCACCGTAACTACGGCGGCGTCCACGCTGACCGTCAGCCCGGTCTCAACGGTTTACGGCACCGCATCGACCACGGTTGCGGCTGCGCTCGCCTACACCGGTAGCGCATTGCCCACCGGAGCAGTGACCTTCAAGGTCGATACCGGAGCTTCGGTGACGGGCGCCTGCACAGGCACAGCTTCACCGCTGAGCTGCACGGCGAGCTACACCACCGGAGCGCTCGGCATCGGCAGTCACACCATCACCGCCTCGCTCGCCGCGGATACCAACTACAGCGCCGCATCGGGCACAGGGACACTCAGCGTAACCGCAGCCACGCCGGTCATGACGGTGAATCCAGTCACGATCACATTCGGGGCTGCCTCCACCACACTGACCACGAGCGTCGCCTACACCGGCGTTGCGGCTCCTTCCGGAGCGGTAACGTTCAAGGTGGATACCGGGGCCGCCGTGACGGGAACCTGCAGCGGTACGACGTCCCCTCTGAGCTGCACAGCGAGCTACAGCACAGGATCGTTAACAATCGGCAGTCACACCATCGCCGCATCGCTGGCGGCAGACACGAACTACAACACCGCCTCCAATACGGCGACGCTGACCGTAAACCCGCCACCCGACTTCACCTTCACCTTCAGCGGACAGGCGTCCGCAACGGTGATCCCAGGACAGGCTGCCTCTTTCACCTTCTCGATCTCGCCACAGAACGGCTTGTATCCGGGAACGGTGAATTTCAGCGTCACTGGATTGCCCCCGGGTGCGACCTATACCTTCACACCGTCTTCCGTGGCGCAAAATGGAGGCCAGCAATCGGTAACACTTACGATTCAGACCCGGGCACCGTTGGCCAACAACCACTCAGCTCCGTGGGAACGTGACACCGGTGCGGTACTGGCGTTGCTTCTGCTGCCGGCCTGCATGGGACGGCGCACGCGAAAGAAGCTTCGTGTGCATCTCGCGGCTGTGCTGCTGGTGGTGGGCTCGCTGGGCGCTCTGGCGGGTCTGACGGGATGCGCAGGCGGCAACGGGAACGGTTTCCTCGAACAGCCTCCGACGAACTACTCCGTCGTCATTACCGCTACCAGCGGAACAGCGCAACATAGCCAGACGGTGGTGCTCAATGTGCAATAGCTTCTTTCTGCGATTCGCCTGCGTGGTTCTGCTCTCCGGCTCGGCCCTCGCGGCTCAGGTCGCCACCGCTCCTCCAGGCCCGGCAACGACTGCGGCGAAGGTCAACAGGCGGCGGCCGCGGCACGAAGTCGACCTGAGCCTGACCTACGACGCCTTCCGGCAAAACGGCACGCCCGGGCCTTCGTTCTGGCAGAGTGGCGGATCCGTTGACCTCAACGCGCAGATCCACCGCGGCCTGGGCGCGGAGGTATTGTTCACCGCGGCTACCGCGAAGAATGCCAACAACAGCGGCGTCGACGTGAACACGATGAACGTCGTCTTCGGTCCGCGCTACACCTTCACCTACAACAAGAAGGCAGCCGTGTTCGGCGATGTGCTGTTTGGCGAGACGCATGGATTCCACGGCGTCTATCCCTCGACGAGCGGCGCGACAAGCAGTGCCAACTCCTTCGCGCTGATGGCGGGCGGAGGAATGGATGTGCGGCTCGCGCCGCATGTCGCCATCCGTCTGGTAGAGGTTCGCTGGCTGCGTTCCCAATTGCCAAACGCGACCACCAACGTTCAGAACGGCGTGCAGATTGGCGCGGGCGTAACGTTCCGGTTCGGGACGAAGTGAGCGTGCATGCTGGAAGGGCATGCACGCTCAAGCCCTGGGCGCGAAGGTATTGCATAGGGGCTTCGAAACGCTATCGGCAACTCTGGTTGATCGACATCCTTGGCAGTCGCGTCGTGTGAGCGTTCCGAATGTGTTCCGAATTATTTCTTGAGGGCTCGTGACATGGCTGGGGCGAATTTATGGTGACCATTCCCTCCCGGGAAAATTTCAGTCACCTGTAGTGGCCGCATCACGGTCTTTCTTGAGCTCTCAATTTTCTTCTTCTTTTTGATCAAAAAGCCCTTCTTTTTGAAGCTGTAGTATGTGATCGCCACATTCTCCTGAAGGTAGAAGGTCCAGTCGCGTTTATCGTCGCGAATGCCCATCACGCAACCTTCGGGGGCCACGTCCTCGATGATGAACTCGCCGTCGGTATCTTCCTTCAACCATGTTTCGAAGCTGCGTGAATTGCGCGTTCCCAGCTTGTCGACGGTCTTAACGATGTAGCCGGTATCCATCGTTCGGCTCCCAATGCTGACTTCGTCCACGGTGTAGTGGGTCTTATTCACTTCAGCAAGGGTCGGCCCCGCCGCCCAGTGCAAACTGCTCGTGCCTTCATGACTTTCCATTAAGGTCCTCCAAAACCGAGCTCCTTCTTCCGGATCGTCTTTGCCGGTTTGACCACCGGCATGAAAGACAACGGGCGACTGACGATTGCCCTTGATGAAAATCGAGCATCCGTTGATTCCGGCAGTGAAGAAAAAGCGGGGATCAGGGCCGTTGAGCAATCTTCCCGCAGGGATATCAATCCTGATGATCGATTCGTCAAGCCAAGGCAAAAAAAAGGACGGCACCCCACCAGAATGCGGCAAATAGCTCCCCTTCACCACGACCTGGCCAGTCGTGGGACTTGTGGATGTATGGCTGATCTTCTCAAAGTCCAGGTAGGCGATCCTGCCAGATTCGTGGATTCTGCGGAGCGTGTAGTCAGTGGTCGTTTCACCAAAGCCAAGCTTTTTGGGATCCGCCAAACCGTTGTAGTTAGAAATACGATCGATGGGCTTGCAACTGTACTTCCTCATGAAGGCTAAGGGGTTCTGCTGGAATAGCGCATTATGGTCCTTCGGCATTGGGGGAGCCTTTCTCTTCGACATTGACACGGTGGGGTGAGATGAGAAGCCGGTCGCGCGCGTCGTACTATCGCGCGCTCGTGCACATCGATGGATCTTGAGCGGTGTGGATGGCGTCGTAGCGCCTCAAGTTTCAGCAGGGCCCGTTTTCGTTGGAGGGAAACGGCTCCGCACCCTCTCTCCTGGAGACACGCTCATCGTAGGCGCATGAGCTCAGATGGATGCAGTACGAAAGAAGCTATACCTGGAGGATCCTCGAAAAAACGCCCAAACTCTTTTCACCCTGAGAAACGGCCAACTCGGAAGTGGCAAGGGCAGGGCCGGTTCAAAGGTGTCGCTGAGAGCACCGTCTATTCGCGTTGAGATTAAGAAATATGCTCTACCTCCCTTCGCTGGGCTTGTGCGCGTCGATTAACTGCGGCTCTTTCGTCGCGCTGAGTTTTTCTACCTGATCCACCGTTGGCCGGCGTCTGCGAACATACGGTTCCAGCGTTTGCGGCTCGCCTGTTTCCAGCGCACGTTCGACGGCAGCGATCACACGGATGTCGAGCAGGCCTTCCTCACCATCCGCCTTAGGACGGCGGTTGTTGAGGATGCAATCGGAGAAGTATTTGAGCTCGCCGCCGAAATGGTCGGTCTTGGGGAAGCTCTCTTCGGTCTTGTGGGTGCCGATGGTCGTAATGTGCTCCATCGCAGCGCCCACCTGGAATGCCGGCTGCGAAAACAAGTCACCCAGCGTACCCACGATGCGAAAGTCATCGAGGTCCGCGCCGTTGTAGCTCATGACCATGGACGCCAGCCGGTCGCCGGGAAAACGCAGGTTGACCGCAACGGTGTCGTGAAAGTCGCGAAAGCGCTCAGGATCCGACTTGATGCCCATGGCGGAGACCTCGAGCGGCTCGGCGCCGAACAGATTGCGAGCCGTGTTGATAGGATACGGACCCATGTCCGGTACCGGGCCTGCCCAATAGCCATTCTTCGCTCGATGATTCTGCCCGCTCACCGGCTGTGAAAAGCTGGAGTTGAAATAACGAAGATGGCCCAGTCTGCCGCTGCGAGCGACCGCAAAAGCCTTCAGCGTTCCGGGCTCATGATGCAGGCGATAGGCAATCATCAGCTTCGCGCCGGAACGCTCAGAGGCAGCGATGATCTTCTCGCAATCTTCCACGCAGGTAGCCATGGGTTTTTCCAGCAGCAGGTGGATCCCCGCGTCCAGCGCCCGCACCGCGTAGCCGGTGTGATCGAAATTCGGCGTGGCGAGATACACCGCGTCAATGCTGCCCGAAGCGAGCAGCTGGTCATATTCGTCGTAGCTGTAGATGGAGTCGACGCCGTACTTCTCGCCGACCCTGGCAGCTTTCTCTTCGTGGCTGGTCACGAACGCTGTCACTTCACTGTTGCCGGTGTGCTCGACTCCGGGAAGAAATGCGGTCTGGGAAATCCAACCGATACCTACCACTGCATAACGGACCTTGCGGTCCTTGACTTGAACTGCCTGGGCCATGGTGCTGCGCTCCCACATGCAAATTACGTGCGAACGTACTCAACGCGTGGGATGCATCATGGGATGATCATGGGTGCCTGAAATTCATCAAGAGGGGTCAGTCACGTGTGCCCCACCAAAAGCACGAAGTTCCGCAAGCTCGGGCTGACTCAGTTTTCTTTTGGCAAAAGTTATGAACGACGGCCTTCGCGTATTCACGAATAAAAAGTAATCCTTACCGTCAACCACCTTATCGAAGTAGGCCCAATTGAATTTCGTATCCGCAATTCCTTCAAGGTTACTGCGGATGCCATCGTCAGAAACCTCAATCGTCCACGTGCTATCAAGGCGCTGCGCATGGTGCATTCTTTTCAACTTCAATCGCAGCAACAGGGGCTGCGATAAGAGATAAAGAAAGGCCCCAGCGCTGATGAGAATCGCAATGGAGACCTCACCGGCCCTGTTCTGGTATATCGCGGCATATAACAAAAATGCCAGCATGAGCACACTCACCGCTGGCAAAATTCGCAACGTAAACCAGTACACGAAACGGTGACTGACAGTCCCGTTGCGAAGCATCAATTGGTTCGCGGCGCGGTATTCCACAAGCGTGAGCGTTCGAGAAAAGGTGACCACGCACGCATCATCTCACGTCGTGCATGGTCAGCGCCGTATGCCAAGGCCAGACTCAAGGCCCGGGCGTCTCATCCGTCGCCGGCGCTGGACTGGGCGCAACCGTATTCCAGCCCGGTAGATCCTGTGACCCAACAATCAGCCGCACACCATCTTCGAAGCGGAAGTAGGTGTAGACCCAGTCACTGAAGACCGAGATGCGGTTGCGGAAGCCGATGAGGAAGAAGATGTGTACCACCAGCCACGTCATCCAGGCCATGAAGCCGCTCCAGTGCGCGTGGAACGGCCACGCGATGCGCGCTACCGCGGCCTTGCGTCCGATCGTGGCCATGTCGCCCTTGTCGAAGTAGCGGAATGGCTTCTGCGGGCCTTCGCGATGCTCCACCATCAGGCCGATACGCTTGGCGGCGTAGTCGCCCATCTGCATCGCCGGCTGCGCGACGCCCGGAACCTGTTTCCCGTCCTGCTCGAAGTGAGCGAGGTCGCCAAGGATGAAGATTTCCGGATGGCCCGCGGGATTCAGATGCCCATCCACCAACACGCTGCCGCGGCGATCGAGTTCCACCCCCAGCAGCTTGCCCAGCGGCGAGGCCTGCACACCGGCCGCCCACAACGTGCACACGCTTTCCACCCGCTCATCGCCCACCATCACATAGCCGGGCTGGATATCCGAGACGTGCGCGTTGATACGGGTGCGAACTCCAAGCTTCGTCAGTTGCTGAACAGCTTTGTCCTGCAGATCCTGCGGGTACGCACCGAGAATGTGCGGAGAGCCTTCCAGGATCAGCACCTGTGCCTGATGCGGGTCGATGTGGCGGAAATCGTTCGCCATATAAAGCTTGGCGATATCCGAGATGGCTCCGGCAAGTTCGACTCCTGTCGGGCCGCCGCCTACGATCACAAAATTCAAGGGCGGGTGCGAACCGGTTTCAAGCTTCTGCCGTTCCGCAAGCTCAAAAGCCAACAGTACCCGGCGGCGGATTTCTGTCGCATCTTCCAACGTCTTAAGGCCCGGAGCGAGTTTGGCCCACTCATCCTTGCCGAAGTAGCTGTGCGTGGAGCCCGTTGCCACCACCAGAAAGTCATAGATAAGTTCCGCGCCACTCTTCAGCATCACGCGATGCTCCGTTGTGTCGAAGCGCATGACCTCATCCATGATGACCTGGGTGTTGGTGCTGTTGCGCAGGATGCTGCGAATGGGCTGCGCAATTTCGCCCGGCGACAACACAGCCAGCGCAACCTGGTAGAGCAAGGGTTGAAAGGTATGGTGATTCTTGCGATCGACGACGGTGACATCCACCGGCAGTTTGCCTAACGCCAACGCTGCATGGATTCCACCGAACCCCGCGCCGACTACGACCACGCGCGGTCTTCTGCCTGCCACTGCTACGGCCATTTCATGACCTCCAAAAACATTCCACAAGATTCGATGCCCGAATATCTCTTCGGTCGCAAAGGACTCCGCTTCAACAAACCGCCACACTACCATTTTCTTGTGCACGCCATGCGACATGCAAAGCCCAATGGAGGGGTGAACTCCCGGCCCGATTGGCGTCTAAAGCTCAAGCGCCGCGGAGATCAGGAAGATCATGTTGATGCCCGTTCCGGGCTTCACGGCCCGGGCGGTATTCGGAAGATTGGCGAGCGATTATCGAATGAAGGGGAAGACAGACCGGCACACAAAAGACTAGGGTTTTGAAGCAGAGCAATTTGCAACGCCTGAAGCATCGGAGGGTAATGTGGCGACAGCCGAACGACATGCAGCACCAACATCCACCAGGGTGCTGACCACCAATAAGCACTTGGTCCGCTGGGTAGAAAAGATGGCCGATCTCTGTCAGCCATCGGCGATCCATTGGATCGATGGCTCAGACGCGGAGAATGAGTGGCTTTGCCAGCAGCTCGTCGATGCCGGGACGTTCACCAGGTTGAACCAGGATTTGTGGCCCGGCTGCTATTACGCTCGCTCCAGTCCCAACGACGTGGCTCGCGTGGAAGACCGCACATTCATCTGCTCGCTGTCCAGAGACAACGCTGGGCCGACCAACAACTGGGAAGATCCTTTCGTCATGCGCCGCAAACTGAAGGCGCTGTTCAAGGGCTGCATGCAGGGACGCACGATGTACGTGTTGCCCTACTCCATGGGGCCGATCGGCTCGCCCATGTCGCAGATCGGCGTGCAGCTTACCGACTCGGCGTATGCCGTCGTGAACATGCGCATCATGGCGCGCATCGGCGCTCCGGTTTTTGCGGAAATCGATAAGGACATCAAGCGCGTCGTGCCGTGCATGCATTCGGTAGGCGCTCCTCTCGCGCCCGGGCAGCAGGACGTTTCCTGGCCGCAGAACGACACCAAGTACATCGTTCACTTCCCCGAAACGCGTGAGATCTGGAGCTATGGTTCTGGCTACGGCGGCAATGCGCTGCTGGGCAAGAAGTGCTTTGCCCTGCGCATCGCTTCGAACATTGCGCGCGATGAAGGCTGGATGGCGGAGCACATGCTCATCGTGGGCGTGGAAAGCCCGCAGGGCGAAAAGACCTACGTCGCCGCCGCTTTCCCATCCGCTTGCGGCAAAACAAATTTCGCGATGATGATTCCGCCGGAAGGCTTCGATGGCTGGAAGGTCTGGACTGTGGGCGACGATATCGCCTGGATCAAGCCCGACGCCAACGGCCAGCTTCGCGCCATCAATCCTGAAGCGGGCTTCTTCGGCGTCGCGCCTGGAACCAGCGCCAAGACCAACCCCAATGCGATGGCCACGCTCTCGCGCAACAGCATCTTCACCAACGTCGCGCTCACTCCTGAAGGCGGTGTGTGGTGGGAAGGCATGACCGATGAGCCGCCCGCCGAGTGCACCGACTGGCGTGGTGAGCGCTGGACTCCGGCGATCGGCAAGGAAACCGGCAAGCCGGCGGCGCATCCGAACGGACGCTTCACGGCGCCCGCAGTGCAGTGCCCATCGATCGATCTCGCAGCCTGGGAGTCGACGGAAGGCGTTCCCATTTCCGCGTTTCTCTTCGGCGGACGCCGCGCCACCACCATTCCGCTTGTCTTCCAGTCCTTCAACTGGACCAGCGGTGTGTATCTCGGGGCGACAATGGGTTCGGAAACGACCGCCGCAGCCGGTGGCGCGTTGGGCAAAGTCCGCCGCGACCCCATGGCCATGCTTCCCTTCTGTGGCTACCACATGGGCGACTACTTCCGGCACTGGCTGAAGATGCAGCGGGAGTTGACGGCCACACCGCGCGTCTTCCACGTGAACTGGTTCCGCAAGAATGCCGACGGCAAATTCCTGTGGCCCGGCTTCAGTGAGAACATGCGTGTGCTGAAGTGGATCGTGGACCGCGTACGCGGCCGCGCCCAAGGTAAGGAAACCGCGATCGGCTGGACACCGTATTACAACGACATGAATTGGGACGGTCTCGATCTGCCGCGTGAGCAGTTCGAAGAGCTGCAGCAGGTAGATCGCTCAGCCTGGCGCCGTGAAGTGATGGATCACGAAGAGCTGTTCCTTCTGCTCCACGACCATCTGCCGCCGGAAATGATCTACGAACGCGAACTGTTGATCTGCAGGCTTTAGGATTTGCAGCGCTGAAAGCGCGTTCTATACCAGCCCAGGGCGAAGCCCTGGGTGCAGCGAATATAAGGAAGCTGAGGGCTGAAGGCCCGACCTATGGTGGCGCCACTATAGGTCGGGCTTTCAGCCCTCAAATTCGCAAAGGTTCGATACCCAGGGCTTCGCCCTGGGCTGGTATAGAACGCGCCGTTGGCGCTTGGATGGATTTCAATGCACTAGCTCTTCGCCTGACGACGATCAGCTTCGGCATGCAGATTCGCAAGACTGCGATCCAGAACGTCGTTCATCCCTTCGATCGCCTTCCTTGAAACGCCCTTCCACAGCATCTGCTCAAGTTCCGCGGCAACATCCAGACCGCGCTCACGAAGCGCTTCGCCCTTAGGCGTCAGCGAAGCCGTGATGATCCGATGGTTCCGCTCCGACGTTCCGCGCACGACCCAGCCTTCACGCACCGCGCGTTCCAGCATGGTCTGCAGCGTTTGCGGAGTGATCTGGCAGAAACGTGCGATCGCCGCGCTGCTGACCTCGGTGCTCTGATCGGCGACGGCTTTCAGCATGCGAAGCTGAGGCAACGTCAGGCCTTCTTGGCGGAGAACATCTTCCAATAGTGCCCGGTAGCCGTTCAGGTACTCGCGCACACCCAGGGTTGTCCTCCGGATGGCGGCAGCTTTCGCGGTTGGCTTTGACGCGGACATATCAGTACCCTGATATATTCTATCAGTAGGCTGATATCGCGATGATCCAGACCCCCTGGAAACCCAAACACAATCCCTGGCTCATTGCGCTGACGGTGACCATCGCCACCTTCATGGAGGTGCTGGATACCTCCATCGCCAACGTGGCGCTGCCGCATATTGCCGGATCCGTGGGCGCCTCCCAGGACGAAGCCACTTGGGTGTTGACCAGCTACCTGGTTTCCTCGGCCATCATTCTGCCCATCTCGGGCTGGATTTCCAACCGTATCGGCCGCAAGCGTTTCTATATGAGCTGCGTGGTCATGTTCACGGTCTGCTCGCTGTTCTGCGGACTTGCACCCACGCTTCCCTTGCTGATCGTTGCGCGTATTCTGCAGGGGCTTGGCGGCGGTGGCCTCGCCCCCAGCGAACAGGCCATCCTCGCGGACACCTTTCCGATTGAAAAGCGCGGCCAGGCGTTTGCCCTTTATGGCATGGCAGTCGTCGTCGCTCCGGCCATCGGCCCCACGCTGGGCGGCTGGATTACCGACAACTACAACTGGCACTGGATCTTCTTCATCAACCTGCCGTTCGGCCTGCTTTCCCTGTGGCTTTCGCAGCGTATGGTGGAAGACCCGCCCGAGGTCACCGCACGCACCAAGCGCCGCGATCCGATCGACTACATAGGTCTGGCCGCCGTGGCGATCGGCGTGGGACTGCTGGAGTTCACACTCGACAAGGGCCAGGAAAAGGACTGGTTCGGTTCCCCGGAAATTCAGATTACGGCGCTGCTGGCGGTTTGCATCCTGACCTTCTTTGCCCTCTGGGAATGGCAGCATCCCGACCCCATTGTGGATTTGAAGCTGCTGAAGAACCGCAACTTCGGTACAGCCGTTTTCCTGCAGTTGGTCCTGGGCATGGTGCTCTTCGGGTCAACCGTGCTGATCCCGCAGTATCTCCAGGTGCTGTTGGGCTATACGGCTGAACGAGCGGGCATGGTGCTGTCGCCCGCCGGCTTCGTGATGATGGTGATGATGGCGGTCGCAGGGCGAACCCTGGGCAAAGGCGATCCGCGCTTGATGGTGATGTTCGGCTACCTGGCCGTTGCCG
Source organism: Acidobacteriaceae bacterium (assembly GCA_036498835.1). Classification (GTDB taxonomy): domain Bacteria; phylum Acidobacteriota; class Terriglobia; order Terriglobales; family Acidobacteriaceae; genus Granulicella. The sequence continues at coordinate 21,399 of DASYEV010000149.1, read as the reverse complement.
CAGGTCTCTTCAACCTGACGCGGCTCGATCTCTATACAAGCTATGGCACGGCCACACTATGGCGCATGCTGCAGGTGGTGGGATTGCCGTTCATCTTTATCCCGATCAGCACCTTGAACTACGTGGGCGTACCGCGGGAAAAGAGCAACCAGATCTCCGCCCTTTCCAACTTTGCACGCAACATGGGCGGTTCCGCGGGCACAGCCCTGCTGACGACGTATCTTGCGCGCTCGCAACAGGTCCAGCAGATGAACCTGGGCAGCAATTTGTGGGCTGGGTCCGCAGCGCTGCTCAGTCAAATAAGCCGGTTTGCAGCCGCTACCCATAGCAGTATCGCCGCAGCACGTGGCCCAGCCATCGCACAGATCTATGCGCAGATGCAACGCCAGGCCGGCATGCTGGCGTATCGCAATGCGTTCGCCATTCTTGCGGCCGTTGTCGCTTGCCTCTCTCCACTGGTGTGGATCATGCGCCTGCCGCCCAAAGCGGCCAAGCCTGACCCGGAGCAGTTAGCTGCGCATTAGAGCATTTCTCATGATTCCGCCCTGGCGACACCTCTGGGCGCTTCTGGATCTCGCATGCTGGCGCTTCTGGATCTCGCATGCTTTTGCGGCGTGCAGGGAAAGCGGAGACAGACATACAATCGCTTATGCTCGAAGCTCCCGCCATCGGTTCCAGCCTGCAGCTAAGCGAACTCGCACCCGGTACCACGCAGTCGGAAATTCGCGCGATGACTGTGTCGTGTGCCGCTCTGAACGGCATCAACATGGCGCAGGGCGTATGTGACACCGACCCGCCGCATCCGGTGGTGGAAGCGGCGATCGACGCCATCCGCAGCGGGCTCAATATCTACACGCGGCTCGATGGCATCGCCTCGCTGCGTGAAGGGATCGCTCAGAAGTTCGCCGCGTTCAACGGAATGGATGTCGACCCAAACCGCGAAGTGCTGGTAACCAGTGGAGCAACCGGCGCACTCCACGCCGCGCTGCTGGCGCTGCTGAATCCCGGCGATGAATGTATCGTCCTCGAACCGTTTTACGGCTACCACATCGCGACCCTGCGTTCGCAGCGCGTGAAGCCGGTGGTGGTAACGCTCCATGCGCCGGATTGGGCACTGGACGTGGAACGCCTGGAGGCCGCGGTCTCCGAACGCACGCGTGCGATCATCCTGAATTCGCCTTCCAATCCCTCCGGCAAGGTCTTTACGGAAGTCGAACTGCAGATGCTTGCGGAGTTCGCCATCCGGCATGATCTCTTCGTCTTCACCGATGAGATGTATGAGTACTTCATCTATGACGGAAAGCGTCATCACAGCATCGCCACGCTGCCCGGCATGGCGGAACGTACGGTGACCATCTCGGGATTTTCGAAGACGTTTTCCGTAACCGGATGGAGGCTTGGGTACCTCGCCGCAAGTGAGCGCTGGCTGCCGGCCATCGGCTACTTCCATGATCTGACGTATGTGTGCGCGCCCTCGCCCTTGCAGCATGGCGCGGCCGCCGGTCTGCTTGCTCTGCCGGAAAGCTTCTACAACGACCTCGCCACCGAGTACGAGGCCAAGCGTGACAAAATCTGTGCCGCGCTTTCACGCGCGGGGATGGCGCCTTCGATTCCCGATGGTGCGTATTACGTGCTCGCCGATTCGAGCGCAATCCCCGGCGCCGACGCCAAGGTCAAAGCACGCCGCTTGCTTGCGGACACAGGTGTCGCGGCGGTTGCGGGCTCAGCGTTCTTTGGAACGGATGCGCATGGTGTGAACCGCGGCGAGAACCTGCTGCGTTTCTGCTTCGCGAAGAAGGATGCGGAGTTGGAGGAAGCGGCGCGGCGGCTGGAGAGCTATCGGCCGTAGACTCTGCGCTAACCGTGACGCTTCGCTTTTCTTTCTGTCATCGCCTCACCCCGTTCAGGCAAAAGACCGCCTGACAGGGACCCTGACCCGCAGGGGATCTGCTGTTTGTCATTGCCGGCACAGAATTTCGTGCCGGCCCACTCATGAGCGATAAAGCCGCTCATGAATGGGGCACCCACGGTATTGCACCCAAGGTATTGCTGGATGAAAAGAAACGCGGCGAGACTTGGTCTCACCGCGTTTCTTGTTGTGCTATTCGGCTACAGAACGGATCCGTCGTAGGGCAGCGTCAGAAAGCGGTGCGGGCCACAGTGGCCGCCGGCGATCGACGGAATCAACATGACCTCATCGCCATCTTCGAACTGGTGCGCGTCACCGCCAAGGAAGCGGATGTCTTCGTCGTTGACATAGACGTTGATGAACTTGCGCAGACGGCCGGCATCGTCCTTCACGTTCTGCGCCAGTGCCGGGAACTTGGAATCGAATTCAGCCAGCAGGCCCGGCAGATTTTGCGCTTCCGATTGAAACGACTTCTGACCTTCGGTGTGCCGGGCCAATGCCGTCGGCAGAGTAATTTTTACGCTCATCGCACTCCTCCTGCGAGCTCAAGCTCGTCTGTTGTTTCGTCTTCGACCGAGCCATCCAGCTCGCGAAGATACGCGTCGAACTCCGCCAGCCGCGGCTTCACCGCGCGCTCCGCCGCATAGCGGCCTTGAAGCGCGTCGGTCGTCTTCAACCCATTGCCGGTGATGCAGACGACCGTGGTTTCATCCGGGCTGATGCGACCGTGTGAATAGAGCCTTGCTGTCACAGCCGTGGTCACGCCGCCGGCTGTTTCCGTGAAGATGCCTTCGGTTTCCGCGAGCTCCTGGATGCCGGAAACGACTTCGACATCGGAAACGTCCTCCGCATAGCCGCCGCACTGCGCAATCATCTTCGCGGCAGCCGGGCCGTCGGCCGGATTCCCGATCGCCAGCGAGCGTGCGATGGTGTTGGGCCGCTGCGGCTCAATGTAATCCCAGCCCTGCTTCACCGCGTGGCTGATGGGCGAGCAGCCCGTGGCCTGCGCACCGAAGAAGCGCACCGGCTTCGCTTCCACCAGGCCGAGCGCGATCAGTTCGTTGAACGCCTTGCGGATCTTGCGGATCAGCGAGCCGCCGGCCATGGGCACGACGACGTTGTCGGGCAAGCGCCAGCCGAGTTGCTCGGCGATCTCATAGCCCACGGTCTTGGAGCCTTCCGCGTAATACGGGCGCAGGTTCACATTGACGAAGCCCCAGTTGTACTCATCCGCGATCAGCGTGCACAGGCGGTTGACGTGGTCGTAGTTGCCGTCAATGCGCACCAGGCGCGCGCCGTACACCTGCGTGTTCAAAATCTTGGCGGGCTCGAGATCGGCGGGCACCAAAATGCATGCCTTGAGACCGAGACGCGCAGCCTGCGCTGCAACGGAGTTGGCAAGATTGCCGGTGGACGAGCACCCGACCGTGGTGAATCCAAATGCCTGCGCATTCGCAAGCGCAACGCTGACCACGCGGTCTTTGAAGCTCAGCGTCGGAAAGCAAACCGAATCGTTCTTGATGTAGAGATTCTGGGCGCCAATGCGCTTGCCAAGATTTTTGGCCCGCACCAGCGGCGTGAACCCTACGGGGATATCCGGCTGATAGCCCTGCGGAATGGGCAGCAGGTCCTTGTAGCGCCAGATGTTGGCAGGCCCCGCCGCGATCTTCTCGCGGGTAAAACGGCCACGCACGGACTCGAGATCGTACTGCACTTCGAGCGGTGCGAGGCACTCATCGCAGGCCGACTGCGGGCGATTGCCGAAGCTCTTGCCGCACTCGTTGCAACGCAATTCATAAACCGTACAGGAAGTCTCCATGGTGACAGCTCCCATGGCTAAGGGGTCCTGCTGGCTATGACACCGCTCTCGATTGTCTGGTGGGGGGAAAGAGAGAAAGCGGGGTAAATGGACGTCAAATAGACGCACTGCTCCCGCCGAATCTCATGTGTCCTGTCACCAGGCGAGAGTTGACACCGGTACTATCTTCTGTCCGGTTGTCGTGGCGTCAAAGGGCTCGTCCCTCAACCACTCTGCATGAAATTCGATCCGTTTGCACGGATGGAATGGATTGTTTGTATCACGTGTCGCGATGCGGTGCAAGCGCGGCTGCGATGGAAATCGCGATGGACTCTACGAGCCACGCTGCAACAGAAATGTTGACATGGATGGATCTGGTTGCCTAGCGTAGGGATATGCAGCTTGAATTCACTCCCGAACAGGAAGCTCGACTTTCCCAAATTGCGCATTGCAGTGGCGTCGATCCTGAACAACTGGTGAAGGATGCGGCATTGCGATTGCTTCACGAAGATGGAGTGTTCCGGGCTGATGTCGCGGAAGGCATCGCTTCAGCCGATCGCGGTGAATTCGTGGATGGCGCCGAAGTTTGGGCGAACGTGGAAGCGATTCTCAAAAGCTAATGCGAATCCGCTGGACCGAGCTTGCCGCAGACGACCTTTACGCTATCTCTCGCTACATCCAAAGGGACAAACCTCGCGCAGCCCGGCAAGTGGTAAAAGCGATTTATGACGGGTGTAACAACCTGGTCAGAAACCCTCTGCTCGGCCGGAAAGGCAAGGTTACTGGAACCCGCGAACTCGTCTTCACCCCTTTGCCCTACCTCGCGGTTTACAGAATCTGTGAAGACGCGGTTGAGATTTTACGCATCTGGCACGGTGCCCAGGAACGCTAGATTGATTTCGATCAGGGTGTTTACGGAACAGAGCTACACGGGCCTTTTCTCCCGATGAAACGGTCTTCTCTGGGGCTGGCGAAGTCGCATAATGATCGAGCGCGCTCGAGCATCATCCCGTGCTGCCCATACCGCCTTCTCCGCGGTGGGTGTCGCTCAACTCATCAGCCCACTCCAGCCGCACACGTGGAACGGGGACGATCATCGCCTGTGCGATGCGATCGCCAGCACTGACCGTCAGTGAGCCACCGTCGCTGGTCAGCTTCACCATCACTTCACCACGGTAGTCCGAATCGATGACGCCCACGCAGTTGGAAAGCCGAACGCCCGCCTTGAAGCCATGGCCGGAGCGCGAATACACCAGCATCACGTAGCCTTCGGGCACTTCAAAGGCCAGCCCTGTGCGGCATACCGCAGGCGAGTCCCGCGTAACGTGTTCGGCATTCAGCGTATGCAGATCGAAGCAGGCGGCGCCTGCGGATTGGTAATCGGGCAACATGGCATCGGGATGCAGACGCTTCACGCGAACTGCTTGCGGCATAGAGGACATACGCCAAGCATAAGCGCTACTCAGAGACGCAGGTACGATGTTGGAGATGACCTACGCGCACTACGTGTGGACGCATTTGCGAAAAGACCTGCAGTTGGAGTGGCGTGCGCGCGATTCCATCAATGGCATGCTGTTTTTCGCGCTGCTGGTTGTCGTGGTGTTTGCGATGGCTTTCGACCCCGGCGCCTATCCCGCCACGACTCGCCAGATCAGCGGCGGCTTGCTGTGGGTGGGTCTGCTGTTTGCGGCCATGACGGCCTTGAACCAGTCCTGGGCACGCGAGCAGCGTAATCAAGTCCTCGAAGCGCAGCGGCTTGTGCCCGCACCGGCGTCCACCCTGTTTCTCGGCAAAGCGCTGGCGAACTTTCTGTTCGTCACTGCGGTCGAAGTGATCCTGGCGCCGGTCTTTGTCGTGTTCTACAACCTGCATATCCTGGGCAATGCCTGGCTGCTGCTGCTGATTCTGCCGCTGGGGACCTGGGCTCTGGTGATCAACGGCACCTTCTTTGCAGCTCTCGGCCTGCGCAGCCGCAACCGCGAACTGTTGTTACCGCTGGTCTTGTTCCCGATCGCGATGCCGGCGCTTCTGGCCATGACCCAGGCAACGACCCACGTCCTGACCAATGAGTTCCCTCCAAACCTCTGGATCAAGGTGTTGATCGCCTACGACGTGGTCTTCACCACGGCGTGCATCCTGTTTTTTGAGACCATCCTGCACGCCGAGTAGTGCTCCGAACGCCGATTAGCGGCGTCGACCGCAGGCCCCGCACGATAAAATACAGTGTGGTGAAACGTTCCAGCACAATGCAGTGGTTCGGGCCGTTGTGGCTCGTCTTGACGTTTGTCGCTCTTGGCATCGGTTTGTATGAGGCCGCGACAGCGCCGCGTGAAGCGACTATGGGCGACCTGTATCGCGTGTTCTTTTATCACTTCCCGCATACCATCCTGAGCTTCGTCTGGCCGTATGTGAACTGCTTCGCCTCGCTCGCCTACCTGTTTCTGCGCGATCGCAACAAGCAGCGAGCCCAGGCTGCGGACGCTCTCGCAGTAGCTTCCGCGGAAGCCACGGTGCTCTACGCTTCCATCGGCCTTGCCACCGGCATGCTGTGGGGACGGGCTGCCTGGGGCATCTGGTGGGCATGGGACGCGCGGCTGACCACCTACCTGCTGCTGTGGCTGCTCTACGTGAGCTACCTCATCGTGCGGCGCTTTTCCGCTGGTGGACAAACCGCCCTGATTGCGGCGGTGCTGGCAATCTTCGCAGCCGTGGATATTCCCATCTGCTTTGAATCCATTCGCTGGTGGCGCACGCAACACCCCGCACCGGTGTTCGGCGGTGGCGAAGATGCCGGCATCGACAAGAGCATGGTGCCTGCGGTTCTCTGGAATGTGGGCGCATGGCTGATGTGGGGTCTGCTGATCATCGGCGTGCGCTATGTGGTCGAACGCCGCAAACAGCGCTTCCAGGACGCAACCGCAATGGATTTTCTGAATGGCGGCGACGACACCGCGGAGGCAGCATGATCGGATTCCAAACCCTGGCGCAGCGGCACCTGGTCTACGCGTATTGCGCAGTCTGGATCATGCAGTTTGGATATGGAACGTGGCTGCTGCTCCAGTGGCGCAAGTCCCTGCGCTGGAAAAAAGCAACGGAGCCGGAGCAAACCGACCCCGTTGTTCCGAGGAGTCATGCCTGACGCGGCCGCTCGTGTTGACGGTCGCTCCAAGGCGTAGACAGGCGTCGCTGCGGAAAAGTTTCGCAAGACGACAAATTTCTTCCCGGTTGCGTGCCCCGCACCGCGCTCCATAGACTCAAGAGACCTCAAAGGTCTTCAACAGCATCCATGGCCCAGTTCCCCGACCGCCGCTCTTTGCTGCCTGCTGCCGCGCTTCTGCTGCTGCCGCTGGGCCTTGCTAGCTGCAATGCGAACCGCTTCCCCAGCTACCCGCCGGGCTACCGCGAGTTCGCCTATGTCACGGATGGAGCGTCAGATACGGTCGCCGTGCTGGACCTGGTCTACCTCCGGCAGGACCGTGTGCTGCAGGTCGGCCACGATCCCATGGGCCTGGCCGTCAACACACACCGTAACGAGGTCTACGCGGTGAATACCGGCGGCGACTCGGTCAGCGTGATTGATGCTGAGAAGAATGAAGTAGCAGCAACCATCGGCGTCCACCGGACACCGCACTTCATCGACGTTGACCCCAACGGCAAACGTGCCTATGTCGCCAACTCGGGCTCGAATACGGTCAGCGTTCTGGACCTGGAGAAGCGTCGTGAGATTGCAGTAGCAGCAACAGGCGAGCAGCCATGGCAGGCACGCGTTGCTCCCGACAATCGCACGTTGGTGGTTTCGAATCACGCCGCCGGGAGCGTTTCCGTCTACTCGATCGGCGAACCCGGCCAGCAACCGTTGCAGCTGCGCAACGCATTCGCAGGATGCGCGGGCGCGACCGACGTCGTGATCCTTCCTGACTCGTCGAAAGCATTCATCGCCTGCACCGATGCCCATCGCGTGATGGCGATCTGGCTCGGCGCTGCCCCAACTTCATGGCGAGGCCAGCAGGATGCCTCCCTGCAGCACGACCAGATGCTGGCTCTGCTGGATGTGGGACAGAGCCCGACCTACCTCGCCCTGAAGCCCGATGGCGGCGAAGTCTTCTCTGTAAACCGCGACTCCGACAGCATCTCCGAGATTTCAACCTGGACGAACGAAGTCAGCGGCACCTACATCATCGGCTCCAAGCCAACCCGCGCGGTGATAAGCATTGACGATTCCAGCCTGTGGGTCACGAACTCCGGCGCCGATTCGGCCACGCTCTACAGCATCGATGATGGGCGCCTGGTGACGGGGGTGCGCACCGGAGCAAGCCCTGCCGCCATCGCATTCTCAAGAGACGAGCATCTATTGCTTGTCGCCGATACGGGATCCGGCGATGTAGCGCTGCTACGCATGCAGAGCCGCAACGGTCCCGGCCTGGTCACGCTGCTACCCGCAGGCAAACACCCCAACGACATGGCTGTCGCGTGGTTCACCGTGAAGTAATTCCCGGATGCTGTGGTTTCGTTAGAGAGTGGTGGTCGTTTTCCTGGCAAAAAGCCAGCGCTGGCATCCGGAGACAATGTGTGGCCCTTATTGCTGATGGTGGAACAGTACAGCGCCAACGGCGCGGCATATACCAGCATGGGGTGGAACGGGGACCCCGGCGAGCGCTCTTTGTTTTGCTCGCTGGGGAGGTGCAACCCCATGGTTGGCCACGCAGGATTTTGAAGGGCTGAAGGCCCGACATATGCCTTCACTCATGTCGCCGAAAATGTAGGACTCGCCGGGCGTGGAGGCTGTGGCCATAGGCCCGCTTCCAAGACTGGTTATATGTCGGGCCTTCAGCCCTCGCCCTTATAACAACACTTTCCATGGGGCTTCGCCCCATGCTGGTATATGTCGCGCCGTTGGCGCTTGCAGGCCTGCTCGTGTGTGAGTTCGTGACCTTTCCGACGACCAATGAAACGGTCGCCTCATTTCGCCCATCACAGTCGCCTGCGGCGCTGGACGACTTGGAAGAAAAGCCTCTTGAGTGGTTTTCGCTTTCCCCACACCACTATCAAGTAGCGGCTACTTTGCGGCCGCCGCCTTCAGTTCCTGTTCGTGCGCTTCGCGCAGCGCCTGTCTTGTTGCCGACACGTATGCTCCAGCCAGCAACAGTAGTCCTGAGATGAACGCCCACATCATCAGCCCGACCGAGACTTCGAACGGACCGTACACGGAACGGAAGTCGAGGTGAGGCAGCGCGAAGATGTACAGATACTTCGCCCCTGTCCAGAGCACACCCATCACAATCGCTGTCGGCAGCACCGCGCGTGCCGGCACCTTGCGGTTGGGCAGCCCCCAGTAAATCAGGAAGAACAAACCGATGCTGGCGATCAGACCGAAGATCTGCAGAAAGAACTTCGCGATAAAGCCGAAAATCACATTGTCGGTATGGCCGAAGAAGACCCAGTCCAGCACCGTGCGCTGCGAAGCGCTGAGCACCACGGAGGTCATTGCCAGCGCGGCAACACCAAGGCCCAGGCCGATCGACACCAGCTGGTTGTGAAGATAGTTGCGATTCTTCTTCACTCCCCAAACGCTGTTCAACGCCACTTCCAGCGGAAGGAACACACCGGTGACGGTGATGAACAGCATGATCAGCGAAAAGACCCGCGTCTGTGTGTGCGCGAAGGCCAGCGCGCGCATGTTACGCATCACGAAGTCCTGGTTGTTAGGCAGGAAGTTCTTCATCATCTCGGTCACAACGTCCGACATCTTCTCCGAGTGGAAGACGCGCTCCGAGATAGTGAGCATCATGACGATGAACGGGAAAAGGGAAAGGATCACCTGCGCCGCGACGCTGAAGGCATAGGTATGCACTTCGGTCTTGGTCATGTAGAGACCCAGCGCCTTGATCTGCGCCCAGGTCGCGCTATCAGCTACCGGCCGCGCAGGCGCGGCGGCGAGATTCATTCCGACTTTTTCGTCGCCGGCATCAGGGGCGGAAATTTCCGCCTTGTCAGGTCGTTCGTCGGCCATTCGCTCAGTGTAGGGGTTCAGGTTGCGGAAGATTGTGTGACGCGGACTTTGTGCTCAATTCCCAGTTTCTGTTCTCAATCTTTCGATGCGTCCGACCGCCCAGGTGGCCGCTTCCGCGAGAACGCTGTCCTCACCCTCAGCCCACTGTTGAAGTTGCGAGAGAAATGTGCGGTCCCCGCTGTTGCCCATCGCGATAGCAACATTGCGCAGAACCCGTTTGCGCCGTGTACGTTCCAGCGGCGAGCCGCGAAACCATCGGTTGAACGTTGGTCCGTCCATGCTGCCAAGCCATGCCAGCGCGGGATTCACAAGTTCATGGCGCGCGGGCAATGCGTTGGAGGCCGCAATCGGTGCGCGCCGGTTCCAGGGGCAAACGTCCTGGCAGATGTCGCAGCCAAAAATCTGGCGTCCCATGCCCGCCCGCAGGTCTTCGGGGATGCTGCCCTTCTTTTCAATCGTGAGATAGGAGATGCAGCGCGAAGCATCCATCTGCCGCGGCGCAATCAAGGCGTCCGTGGGACACGCCTCGATGCAGCGCGTGCAGGTACCACAGCGATCGATGGCGGGAATGGCCGCGGCTTCAGGCGCAAGTTCCAACGAGGTGACGATGACGCCCAGCAGCATCCACGATCCCTGCTGCTGGTTCAGCACGCAGGTATTCTTGCCAATCCAGCCGACACCCGCGCGCTGCGCATAGCCGCGCTCGACGATAGGGCCGGTGTCGACATAGCAGCGCGTTTCACAGCCATCGCCGAAACGCTGCTTCAGCGCGAGCTCTACCGCGCGCAACTTCGGCAGCAGGACATCGTGGTAGTCGCTGCCGCCCGCCTCTTGCCCATCCGCTGCTGACGAGCGGCCGCTCCATGCATAACGTGCGATCCATCCCGCATCCGCCGGCGCAGGGTCGATGGATCGTGGCGCCTCCGCGTTGTAGTTCAGCGCGCACACCACTACCGAGCGAGCCCACGGCATCGCCCGCCCCAGCTCACCGCGAAGCAGTTCGCCTGCTTCATTCGCCCGTTTCAGGTAGTCCATTTCGCCGGCCCGGCCCGCGCCAACCCACTCCGAAAAGCGACGGTCAACCAGTTGCGCATCTTCGCTGGCGGCGTTCGGAACATCCGCCACGCCAGCCAGATCGAAGCCTGCGGCTTGCGCCCGGGCTACGATCCATTCGCGATCGGCAGAAGACATCATCAAAATCTATTTTCGCCGACCGAGCCCACCCCGGCGGTTTCCCTGATCATGCATCGCGAAAAGAAGGTGACACGGCGGTTTTCCCCCGAAGAAAACCGCCTCCTCGCTCGTTCTTGCGTCACCGCATAAGGGAAACCACCCTATAATCGCCGCACCATGTTTCCCTACGATCCCACCCTGCTGACGGCTGTAAGCCGTGTGCCGCAGACTGTAAGCGATGTGCTCGAAACCATGCAGACCATCGCCGGCACCTGCGTAGACGGCGACGGTCTGAAGTGGTTCAACTGGCTGTATTTCTCCGTAACGCAGGCCGTGGAAAGCCAGCTCAGCACCGGCGGCTACGCGAATCCAGAGTGGCTGGCCGCGCTCGACGTGCAGTTCGCGCGGCTGTATTTTGGCGCTCTGCAGACCTACCTGAAGAAGCAGAGCACGCCTTCCTGCTGGCGAGCCCTGTTCGATCGGCGTCCTCAGGTTCGCCTCACCCGGCTGCAGTTTGCGCTTGCAGGCATCAACGCCCACATCAATCACGATCTCGCCGTGGCGCTGGTCAACACCTGCCAGGCCAGCGGATGCGCGCCCGAATATGGTGACACCAACTACGGCGACTACACCAAGGTCAACACCACGCTCAATTCGCTGATCGACTCGACGAAACAGGAGTTGAACGTGCGATTGCTGGGTGAAGTGCTGCCGGCGGCCAACAAACTGGAAGACACCCTCGGTGCGTTCGTGATCGCCGCCGCGCGGGAGCAGGCATGGCATAACTGCGAAATTCTGTGGCGCCTGCAAACGACCCCGAAACTCGCCACCGGTTTCATGGCCTCCCTGGACGGCCTGACCACGTTATCCTCCAAAGCCATGCTGGTCGAGGTTCCATAGACGCGTTCGCGAGCAAAGAAGCCCGACGCGTCACCGGCCCGAGGAGTGAAACGGACTAGTTGGGATCGCACATCATCCAGCGCTGAAGGCGCGGCATATACCAGCATGGGGTGAAACCCCATGAATATGTGGCCATCTCGATCCGAGGGCTGAAGGCCCGACATATAACCAGCCCCTGAAGCCGGACCTGTGTTTGCTGCCTTGCGCGGGATGGATCATACAGTTCAGGCGAAATAAGCAAGAGCATATATCGGGCCTTCAGCCCTTCAACTTCTTCATCGGCCAACCATGGGGTTTCACTTCCCCAGCGAGCAAACGGCGCTCGCCGGGTCCCCGTTTCACCCCATGCTGGTATATACCGCGCCGTTGGCGCTGTTCTGTTCCGCCATGAACGATAAAGGCCAGATCTTGGCTCCAGAAAAACGAAGGGCTGAAGGCCCGCCCTATTCGCCTGCACATAGGTCGGGCTTTCAGCCCTCAATCTCTGTAACGACCGGTTACCTGGGCCTTCGACCCAGGCTGGTATAGGGCGCGCCTTTGGCGCTTAAACCTTCCTCAATCGATCCATCATGGCCCCCATGGGATGGAACCATGACGACCCTCGCAGACTACGCGACGACAGCCGACCATTAGAACGGGCGGGCTTCCTCACCGCCACCACCGCTCGAACCAGCCCCGAAAAATGAACCAGATAGCGACCGTTTCCGATCGGCGAAACCGCACCCCACAATGTTTCCGGAGTCAGGGCATGTGTGAAACCGCTATAATTCGCGCGTTCTATGAATTTATGATTTATCCGCCGTCAACGGATTCCTGTGTCCCGGGAACGGTGGCTGCGGACAGGTAGTTTCCTTCAGGAGGAACGTCGTTCATGCATCTCGGCGCACTAGCCGCACTGTTGTTCAGCCTTCAAGATCTTCCCGCAAGTTCGACCCTGGTTTCTTCCAACGATAGTGTGTGGCTCTGGATCGCCCTGGCGGTTGGCGTTCTGGCGCTGGTAGCGGCACTGGTGCTGGCCAAGATCGTGCTCGCCGCCGACACCGGTACGCCGGATATGCAAACGATTTCCAACGCCATCCGTGAGGGTGCGGAGGCCTTTCTCGCCCGCCAGTACCGCACCATCGGCATCCTCGCGGTCGTGCTGGCCATCATTGTTTTCGTTGGTTACCACGCCTCTCCGCGCACCGCGCCGTATGCGCTTCGCACCGTGATTGCCTTTCTCGTCGGCGCCGTCTGTTCGGGACTCGCCGGTTTTACCGGCATGTACGTTTCCATCCGTGCGAACATCCGTACGGCCTCGGCTGCGCGGTCCTCGTTGAATAAGGCTTTGCAGGCGGCGCTGCGCGGTGGCGCGGTCACCGGCCTGGTCGTGGTCGCGCTCGCGCTGATGGGTGTAAGCCTCCTCTTCCTGCTTTACGGCGGCCTTGAAAATCCCACCGCCGTCGTGTATCAGCTTGTCGGGTTTGGCTTCGGCGCCTCGCTGGTGGCCCTGTTCGCGCAGCTCGGCGGAGGCATTTACACCAAGGCCGCCGACGTGGGCGCTGACCTTGTCGGCAAAGTTGAAGCCGGAATTCCTGAAGACGACCCCCGCAACCCCGCCGTCATCGCCGACCTGGTTGGCGACAACGTGGGCGACTGCGCAGGCCGCGGCGCGGATATTTTCGAGTCCACAGCCGCGGAAACCGTGGGCGCCATGATTCTCGGCGCTGCCCTGTTTCCCGTGTTCGGCGTGAAAGGTATTCTCTTTCCGCTGATCGTTCATGCGATCAACCTCATCGCTTCGATCTTCGGTGTTGCCGTCGTTCGTTGCGGCGAGAACGAAGACCCCATGCGCGCACTCAACCGCGGCTTCTATGTCACGTCGATCATCGCGCTTGCGGGCTTTGCCTTCGGCGTCTACAAGATGCTCAATGGCCCTGGAGTCGCGTGGGAATGGCTGCTGGGTTGCGGTATTGTGGGCATGATCACGGCGTTCCTCTTCGTCTGGATCACGCAGTACTACACGGAAAGCCGCTACCGTCCCGTGCAGTCCATTGCCGAAGCGTCCTTGACTGGACCGGCGACCAACATCATCAGCGGTCTCGCCGTTGGCATGGAAACCCCCGCCGCGCCGGTCATCGTGATCTCCGCCGCGCTGCTGCTCAGCTACTACTTCGGAGTACGCGGTCTGGAAGGCTTCCCCGGCATTTCCGAATACGCGAAGGGCATTTACGGCACAGCCATTGCCACCATGGGCATGCTGTCCTCCGCGGCCTACATTCTGGCCATGGATACCTTCGGCCCCATCACGGACAATGCCGGCGGCATCATCGAGATGTCCAACCAGCCGGAAAGCGTCCGTGACAAGACCGACAAGCTGGATTCGGCCGGCAACACGACCAAGGCGCTGACCAAGGGCTATGCCATCGGCTCCGCTTCGCTCGCGGCGTTTCTTCTTTTCTCGGCTTACCTGGAAGAGATTCGGACCATCGTTGCGGACAAGGTCAACGTTCCGGGCGGCTATATGCCTCCCCACTGGGCGTTTACCAATATCAACCTCGCGGAAGTCCCGGTGTTCGTCGGGGCTCTGCTGGGAGCGATGTTGACCTACCTGTTCTCCTCACTTGCCATCAAAGCCGTTGGCCGTACCGCGCAGATGGTGGTGAAGGACGTACGCGACCAGTTCCGCGAGAATCCAGGGATCATGGCGGGCACCTCCAAACCGGACTACGCGCGTTGCGTCAGCATCGTCACCGGAGCCGCTCTCAAGGAGATGGTGCTTCCCGGTCTTCTCGCTGTCGGTCTCCCGGTAGCTGTGGGCCTCATCTTCCGCCACTTCAGCGCCAGCTACGGCACCAGCGCTGTGGAGCTCACCAACCGCGCGATGTCCAACGTGCCTTCCATCAACGGTGTTCCGGTTAACCTCGGCGGAGCAACCGCTGTGGCCGGCCTGCTGATGGTCGGCACCATCTCCGGCATCCTGCTCGCCATGCTGATGAACAACGGCGGCGGCGCATGGGACAACGCCAAGAAGTGGATTGAGAGCGGCCAGTACGGCGGCAAGAAGTCCGACGCGCACAAGGCCGCTGTTGTGGGCGATACCGTAGGCGATCCCTTCAAGGACACTGCGGGACCGTCCCTGCACGTGCTGATCAAGCTGCTGGCAACCATCACCCTGGTGCTGGCGCCGCTGTTCCTCTAGGGTCAAAGGCCTCTGAACAAGAGGGCTGTTTGGAAAGGGGGCGGGACGAAAGTCCCGCCCTTTTCTGTTTTAACGCCAATGCGAACCACTGAAGCGTCGTTCCTGCCCAACTCCCCTCAACCAGGGTCATCCTGACCCTGAGCAACGCCGAAGGGGAAGGACCCCCGTATTTCGTTCGTGGCGGAACTCGCTACGACGCGAGGGCGCAGCATCATGACAGATGCTCCAGGCAATCCCTGCACAAGTCTTAGCTTTGAAGGGGCGGGGCTTCAGTCCCGCCGTAAGTACAGCAGTAGCAATGCGGCTTTAGCCGCTGAGGGAATGCCGACCACTTGATCGGACCTACCGTAGCCACAGGCTTTCAATACGGGGATCCTTCACGATGTTCAGGATGACCCCAGGATGGGAAAGGTGGCCCTCCGACCTGCACCATCGCTACGGGCGCACCTGCAGACAGCAGATCCCCTACGGGTCGGGGTCCCCGTCAGGCGATCTTTGCCTAAACGGGGTGAGGCGATGACAAAAAGAAAGACAACAGCAAGAAAAGCAGCAACATCAACGAACAATCCGGATCGGACGCCGCCGGCGCAGCGCATCCGGCAGACCGGTCTTCAGCAATGCGGCGAACTGCTCCGCCGGCACCGGACGGCTGAAGAAGTAGCCCTGCGCCTCATCGCATTGGTGAGCCTGAAGGAAGGCCAACTGCTCCCCTGTCTCCACACCTTCAGCCACCACCTTCAGCTTGAGAGCGCGGCCCATACCGATTACCGCGGTCACAATCGGGTTTTCGTCGGGCGCGCTGCTGATCTGCTGGATGAATGACTGATCGATCTTGAGGACATCGATCGGGAACCGCCGCAGATAGCTGAGGCTGGAATAGCCCGTGCCGAAATCATCCACCGCCAGCAGCACGCCTCGCGCCCGCAGCGACTGCAGAATGATCTCGGTAAATCCCGCGTGCTTCATCAGCCCGCTTTCGGTGAGTTCCAGCTCCAGGAACCTGGGGTCCAGGCCTGTTTCCTTGAGGACCGCGTCCAGGTGTTCAAGAAAGTTCTCCTCCCGCAACTGCAGCGCGGAAATGTTCACCGCGACCGTGCCCACACGCAGCCCCGCATCCAGCCACGCCCTGGCCTGCGTGCAGGCTTCGCGAAGAACCCAGATGCCGATCTGCTCGATCAGGCCGCTGTCTTCGGCGATGGGGATGAACTGCGCCGGTGACATCATGCCCTGCGTGGGATGCGTCCAGCGGATCAAGGCTTCCGCGCCGGTAATCTCTCCCGTCCGCAGGCTGACCTTGGGCTGGTAGTGCAGGGAGAACTCGTTCTGCTTCAGCGCCCGCCGCAACCCTGCTTCCAGCGACTGCCGCTCCACGGCGCGCACATTCATCGCCGACTTGAAGAACTGGTAGTTCTGGCGGCCATGCTCCTTGGCCTGGTACATCGCGGTGTCGGCATTCTTGATCAGCGTTCCGGCATCCACGCCATCGTCGGGATAGAGGCTCACGCCGATGCTGGTGGTGACAAGCAGGTCGTGGCCCTCGATGGGATGGGGCTCGGCCACCGCTTCCAGCATGCGTTTCGCGACCTGGTTGGCGCCGTCCGGCTGCGCCATGTCCGCAAGCACCACCACGAACTCATCGCCGCCCTGGCGGCTGACCGTGTCGGACGGCCGCACACAGGCCACCAGACGCTTCGCAATCGACTGCAGCAGTTGGTCGCCGACGGCGTGCCCCAGCGAGTCGTTGATGTGCTTGAAGCCGTCCAGGTCGAGGAACATGACCGCAATCTTTCTCGAACCGCGCAGCGCGGACGCAATGGCCTGCGAGACGCGGTCATGCAGCAAGACGCGATTTGGCAGGCCGGTCAGAAAGTCATGCCGCGCCGAGTGCACGATCTGTGCGGCCATCGCGCGCTCTTCGGTCACGTCATGAAAGACGATCACCGCTCCCGTTGCGTGTCCTTCGCGGTCATGGATGGGAGCGACGGAGTCTTCGATAGGAATTTCAAACCCGTCGCGC
The DNA here is from genome assembly GCA_036498835.1 of Acidobacteriaceae bacterium. Classification (GTDB taxonomy): domain Bacteria; phylum Acidobacteriota; class Terriglobia; order Terriglobales; family Acidobacteriaceae; genus Granulicella. Next base: position 4,411 of record DASYEV010000149.1, on the reverse strand, counting down.
CGCACCAGGACACAGTTCGGCGGCAGGCGCAACGCCTGGTTTTGCGCAATGGCCATCTCCGCGGGGTTGGGGATGGTTTCCCGCGTGTCGGCGTCCAGGATACGGATGACTTCGCCGAAGGGCCGATCGCACGCTTCGTCCAGCTTCCATCCGGTCATCTCCTGCGCGACGCGATTGAGGTAGGTAATGTTTCCCGGAGTATCGGTGCAGGCGACCGCGTCGCCAATGCTGTTCAGCGTGACCTCGGCGCGTTCCTTTTCCGAGAACAGCTCGCATTCCGCACGTTCGCGCCTGGCACTGTTGCGCGCCGCGTTCCAGCCGGCGAGCAGGGCGATCAGCAGGCCCAGCACGCTGCCCAGGATCAGAACGATCCTGCTTTCCTTCTGGGTCCGCTTCGCTTCCACATTGCGGAGCGCAAGCAGCCGCTCCTCCTCATCCTGCATGTTCCCGACGATGGCCCGGAAGTCCTCCATGAGCTTCGGACCTTCCCCGCCGCGGATCGCATCGGCGGCCGCCTGCATGTCCTGGGCGTGGCGTATGCCGATGACCACCTCCGAGCGGCGGATCCTGCGCGCGGCGAGCGCGTCGAGTTCGGGAAGCCGGGCCTGCTGCGTGGGGTTGTCGGCGGTCAGGCTTTGGACCTGGGCTTCATCCTGCTGTTCGCGCAGTTTGTTCTGCCGGAAGGTTTCGAGATAGGACTCCTCGCCGGTCAGCACGTAGCCACGCTCGCTGGATTCGACGGTTTCCATAGCGGTGAGCAGGTCGTCGAGGCTGGCCATCACCTCCTGCGTATGGCTTACCCAGCGCTCGCTCTCGGTGGAGGCGACCATGCTGCGGAAGGAAACCACGCCCACGATCATGAAGATGAAGATCGCGGACGCGAAGGCCAATCGCTCGCGGCGATTCAAAGGGGAACTCGTCATCGAATCACGTCACCTTTCCCAATTCGAGTGCCAATGTTCCATGTCCAGCCCGGCCGCCCTTGCTGCGAAGCCCTCTGCAACAAGCGAGCGCTCGGAGCGCTGGAGATGTTTAGAAAGAACGACAGAACGAGAACGTTCGTTGCTCTTCCACCTGGAACCGTGCTGCAGCTCTGGGATAAGGGCACGTTCCGATAGACCTACCGGGACCCTACTCCCTTTTGAATGCAACTTGATGCGTGATGTTGCACGTTTCGCCAAACACGTTTGGCTACATACCAAAGGAACCTGCGTTGCAACGACGCAGACGGCCCAGATGCCCGTGCTTTTCTTGTTGTCATCCCCGGCAGGGGATCTGCTGTTTTCTTCTCAACACTGTCATCTCGACCGGAGCGTAGTGGAGTGACTGCCTCTTGCTCCTGCGTACGCTCTTGCAAGAACAAGTGTGCCAGCAACGTCTTCCATCCCGGGATAGCAGGAGTCACCATCGCTGTCGCAAACGCGATCGGCCAGCGCAAGCATGACCATCCGCCGCGCGAGACCCGTTCGAGCCGGCCCAAACCGCTCCACACCCCACACCAGACTGAGCAGGCGATTACTCATCCCCATCGCCTCCCGCATCACCGCCACCCGGAGGTGCAGGCACCACGGTCCAAGGAAAGGGGAACCTACCCCGACCGCGAAGCTGTTTGCACCTGCGCTCCGCCAGGCGACGCGAGGAAAATCGGATCGCCAGCTCAGGCGTACCCACGCGTGGGACGGTGCGAGGTCCCAGATAAATACTCGCGCATTTCAGAATGAATTGTGGTTCTTGAGCCTCCATCAGGCCTCCGTTCGGTTCCTAGTTAACTGGACGAGGCGCTGAAAATGGCGGCCCTATGGCCTTGCATTTTCTGGACCTACAAGTTCGTGTTGCTTATGCCGTGCGGTTCGTTCTTATTGCGTCATCAGGAGCGTTGATCACTGACGAAGGTTGCTCAAAACATCTGAATGCGAGCGGAATTTGCTGTAAAACAGAGACGATGGTGGACAAGGGCAAAACCGGAACAAACTGGCAAGATCACGAGCTCGATGCGATCATCACCGACTATTTCGATATGCTCTTCGCAGACTTGGCCGGTCGACCCTATGTCAAAGCGCGACACAATGCTGGTGTTGTGGACCAAATTGGACGCACGCGTGGATCAGTGGAGTTCAAGTACCAAAACATCTCTGCCGTCCTCGAAAAGCTCGGCCTTCCATGGATTCCGGGATACCTGCCTAGAAGGAATCATCAGGACGCCATCTTCGACGCGATTGATCGTTATTTGTCCACACATCCTGCGCTTCTGGAACTAACGCCAGCTACCACATCGAGTAGGATTGCATCGGATAACCCGTTTGTTGCCGTTCCGGCGATGTCAGATGATGAGGAAGAGGCCTCGCAACGTCTCCAACGCCTGGTACGGAAGTTCGATCCAGTTGAGAGGGATTATCGCAATCGTGCTCTAGGTAGGGCGGGCGAAGCGTTTGTGATGGAAGTTGAGCGGACCCGCCTGATGAGAGCCGACCGAGCAGATTTGGCTGACAAGATGCGGTGGGTAGCTGATGAAGACGGTGACGGGGCGGGCTACGATATCTTTTCGTTTGAACTGAATGGAAAAGAAGCGCTCATCGAAGTGAAGACGACGAATGGAGCGGCAAGAACCCCGTTCTTTGTCAGTCGCAATGAGTGCGAGCTTGCGGCCGAAAGGCCTCACGAGTGGCGAATCTATCGGGTTCATCTTTTCGCGAAGCGACCGAGCATCTTTACGGTCAAACCTCCACTGGAATCGTCTCTTAAGTTGTCGGCTGCAACCTGGCGGGCTGGCTTTTAGCTGGCAATGAGTAACTAGTGATATTCGAGTGACCCGGTCCCCCCAAAGGTTTGCATCCATCCTCAGAGTTTCCAGGCGGCAGGCTACGTACACTCGCATTCGCGCATTGTTCTTCGTGGCCCCATTCCAACATGGAATATCGCGTGATCTTTCGATCAGACTGTAGAATCATGACGTGGCCCTGACCATCTTTGAGGACGTGCCACTGGTGCAGGATATCAATAGCTTATTGCTTGGGGAAATATCCGAAGAGAGAGCAGCCACAGAGGATGGTCTCAATGAAAACCACAGCTATGTTGATTTAAGAAGGATTGGATTCGAAGACCTGCGAGATGCCCTCGAATTTGAAGAAACAGCCTTCGCGCGGTTGGAAGCAGAGCACTACGCAGATCACTTAATCGATGAGCTCGATGAGGAATGGGAAGCAGCATATATTCTCCCCGAAGTCGATTTAGGACTAGGTTCGGCAGCCGCAGCGATTGCGGCTCTTGGGCATGTTCCTATATCAAGCTGTCGAGGCAGAAGTTCGGGAGACGGACACCGGCATCACAATCCATGTGTTCTCTTTTATGCAAATACTGCGTCAACCGACATGCTCATACAGATTGCAAAAATGATTGGAATCTCGGTGAGCAACAACCTAGACATGGTTGAACTTTACACAGGAGATATCCGCCTCATGAAAGCCTTCGCGTCATGTACTTGAGCATTGTTGTTCGCCTATGAGCCCGGATTCTCAGTAGAAACAGGCTCTTCACGCAAAGTACCCTCGCTCATGTTGACGAAATCAACTCCGATTCGCGTCGAGTGGTGACCAGTTTGAGTCAAGAGACGATCGGTGTACGACGGCCGAAGTTGAGTAAGAACCTCGAAAATGCCTCGCTCAAGAACGAGAACCTTTTCCCCACCATCGGGAGGCGTTTCATTCTTGATTCGAGAGGCGTTAAAGCGTCCAGTCTGTGGCTCTATCGCAGCCGGGGCGGTCAAAACGAATACTTCGGGCCTCGGCTGTCTTACTTCATCAGAAGCGATTTTTAGAGACAGCCTTCTGCCACCACAAAAGACAAAAAGACATCGGCCGTGCGTGGCGTTCCGCAAACCCATCTCCATTGTCTTTCCAGATTCGGGAATTAGGCGGAGAGCGACAATCGGAATATTCGGGAATATCTCAGCCTCCCAAGACGGGGCGTCACTCGGTGGTCGAGGCACAAGACTACAGTCCGCGGTGACACAGACCCAGAACTTTTCGACGGCCCCTGAGACGCTCTTAAAGACGGTGCCGGTTCTCAAATGCGATCCAACAAAAGGCATCGAAGACAGAAATAAATTTAGCTCGTGAAGAACTTCTGATGCCGTCTGCGACTCCGTAGACCGGATCGCAACGCGAGCGAGTTCTAACCGTCGTGCCTCAAGCTGCTCGCTGCTTTCACCAGCCTGTTTGGCAGCGCTCGCGGCATAACCTCTCAGTAATGCCTCTCCCTTCTGGGCTATATCCTCAGCCAATCCATCGAGCACTTTACCAAACGTGTTTCGAAACAGCTGCTTGATCCTTTGCTCAGGAGTCGTGTCATCGCCAGACAAAAAATGATAGACAAACGCCGACTGCCGAACAGAGTCCGAAAGCGCACTCCAGTC
>DASYEV010000148.1:0-11724 GCA_036498835.1 Acidobacteriaceae bacterium | reverse complement strand
AGCAAAACAGCTTGCCTGTAGGTATCTGCGGCCAGGGCAAATTGCCCACGCTGACGGCACGCATCACCCAGATTGAGCCAGGCTTCCGGGTCGGTGGGATTTTTCTTCACTGCCTCGCGGCAATTCTGCACCACCTCATCGCGGCGTTCGGCAGTGCCGGCAGCCTGAGCGAGATGCATCTGCGCAGGGACGTATCCCGGATCCAGCCGTACGGCGTGACGCAGCAGTTCCACCGCACGCGTGGCGTTGCCGGACGCCTGCAGCACAACCGCGAAATTAACAAAGAAGGGCACGTTGCGCGGTGCGGCGAGCAGGGAGCGCTCAAGCAGCGATTGCGCCCCGATGGCGTCACCACGGCGATGAGCGATAAGGCCCAGGTAGTGAAGGGCGTCAGGATGCTTGGCGTCGAGCGCGAGGACTTGTTCGAGGAGAGACGAAGCGCTCTCGAGGCGGCCGTGTTCGAACTCACGAAGAGCGGTGTCGATCATTGTGCAGGGACCCGCTGGAGGAAGGGACGGCCCAAACAGGGCGGGCAGGCAGCAGTGCTTCAAGGGTCTGCCGCTTCCACAAGAGCAATCGTCACTCCGTTCAGGAATGGCGTGCATGAAACTCGGCTGGTGACTGGCCATGAGCATAGTTTGTGCGGCCCCCGCGGGGGAGTGGGTTAAGGGTTCTATGGGACAGGTTTGGCATCAATGGCACGAAGGTGGCAGCGCCTGGCCCGCTTTGACCACACGCGAATGTTCTTTCATGGTGCACACGTGGGGTACCTTGCGGATGCGAAGGTTTCGAGCGCCAAAAGTAACTCTGCGTAGGAGCTCCGCGGACGACGTTCCTCATCGCATAGAGCGAATCTCCTGATGCTGTAGTTCCGATAGGCAATGGAGCGGCACAGAAGAAAGCCGCTTTCCCCTCAGGGGAAAACGGCTTTCCGGATACTTCCCTTCGCTATTCGCCTGGAGGAAACCGCGATACTCCACGGTTCAGTTGATCCAGTTCTTATGCCAGCAGATCGTCGAATGAAGCCGCGGCTGGTACCGCAGCGGCCTCAGGTTCATTGACCGCGTTGTAGCGGATCAGGATGCAGGTGATGTTGTCCGCGCCGCCTGCGGCTTTGGCGGCGTCGATCAGACGCTGACATGAGCCTTCGAGATCGGACGGTTCGATCAGCCCCGGCATGATGCCCACATCGATGTAGCGTGTCAGGCCATCGGAGGAGAGAAGGACGGTGTCGTTCTCTTTGAGGTCGATGAAAAAGAAGTCCGGTTCGACATCGTGCGCGGCGCCGATGGCGCGCGTGATGACCGACTCGTATCCCTTGAGATCGAGGTTCGGCAAATCTTCCACCTTCACCGAGCCCATGCGGATGAGTTCGTTGATGTAGGAATGGTCCACCGTGAGCTGCATGCACGCGCCGCCTTGCAGCATGTAGGCGCGGCTGTCGCCGACATTGCCGACGAGGAGCTTGTTGCCCTCCACGGCCGCGGCCACAAGCGTGGTTCCCATGCCCTTGCGGTCGGCCTGCTGCGCGCCTTGCACGACGGCGTCATTGGCAGCACGAATCGCGAGGGCGAGACGGGTTTCGACGGGCACGTCGAGAGGTTGTGCGGTGAAAGTCTGGATGACCGTGCTGCAGGCAATCGAGCTGGCGACTTCACCGGCGGCCATGCCGCCCATGCCATCGCACACCACGTACAGGTTATGTGCCGGGTCGTAGCCGAAGTTGTCTTCGTTGTTGGTGCGAACGCACCCGACATCACTGAGCGCTGCTACCGAGATAGGGGATTGCAAGCGGATGCCTCCATGCGTTTCCGCGAAATGGCCCGAGAGGAACTGTTACACAAACTTGTTGAAATCACTGTGCCACCTTCGTTACACAGTGCAGGCTGTGCATGTAGGAGGGGTTCAGTAAGGGAGCACCGGGCCCGTTTGCGTCGAACTTGTAATCCAGCGCGACACCCTTCTCGTTGGTGCTGGTATGGCCATTCATCTGGAAAATGAATTCGAGCCTGTTGGGCGCCGGGTGCTTGGCGAAATCATACGCAAAGTGGAACAGGGACCACGTGCCGCTGGCCGGCATATTGGAGCCGCCGGAAGCGTTCAGGTGGATTTGGCTGGTGGGGCTCGAAACCCAGGTGAACGACTTGGTCGTGCCCGCGGTTGCAAGTGTGTTGCCGTCGATCGCCAAGGTCGCCGGCGCGAGGTTGGGTGTGGCTTCCTGCACCAGGGAGAACTCTACCTTGGGCCCAGTGCCGCCGGCCGGGAAGAATGCCTGAGAGAATGCCTGTGTCTTGTTGAGGAACTGGAGGAACGCCGGGTTCAGCGTAACCGTGGAGCCCGGTGCCGGAATGTACTGGCTGCCGGCCAGGACCACCAGCTTGCTCTGCGACTCGACGTACTTAGAAACCATGCCCTGCGGACCAAAGGCCGAGGACAGTTCCTGCAGGGATGCGTCTTCACGTGAATCCGGATTGAGCGGGAACTTGTTGAAGATCGGCGCCAGTTGCGTGCAGAGCGTCTTGGCTCCGCCGCCTGCCGCTGCCGCAGGTGCGGTCTTGGCCAGCGCTTCCACGGATCGGATGGGCGCGTACAGCAACGCTTCCGAAAGGGAGTCGGTATTGCCGGTTGGATCGGGCGGATTGAAGCCGCCACGGATGGTGCTCACCGACTGGCTGGCCAGGCCGGCCGCATTGATGACCGGTCCTGCCGCGGTTGGATCGGTGGCTGCACCCGGCGTCAGCAACATGCCATCGATTGCACTTTCAAGCTGGGAGAGCCCAGCCATGTACGGCTGTGGCAACACCGTGCTGGTCGGAGGAACCACCGCCTGGGGAGCCGCGAAGGCCTTGGCGATATCCGGGTTGGCTTTGATGTCGGTGTTCTGCGAAACCAGCGTGAAGAGTTCGCCAAGCGCGGAGGCAGGGCTGTCGAGTTGGTGGAGCTTCTCCTTCGTTTCTGCCCAGCTACCGCCCGGAACGACATGGGCTGCCTTCATGTACGCGCGCCATGCATTCAGGTAGTCGTTGACGTAGCGTGGAGGAAGCTGTGTGCTGACCGTCGCCGGGTCGATTCCCTGGCCGCTGTTGGGTCCAAGCACCCACTCCTCGCCGCTGGTGTATTCGCGCGGGTTGGCGAAGGCCTTCTGCATGAAGTCATAGCCGGGTTTGGTGAAGGCTCCTTCCACTTCGTAGGCATCGACAACGTAGCGGATCGATCCCGGGTACTTGTCATTGAAGCGGATGCTGGGGAACTTTTTATCCGCCGCGGCCTTCATGCTCAGGTAAACGGCTTCGATGCCCTGGAAGTGGTTCAGATAGGCGCGTGCCGAGGTTACAGGCACCATGTGCACCGACCCGCCAAGCTTGGCCATGCAGGAACCCGGTTCAGGCAGCGTTTCGGCGTAGGTTGTGAACTGGGCACGGGCAAGGTCGGTAGCGTCGGAGGAGACGCTGCGGCCGGCCACCCAGGCCTGTAGAAGCGCTTCGGGCTCGAAGTCCGTTGTGCTCTTGTCAGGATTCGAGGTTGTGATCAGGTACGCACGCAACGGACGGTAGGTCGCCGTGTACTCGTCGGTGGGAGCCGGTACGGCCGGCAACGCGGCAAACTTCTGCAGGATGTTGGTCTGCGTAGGTGTCAGCAGAAGTGTGGCGAAGTGCGAACCGTAAGCCTGGCAGGCTGCGTTGTAGAGCTTGTCCCCGGGATACAGTCCCCAGCGATAGCTCAGCGGCGCGCCGTCTTTCTTGTATCCCGCGATCTCGGCAAAGATCAGGCGAAGCTGTTCGAGGTTCTGCAGGTCCATGATGGACGCGGCGTCCCCGTTCTTCACGGAGGAAACAGGTTGCGCCGCCGCGGCCTTCAGCTTGCTTTCGAGTTCGGCGTTGTGGAAGTACGAGATCGTCAGCATGACGAAGTACAGGAAGAAGCATGCGGCAACGGCGCCGATCAGAATGCGCTTCACCGCGCTGACCTTGGTGCTGGCGCGGCTGGTATCCAGGGCGCTGCGGTCGCGGAAGATCACGCCGGGAAACAGATGACCGAGGAAGACCCACTGCGGTACGCGGCGGGAAGTGCGTTGCGCCTGGGCCGGGGCAGCGGCCTGCTGCATCGCGTTGAAGCTGAAGATGCGGGTTGCGCCGGCATCTGCGGCAGGTGCTGCCGCGGAGGGTGCCGCCGCGATGGTTTCTTCCACCACGCGGGCGCGCATGCCCACGAAGTAGAAGCCGCGCAGGAATGGATTGACGCCAAGCTGGCTCGGACGGCCGAGTTCGACCAGCATGTCCACGATGGTCTGGCGCATTTTGCGGAGTTCGCGGGGAAACTCATAGGCCTTGGCCAGTTTGTCGGCCTGGCCGCCGCGGCTCAGCACTTCGAGGCGGAACTCGGCGAGTGAATAGCAAAGCTCGTCAAAGCGCTGTGCGATCTGCGACGTGGCCTGCTCGGCATACATGCCGCCTGCGGCGTCCACGGGTGTCAGCAGCGCACCGAGAGGCGAACGAATTTCTTCATCGGTAAGGGTCGCGACATAATCCGCGAACGAGGGAATTGTGTCGAGCTTGGTGAAGAGAACGTAGATCGGCAGCGAGATGCCGAGGGTCTGCGAAAGAAGGCGCAAACGCTCGCTCATCATGCGCGCCAGGGCGGCAATGCTTTCCTGCGAGTTGGACGCGATGATGCGCTCGATGCTGACGCAGAGCACGGCGGCGCGAGTGGGTTGCAGCGCGCCTTTCGACATGGCCGCACCCAGCTTGTTGGGCTGGGTGAGGCGCACCAGGCGCTGCCAGAGGCCGGGCTGTTTGAGCAGGGCGCCACCGGCTTCAACGACCGCGGCTTGTGAGGTGAACCAGATATTCGCCTGCGTTGTGGGAGCGACCAGGCCATCGCGGTGCACGAGGCCCGACAGCAGTTCGGCCTCGAGTCCCGATTGCAGTACAGTCTGTGTCTTGCCCGCATTTTCATCGCCGAGAACATACACCAGCGGCATGCCGGCAAGGCTCTTGGCGGCTCCCGGGGAAGCCTTCAGGCGGGTGTCGGCAGCTTTGACCAACTGCGAAAGCGCGTCGGCTTCCATGGCGTTGGCTTCAAGTACGGTGCCTTTGGCGGCGAGCTGCTGCTTCTTCCAGAAGAGGAAGATGACCAGCGCGGCCGCACCGACCAGACCGAGGATGACGCAGAACAGAATCAGTTTGGTTCCAGCGAAATGAACCAGGAAGCCCACACCAACCACGATGGCCAGATAGAGCACAAAGATGATGAGGGAGATGATGATGATTTTCTTCATCGTGCCAGCCCGCCGATCTTCGCAACCGACATGGAAATCATCGCCAGTGCGTTCGTAGCATGGTGTGTCAGTGCCGGGATATCCAGGGCAGCGGTGGTATGTACGGTGCTCAACGTATTACCCAGAAGGAACCAGTAGCCGCCGAAGCCCAGCAGGACCAGAAGCACCATCGCCACGGTCAGCAGAAGCAGGCGTGTGACCCAGGGATCGCCTTTGCGGCCCGGTGCGACTTCAGGCGCGACGGCCACGCGGCACAGGTAGAGCGGGCCGCGGATGCGTCCGATCTTTTCGCGAATGCGGCGGACAAGCTGGGAAATCTCGCCGTTGTCGCCGAAGGCATACTTGCCGCGATAGCCCAGCAGCAGGCAGACGGCATGCAGTTCCAGCGCGTCGGCCACTTCGGCTGAGTCGGGCTGGTTCAGCAGCTCATTGCAATGACGGAAAAAGTATTCACCGGCGAAGTGTCCGCCGAACATTTCTTCCTGCAAGGGGCGCCGTGCCCAATCCTGGAACGTCGGGTCCTGCGAGTTCAGCACGCTTTCATCCAGGAAGCCGACGATCGCGTACAGAGCCATCTGCGTGGTGGCGTCGCTGTAGCCCAGCTTGCGGCCTTCACCAGCGGCAGAGGCGATCATTTTGCGGATGCTGTCACGGAATCCATTGACGTCCGTAACCCGCTGGGTACGGTAGCGCACGCGCAGGACAACGGTGATGACGTCCTGAAAGGCAAGTGCGAGACTGTTCGCGCGCAAGGGCGGCGGCGGCGCCTGGGTGGGGCTCATGAGGTTGCCTCAGTGATAACGGTGACTTCGAAGATTGCTTTTCCGAGTTCTCCGGGAACATAAATGCCCACCTGTTTGGTGGCGAGAATATGTTCCCAACAGGGACCTTGCATGCCAATGCTGAAGTACTGCACATCGGCCTGCGGTGATATGACCGCAGGCGGTGAAGGAACGTGAATCAATTCAAGACCAGGGAGTGCCCGCTTCAGCAAGCTGGCGACACCTTGGGCCGAGCATACCTTCACCAGGTTGGGAGTCAGACGCATAAGATTCGACGCTGCGATATCCGACCGGATCCCGAGAATCCAGACGGACCGGCGCAGAGCGCGCTCGTCCTTCACCTGCGCGTAGTGAACGTACTGTACATCGGGGGCGGGTATGAACTGCAACGTAATTGTGTTGGTGGGGTTCACCAACTCGAGATGACGCAGGATGTGCGCTTCCAGGTCGCCGAACACGCGGTTGAGTTCCGTGTGCTCATAGTTGGGAATCAGCGCAGGCGTGGAGTCCATGACAAACGTGCAAAGTGCGCCACCGAGCTCCGCCAGGATGTTGTACAGATCCTCAGGGTGGCCGTTGCGGGAAGCCAGTTGCTGCCGCAGCGCGGGCAGCGCCGAGCAAAGCGCATGGAGATACCAGTGCTCCTGCACTTCCATGCGGCTGATGCCGACTTCCATGCCGGTGAGTCCACGCTTACCCTGGCGGGTGACCGTAACTTTTTCTTCGATAATGTCGGCCAGCCGCCGGATGCGGTGCAGCAGGTCGTCGTTTACGCCGATCCGCAAAAGCGGCGGGATGAAGCTTTCGTCGGAGACGAACGAACCTTTTCCGTCGCGCCGGATGCGCGCTACGGCGAAGGATATCCAACCTGGCCTTAGCTGCGAACCCGAACACAAGACGAAATTTTTGCGCCCCAGCGTGACGGCGTACTCGTCTTCGGAAATGGTCTCGTCCTTGAGCACGCGCTCAAAGGTGCCGAAACGCGACTCGCTCCCGTTGGCGAGATCGGTGTCGGTGCCTTTGTCGCCCCGCGACGGAACCGCGAGATACAACAGGATTTCGCTGTCCGTGGGCGAGAAGAGATCGCGCAGGCTCAACGGCTCCGGCGCCGGGTCGCTGTCGGGAATTTCGAAGACAAGGCCGTCGGGAAAAATTCCGGAGGCATAACGCAACACCGCGAGGCCGTTGCGTACGGCATCGGCGTCGAGGGACAGACTCAGCAGCCCCCACGGATGATTGTGGAGATTGCCATTCAGGAACCAGAGCGAGTCTTCGAAGTACCTGCTCTGCATCTGGAAATGCTGGGGGCTCAGATGCATGCCCTCTGACCAGACAACCCGAGACAGGAATTTCATACAGGCGACCTACCAGCGCGAGCGCAATCCAAGCAGGATTGCACATGGGCAAGGGATAAGGATGTTCGTGGAATCAAAATTTGAAAAGGGGCCCGGTGTTCTTGCTGGTTCGCGCCGATGAACGCGTAAAACGGTATGTCTCGACACTTTACGTTGACTGATAGCGGCTATGCTAGGAACAATACGGGCGACTGTCAAGCAAGGCAATCGCGCCTGCGAAACAAGTTTCAGGCACATTCACGACAGGTTCACAGCGGGGCACAGTGATGAAGGATTTCGAAGACTTCGCATATGGCGGAGGCAACGGGCAAGGCAGCGAACAGAACAGCGGCTCAGGAACGGGCGGCGCTACCGACATCTTCGGTACGCTCGACCGTGAGCCCGCTCCACCGGCGCCACCCGCCGCCGCCGCTCCGCCGTTCCCTCCAGCGCCACCCGCAAACGCTCCACCGGCGGCAGGAACCCCGCAGCCCAATGTGCACGAGGTTGTGTTCCACGCGCCCGGCAGCGGCACGCCTGGGCACACGGATGCGCTGCAGAGAATCCTTCATTCCTCACCTCCGCCGGAGCAGCCGCCCGCGGCGGCTCCGGCGCCCCCGGGCGGTTCGGGTTTTACGCAACTGCTGAAATCTCTGAATGCGAAGGATCTCGCGGGATCGGCGTCTCCTGCTCCCGCTCCACCCTCGCCGACAGCCGCACCGGCAGCGCCGCCTCAGACCTTCGCACCTCCCGCACAGCCAGCGCCGGCATCACCTTCTCCTGCCTCGCCTTCCCAAGCCTCACCGTCGCCTGTCTCATTCACCGGGATGTTTGAAGCGCTCAGCACACCCGCCGCGCCGCCTCCAGCTCCGGTGCCCGCGCCAGTCGCCGCCTCTGCGCCGCCTCCGCCCCCGGCAGCACCTCCTGCGGCGTCCTCCTCCGCCTCGTCGTTTACCGGGATGTTTGAGGCATTGAGCACATCGGCGAAAGAACCGGCCGCGGCAACGCCTTCCGCTCCCGCCGCTCCGGTTGCGCCGGCTCCCGCACCGCCTCCAGCCGCCGCAGCGCCGGCTCCCGCCTCGGCATTTGGTGGGATCTTCGAAGCGGTTGCGGCGCAGTCCACAACGCCGGCTCCCCAGGCGCCGGTCGTAAGGGCGCAGGAGCCCGTGAAGCCCGCCGCGCCACCAACTCCGGCTGCTCCCGCCGCTTCTCCGGCACCGTCATCTGGCGGCGGCTTTACACAGCTCTTTCAGGCGCTCGATACCAAACCCATCCCGCAGATCACACCGGCAGCAGCAGCACCGGCTCCCGCAGCGCCACCAGCGCCTCCCGCCGTGTCTTCGGGCGGAGGAATCACGCAGCTCCTCAAGGCGTTCGACGCGGAGGCAGGCTCGAAGCCCGCCCCACCGCCTTCACCGACGATTCCTACAGTCTCCATCGACCTTACGCCTGTTCCATCTGCTCCCGCGACGCCGGTGTTTTCGTCTTCCTCAACTCCTGTCCCCGCGGCTGCGCCTCCCGCGGCCTCATCGTCGCCCGGCAGCTTTACGCAGCTTTTTCAAACGCCTGCCGCTGCGTCCCCCGCATCGAAGCCTCTCGCTCCCGCGCCTCCGTCGAGTGGCGGTGGCTCGTTCACGCAGTTGTTCAACACGCTGGACAAGCCCATGACGCCACAATCCGTGGCGAGCTCCATGCCGGATCAGGTCGATCCATTCCGGCGCAACGCGCCGATTGCCAGCGGCAATCCCCTTACCCCGAGCTCCGGGGCAGGCTCCTCGGGCGCCAACGCGGGCAGCTTCACACAGCTCTTCTCGACAGCGGGCATGCAACCTAAAGGACCCGGGAGTCAGGCTGACAACTTCCCCCCGGTCAATCCGAACGAGGTTAACCGCAGCGGCTTTGCACCGGATGCTCTGCCGCCGGGCTACGGCGGCGGTGGCACACCGTTCGGCAGCGCCACGGGCGCCACGTTCTCGACCCAGCAACCCTCATCTCCGGCGCCTTCGCCTGCCGCGCCGCCTGCGAGCGGAGGCGGCGGCCTGACGCAACTTCTCCGGACACTGGATTCGCCGGGAGCGTCGACGTCTCCCACCGCAGCGCCGCCTCCGCCCGCCCCTTCGCCGTTTTCCGGCGGGGGTGGGGCCGCCTCGTTGACCCAGCAGTTCAGTGCGATGGCCGCGGAGCCTTCCACGCCCAGCGCCCCTCCGGCAATGGGCGGCGGTTCCCCCTTCGCCTCGGCGCCTCCACCCATGGCCGGAGGCGCCACCGGCACGTTCAGTGTTCCCGGATCAGCTCCGCCTCCACCTGCGCCGGCAGCCCCTTCCGGGCCAGGTGAGTACACGCGCATCATCCAGGCTTCGCAATTCCGCGAAAGCTCCCTGCAGGGTGGCGGCGCACCGGGAGCACAGCAGCCGGGCATGGCTCCCCCACCTGCCGCAGGTGGCGGCGGTATGGGCGTGCCATTGCCTCAGTTCCAAAAGCCGCAGGTGCAGATGCCCGCTATGGGCGGTGGAAGCATCGGCGGCGGCCAACTCGGTGGCGGCTCCATGATGCCGGGCGGCCAGATGGGCGGCGGTCAAATGCAAATGCCGCATGGTGGCGGAGCCGGGATGAGTATGCCTGGCGCCAGTATGCCGGGGATGAGCATGCCCGGGATGCAAATGCCCTCCGCGCAAATCCCGCAGATGCAGATGCAAATGCCGGGCGGTGGCGGCGCCGCCGGTGGTGCTGGACAACCTGCACCCGCGCCCAAGCCGGGGATCAGCATGACGATCATCATTCTGATCGTTGTCCTGGTGCTGATTGTGGCGATATTGTTGTTGGTTCTGCTAATGAGGAAGTAGCGGGAGAGATCAGAGAACAGAGAACAGAGAACGAACAACGGCGCCTTGCGGCGCCGTTGTTGCTTTTGATCTCTAATCTCTGTTCTCTGATCTCTCTCGCCTATGCGACGACTGCATTCGGTAGCAGAATCCCCAACTCCATCTGCGGATTCAGGAAGTCCGAGGGTGCGTAGACCGCGAAGTTGCGGGCGCGGATGACGGAGTCCCAGGCCTGCCCCTGCTGTTCCACGGCGAAGTAGTGATACTTCAGCTTGACCGGGATCGCGCGCGGCGGGTTGGGAACGTGGGTCAGCCGCATACCGGGCAATGCGTGGCGGATCAGGTTTTCGATATGTGTGGCGGAGCAAAGCTTCATCAGCTTAGGCGCCTTGTCGATCACATCGGGATCGCGCATGTCCGCTGAAACCGCAAGGTAAAAGCGGGTGTTCTCGAGATACGAGTCCTTCTCGATGGAGGCGGCGTAGATGGTGTCGCGAACCTGCTTGAGCGGCAGCGAAACGAAGTTCGTCGGCACCACCGTCTCCAGCATGATGCGGATCTGTTCATCGAGGAGCTTGAAGCACGGCCCGGGGTCCTCGTGGGTGTACTGCGGCAAATCCCGAGGTGCGATTTTGAACGAGAACGAGGTCAGCGATCCTGCCAGGTCGGAAAGATCGTCAAACAGGCGCTTGGGCGCTATCGTGGGCGACTCGAGCAGATGGCGCAGGCCGGGCAGACGGGTGTTGATGGTGTAGAGCAGCCAGAAGTTAGCAACGTCGGAAGCGGAAAAATCGGCAAGGGACTGGTTCTTCTGGCGGCGGGTGCCGGAAAGCTGGGTGCCGCGCGTGACCAGCATTTCCACCAGGCTGCGCAGGGTGTTGGCGATGACGGCGCTGGCGTGAATGTTCAGCAGCGGCGAAACGAAGGTGGGGTCGGAAACGAATTTGCCCGTATCGTTGCGCAGAATGCGGGCGCAGGCCAGCAGGACCGAGCCTTCCAGGTTCTCGTTTTCGGAAAGCAGCTGCATGTTCTTCTGTGCGATCTGAACGGGTTTTTCGCGATTCCCGCCGTTTTCGTCACGTGTGAGCTGAAGGTTCGCGGTGAAACGGGTGCTGACCCGTCCGCGCCCGATGGAAACGTTCACGCCTCCACGGCGGTATTCGGGGATCGCAAGGTAAAACGTCAGGCTCTGCTGCCCGGCATTGAAGCATTCGTCCAGGGATCGGCCGTTAGGTGTCGCATCGGAGCTGGGAATCTCAAACGGCAGGGAATCGGGGAAAACGCCGCTGGCGCTGGCAATGGAAAGATTGCCTTCCGCGAGCGCTTTGGCGTCGAGCTGCAGCTTGAGGAAGCCCCAGGCGTTATCGGCCAGGGACTCCAGATAAAAGCGGACTGAGTCCTCGACGAAGCGTTCCTGCGCCTGCAGGTGCTGCGGAGAAAGAAACGTCCCCTTCGACCAGATCACCGGTTGAAGCTGTCGCATAGACTCGAAACTCCCCGAAAATGCC
>DASYEV010000147.1:0-16128 GCA_036498835.1 Acidobacteriaceae bacterium | reverse complement strand
TGAAGCCCCGGTCGTGATCGTCTCCGTGGAGCCGGAACCGGCCGCGAATCATCACTCTGGACCCATGCGAGAGCTGGTGCCGGTGCCTGCTTCGGTATTCGATGACGAGTTCTTCACCCAGCCGAAGGAAGAACTTCGCGCGCGTGAGTTTGGATGGGCGGGCGAGCCGAACGCGGACCACAGAACTCCGGTGCATGAAGAGATGGTGTCCAGACAGGCGATCTACCCGTCGGCCGCAGCCGAGCCTGCGCACGCACCGGATGAGCTGGATATTCCGGCATTTCTGCGCCGCAGCCGTTAGGTACGTTGTCTTGGGAGTGCAGTCTCCCCGTGGTGATGACCTCTCGCGCAATTGCCCTGAGGTACGAACCCGCGTCTAATAGAAAGTAGAAGCAGCGACGTCCCACGTGACCGCAGCCATTTGGAGGCAGGAGAAGTTGACCAAAGTATTTCGCACGGTCGCGCTTGGCGCATTCGTACTCGGCACGCTCAGTGCGTACGCCGTCCCTTCGCACAAAAAACCTGTACACAGCAAAGCGCACACCGCGGTGGCATCGCACGGGCGCAAAAGAGCCGGTGTGAAGCGTACTGCCGCCGCGGGCACTTCGAAAGCAGTGCATGGACGCGGCAGGCATGGACGCATCGTCGCGCATCATTTTGTCGAGCGGTTCACCGTCAGCAGCTTCGCGGACAATCTCACGGCAGGCGATGTTACGGCGGGTGAAGATCCGGTAGTCCGGGCAGCGGCCATTGAAGCGCTCGGCAACATGAACGGCACGGTGGTCTCGATCGACCCTTCGAGCGGCCGCATCCTGGCCATGGTCAACCAGAAGCTCGCGCTTAGTTCCGGCGCCGAGCCATGTTCGACGATCAAGGTGGCCGTTGCGCTGGCTGCGCTGCAGGAAGGTCTGATCAAGAGCGATACACCGGTGAACCTGGGTGGACATTACTCGCTGGATCTCACCCATGCACTGGCGAAGTCCGTGAACCTGTATTTCGAAGTGCTGGGCCGCGCCATGGGTTTCGAGCGCGTGAAGCACTATGCGAATGAGTTTGGACTGGGTGAACTCGCCGGCTACAACATTCCCGGCGAACAGCTCGGAACCTATCCCGATGTTGAGCTGCCCCATGACATGGGCGGGGTCGGCCGCATGTGCTCGTTTGGCGAAAGCATTTCGATGACCCCATTGCAACTCGGGGCTCTGGTTTCGGCAATCGCGAACGGTGGCACGCTCTACTATCTGCAGCACCCTACTGACGAGAACGAGGTGGCGGCTTTCGTCCCGAAGGTGAAGCGCCTGCTGGATATCAAGAGCTCCATTCCGGAATTGCTTCCGGGCATGCAGGGTGCGGTTAATTTTTCGAATGGCACCGCACGCTCGCTGCGCACCAACTTTGCGCAGTTTCCGGTATTCGGCAAGACGGGCACCTGCTCCAACAACGGAACCCGTTTTGGCTGGTTCGTCTCCTACGCCGATGCGCCGACCGGCCGCATTGTGACGGTGATCTTCCTCGAAGGCGGAAAGCCGACGTTTGGTCCCAAGGCCGCCGAGCTTACAGGTGCGTTCTATCGCGGCCTCTACGACCGGAACTATTTCGCCCCGAAGACTCCATCCGGTACTCCAATTCCGGCGGCTCCTGTGCAAACGGTCGCGACCCAAAGCTCCGGAGCCCAGTAGGTAGGCTTTATGGGTATCTGCGTGCGGGCTTCCGGGAGTATTCGAGTCGATTGGCGAAAGAGATTGGGGGCTGAAAGTCCCACCTATATCCCACCCCAAAGGCATAGAGCGGGCCTTCAGCCCTTGTTCTTTCCAGGGCCCTTTTCCTGGAGCTCCGCCCCAGGCTGGTATAGGGCGCGCTGTTGGCGCTTGAAATCATCCCCGTATCTGCCTTCTCCAGCCTGCAAAAACTCTCACGCACACGATGGCAGGGAGTCTCACTCGATATGCAAATCCTGACCGCAGCAGAGATGGCGGAGGCTGATAAGCGCTCCGTCGAGATGGGCGTGCCTGTAGCCCGGCTGATGGAAAACGCTGGAGAGGCGGTGGCGCGCTTCTGCCTGAGCCACTACCCCGGCGCCGGCGCTGGACCCGCTCCTATCGTTGTTCTTTGCGGTAAGGGCAACAATGGCGGCGATGGCATGGTGGCGGCGCGGCGTCTGGCGGAAGCAGGGCGGCGAGTACGCGTTGCCCTCTTGGGTAACGCTGTCGATGTGAAGGGCGATGCATTGACGGTCTTGCTCCGCGCTGAGGCCGCAAACACGGCGAAGCCGATCGAAGTGCTCGAGATCACAGCCGAGTCGGATCTGCAAAAGCTCTTCGAATTTGCGGCGCTCGTGATCGATGCGGTTGTCGGCACGGGATTCAAACCGCCGTTGCGTGGATTGGCGGCAACCGCGCGTGACCTGCTTGCGAAGATGAAGGTCCCGATTGTTGCGGTCGATCTGCCCAGCGGGTGGGATGCGGATGCAACGACGCAGCATGCCTCCGGTGCCGTGAAAGACGAAACAGATACTGCCTTCCGTGCCAGCGCGGTGGTGACGTTCGCGTTGCCAAAGCTCGCGCATGTCTTCGGTCACCTCACGGCGGGGAATGTGTTTGGGCCGGTTGTGGTTGCGCCTATCGGCACGCCGGATGACGCCATCGATTCCAGAACTCAATTGCGCTGGGCAGGAGGTGCGAAGGTTCTGGGGGAGAAGCCGCGCAACATCGATGGCAACAAGGGCAGATTCGGTCATGTACTGATTCTTGGAGGCAGCCTTGGCAAGGCCGGCGCGCCTTCGATGGCCAGTCTGGCGGCTATGCGCGCGGGAGCGGGCCTGACGACTGCGGCGGTGCCACACGATGTGCTGGCGACGGTCGCTGCTGTCGCGCCTGAACTCATGTTGACCCCGCTTGAGAGCGCTCACAGTGGCGGACTCGCTCTGGATCAGATCGACGGAGACAAGCTCGACCAACTCACGAAAGGCATCAGCGTGGTGGGGATTGGGCCGGGGCTTGGGCAGGAGGGTTCGACGCCTGAGTTTGTGCGCTCCATGGTCGACCGGGTTTCTCTGCCGATGGTGATTGACGCAGACGCGCTGAACGCATTCGCCGGCCACGCGGAGTTGTTGAAGAAGGCCGCCTCTGGGAAGGACGGCAAGGGTAAGCCACGAACGATTGTGCTGACCCCCCATCCGGGTGAAATGGCAAGGCTGGTGGGTTCGACGGTCAAAGATGTCGAAGCCGACCGAATCGGCCTGGCGCGCCGGTTCGCGACCGAACACCGCGTGACGCTGGTGCTCAAAGGCTGGCGCACCCTGATCGCCCATCCGGACGGCATGGTGGCGGTGAACACTACCGGAAACCCGGCCATGGCCAAAGGTGGAAGCGGCGACATTCTCACGGGAATCGTCGCGGCAATGCTGGGTCAGTATCCCGACGATGTTGCACGTGCCGTAGAGGCTGCCGTGTTCCTGCATGGCCTGGCAGGCGATTTCGCTGCCTTGGATCAGGACGAACACACGGTGTTGGCGACGGATACGGTGATGCACCTGGCAACCGCCTTCCGGTCACGCGTCATGGACGCCGATGGCTTCACATGGATATGCGGCGGTGCTGCACAGTCGAAAGGGAAAGCATGAAGGAGTGGACGCGCGAGAAAAGACTGCGCACGCGAAGTGAAAACGGCACGCTTGGTTTGGGTGAACTGCTCACGGAACTGCTGCTTGCCCCGAAACTGATTGTTCTGCGTGGCGAACTGGGCGCGGGCAAGACGACACTGGTCAAGGGCATGGCCGCAGCGCTCGGAGCGGCTGATGCGGATGAAGTGACCAGTCCCACGTTCACGCTGGTGCACGAGTACAAGGGCCGCAAGACGCGGCTGGTTCATCTCGATGTGTACCGTCTGGAGACGGAGAAAGAACTCGAGGGCATCGGTCTTTGGGAGATGGCAGAGACGCCGGATGCCCTGGTGATTGTGGAGTGGGGCGAGAAGTTCGAGAGCATCATGGAACGGGCCGATGCGGAGATCTGGATCACGCAGGGTGAAGTGGAAAACGAGCGGCTGCTGTTGATTCGCTGGCGGGATTAGAGTTCTTCAGCGAAAGAGCTAGAGGCGATTCTTCGTAAATGCTGTTGTGATTGGGCGCACATACGGTAGGTCCGGCCTTCAGGCCGGACATCAAAGCCTGCCATGGGTTCGGCTTCAGCCGCTGGGGCCTGCTCCTGCTTGCAGCATGGGCAGGAGCAGGACGCAGGTCTCTCCGCTAGGTAGTTACGCTCATATGGTGACGTCGGGGAGATTCTTGCATGCCGTTTTCTTCGGGAGGAAAACGGCTTGGGCACCCTCTCTTCGCGGGGCTTCCTGAGCGTAACTACCAACGCTTCGCTTCGGTCGAGATGACAGAGTTGTGGGGGATGTGATCGAACAGCAGATTTCCTGTGGCCGGGTCCCCATCGGGCGGTCTTTGCCCGAATGGGGTGAAGGGACGACAACAAGAAAAGCGACGGCAGCAGCAGCAACAACGAGAAGACGACCACAGTACTTAAACACGCCGGGCCGCCTGAGGCGGCCCTTTCACTTTCACGACGAAACAAAGAACGTGTTGCGGGTGTTGCGATTAGAGCACTTCCGGTAATACTGTGGTCCCGAATATGTTCTAGAAGGCCGTTTTCATTGGGAGAAAACGGCTCGAGCGCTTTCCGCTTGGTCTACACCATTACCGGAATGCTCTACCGCGTGCGCCAGTTGGCATTGGTGCGGTCGCGCATGGCGATGAACGACGGGACGAAGACAGTGAGAGCAAAGACGAGAGCGGTACAAGCGAAGTACATAAAAATCTCCTGGATGAAACGTTGAACGGCGTTGTTGTCCCGGGTAGCGTTTAGTGCAGTTCCGGTAATACTGTGGTCTTCCCGAACGGTGGAGAATGCCGTTTTCATTGGGAGAAAACGGCTTCAGCACCCTCTTTTCGGTCTACACCATTACCGGAACTGCTCTAGCGCGAGCGCCAGTTCGCGTTGGTACGGTCGCGAAGGGCGATGAACGACGGAATGAAAACGGTAAGAGCGAGAACGGATGCAGTCAGGGCGAAGTACATAAACGTGAATCTCCTTCGGCGCGCACAGGGGCAGCGACCGCTTGGGTGGTGCTTGAATTTCGGTGGTGTGTCATCAGCGTGGGCGGTTGTGAGGTCTTGACTCAGCCGTCGCGTTCGCTGGCATAGGGGGCCATTTCAGCAGGGGCACGCTCCCGTTTGTTTGCCGGTCAGCGTTTCCACTACTGCTTACATTGGCTCATACGATTAGAGTTGTCTGGTGGTTCCAAAGATTCTTGGATTTTTCTGTAAATATCCTGTTATTGCTGGAACTCACTGAAAATACTAGGGTTGCACCATAACTTCACACTAACTCGCTGTATCCAGTATAGCGGTAAATGGTACAAAATTCATCTCCGGTTGACCCGTAATCGGTCTGCTGCGCGATTTCCGCGAGATCGGCCACGTGATCGTCCGTGGACATGGGAACGCTGCCGCTCCACAGGTGTTGAAAGCGCGGATGGCGCTCGAGCAGCACATGATATTCGGCATTCGCATAGATCAGGTCAAGCGGAATTTGGGTGCCGGCGCGGCATTCATCGATGTGACGAAGAAAACGGCTGGTCAACGCGCGCTCGAACGGATGGAACATAAAAACGACCGTGGGTTCAGGCGGCAGCGGATGAAGCAGGGCGTCGCCATGGTGCAGCGAGATAGAAGCGAGTGCCTCCGACTGCGAGTCATTTTCCCATCGAGCTATGTTGCTCTGAGCGATTGCCGCGAGTTCTTCGTTGAACTCAATTCCTTCCACGCGCAGGAAGGGATATTGCGAAGCAAGCAGCATCGCCCGGCCTTTGCCTGCGCCGACGTCAAACAGCACGGTTTGTTCGATAGGAGCGGCCGGAGAGGTGCGCTGCAGCCAGGTATCGAGCAATGAGCGCAAAATACTGGGCGCGATGCCGTAGTATGCCGTGAGTTCGGAGGGCATGGCCGTGGTGCCTTCCGAGATGATCTCGCCGGGCAGCAGGCCGGAGGTCTCCGTTCCGTGAAGGCGGTCAAAAGGGTGCACCGGCGGCGTGTACTTTTTGCGGCTTACGATGAGTTTCTCCGCTGATTCAAAATTGGAAATGCGGCAGGTAACAAACGCACATCGACATGCGAAATTTCACGGATACCGGCGAGACGGTTTTCGATTTGGACCGCGAGCTGTGCGTTCGCGGTTTCATCAGAGCCTGGTGCAAGCAAGACTATATGCGCTTTGTAGCGCGAGGGCACGCCGCGGATGTTCGCGCCGGGTGCTTCGGTATCCAACTCCAGGGTCGCGGAGCGGACAAGGTTCATCTCCACAATGTTGCGGCGCAGCAGCGGGTCATAGCAGTCGCGCAATGCGTCGAGAAGTTCAGCATCCGTCATACGCGATTCAGTCGGTATCGTGGTGAAGCCGTGTGCAGGCATCGAGGTGTTGTGTGCTGCGCTGCTTCGCGCTCGGTCCCCCGGACGATGTCATCGTTCCGCCGCGATAAAACTCCAGCCACGTCTCGCAGCCTTCGACCTCGGACACGGTCTCGTCCTTGCTTGCCGCCAGCGTCTGCAAGAGGTCTTGGAGCGCAGGCTTGAACTGGGTGTCAGGCGCATCGCGAAGTGCCGCGGCCTTGTCGAACGCGGTCCACGCGGGCGATGCAGGTTTGGGGCCGGAAGGTTCCACGGCAACCGGTGTAACGAGGGTGCGTGCGCGATGTATCTGCACCATACGGTAAATGCCGAGGGCAAGAATGACAGCGATCAGCAGATAGTGGCGCGGACGAAATCGCATGGGCTTCCTCTGAACCTCAAACTAGTGCGTGCGGTCGACAAGATACTGCGCGAGCGCCTTGAGAGGGGCGGCAGCTTCGGCGAAGATATCGAGCGCGGCGAATGCGTCGGCAATCAATTCCGCGGCGTCCTGCCGGGAACGCTCGATGCCGAAGACCGCGGGCCATGTGGCTTTGTCGGTTGCGGTATCTTTTCCGGCGGTTTTGCCAAGCTCTTCCGAGGTCTGCGTCATGTCCAGCACATCGTCCACGATCTGGAATGCGAGACCTGCCTTTTCCCCAAAGGTGCGTAAGCGGGCAATCACATCCCCGGCTGTGCAGCCCAGGTGCTCGGTTCCGCCTCCCGTCGCCAGACAATGCCCCAGGCCAAGCAGTCCGCCGCAAACGATCGATGTGGTGATCAGGGCTCCTGTCTTGGCACGATGAATGCGCTCCACAAGCGCTGCCGTTGGTTTATGGCCCTCGCCTTCGATGTCCATCACCTGGCCGCCAATCATTCCGGGAGGCAGGTCGCCGGGAAGATCGGAGCCCGGTACGGGACCGACGCCCGTGCCGATCGCGAACGAAAATTCGCGCATGATCTCGACAACCGTGGACGCGGGTGCGGGAAGCTGGGCGACCGTTTGAAACGCGAGCGTCTGCAGCGCATCGCCGGCGAGGATTGCAATGGCTTCGCCGAATACGACATGACAGGTGGGTTGTCCACGGCGAAGGTCATCGTTGTCCAGTGCGGGCAGATCGTCGTGGATCAGCGAGTAGGTATGTACCATCTCGATTGCTGAACCGAGATCGGCGGCTCCCGCGGGCAATGCACCTGCGACGCAACGGGCGGCTTCCATGCACAGGATGGGACGCAGGCGCTTGCCGCCCGCAAAGGTGGAATGCCGCATGGCGCGGTGGATGGAGTGGGGTTCCACCGTGGCGGCAGGGAGCAGTCGCTCCAGCGCATTGTCGGTGAGAGAAGCCCCGGTCTTCAATAAGGAAACAACGTCAGTATTCATCGGGCAGCCTTGATTTTACGCGACCGCCAGAACATCACGCAGGCAACGATGAACGTGTAGCCGCTCAACCCAAGCCCAAGTTTCTGGTCCAGCGTCTGCTGCCATTGAATATCGATCGTGGAAGCTCCCGCAGGCAGAGCGACTGCGATCAGGCCGTCGTCGCGATGAAGATGTTGTGAAAGCTCGCTGCCATTGCGGATCACGTGCCAGGCTGGGTAGTCACGCAGATTAAGCACGAGTGTTTCCGGACGATTCAGGGTCAATTGAAGGTGCTGCGGCGCCCGCGATGCCGCAGTCTGCTCGAAGGGGATGGGAGCATCGTAGTTGGCATAGATTTCGTTCGGATTTTGAATGGTTCCCGGCGCGGGCGCATTGGCATCGCCGCTGTTCAACCAATATCCGGGATTGTCGGTCCGGTCGGAATCATTGTCGGCGTCTACGGGTGTGTATTCGTCAGTCGCGGGAACACCGTGACCGGTTTCGAACGCTTGTTTGGCAAAGCTCGGCAGGTCATCTGCCTCACAGCCCTGACGGTAGAGGTGACTGCCAAGTTGGGAAAGGCCGGCAACCAGGAACGTAGCAGCGACCAGACTCCCTACCGTGCGGAGGCGCAAGCGCTGCAGCAGGGGCGTTAGCGCCAGGGTAAAAACTGCAGCCAGGATCGCGAGCAGTCTCCAGGGAAATTGCAGGAACTTCAGGTCGGGCAGGTGCGCCCACACCGGGGAGGAAACGGGAAGCAGCAGAAAGCCAATCACGCCCGTGAGCACCGCGAGGGCAACCAGAGCCTGGCGTTCCGCGAGGGAGGACTCAGGGCCTCCTTCACGCTCTTTGCGGAGAAGAAAGGCAGCGATCAGGACCGCGGCCGTGAGCAGAAGCATGACGACCGCGAGCACGCTCACAGAATGCGTCACGACGTTGTGCGGTTCGTAGTCCGTACGACTGAAGAGAAAGTTGTCCTGGAAACGCAGGTTGGGAATGATCGCCATATCCACCTGCACGAAGCGGCGCTCGTAGGCAGCCGGAATCAGGTAGAAGCCGACCATGGCGAGGCCAAAGACAACCCCGGCCGTGTATTTCACCGCCAGATGCAATGGTTCGCGCAGGCTGTCACGGAACGATGAGGAGACGCGCTGACTCGCCCTCCACACCATGATGAGCCGCGCGACTCCCAGTACGACGATGGCATAGGTTGCCATGACGCCTGCCGGCGCGTTGGTCAGCCAGACAAAGCCTAAAGGAACGGCGAGCTTCAGCGCCGTAGGCCGGGTCCTCAACACGGCGAGCAGGATCAGGGGTATCCAGACGGCGGCAAAGAGCTCGGCGTAGGCGGCGCGCTCCAGCGCGTTGAACAGCATGTAGGGATTCACCATGTAGACCGCGGCCGCAAGGAGGGCTGCGTCCGGTGAGGCGAACTCCCGCGCGAGACGATACATGCTGAAGCCCGCACAGGTCAGCGCGATCCACGCGAAAATCACGGGCGCCGCGTTGGCCGGAAACAGGGCAATCAGCCACGCGCCGAGCATCCAGGACAGCGGCGGATAAAAGATGAAGCGCGGCTCGCCGGCCTGCCACGCGGGCGAGAACGCCCACTCCGGATACAGGTTTCCATGACGGAGCTGTTGTGCGGCCTCAAGCCAGCTCTGGACGTGGAAACCGATGTCGTGTCCGCAGGAACAGCCATGCACCAGAAGTGGCAGCACGGCCAATGTTGCGAGCAGCGGAATAACGACAAGGTGGATCCTGAAGCCGCGCACCATGCAAGCGTACCTGAGCGGCGTGCTGCCGCTCGCGTTACGGAAGTAGCGTCAAGGTATGACGTCCTGCCGTTGGATGCAGTGGGAGCGGGAAGCTGGTGCCATGGAGCCAGGGAAGGAACTGATCGAGATACCAATCGCTGGAGGGATTGCCCGACTGCCCGGTTGCAATGTTGCCGAAGGACGTATCGGGATTGGCGAGATCGGCGGTAAAGCGCTCACTTGGACCGAAGTGCAGCGCAATGGCTTTGATCGTGTTGCCGTCGCCGCCGGTTTCTCGCAGACCCGTTCCAGTCGGCGTGCCCAGGATGCGGTCGAAGGCAGGCAAGAGCGAAAAGACGGGATGCGCAATCTCGACGGGATGTTGATGCCCATAGCGCCATGTGGAGAGGTTGGATGGCGCATGTGCCGCGGAGAGTCCTCGCGCAAGCGTGCCCGCGAGGAGGTCATTCCAGTTCGCAACGCCCTGGGGCAGCCAACGCGCAGGCTGATGCTCCAGCAGATCCTCGAGCGCAGCCGCTTGCCCTTCCCATTGATAGAGCAACGCAATTTCTTCGGGGCGCGCATTCCCCTGGCCGTGATCGTGCGCCACGATCTGCGGAACCAGCAGGGTTTGCCATATCTGGTTGCGGAAGGAAAGAACAATCGCGGCCGCCGGCGAGTCGGCGGCGACGGAGCCATCCCAGCGGCGCAGGATATCGGAGGCCTGATGCAGACGTTGGGCATCCTTGGCGGTTACTGCGGGGGATGCATGGTCGACCGCGTAGGCAAGGCGCTGTGCAATGACAAGATCGTATTCGGAGTGGATGTCGTTTTGCACCGCCAGCATGTCGGCGGGTGTGAGCCCGGAACGTCCGCTCAGAAGCTTATAGATGCGTTCGACACGGTAGGGCGATACCCAATCGTCTGCAAGGGAATAGGGGGAATCATCCGCGGTGATGCGGGCGTTGGCGGTGGCAAGGACACCATCGGGCGGATCCGTGACGGCCGGGAGTTCGCTGTAGGGAATGTATTCGGTCCATTGATCGCCGGAGTTCAGAGCATCGATGGGAACGTTGGAAACCGGATTGCCCACGGTGTAGCCGATGGGAGGCGGAGGAAGTGGAATGGCAGCCTCTTCCGGCGCCTTGTCGACAACTGGTTTCGGCCTGTGTGGGGGAGGTTCAGCCTGCCGGGGATGTGCGCGGTGGCGCGTGGGCCGGTATGCAGCTTCGAGCAAAAATGGCTTTCGCGAAAGGCCACCGTCAGAGAGACGGGCCTGGGGCGATGGTTCATCACCGTCTTCATCGGCCGGCGCGGATCCGTTGATGACCGGCGGTAGCAGCGTCTGGCGCAATTTGCGCCCGGCGGGGCCGCGTACGGGAATGCGCCCGAGTGCGTGGTAGCCGATGTGCCTGGCGTCGTCAGCGTAAATGAGGTTCAGGGAAGGTCCACCGAAACTGGCCATGGCTGCCACCAGGGATGCGCCATCGCTGGCTGTATCGGCTGCGAGCAGAGGCACGCTCAGATTGATTGGGTCATAGGCGGTCCAGGCCAGGGACAACGTGCGCTGCTCGGTCGGATACAGCGGCGTAATGACCGGCGTCACGATGGTGATGTTGCCGATGGTTGCCGTCGTGGTCAGGACGTCGAGTGTGACGTCGTGTCCGCCGCGCACATGGATGAATTCCGTACGGTGGCCTACCGTCGTCCAGGTGCCGTCGGGTTTCTGATATTCGGTTTGATCGCCTGAGCCGCGGGTGTGTTCGACGCGGACGTCCTGCACATCCGCACCCAGGTTGGTGAAGCCCCAGGCAACGTGCGCGTTGCGGCCTACGATGACAAACGGAGCGCCGGGTAGCGTGAAGCCAGTAACGTCCAGACCCGGGTCACCGTTCGCCGCAGGGCAATGTAAACCCGCTTCATACCAGATGTCGGGCACGCTCAGGGTGAGGTGCATGTCGTTGGACACCAGAGGAAAACCTGATGCCGAATGGGAAGCGGCAACGACCCAGTTATTGGACCCTGCGCGGCATCCCTCGCACTCGTCTCCGGGCGCATGGACGCGAAGAACGTCGCGCGGTTCGGCGAGATGCGGCGCGTGCAACTTCGCCTGCGTATCGTCCAGCGGAATCTCTTCAATCTCCGGCTTGGGTGTCGTGAGGTTGGGAGAAGGCCGCCCCGGCGGATGATCGCGCCATGAGCCGACCGGATACAAATCGGCGATCAATTCCGCAGGAAGGTGCGCCATCAGCGCTTCGCGGCGCATCTTGGTGGGGAAGCCGGTGGAGAGTTCCTGGAACATGGCGAGTGAAACCAGGAGCGAATCCCGCGGTGTCCAGGGTTCAGGTTTGTAGTGCAACAGGTGAAATTCAACGGGCAGGTGATCGCCGTTTTGATCGATAAAGGCATTGACGCCGCGCGCGTAGGTTTCAAGCTGGTGCCGCTGGTCCGCCGGCAAGGCGTCAACAGCCCGCTCGGCTGTGGCTCTCAATTGAAGGATGCGCTGTGTGCGATCATGCTCGACAAGTTTGGAGCCCAGGATCTCTGCAAGGTCGCCGGCGGCGTGGCGCCGTAAGGCGTCCATCTGCCAGAGCCGGTCCTGAGCTGTCACATAGCCCTGCGCGAACAGCAGGTCGTCGAGATTGGAAGCCTGGAGCGAAGGAACGCCCTGCGCATCGCGTGTAACGGTGACCGCTGCACTCAGTCCCGGAGCGTGCAACTCGCCATCGAGCTGTGGAAGCGCGGCATGCATGCTGTGGCGAAGCCACACGCCGGCGATAACCAGCGCAACGAATGCGAGCAACAGCAGGCAGCCAAGCTGGATCAGGGACCGGCGCAGCCAGCGGCGTGGCCGGCGCTGCCCAGTTGAGGTTTTCGCCGGCAACAGCCGGGATGTAAGCGAAGGGAATGGCTTCTCCAACCACGGTGCGGTGGAGGCGGTGGATGCAGGGGAAACGGCATCCGGATCGGTTCGCCGGGTAGGGAGTCGCGGTTCTTCAGATTCGTTGTCGCGGTTGTTGCCTGTTGCGTCGGGTTCTTCGAAGCTCATGCGCTGCAGTAATTCTAGAGTGGTTCGATGACGCCGGGCCCTGCAGGGCTGCAAGAGCCAGCGTTTTCTTCAGGAAAACGGTGTACGCATTTCTCTTATCGCGGCGTTCTCATCAAGCATCTTTCTAAGATGCAACTGCAGTTTCATGTGGCAGGGCTTTCCCCAACGAGCCTTGTTCGATCTCCGGTTGCGTGCCGGGTCTCGTGAAACGGATCGCGATGACCGCGATCAGGATGGCCCCAATGACGAATACGCTGCCTTCCGGTCCAGTCGTGCCGCCGGAAAGTAAGGGATTACCGGTGGGATGCGTGTTATAGAGGCGACCCGGACTGACACCGCCGCTGTCAGCCACGCCAAACAGGAAGCTTTGTGCCCAGTCCCACGTTGCATGGAAGCCGATGCCCCACCAGAGCGAACCTGTGCGCCACAGCGCGTAGGAAAAGAGCAGGCCGGCGAGAAAGACCGCAATCAGGCCAAAGTGAGTCTCCCCGCTATTGCCAGTGTGTGCGAACAGAAACAGAGCCGAAAAACCAACGGCAGCCATCCAGAAGGCGAAAGGTCTGGGGTTGGTCGGCGACATCTTTTCAGCGAGTCCCCATAACCCACGTGTCAGGGCGAACTGAATGTATCCGCGGAACGCATATTCTTCCGCGAAGCCAACCAGCGCGAATGCCAGCAGCCACTTGAGACCGTAAACGATCGCGGCGCTCCCGTAGAGCGCGCGGCTATCGAAAACCAGAACGTGGGTGGCATGCAACACGGCGACCAGAGCGCTCATGGTGGCAACGCCCCAGAACGCGCCTGGAATGACGTCCTTCCAGCGATTTTTCCCGATTCCATAGACCCCGAACCTGCGCCGCTCGGCACGTGAGAAGAACCAGCAGAGCGCGAGCATGCCGAGGAATTGAACGCCATCCGAGACCATCACGAATCCAGGAACAATCTCGAGATGAACCGTACTGTGCGTACCCGGATGCGCCTGATGCTGGGCGCGGGCATCCATGAATTTCCCTATTTGGCCGGTTGCCCCGAGAGCAAGAAAACTGCTCATAAACGTGAAGATTGCCCAGAACACAATAAAGATCGCGATACCCCAGCCGGCCCGCATGCCGAACCGGCCAAAGAAAATGCCCGACGAAGAGGGTTTAGAATTCTGCGGCTCAAAGGCCGGAGGAAGCTGATCAAAAGCTGGGCCCACTCGGGTATCGACGGGCTGCAGGTCCTCGTTGGGTGTTTGGTCCATGAATTTTCCTCGCGTAAAGCTTGCGTAAGGATACGCCAACCCCGGCGCCGCGGTTCCCGGACATTCGGCTATTCTGAGTGCGGACCTCAGACCCTACGCAAGGAAGCCGACAACCCTTGAACTGCCGCGTTTTCTACCACGACAAATGTTTCGATGGCGCCTGCTCCGCTTCGCTGTTTACTCGCTTTCATCACGAATGTGTAGGCACGGCTTCCAGCTTCGACTATCGGGGGCTGGTACACCGCGCCGGTTCGCTGTTTGACGAGACCTGGTTCGATGCTGTGGGGGAGAATGCGATCGTCGATTTCAAGTATTCGCCTTCGCCGCAGGTCACATGGTGGTTTGACCATCATCTTTCGGCATTCCTCACCCCGGAAGATGAAGCGCACTTCCGCAGAGGCCAGGTAAATCCCGATGGCACACCCGGTCCCCAGGCCATGCGGCATTTCTTCGATCCCGAGTACGTCAGTTGCACGGGCTGGATCGCGCACATCGCGAGCACAAAGTTCGGGATGGATCTCGCTCCGTTTTCTGAGCTGATCCACTGGGCCAACATCGTGGACGGCGCGAAGTATGAAAGTGCCCAGTCCGCCGTGGAACTGCAGGCGCCCGCGATGAAGCTCACCATGGTGATTGAAAGCGCCGCGAGTTCTCTGATCCAGCAGATCATCCCCCTGCTCACCTCGATGTCCTTGCAGGAAGTGCTCGACCAGCCATTCATCCAGGAACGCCTGGAGCCACTGCTGGCACAGCATCAGGCTGCGATCAAGCTGATCGGGGAGCGGGCGCACTGCAAGCGTGGTGTGATCACATTCGACATCACGGACCAGCCCACCGAGGGCTACAACAAGTTCATCCCGTACTACCTACATCCCGAGGCCACGTACAACGTGGGTCTCTCGAAGTCGAGCTTCCGCACCAAGGTTTCAGTGGGCACGAATCCATGGACGAAGAAGCCCGTTAGCGAACTGGTCAATCTTGCGGCAATCTGCGAACGCTATGGCGGCGGTGGACACGCGCGCGTCGGGGCGATCAGCTTTCCGGTGGAACAGGAAAAAGAGGCTCGTGCTGCCGCTGCGGAGATCGCGAAAGAATTGCGCGACCGCGAGTCTACGGTCGCCTGAGGTTCTCTTCCGAGAATCTTTGAGTGTGTTGTTTAAAGGGGCCGGGATTTCAGTGTCTGTGTGAGAGCTGTTGCAGATATGAGAAAGCAGAAACGGGCTTGCTTTCAAGCGCCAACGGCGCGCCCTATACCAGCCCAGGGCGAAGCCCTGGGTGAGAGATCGCCCGGATACATTGAGGGCTGAAAGCCCGACCTATCGTGGCGCCACTATAGTACGGGCTTTCAGCCCTTGTCCTTTCAAGGTCTCGAACTTCGTCCGATGGAAGCTTGGAGGTGTTTGCGGCGGCAGATCGTTTTGCTTAAGGTCACGGGTTTACCTGTGACGTTCCAAGTCAAAACAACGCTGGCTTCAGCACCGGAGGGAACCGTTCCAGGGCAGCCATAGCACCTCACTGCGACTCCACACCTTCTCACGTTTGATACGGGTACCTCAGCGGCTCAAGCCGCGATCCTGCCGCAACATACGACACGGGTGAACCCGTGTCCTTAAGCAAAACAAATACCTCGTGCGACATTCTCACAGAGCTTTTTTCACTATGAGGCAGACACCTTGAAAGGCCTGGCTTTCAGCCCTTGTCCTTTCCCACTGACGCTGACCCGGGGCTTCGCCCCAGGCTGGTATAGAACGCGCCTTCAGCGCTGCCTGGTTCTATCTCCCGACGATGAGGCGCAGCGACATCGTCGGAATAACGCTGCGCTAACGGCCTTGAGTACTCCAAGAAGCTCTCACGCATACACTTCAGTCCCGCAGTAAACCTTTGGCCATGGGGCAGGCTCAGCTACCGTGGATATCAACGGCCGAATCTTTCGCATGCGTGTGTTGAGCGTCCAATCACGCGCCGATATCATCATGCGCTACAGTCTCGCCAGCATCAATCTGACGGTCCCCTTCCTTGAGAGCAGCCTCAAGCTGGGCGTGATCTTCAAGGCAGACGTCAAGGACTTCACGCTGCATAGAGCCTGCCTCCCGGATAAACGTAGAGGCCAATTGCCTTGTAGTTGTCCTGTTTGGTCAGCTTGATGGTTGCGGCTTCGATGAAGGGAGCTGCTGCGAAGTATGGTTTTCAGCCGGCGCATTTTCACCATGATGGTTGGGTGAGAGCTGAGAGTGCGCACTGGATCCAATTAGAAAGCTGGCAAGCAGCAAA
>DASYEV010000146.1:0-35115 GCA_036498835.1 Acidobacteriaceae bacterium | reverse complement strand
TCGAGGGTCATTACCAACCACATCTGCCGGCCGATCTTGGGTTCTACGACCTTCGCTTGCCCGAAACCCGTCTCGCACAGGCGGAGATGGCGCGCGAATACGGCCTCAGCGGTTTCTGCTACTACCACTACTGGTTCAACGGAAAACGCGTCCTCGAACGCCCGGTCGACGAAATCCTCAGCAGCGGCAAACCGGACTTCCCTTTCTGCGTCTGCTGGGCCAACGAAAACTGGACCCGCACATGGAGCGGCGAGGAACGCGAAGTCCTGCTGGGACAGGTCTATTCCGAGAGCGATGACATCGAACACATCCGTTCGCTCATCCCCATGTTCCAGGATCCCCGCTACATTCGGATTGATGACAAGCCGCTCTTTGCCGTATATCGGGCGGAACGTCTTCCCGATCCGAGTCGAACCGCGGACCTTTGGCGCCGCGAAGCCGAAGCGGCCGGCCTGCCCGGCATCTACCTCGCCCGTGTCGAAAGCTTCCCCGACGAAACCAAAACGCCGCATTCCATTGGTTTCGATGCGGCCATCGAGTATCAGCCGCGCTGGTGGTCTGTCAGTGCGCACCGGGAGTATCGAGATCACTGGTGGGAACGCAAAGCGCTCAAAACCGAAAACCCGGCTTTCTTTGAGAACACGGTGTACCGCTATGACGACATCGTCAAGGCGGCCTTGAACGCGCCGCTTCCCTCTTACCCATACATTCGCTGCGTCACGCCGAACTGGGACAACTCCGCACGCCGCGCAAGCAACGCCTTCATTCTCCGCGACTCTACCCCTGAAAGTTATGGCCGCTGGCTGAACGGCATTCTCGACCAGAAGTCCGCGAACGCTACGCAACGGCCTCAGGATCCGGATATCGTGTTCATCAACGCGTGGAATGAATGGGCGGAGGGAAATCACCTGGAGCCATGTCAGCGCTGGGGAAACGCTTATCTGCAGGAAACCCGGAAAGCCATCGCAGGCCATGTTCCGTCCGGAGTGGACAGCAGTGCGAGCTGACACGATAACGGGAATCTAGCGGACAGGAATCTAACGGACGGGGACCTGCGAAGAGAGGTCCGGTGCCCATGAGAGTGGGCAAGAGGAAGGAGGGTCGGGTGTGGCGGATAACAGAAACATACCGGTGATACCGCCGCGTCCTGAGACGGAGGAACGGCCGTTCTGGTCCGTCATGATCCCTGCCTATAACCCGAAGAGGGAGTACCTGGAACAAACCCTGCGCAGCGTTCTCGCACAGGACCCCGGGCCAGGCAGGATGCAGATCGAGGTCGTGGATGATTGCTCTCCCGACGTCGATGTGGCCGCGATCGTTCGGGAGATCGCCGGAGACAGGGTCTCCTACACGCGAAACAGCACCAACACCGGACTGGCTGGATGCTGGAACGCCTGCATACAACAATCGAAGGGGGAGTGGGTTCACATCCTTCACCAGGACGATTGGGCCATGCCGGGCTCCTATGAGCGCTTTGAAAAACTCTTCCGCGCAGTCGAGGGCTTGGGCGCCGCTTTCTGCCGTCACGTGGGCATTGACTCCGACGGCGACTGGATCGGACTCGGAACACTGCACCAGAAGACTCCCGGAGAAATGCCGGACTTCGCCGACCGGGTTGCGAGCGCTGTACCCATGGAATGCCCCAGCGTCGTGGTGAAACGCTCCACCTATGAAACACTCGGCGGCTTTCGCGAAGATCTGCCTTATGTGCTCGATTGGGAGATGTGGGCTCGGATCGCCGCGTCGAAACGCTGGGGCTATGTCCCCGATCTCGGAGCAGCCTATCGATATCATGACCTCTCGGAAACCGCACGCCTCAAAAAGGCAGGCAAAGCCTCCCGGGACCTGGTGCGAGGCGGTCAAATCGCGCGAGCCAATCTTCCCTCAATCGTTCAACAGAGAACCATGCAGGCGTTTCGAGACTGGGTCATGAAACTGGTCATGGAGGATGCTCTGAAGCTCTACGTCTATGACCAATTGTCAGAGGCGAGGAAACTTCTGTCGGAGTTTTCAGCCGAGGCGCGTTTGTCGCAATGGAAGTGGCAGTGGCGTTGGTTGAGATTCCGGGTACTGCTCAAACCCGCGCGGAAGCTTGTCGCTGCCCGCGAACGGAAGGCCACAGTGTGACACGCAGGAATGCATCCTCGACTCTTCCAACAAAG
Organism: Acidobacteriaceae bacterium; assembly: GCA_036498835.1. Classification (GTDB taxonomy): domain Bacteria; phylum Acidobacteriota; class Terriglobia; order Terriglobales; family Acidobacteriaceae; genus Granulicella. The sequence continues at coordinate 32,953 of DASYEV010000146.1, read as the reverse complement.
CGTCGCCATGGCCTGTCTTGTGAGAACGATGCCGGCATCAACGGCCCGAGGCCTTGAACAGTGTTCAGCGTCATAATCAACAACTACAACTACGGAAGATTCATAGGGCCGGCGATCAGTTCCGTTCTTGCGCAGACCTTCTCCGATTTTGAGTTGATCATCGTCGACGACGGTTCAACGGATGATTCCAGGGAGATCATCGACTCGTACGAAGATCCACGCATCATCAAAATCCTCAAGGCGAATGCCGGTCAGGGGCTGGCCCTTCGAGACGGCCTGGAACGAGCCAGGGGCCAATGGATCGCATTTCTGGACAGCGACGATCGCTGGAAGCCGGAAAAACTCACGCGATGCGCGGCCGTTCTTTCCGAAGATAAGGAGATTTCTTATCTCGTTCACGGCTATGAGACGATCGATGGCGCCGGAGCCGCCGTCTCGACGCACGAGATCGGCCGCCCTTCCGGCTACTACGACCCATTGCCTGATATCTCCAGACTGGCCTTCAGGCTGCCATTTGTGCCCACAAGTTTTTTTTGCAGCCAGCGGGATTTCGTCGATCGCGTGACGTGGGATCCTGTCCAATGGCGGATATGCGCTGATCTACCTTTTATGGGAGGACTTCCTGTCCTGGGTAAGACCTATATCTTGAACGAGGTTCTGGGAGAGTACAGACTCCATGCAGACAACCAGTTTGCTTCGAGGAATTCCGAACGTGAGATCGCAAAAACTTTGGCACAGCTTTATGACCTCATCTCGCTGCACCTGTCGTCAATCGGGGATTCTCGCCGCTTTGACTTCAGAAAAACCGAATTCTACAAGAGCCAGACCGTGATGTCCACTTCCGCATCATCCTTCGCGGGCATAAAAGCCAGGCTCGATTACAGGATGACGAAGCTGCTGAACCGGCTACGCTCCACACAAAGAACACAGTAAAACGCCTCATACCAATCCTGTCTCGTCGTTGATCAAAGCCAATCGCTTCACTAGGCGGCCTTGAATATACGCTAGCCCCTATGCGATTCTCACCCAGACCTCGCGTTTAGCGTCCCAACTACACATCCTGGTGGACAGTTTATGGGCAATTGATATTCCAGACGTAGCTCACTCCGTTGACGAGGTTATCGTCCCAGATGCTTAAGGTATAGCCTGTGGCACTGTTGACGCTGAAATAGATACTACTGAGTTTTTGCACAGCAGATACATTTGCTGGTGCAACCGTGCAATAGGGGGTATGACCTCGTGACGAAGTGAATGCGAGGCTGTAGATACCGATACTGCCTCCAGCGGACGCACCTGCGAGAACGGTGATCTGATGATTCGCATCGGTGCCGGAGATAGCAATGGTCGGGCTCGTTCCCGCTCCCGTAAGCGCCGTAATGTTGCCGCTCGACAGCGTTCCGCCAAGCGAATAGAGATTCGACGTTGCTATGCCACTATCCGCAATCTGCCCGCCGGTACCTGTGAAGGAGGCCAGATCCCCATTGGTGGCCGTGGTAGGTCCCGTTGTGAAACCAGCACCGGAGCCTGCGATTGCCCCGGCGTTCACCAGCAAGCCGCCTGTAGAAGCTTTTACTAGCTGCCCGGAGCTGAGCCCGGAATCCGTGACACTCGGCGTGGTGAGAGCGCCCGCTGATGAAACGCTGAACTGACAGGTCGAACCCACCGCGAAGAGTTGACTGAAGCACGGCGTAGCGGCGTTGCTCACAGACACACTTCCCGCGGCCTGCAGCGCGAGCAGGGAGTTGTCCCCAGAGAACTGCAAGGTCACGTAGTTACTCGTCGACCCCGAGCCCGCGTAATGGAAAATGTGCTGGAGAAGATTGTTCGTGGCGGCCGAAACCCCCAACAAATGTTGCACGTTACCGCCCGCCGCTATATTTGGTGCGATCTCTGAGACCACGGTGGCGTAATTTGCCGAGGGCGCCGCCCATGTATTGGAAAAGGTATGGGCGACGCCGCCGTTGGTTCCCGGATTGGCGCTGAGATTTGCGGAGCCGGCCGTGGAGAGAGTCGAAAACGCACCCGTGTTCGGCGTAGCGCTGCCGATAGTTCCGGGAGCTTCCCACGTTCTGCTTTCGAGTTGCGTGGCATTGATGCTTCCGGTTCCGGACGCAACGAGGCTCGCACCGGTCCCCACCACCATTGCAGCTACGGTGTTCGTACCCGATGTAATTGCCGAAAAACCTGAGCTCCCCGCAGGACAGTTCGTGCCGTTCTGAGTGCAGATGGCGTTTCCTGTAATGCGACTTGCCATAATCCTGCGAAATCCAGTGCGCCGCCCAGCTCTTTTGCAGCTCACCAACCTTATGCGCCGTAATCCGAGTGCTTTCCAGATCGAACGAGTTCGCGAAGTACGCGCCTTCAATCGAATCCCAGTCGCCTTCCCAATCCGCCTTGCGAATCACCTCATCGTCAGTCGCAAGCTGCCGGGTGTAAGGCCCATACTCCGCCGCAAAACGCTTCCGCTGTTCGTCGGTCCACGCATAGTAGTCATCCACCGAATAGCCGCGTTCAGCCAGCGGAGCCAGCACCCACTGCACGTTGTCCCACGGATTGAACTTCACAAAAACATAGTCGTCCGGGTCTTCATCCTTGTTCACTTCATGGGTATGAAACATCCGGCGCAGATCGTGAATACCTGCCCCGCGCATATTGAACAGCAGCACCTGCTTGGCCGGCTTCCCACCCCGCGACCGGGTCGCCTTGCGCAACTCCCTCAGCTCGCGCCCGGAAAACTGTTCCGCCTGGTCGACGAACATGATGTCGTAGTTGCCGGAGCGAAAGCGCCGCTCAATGTCTTCCAGGTTCTCTGCATAGCTGAAGTCAAGCTCGCTACGCCCAATGCGCAACTTCGCGGGAAATGACCGCTTGAGATCGCCTTCCAGCCAGGGAAAGTTCCTTCCAATCGCTTCAATGTGATAACGCAGAATCTGGTCGGAATTGCGCATCACCATGCACCCCAACAGGCCTTTGCGTTCATACATCAGCGTCACCGCACACGCATCCGCCGCAAACGACTTGGCCGCACCACGCCCACCGCCCACACCAATCACCGGCGCCGGATGGTCCACGATCAGTTCATACAGCTCTGTCTGTTTCGGCTGTAGCTCGATCTCAGACGACGAAGCCATCACTCTGCTTTTCCACTCTGCCCAATGTGCCTGACCACCAGTTCCAGCACGGCACTATCCTTGCCCGCCGCTCCACCCTGCCCTTTGTCATACAGCCGGTCGCAAAGATAGGTCATAGCCCGCAGCACCACCTGCTCATTCTCTGAATTCAGCAACTGCTTCCACTTCGCCTTCTGCAGCTCCGCCGTAAACCAACCAGCCAACTGCTCAACCGGCTTCTCCAACTCAACAGCAGGACCAACCCCAACAACCGCATCCTGCCGCTCGCCCACCAAAGTCTCATCAGGCAAAGCAACCTTGACCGTCCGGGGCTTCGGTCGCGACGCTCCCTTCACCGCACTCTGCCTGGCCATACCAAACACCCTTGTTTTTTTCTGTCATCCCCGCAGGGAATCTGCTTTTCGCTCTTCGCTCAACAGCCACCACAAAGGGTGCCCCATTCATGTGCAAGCCTTTGGCGCATGAGTGGGAACCACGAAAGCCAGATGGGCGATTCTCGTTGAGGCGGAAAAATGAGTGGGTCACCAATCCGAGCCCCACATGTGTTGTTTCTGAGATATAGGCAGCACGTGCCAAGCACACAACTATCCCGCCCATTTCATTGGCAAGACCACAGCAAGGTAGGTCCGGCGTTCACGCCAGACATTGAACCCAGCCTATAAACCGGGCTTCAGCCCGGGGCAATGTCTCCATCTCCAAAACTCACCCAGGAAAATGTCAGCCAGGGTTCGTCAGGAACTCGCTTTTTCCGAAGCCGTGTCCAGAGCACCGTAAGTCCCAGGCTCCCCGCAACGACGATCAGCAGATTAAGAATCAACCCTCGCCACAATATCTCCGCCTCACCCGCGAACCCGCCCCCGTTGTGGTCCTTGAAGGGCCATCCATACAGTGCGAAACAGTCCATGCAATGATGAGGGCCCTCTATGAGCCGGAACGCCACCACACCAGGACCAGACTCAGCATGAATCTCAATGCAAAGACAAGCACAGACCGGAGCATGGCCAACTATAACGAAACACCGCTGCTTCCAGGCCTTCAACATCTAATATCTAACATCTAATCCCCGCCTCACCGATGCGCTCTTACCGCCAGATCCACCACACCCGTAGCAATAGCGCCCACCAGCAGCAACAGAACCGCCTTCATCAAGTTGCTGGTCGTCTCCATAAATCGCTCCACGCGATCCATGCGAGTCGCCAGTGGCGGATTCTCTTTTCCGTTGCCGAAGTACAGGTCCTTGTCATGTTGCCGGACACGTTCTTCGATCCACTCATCCCATCGTCCAATCATTGGCTCGGCCATTCGATCCTCCATGGCTCCCAGGGAACATGCGTCTGCTGGTGGGCCCATTTGATGCAACAGCACAGCGCGGCGATCAACGCCAGCCACAACACCCGCTGCTTCACTTGGCCTTGGCTTTGGTCAGCTCAGGACGCTTCGTGATCAGCTCATTCCACTGCTTCTTGAAATCCTTCGCGCCCCAGATCGGCCGCACCAGCCTGCGCCGTACATGTGGAGGACGCTTCGTCGGCCACTCCACACGCATCGCACGAGCGCCATTCTGCACAAACATCGCTGGCGCAACCGCCGCGGGAGCAGCAGCAGGACTCGTCGCCGTAGCCGGCAGCAGTGCGAGAATTTCATCCACCGTGCCAATCGCCAACTCGATCAGCGCCTTGTCCTTATCCGACACCGGCACAAGATCGAGATCGCTATCCAGCAGGTTCAGCGCCTCCACCACATCCTGCGCAGGTGTGCCCTGCTTCCAGTTGGCCACCGCGGTCGAGGCCGCCTGAAAATCCTTCTGCAACCGCGGAGCCAGCGCTGCGTTGCCCTCCAGCGTCAGCAGGCTGGTCACCGCCGTGCCCATCGTCTGCACCAAAGCCGCCGCAGTCTTCTGGTCATTGCTGTTGCATCCCGCCATGGGGAACACGGTAAGCAGCAGCAGCGACACAACGCCGGCTCTGCTGGTAACTGTCAATTTCGTTTGCATGATGTTTAGCTCGCTTTCGAAGGCGCCGCACTCTCCTGAGGAGCAGGCGGTGTAGGGATAGGCGCCTCAGAAAGACGCGTGTTCTTGATGTTGAAGACCTGGTGGAAGAAGTCATAGACCCACTTCCCAGTCCGGGACTCCGGCACTGGTGCAGTAGCCACCGCAGCCGTACAAACGGTCACCGCCACCGCCCCGAGAGCAACCCGGTTGCCATATACGTAGTTCCAAGCTGCCGACCAATCGATATGCATAGTCATTTCCTCAAGCTGCGCGAATCACCACGAACCCGGGTGGCCCATCCTTTGCAGCTTCATCGCAAAGGGTGGGGTATCGCGCGAAAGCGCGACCGCTCCCGCCCATGCCAGTTCCCTAACCACCTCACTCAAACTCGGGTCATCCTGAACGCAGTGAAGGATCCCCGTATTTCTAACCGCGTCCGGAGGCAGGCACGTACGATGAGCGTCAACAGCCCAATTGCCACCACACCTATTCCCTGATCTCTGCCTTCAAACTCCTGCCACCAATTGCCGAGTCGTCACTCTCAGCCTCACCATCCCGTGCCCCTTCACCGGCATCAGCGACGACTTCTTCGTCACCCACGCATGCTGCAGGATGTAGCGCACATGTTTAGGCCCAACCCATTCGCATACCGGCGACGAAGCCTGTCCATTGCGCTGCATGAAGATGGGCGCGGTCATGCCGAAAGCTTCTTCAGCGCTTATATGTTGGTGGTTGTGGCAATGCACGGGATTCCCCGCACGCAGTTCTTCCGTCTCTCCATCGGAGAGGATGCAAACCCTGTCATGTCTCGCCATGATTGTCCCGGTAGCTTGAGCAGTTTCGCCAAAAGTGCAGGCGAAGCAAAGCATGCTCAAGCCGTTTTCTTCCAATGAAAACGGCATGCAACAAAATTTCGGAACCGTAGTATGAGCGATCTGCGGATAAAGGTATCCGTGCCGGCGCCGGGAGTTTTCACGCCCGGGCTCCATCGAAGTTCAGGAGCTCTGACTCACTGTACGAAGCGCAGCGAGAAACGCTTTATAGGCCGTTCATCCCGAAGGACAACCTGAGTATGGCACCAACTTCGCCGCTGTGCGCATCGATCTCATCCACACACAATATCCTGTAGTTTTTGCCTCCAGCCGACACCACCACAACAGCATCACATCGCCACTCCCTGATCCCTGCCTTCCCTGTTCGCTGTTAACTGTTCGCTGTTCCATGCCTTCCTACTTCCTACTTCCTGGCTCTCCGCCGTAACAGTACTTCCGTTTTCCTCAGTCGTAACACCACCGACGTATAGCTCCACCTTCGTGCCCCCGATAGGGTTCATTCAGTACAGCAGTCAGGATGCTTGCCGTGTTCCATCCCTGCCTCAGGGGAGCGTCTGCCTCCAACTGCTGAACATTCCGAAAGCACGTTGGAACGAATCGGAACACTACGATCCCTGAGGGGGACCTGATGTCGGGACAGCAGCACAGCACTATCCTCTGGAAGTCGGCATTCATGCCTGACCGCTTCTCTTTCGCCAGACGCTTCATCTTCGCCGCCGCCGCCGTCGCCATTTTCTCCGCCTCGGCCACTGCTCACGCGGCGTGCAGGCATGCCAAGTGTTCGGTCGAGCTGCGGCGCTCCAATGACAGCACGCTACCTGTCATCATCCAGTACAACGCGGCCGCGGATGCCGATGATGAAGCGCGAATCACCGAAGCTTCCGGCTCCGGGATACATCACCTTCACGGCATCCATTCGATCGTTGCGGACATCCCGGTTGAAAACCTGGACAGGCTCGCGCGCGACAAGAAGATCACGCACATCTCCATCGATCACCGCATTGGAGCCACATACTCCGGCGGAAACAATTCCAACCCATCCATCTCAACCAGCACCGAGTTCACCACTGATCCCATCAACGCGCCCGCTGTCTGGTTCAAGGGCTATGTCGGAACCGGCATTGGCGTTGCGGTTATCGACAGCGGCGTCAATCCCGTCGCCGATCTCGGTTGGGTCGTGCCATCGTACCGTTACAACACGCCCACCCGCGTGGTGTACAGCCAGAGCTTTGTGCCCGGCGACAGGAGCACCGCCGACCCCTTCGGTCATGGCACGCATGTCGCCGGCCTTATCGCCGGCAACGGCCAGCAGTCCAACGACCAGCACGACTTTCATACCTTCTACGGTGTCGCTCCCAACGCGAACATCATCAACCTGCGCGTGCTTGACGCCACCGGCGCCGGTACGGACTCCGCGGTCATCGCGGCTATCCAGCAGGCCATCGCCCTCAAGAACACCTACAACATCCGGGTCATCAACCTCTCGCTCGGCCGGCCCATCTTCGAAACCTACACGCAGGATCCTCTGTGCCAGGCCGTCGAACGAGCCTGGCAGGCCGGCATCGTCGTCATCGCCGCGGCCGGCAACCAGGGCCGCAACCTCGCGCTCAGCACAGAGGCCTACGGAACCATCGAAGCCCCAGGCAACGATCCCTACGCACTCACCGTCGGCGCCGTACGCACCATGGGCACGGCCGCCAACACCGACGACGCGATGGCCAGCTACAGCTCCAAGGGCCCCACGTTCCTGGACCAGGTCGTCAAACCCGACGTCGTCGCTCCCGGCAACCTCGTGACCAGCATCAAGCAGGGCACGCCTTTGCTGCAGGTTGAAAACCCGTCGTTCTACACGCCGCTCGGCTTCTATCAGAACAACGGCAACGCCAACGCGCCTTCGCCGTACTACATGCCGCTCAGCGGCACCAGCATGGCATCGGGAGTCGTCAGCGGAGCGGCCGCACTGCTCGTGCAGGCCTACCCCAACCTAACCCCTGACCAGGTCAAAGCCCTGCTCATGGAAAGCGCCAACAAGAGCGTTCTCCCGCAGACGAGCGCCGTCACCGACAGCGGCGCAACCTACGTTGCACACAACGATGTCTTCACCGTCGGCGCGGGCTACCTCGACATCAACGACGCCGTGACTTTGGCGGGCAGCACCACCGTCCCTGCGGGCTCGGCGATGTCGCCCTACGTCTTCTACGACCCCACCACCGGCAACGCCGGCCTGCTCAAGGACAACACCGCACTCTGGGGCGCAACTGCCCCATGGGGAGCGGGCATTGTCTACGGCCAGAACGCCTTCGTCAACGGATCGACAGCCCTATGGGGAGCGAACGTCGTCTCCGGTTCCACCGCGCTATGGGGAGCCACCGCTCTATGGGGTGCGACCACCGACAACAGTTCCACCGCGCTGTGGGGTGCCACCGCGCTTTGGGGAGCCAACGACCCGCAAGCCTTCACCGCACTCTGGGGCGCCACTGCCCTCTGGGGAGCAGGCACACCGCAGGCCGCCACCGCGCTCTGGGGAGCGACCGCACTTTGGGGAGCCAACAGCCTCGGCGGCGCAACCGCCCTATGGGGAGCCACCACCTCCACAGGAACCACACCCATCTGGACCAGCACCGTGCTCTCGGATCAATAACAAGCTCTACCTTCTACTTGCGTGCACAACAAGTCGTGCGGGGGATTGAGGGAAGTCACTCGCTTCCCTCAATCCCCGCACGAACCTCATTAACCCACCCCATCGCCTTTGCTTTTGCCTTCGCCTTCGCAGTTACCGTTGCAGTTGCAATTGCAGTTGCAGTTGCTTTTCTTGTTGTCATCCCCGCAGGGGATCTGCTTCTCGCTCTCCCCAAACAGCCACAACAAAGGGTGCCCCATTCATCGCAGTCTCATCGCGATGAGTGGGAACCACAAATTCCAGCACCTCGCCTTGGCCCTTGCCCTTACCGTTGCCGTTGCAGTTCTTGTTGTCATCCTCGAAGGAATCTGCACCCCCGGCCTTCCCAGCACAACCACCAACACCCGCGCCTTCTAGACCGTAGCCCCTAAACCCTAATCCCTCTCTTCAACCTCTGGCATCAGACCCGTAATACCCGGAGTTCCCCACCGGAACCCTCATCGTCACCACCGGCGGACAGCTCTCCTGCAGCCGTTGCAACTCCGCCAATCCCACTGGTCTGCCCAGATAGAACCCCTGCGCTTTATCCACGCCCAGGCTTTGCAGAGTACGCAGCTCCGCTTCTGTCTCCACACCTTCCGCGGTAATAATGCTGCCTACATCGTGCGAGTACGCAATCATTGCTCGCGCCAGCGCCCGCCGGTGTGGGTCTTTATCGATGTCCCGGGTCAGGCTCATATCCAGCTTGATGAACTCCGGCCGCAGGTTCACGATATGCCGCATGCTGGAATACCCCGCACCCGCATCGTCGATCGCCAGCCGCATCCCCCGAGCCCGCAGCGGTTCAAACGCCTCATGCAGCGAGTCGTAGTCCTCGACCACCATATGCTCCGTAATCTCCATCACAACGCGATGCAGGTTGACGCCTTCCAGCACCGCCGCCAGCCTTCCTGAAACGATCAGTTCCGGCGAACTGTTCACGCACAAAAAGAAGGGCTCCTGCAAAGCCGGCAGCGATGCCACCGCGCGTTCAATGGCGAGCAGTTCCAGCTCATAGCCCAGGCCGGCTTCATGCGCCAGGTTGAACCATTCATTGGGCGGCAACGTGGGTTGCACATCGAAACGAGACAACGCCTCCGCTCCCACTACCGAGCCTGTCCGTATGTTGAACACTGGCTGATACACCATGCGCGGAACGCCCACCGATAGCGCGTGACGCACCAGCGCAACCTTCTTCGCCTCGTCCCGCTGCTCTTGCACGCGCGTATCGATATGCGAAGCCAATACTTCAGAAAATGCCCGCATCATCTTCAAATCACGAGTGTTTAGTGTCGAATCGGAGATATAGCTGAAACAGCACAGTGTGCCATACACCTCTCCCGTATCCAGCCGGATGGGAACACTGATATGCGCGCCGATAGGAACGCTTTTCGTCTCCGGAAGCTCCTGCGTCGCGGGCACATCGGCGGTATTGGGGATGAACTCCGGAAGCTCGCCGCGCGCCACCTTGAGACAGTAACCGTCTTGGAGTGGGATCGACTGCCCCACCTTGATCGGCGCGTCTCCCTCCGAGTCCACATGTTCGAAGACCCTGTCGGTCTCCCGGAAGTGGGCAACGAACGCGACATCCATTCCCATATGCTTTCTGACAATCTTGAGTACACGATCGACTCCGTCGTACCCCACGCCCTTGGCCAGCAGATCCGCAATAACATTGCGATCCTGAGGAAGGGTAATACCGTCTTGGCTCTTTCTAACATCCTGATCGTTCATAGTTGACCTCTTCAGCAGCGAAGCAAGCCGTTCGCAGAAGGTCGAATGCCCCACAAGTGATGGGAAAACAGACAACATCCCGCCCCGTAGTAGTGCGATAGGATGTGCAATTTGATATCTGCCGCAGAGCCTTTTCCTGCAACTAAAGTGGAATCAAGCCTTACATCGGCAAACGACATGCCTGTCAATTGAGCCCACACACCGCCACCTTAGCGGTCGCGATCGCTCTTGCCGTTGCCGTTGCCGTTGCCGTTGCTCTCGCCGTTGCCGTTGCTCTTGCCCTTGCCGTTGCTCTTGCCCTTGCCCTGTCCTTGCCTTTCTTGTTTGTCATCCCCGCAGGGGATCTGCTGTCCCGGCCTTTCCACACAACCCTGTCATCTCGACCGAAGCGCAGCGAAGTGGAGAGACCAGCTGTTGCCCCTGCCCATCTCCCCTCGCCCACCACGATCCCTGTTCCCTATTCCCTGATCCCTATTCCCTGATCCCTGCTGTTAACTGTTCCCCGCCCCTTCTTTTGTTATCCTGCCCAAGGTCTCGCGAGCCCAACTACATGAGAGAAAAAGGAACACGATCCCGTGAAGTTCACTCGCATGCCACAGTTCGGTGTTGGTCTACGCACCGAGGCTGACCTTAAACTCTCGTTCCCTGTAGCCGACATCGTGGTCGGCCTTGGAACGCTCGGCCTGCTCTACATCGCCGCCCGAGTCGGCGCCGAATCGCTGGTCAAGTTCCATCCACCCGACGTCATCCCGACCATCAGCCTTGACCCGCGCAATCTGCCTAACTACGCCGCGCGCTCCACGCTGCGCATGTTCCTCGCGCTGGGCCTTTCTACGATCTTCACCTTCATCTACGGCTATATCGCCGCGCACAGCCGCCGCGCTGAAAAGGTGCTGGTCCCGCTGCTCGACATCCTGCAGTCCGTGCCTGTACTCGGCTTTCTCTCCATCACCGTGACGGCATTCATCGCCATGTTCCGCGGCAGCCTTCTTGGTCTGGAAGCCGCGTCGATCTTTGCCATCTTCACCGGCCAGGCCTGGAACATGACCTTCTCGTTCTATCAATCGCTCCGCACCGCACCCACGGAGCTCGAAGAGATGACCACGCTCTACGGCCTCTCCAAGTGGGAACGCTTCACACGCCTCGAGCTCCCATCCTCCGTCATAGGCCTCGTCTGGAACGGCATGATGAGCTTCGGCGGCGGTTGGTTCTTCCTCGCAGCCAGCGAATCCATCAGCGTCCTCAATCGCCAGTACACGCTTCCCGGCCTCGGCTCCTACGTCGCCTCCGCGATTGCCGCCAGGGATCTGCACGCCGTCGGCTGGGCCATCCTCACGATGGTTCTCCTCGTTCTGCTCATCGACCAGTTTTTCTGGAAGCCGCTGGTCACCATGGCCGACCGCTACAAGCTCGAGCTCAGCGCCGCCGAAGAACGCCGCTTCTGGGTTGTCGATCTCTGGCGAGCATCTTCACTCCCCGAACGCACCGCACGCATAGCCGGCCCTTTTTTCTTCACACTCGACCGCCTCTTCTCGCGCATGACGCAAGTCGCACCGGCCGCCGAGGCCCGTCGCACCTCAAAGCACGGCGACACCATCTTCAACATCCTCGCCTCACTCATCGCGGTCGGCCTCTTAGTCCTCGCCATCCGCTTCGTCCTCACCGGCGTCGGTCTTCATGAAGTGGGCCACGCCGCATTCCTTGGTCTCCTCACGGCAATGCGCGTCTTCGCGCTGCTCATCTTCAGTACCCTTGTCTGGACGCCCATTGGCGTCGCCATCGGCTTCAACCCCAAACTCGCGCGGCTGTCTCAGCCCGTGATCCAGATCCTCGCTTCGTTCCCTGCCAACTTCCTCTTCCCGTTCGCAACCCTCGGCTTCATTCGTCTGGGTATTCATCTGAACTGGGGAAGCATGTTGCTCATGGCGCTGGGAGCGCAGTGGTATCTGCTCTTCAACGTCATCGGAGGAGCGCAGGCTGTCCCCAACGACCTCCGCGAAATGGCTTCCAGCATCGGTCTCCGCGGCATCCGCAAATGGAAGTTCCTCATCGGCCCTGGCATCTTCGGCTCCTGGGTCACCGGAGCCATCACCGCCTCGGGAGGCGCCTGGAACGCCAGCATCGTTGCAGAAATTGTCTCCTGGGGCAGCACAACCCTGAAGGCCGCTGGCCTCGGCGCCTACATCGCAGACGCCACCGCCACAGGTGACTGGCCCCGCATCGTCCTCGGCGTAGGCCTCATGAGCATCTTCGTCGTCGCCCTGAACCGCCTGCTCTGGAAACCACTCTACGAGCTGGCACAAACAAGATTTCAACTCGGATGAAGCCGCTTGATGGATTTCGCCCAACCGCATCGGCTCACCACAAAATCAAGCGCCAAAGGCGCGGCATATACCAGCATGGGGCAACGCCCCATGGAAACGTCAGAACAGAAGCCGAGGGCTGAAGGCCGCCACAGATTGAAGCGCCAAAGGCGCGCTCTATACCAGCATGGAGCAACGCCCCATGGAGACGGCAGAAAAAAACAGAGGGCTGAAGGCCCGACCTATATCCGCCACAAATGCCTAGCCCGGGACTTCGTCACCGTCACAGACATCAACCGATGCGATGCCGAACACGTCACGGCTCCCCGAAGCGCCAAACGGAGAACACCATGGAACCGACAACCAACCTCTTATACGCGGAGCAGGTCTCCAAGACCTTCCCTCTCTCCGCCGGCGGTGAACAGACCGTTCTCGAAGCCGTCTCCCTCACCATCGCACCCGGCGAAGTCGTCGCTCTCTTAGGCCGCAGCGGTTCCGGCAAGAGCACGCTGCTGCGCATCCTCGCCGGTCTCATCGAACCCAGCCAGGGCAAAGTCCTGCGCAACGGCGTTCCCCTTCACGGCCCCAACCCTGACGTCGCCATGGTCTTCCAGAGCTTCGCGCTTCTGCCTTGGCTCACCGTGCAGGCCAACGCCGAACTCGGCCTCGCCGCCCGCGGCGTCTCCAAAGAAGAATCCGAGAAGGAAGCCATCCACGCCCTGGGCATGGTCGGCCTGGAAGGCTTCGAAGGCGCTTACCCGAAGGAACTCTCCGGCGGCATGCGCCAGCGTGTCGGCTTCGCGCGAGCCTTCGTCATGAAGCCTGACGTGCTCATGATGGACGAGCCCTTCAGCGCCCTCGACGTCCTCACCGCCGAAAACCTCCGCGGTGAAATCAGCGATCTCTGGGAGAAAGGCTCATTCCCGTCGCGCAGCATTCTTCTGGTCACGCACAACATTGAAGAAGCCATCCTGCTCGCCGACCGCATCGTTGCGCTGGGCACCAACCCGGGCCGCCTCCGCGGCGAAGTACGTGTCGATATCCCGCGCCCACGCGACAAAAATGGCCCTCGTTTCCGAGCCCTTATGGACCACGTCTACACCGTGATGACCAACCCTGAAGCGCCGGTCGAAGAAATGCCCGCGGCCCAGCCATCGAAGCGGCCCGCAAAGCGCTTTGCGATGCTGCCGCACGCACGTTCAGGCGGCATCAGCGGTCTGCTCGAAATCATCAACGACCGCGGAGGCCGTGAAGATCTCCCTCGGCTCGCCGGCGATCTCCAACTTGAAATCGATGACCTCCTTCCGGCCGTCGACGCCTCTGCCATGCTCGGCTTCGCCAGCGTCGCCCAGGGCGACGTCGTGATTACCGATATAGGCCGCGAATTTGCCACAGCGGACGTTCACCGCAGCCACGAGATATTCAGAGAACAGCTGTTGAGCAAGGTGCCTCTCGCCGCCGCCGCCGTCCGGGTGCTGGAAGAAAAGCGCGATGGGCGCATCGGCAAGGATTTTCTCCTGGACATCCTCGACGAACATTTCTCCGACAGCGAAGCCGAAAATCAATTCCAGACTCTGATCGACTGGGGCCGCTACGCCCACCTCTTCGAATACGACGCCAACGAAGAACGCCTCTACCTCGCCGAACAAGAAACCGAATAAAACACCCCAAAAACATGGCTGGCGCAGCAACCACTGCGCCCTCTCCCTGTTCTCTGATCTCTGTTCTCTGTTCTCTGTTCTCTGATCTCTGCTTTGGCCGTTGGCCTTGCCGTTGCTTTTCTTGTTTGTCATCCCCGCAGGGGATCTGCTGTTCCGGCCTTCCCACCACAACCTTTTAACCTGGGTCATCCTGAGGCGCAGCCGAAGGACCCCCGTATTGCGGGATGCGTCCCGGCCACGCAACCTCACAAGGCCTCACGCGGCCTCCCCACCTCAACCCCTGTCCTCCCGACCGAGAGAAGCGAGCGGAGAGACCTGCTTTCCCACGCCTTAACTGTTCGCTGTTAACTGTTCGCTGTTAACTGCCTCAACCTCCGGGAAAAACACCATAAAACACGTCCCCACCCCCACCACGCTCTTCGCCCGGATCGTCCCACTATGCTTCCGTACGATCTCATCGCTCACCCACAACCCAAGTCCGGTCCCACTCGCCTGCTTGGTCGTAAAGAACGCCTCAAAGATCCGCCGCCGCGTCTCTTCCGACATCCCCATGCCGGTATCCGCGACCGACACCCGCAAGCCGTTCCCCCAGCTTCCATCCGGATGCAGCCCACTTCCGGCGCGTGTCCGCAGAATGAGCTTTCCTCCATCCGGCATCGCATCGATCGCATTGCCGATAAGGTTAGCGAACAATTGGCGCAACTCACCCCCAAAGCCGAAGACCGGCGGCACCGCGCCAAACTTCCGCACCACCTCAATGCCCAGATGCACCATGCGAGGCTGATACAGCGACACCACCGCGTCCAGAACCTCCGGCACCTGGGTGGATGTCGGGAACGTGGACTGACGATAGAAGCGCAGCATCTGCTGCGTAATCTCCGATACCCGCGCCAACTCTCCCTGCGCGGTTTCAATGAAGGCCATCGCTTCCGGATCCATCGGTTCATGCATACTCAACAGGAACAGCAGATTGGTCACCGACTCCAGCGGGTTATTGATCTCATGCGCAATGCTTGCAGCCAGGCGTCCTGCGGCGGCCAGCTTCTCCGTCTTGCGCAAAGTCTCCTCCGCCTGCAGGCGATCGGTAATCTCCACCACCACCGCACCCACCCAGCGAATCGTGTCCTGCTCTGTTCGCACTGGGTAAAAGTGCACCAGCCAACTCCGCTGCACGCCTGACCCAGCCGGCGACTCGCCACTCAGCTCCACATTGCGAATCCCTTCGCCTGTCTCAAAGATCGAGGCAATGTGCCGCTCCGCTTCTTCTGCGACGGAGGCGGGATACAGTTCACTCCCACGGCGTCCAACATACTGCTCAATGGTCCCGCCGAACATGTCCGCCAGGAACTGGTTCAACCGCACGTGGCGGAGGTCACGGTCGAAGAAAGCGAAACCGATCGGCGCATTCCCCAACATGGAATCGAGCAGCGCCAGGGTCTCCAGCAATCCACCGCGTTGCGCTTCTAACTCGCCCACCATGGTGTTGAAACTCAGGGTGAGTTCGCCCGCTTCGTTCTTCGTTGTAATGGGCAGCGGAAATCCCGAAGGCAAGGTGCGTTCGCGGCCAATGCTCTGCGTCGCTTCGCGCAATTTGCGCAAAGGCTTGGTCATCGACCGCACGAGCAGGAAGATAGGGATGATGTTGACCAGCAGCGCAAAAACGCCGTATGACAGCGCAATGCGAATGATGGTCCCAAGCGCACTCAGCGCGGCTGAATGGTTTGGCTCCAGCCACAGCAACGCGATCGGCTTGTTGTCGTGCAGAATGGGCGTAACCGCTTCCGTCTGCCCATTTCTGATCTTGAACACCTGCTGGGTCGCATGGGGCAGAACCGCCAGTTCGGGCGCATCGAGTCCATGGTCCCGCCCATTCTGGCTGGCCGCGATAGTGTGGCCCTGAAGGTCGGTAACCCGCGCCACCTCGATGGTGGACGAGATACGTGAAAGTTCCAGAACGCTATCCAGCGACTCGATGTCCTTTGTCTCCAGGGGCTGAACACACGCCGCGGAAATCAGATCCAGTTGGTGCACGATCCGCTGCTGGGTACGTTCCTGTACTACATTGCGCTCCGAGAGAACGATGTAAGAAATGAACCCGCCCAGAAACACAGTCTGCACCGCGGCGGTGGCCAGCACCAGTTGCCAGAAAAGCGTTCTTGGCAGAATTTGCTTCATGGGCATACGCGACGCTGTCCTCGATACCGAACGACAAGCGGAACCGTGCCCAGCCGCTCGATGGGGAGATAAGAGCCCGAAGAAACGCACCCGTGTCGTGCAGCCAAAACCAGCTACGAGCGATTCTATCTGCCTCCAACCCCATCCCGAGAAACCAAAATTTCAAACGCACCACGAACATTCATCTCCGCCGCTGCCGGCTTCTAAACCCTAACCCCTAAACCCTGGCCCCTTTCGATCTTCCTACTCGCTACTTCCTACTTCCTGCCCTACTGCACCGCCGCCACCACCTTCACCAACTCCTCCAACTCCACCGGATTCACATCACTCACCCCAACAATCCGCAACTCTTTCGTCGTGGCCGATCGCACCGCGAATCCCGACCGAACCCCACCCGGCTCCCACCCACTCCCACCCGAGCGCTGCGTAAGAAAAACCGACACCTCATGCTGATGGATCGTGAACAGCAGTAGCGCGGCGGGCTGCCCACGCACGTACGTGAAATCCGCACCCCGCAATACCGTGTCGGAGGGCAGAGCGGAGGGCTCAGGAAGATTGAAACTGAACGGCAGCTTCCCTTGAAACCAGGGCTTCACCGTATGCCTATCCGTCGAGACCACCTGCGGCGCAGCCGCACTCGAAAGCGTCGCCAGATGCTGATCCAGCAGCTCTGCCGACAACGTTCCCGCTTCCCGCCTTCCCTGCCACACCGTCAAACCAAGCACTAACACCAGCGAAGCCGCCAGCGCCGTCCACGCCACTGCAGGCAACATCAGCAGGCGCCGCGTCGACGACCTGGCCACAACAGCAGGCTTCGCCTGCACCTGCGCAGTCAGTCTCGCCATCACATCCGCCGGCGCCTCAAACCGCCGCCCAGCAGCCGCGGTAGCTTCCTTAAGCTGCATAGCCGACACCACACGTAACGAGCAGGCATGGCAGCCCTCCAGATGTTGCCGCACGCGCTGCATGTCTTCAGCCGTCAACTCGCGATCGAAAAACGCGCTGATCTCTTCCGCCTTGAGATGTTCCACAACAGCTGTCACGAACGCCTCCCCACATGCGGTTCCAGAAGTTGACGAAGCGCCACGCGCGCACGCGAAATGCGCGACATCACCGTACCCATCGGCAGATCGAGAATCGACGCAATCTCCTTGTACTTCAGCTCTTCCACATCGCACAGCAACAGAACCTCGCGTAGCGGAGCCGGCAATTCCTCAAGCGCCGCCTGCAAGGCCGCTTGATCATCCAGCCTGATCAGCATTTCTTCAGGACTAGGCTCACCACCCGGTGTTTCATCCGCCGGAACATGATCCTCAAAAAAGACCGTCCTTGAAGCCGCAATACCCGTGCGCGAAGTAAGAAACGTATTGCGCATGATCCGGTAGATCCACGCCTTGAAATTGGTCCCCGCTTCAAACGAATCAAACGCCCTTAGCGCCTTCGAGATCGTCTCCTGCGCAAGATCCTCCGCTTCCACCGGATCACGCGTAAGCCAGCGCGCATGGTTATACAGCGCCGGCAACAGCGGCAGCGCAAGCTCTTCGAAGGTGGCCTTAGGAGGTCTGGAAAACATCGTACGAATGGTCTCGATGGCGGAACGAGGAGACACCTCTACTCTAAGCCACCCACTCTCCCCTGCACCCCGCCCCATCCATCTCGCCTTTCCCCAAACAGCCACCACAAAGGGTGCCCCATTCATGCGCAGCTTTTGGCGCATGCATGGGAACCACAAACGCCAGTACACCGCCTTTGCTTTTGCCTTTGTTCTTGCTGTTGCCCTTGCCGTTCTTGTTGTCATCCCCGCAGGGGACCTGCTATCCCGGCCTCTCCACCTCACCCCTGTCATCTCGACCGAAGCGAAGCAAGCGGAGAGACCTGCTTCTTGCCGATGCAACCACCGCCCCCAACTCGCAACCACGGGGAGGGAGCAGTGGCCTTCAGGCCGCTGATTTCGATCCCCGCAGAAGGGGCTTCAGCCCCGGGCCTTCCTCACCAGGCCACGAAACTCTCCATTCACCCCACACCTTCTCAACCAACCCACTGCCAATTTATTCCCTCAGAAAATTCCGCCTATCTCACGGAATAAAGAACCCACTCACCCGTTCTGCTCCATGTAAGGCAAGGAGCCCAAACATGAACCGCTTCCAACCAGACGAAATCGCCCCGCAGCCCTCCACCACCAACGACGGCATCGATCGCCGCAACTTCCTCGGCTGCATGGCCTGGGCAGGCGGCGGCCTGCTCTGGTCAATGATCGGAGGGGTACCCACCTCCCGCCTCCTCGCCCAAACGATCAAAGCTGCACCAGTCGCGAAAGCCGAAGACTTCTCCTTCGTCCAGATCAGCGACAGTCACATCGGCTTCAACAAGGGCGCCAACCCCGACGTCACCGGAACCCTCTCCAAAGCCATCGACCGCGTCAACACACCTCATGGCATGAAAGCGCCCGACTTCATGATCCACACCGGCGACATCACGCAGAACTCCAAAGCCGCGGAGTTCGACACCGCCTCGCAAGTCATCCGCGGGGCTCACGTCGGTGAAACCTTCTACGTCCCTGGCGAACACGATTTCATCGACGACGGCGAACAATACAAGCAGCGCTTTGGCAAAGGCACGCTCGGTAGCGGCTGGTACAGCTTCAATCACAAAGGCGTTCACTTCATCGGCCTGAACAACTGTGTCCAGGTGGATGCCATGGGCAACCTCGGGGCCGAGCAGCTCGCATGGCTCAAGTCCGACCTCGCCGGCCACAGCCCCTCCACACCTATCGTGGTCTTCGCCCACATCCCGCTTTGGATGGTCTATGAGAAATGGGGCTGGGGAACGAAGGACGGCGAACAGGCCCTCACAATGCTGAAGCCCTTCGGCTCTGTCACCGTGCTCAACGGACACATCCACCAGGTCGTCCAGAAGGTCGAAGGCAACGTGGCGTTCCACACGGCCATGTCCACCGCATTCCCACAACCAGCACCTGGAACCGCCCCTAACCCCGGCCCTATGGCCGTCCCCTCAGGCAAACTGCAAAGCGTCCTCGGAGTCACAAACGTCCAGTTCATTCGTGGACGCAATCACCTGGCCGTCGTCGACCACACTCTGGCGGAGCCCGCGTGAAGTCCACAGCAAGCGTACTCTTCGCCGGGCTCTGCGCGGCACTCGTCATAGGTCTTGGCCACGCGCATCCTTTCGGCAACCCGCGTATCGAACCCGGCCACGGCCTCAGCTCGCTCTTGGTCGATGCCGGCATACCCGCGAATGCGAAGAACGTTTTGGTTGCAAAATGCGCGGACTGTCATTCGAACGAGACCCGCTGGCCCATCTACGCGGGTCTCGCACCCGGCTCGTGGCTCATTGAGCGCGACATCATCGAAGGCCGCAAACACATGAACCTGTCCCATTGGCAGGATCTCTCCCCTGACGCGCAAGAGGTCATGCGCTCGAAGATCGTTGCAGAAACCCGCAGCGGCCACATGCCACCTCTGCAATACCGCCTCATTCACTGGGGAGCCAATCTCTCCGCCGCTGATCTCCTCTCCCTCAAAGACCTCACCGATCCCCAGTCCACGCAAGCAGCGCAATCAACATCGAACCAGGCTGACACCGGTACTCCCAACACATCGTCAAGTCTTCAACCCGCCGACGCCGCACGAGGCAAGGCTGTCTTCGAAAAACGCTGCACAGGCTGCCACGCTCTGGAAGCCGACCGCGAAGGCCCCCGGCTCGCCGGAGTCTTCGGAAGAAAGACCGGAAGTATCTCCGGCTTCACCTATTCCGACGCACTAAAGAAATCAAATCTGACCTGGACCGAAGCCAACCTCGAACGATGGCTAACCGACCCAGACCTCACGATCCCCGGCAACAACATGAGCTTCGCCCTTCCCAAACCCCAGGAAAGAACCGACCTCATAGCCTTCTTGAAAACGCTTCCCTGACCACAAATTCGTTGCATTCGTCGTTGCGTTCGTTTTTGCTCTACTTGTTGTCATCCTCAAAGGAAATCTGCTTCTCGCTGTTCGCCCAAACCGCCACCACAAAAGGGTGCCCCATTCATGCGCATGCACTTCGCGCATGAGTGGGAGCCACAGAAGCCGAGCACCCCGCCTTTGCCTTCGCTGTTGTCCTTGCTTTTCTTGTTGTCATCCCCGCAGGGGATCTGCTGTCCCGGCCTTCCCATCAAAACGTTGTTATCTCGCCCGGAGCGTATGGCGGTTTCTCTCAAGGTGCCAGATGACATGTGGGATGCCCAAGCCGTTTTCCTCCAAAGAAAACGACCTTCACTGAACTTGAAAAAGCGAAGTATGAGAGGAACCGCCAGCGTAGCGGAGAGACCTGCATCTACTTCCTACTCGCTACTTCCTACCTCCTGCCTCTTCTCCAACTGTTTCAACACCCTCGACATCCTCGGCTCATTCAGCGCCGCCAGAGCATCATCCAGCTGCCCCAGCGTCGATCTGTCTGGATGCTTCTCCATCTTGATCACCGTATTCGCATGGACACCGATCCTTGCCCCCAACTCACGCTGAGAAACCCCTTCACGTCTCCGCAGCCAGCGCAGAATATTCCCCAGCTCCGAAGCACACCGCACCCGATAACTCCCCGGCCTTCTCACAACCACACCTCTCTCTCCTGATCCGTGTCCCCTGCTCTCCCGTAACGCATCTCTTCCCATTCCTTCAACACGTCGGCAAACGTGCAGAAAGCTTCGGGATGAGCACGCCGGTACGCAGCTTCCTCAGCCTCGCGCCGCCGCTCCGCCGCAGCCTCACGCACCAGCCTCCGATCCACGATCGCCGCCTTCAAGATGGCCAGCTCAGGGAACGACGTCTCGCCCTGTCTGCGTGCGTACTTCGCAAGGTCATCCAGCCCGCCCGCGATGTCGTCGAGCTCGAACTTCACCAGGTCTTCAGCCAGGACCAGGTAATCAGCCGTGTCCAGCTTGGCCTGCCGGCGGATCCCCAACTTCGCCAGCAACGTCACAATCCGCTCCAGCTTCCCGACCGCGAAGGATGCGGATGGCCTCGCGAGCTGCGTCGATACTTCGGCCACTCTTACCCTGCAAAGTGCTTCCATTGCCCTCTTCCTCCCTTCGTCCAAATGCGTTCAACGGTCCCTGTTGATACTTCAAAACCTTCGGCAGCCACGCTCGCGGATGTTCGCCGTGCGGAACGCCGGGACTTCTCGCGCGATTGCTCAGACACGTCTGGAAAATCGCCAGCGTCAGGTCGGGCGCCCCATCCAACAGCAGGTTGAGTTGCTTCGCCGCAGCCGGATCCCACACGAACAGCACTCGCATTTGCTTCGCATGGGCCTCGACCTCCGACCTGAACAACACATACCGCGACCCACCCTCGCGCCCCGCGCGAGAAGGTTTTAATGTTGTCTCTGTTCCTGTTAATGTTCCTGTACCCGGAAACCGCAACGCTTGCTCTTCGATCACCGAACGCTGACCGTCAGGCTCAGCGCTCCACTCACCGTCGCGCTCCCCATCACGCTCACCGTAACGCCGACCGTAACGCTCACCGATGCGCTCATCGCCGGCACTTCTCTCACTCTTGGTCGCGGATCGCTCGCTCTCCGTTCTCACCCACATCTCTGCCCGCGCTTCGCCATGCCCACGTACCTTGTTCGTGTTCTTCGCCGCGGCACTCCGCTTTTCGTAAACCCACCGAGCGTCTTCCCACTCGGCTCGTAGCGTGGCATTGCTCAAACGGCCGTTCTCCACAACAAACTTTCGCCGGATACGTGGCGCATACAAAGGCCACATGTCATCGCCCAGACCCGACGCGGCGGCCAGGTCCATGTCGTCGTCCGGCAGCGAGCAGTCATCCGTCTGCCAAGCCCAGGCAAGCAGGTAAAGATATCCGCACCGCGCAGCCGGATGCATCGCCTGCACATCCGGACTACCGCGGAAACGGTCGATATGGAACGGCATCCACTGTTGCCAACGCGCGGCCATCTATGCACCCGCCTCGCGCTTGTGGCAGGCACACGTGCACCACGACTTGGAGCCGCCGCACTGGTCATGCCGTTTCAATGAACAGTAGAACGAAAGAGAAAGGTCGGGCGGAGAGGCACGTCTCCGCCCCTTTCCCGGCTTGCGTGTTTCGCCGCTTATCCCATACGTATGCCGGGACGAAGCCTTCACCCAGAGTTTGGTCATCCCAGCACCGCCACACGCACGGCGCGATCCCGCTGACCTTCCGCATTCGCCACCACCGAAGTGAATTCCACCTGGGTCCCAACAACAAACTTCTCGCGATCACGATGCTCCATGTCGGCGATGTTGACGAACCGCTCCACGCCGTCATCCGCCTGGATGAAGCCGCAATCGCACGGAAGCGTTTCGCCCTTCTTTAAGCGCTCGGAAAACTTCCTGCCATGAAATGTCTTCTTGATGAATCCACGCACACGCACTTCTGCTGTAGCCATTGCCGCCATCTCGTTTCTCCTCGATTGCCGAAAACCCAGCCGGCTGAAATCGGCTGTTTGAAAACTCGATTGCCGGAAAAATTGCGCAAGGGAGCGCAAGCGCGAGAACCTCCAAGCTCTCGCCACTCCCGTCCATCGCCCTCGGTTGTTAGCCCTGTGTTCTAATTGTCGCTTCGCCTTTGATCGCTCTTGCTTTCGCCGCTATCGTTGCTCTCTTTCTTGTCTGTTGTTCGTGCGTTTCTCGTTGTCATCTCCGTAGGGGATTTGCGGTCCCAGCCTTCCATCACAACCCTGTCATCTCGACCGGAGCGAAGCGAAGTGGAGAGACCTGCTTTTCGTCCTTTCCCAACCAGTCACCACAAAAGGTGCCTCCGGCCATGTGCAAGCGCTTGGCGCATGGGTGAGAACCAAAAATGCCGGTCCCTTTCCCTTTGTCATTGCCGTTGACCTTGCTTTTGTTTTTTGTCATCCCGCAGGGGATCCGCTTCTCTTGACCATCACGCCGCTGCTACTCTGTGTTTCCCATCTCCTACCCGCTAACCCTGTCTTTCTATCCCCTTAATCCCTGGTCCCTCGCTCCTTGCGCCTGTTCTCTAATCTCTGTTCTCTGATCTCTGCCTTTCCTGATCCCTACCTCGAACCACTTCCTCAATCCGCTCCCTCGATTCCACTTCCGGATCGAAGAAGCGGTCACCTGCCCACAGCCCCAGCAGATGCCCTGCGGCACACAGTGCATGGCAGGGACTGCTGAACCTGCCGTCATTCTCTGGTTGTCTGTAGACCACTTGTGGTCCGGAGAGGCCGATGGTTGAGTCGTCGATCCATTCGCCGCAGTGTTCGCACTGAACAGCGCAGTCCAGACACACCGGTTCCCCATGGACGATGAACTTCTGCGAGTCCAGTGGATCGAGATTCACCGCCCCGCATTTGGAGCAGTCGTATGCGACAATGCGCTCGAGGTATGTTTCGCGGCGAAGATAAGTCGTGGGATCAATTCCATAGCGGAGGCTCATTGCGCACCTCCGAGAGCCACGCAGATCTCGTGCTGTTGCCACGCAAAGACGGCGAGGATCAGCAAAACTGCAACCCAGGCGGCGAGGAACAGGTAAGGAACCTGAAGCCCTTCCCACTGCTCCCGCAACCAAACCTCCACCACGGCCAGCACAATCCGCAGTGTCCGGACAGGACTGCGCCCACCCCTCCGCCGACCCAGTGACCTGTCCCCCACATTTTGCTTACCCAGGAAGCACCACCAGGCATTCTGCCTTTCTGGAGAGCACGACCTGACATCCTGCCTTGCCCAGGAGCGCACCCCAGCGCTCTGCCCTGCCCAAGTGCTCCACCAAAACGTGAAAGGCTGCCACCACCCGAACTGCTTCCGCTCGGGCGCTTCCTGGCCACCGGGCTTAACCGGACTGCGCCCTGTCATTTCCACAATCTGCAAGCTCGCCTTGCACACACCATGAACGATCGAACTGGAGGAGCAGCGGCACAGTCCCCACCCGCGCTCGGCCCTACTCTTGGCCTTGGCATTGATTTTGGTCTTGGTTCTGGTCCGAAAACGAAGAACAGGCGCTCCGGTCCGATCCGCGAGCCATTGATGGATAAGCCGTGGATGTACAGGCCAACCGTAGACAACCCAACTCAGGACGGAGCATCGATGTCCCGGATCCCGTCCGTCTATCGGCTCATGGCTCGCTTGAGGTTGATGTAACCCCGCAGGGAGCCCACTCCGCCGGGCCTCCCCGAGTCGCCTGCAAACGCTCCGAACATCAACCCAACGATCAGGGAGAAGGCCGGGAGCACCCACAAGAGGGTTGCCTAGCAGATTCCGCAGGGAAGCAAGAACGTGGCAATGGAAAGCGCCCATTACGGGGCGGTCGAAAACCCAGAAATCAAGGTCTTTATGCTGAAGTTCAGGAGGGAATTTTATTGAAGCGCCATACAACAAATAGTGGTTCGACATGACGGACACCCTTCAGGGTGTGTCCTCAACCATCAAACAAGCGCATTGGAGCGGGAGACCGGGATCGAACCGGCGACATTCAGCTTGGGAAGCTGACGTTCTGCCACTGAACTACTCCCGCTCGGTGGTTTCATTATATGCGTGGGTGGGATTTGTGCGCTAACCAGTCGGATGGCCGTTAACCCTTTCTGGGGTTGGCTCGTTGTATCTGCGTAGAGGCATCGAATTCAATGGCTTGCTGGGCCACAAGCTTCGCGTTCCGGGCGGTGCTAAATGCCGCCGGATTCTGAACTTTTGTCAGCTCGGTTGCGTAGTGCATTCTGGAAAACATTTGCAAACCAAATAGCTAACCGAGACCGGGGTTCCGTGTCCAAAGAGCATCAGCAACAAATTGAGCTAAGTCTCTGGCATCCTGCGATACGGAGCGGGACACGGAGCCAGGGTTCGGTTTAGGGAGAATTGGCAGTGAAAAAGCACATGATGTGCGTGATTGCCCTCGCCGGGATGATCGGGGGCGTCATGAATGCCCAAGACATAACAGGTACCTGGCAAGGAACGCTAAAGGCTAACCAATCACTGCGGCTCGTTCTCCAGGTGACCAAAGACAATGGCACCCTCAAAGGGAAATTCTTCAGCATCGACCAGGATGGAAGTGGCATCACCGTTAGTTCGATCACCATCCAGGGTGGCGACTTCAACTTCGCTATCTCCGCCTTCGACATTACCTACGCAGGCAAGCTAAGCCCAGATGGCAAGACCGCTACCGGCAACTGGAAACAGGGCGGAGGCAGCGCTATCCTGCTGACCCTCGAGCATGTCAATGCCGAAGGCGCATGGGCAATCCCCAAACCCCAGGAACGACTGCCACCGATGGCGGTCGATGCAGACCCTTCCTTCGACGTGGCAACCATCAAGCCCAGCAAGCCCGATCAGCCCGGCAAAGCATTTACCGTGCGCGGAGCACGCTTCGTCACCATCAACACCACGCTCGAAGACTTGATCACCTTCTCCTACGGGATACAGGTCAAACAAATTGTCGACGCCCCAGCATGGGCCGCAACCGACAAATTCGACATCGAGGCCAAGCCCGACCTACCAGGACAGCCGAACGATAAACAGTTGAAGTCCATGACACGGAAGCTGCTGGAAGAACGCTTCCACCTGACCTATCACCACGACAAGAAAGAACTCCCCGTCTATGCCCTCGAGGTTGCAAAGACCGGGTCGAAGATGGAAAAGAATGAGGACAATCCGAACGGACTGCCCTCACTGTTCTTCCGCGGCCTGGGAAAGTTGAACGTGCGTAACGCCACCATGGCGGACTTCGCCCACCTGATGCAATCCGCCGTGCTGGATCGCCCCGTGGTAGATCAGACGGCTCTCACCGGGCGCTTCAATTTCGCACTGAACTGGACGCCAGATGAGTCGCAGTTCGGCGGACTGGGAGTCAAGATTCCACCGCCAACCGATGCGGCGGATGCTCCTCCAACTCTGTACACAGCGATTCAGGAACAGATCGGTCTCAAACTAGAGCCGACAAAAGCACCCGTGGATACTCTGGTCGTCGACAAAGTCGAAAAACCTTCTGAGAACTAGCGAGGGAAGTTCCGATGCTGCAAGAAATCATGAGGAATGCCGCGCGCATCCTGGCAATCTCTTTCGTCTTCGCGACATCCTGCGCGCACGCGCAAGTGGAAGGCAAAGATAATCCGTCGCCCCAGCCCGTGGTTTCGAAGATCCCGGCATGGGATGTGATCTCGATCAAACTCGATAAGAGCGACGGAAATATGTCGATGTTTCGAAGCATTCCCGATGGCGTCCGACTTGAAAACATTACGGTCAAGATGCTGGTGGGGAATTCTTATGGCATTCGAGGCGACCTGATTTCCGGGTTACCGTCGTGGGCAGAGAAAGAGCACTTTGATATCGACGCCAAGGTTTCATCGGAAGACGTTGCAGCGATGAAAGATCTGACCCGTGAGCAAAGACGGCAAATGATGCTCGCTATCCTGAACGACCGTTTCCACTGGCGCGGGCATCTTGAAACCAAGGAACTGCCAATCTACGAACTCGTGGTAGCCAAGGGCGGCCCGAAGGTCAAAGATGCCGCACCGAACAACGATCCGAACGC
The DNA here is from genome assembly GCA_036498835.1 of Acidobacteriaceae bacterium. Classification (GTDB taxonomy): domain Bacteria; phylum Acidobacteriota; class Terriglobia; order Terriglobales; family Acidobacteriaceae; genus Granulicella. The sequence goes on along the minus strand of DASYEV010000146.1, from coordinate 5,938 downwards.
ACCCAAGGGACCCGATGGCCGTTCCCAACCACGCGGGATGGTCATGATGAGACCGGGCGAACTTAACGCCCGTGGCGCGGAGATGGGCGGCATTGCCGGAGCACTGGCAGGCCAGGTCCAACGCAATATCGTAGACAAAACCGGACTTACAGGTCATTACGATCTGACCTTGCAATGGACGCCCGAGCAGCAGACAGCGATCGCGGGACATGACAACGGAGCCGATCAGGGCGACGGCGCTTCCCTGTTCACTGCTTTACAAGAACAGCTAGGTCTGAAGCTGCAGTCAGCCAGGGGGCCGGTGGATACGCTGGTCGCCGATCACATCGAAATGCCGGCGGAGAACTAGACGTGCGAATCACCACTCCCCTGCTCTGCGCGGCTCTACTCGTGGCACAAGCCACCAGCGCACAAACAGCTACGCCTGCAGGCGCGGCGAAAAAGATTCCTGCCTACGACGTAGTTTCCATCAAGCCCAATAACAGCGGCCCCAACCATTTGAGCATCACGGTCGACGATGGAAATTTCACCGCTGAGAATGTCGACCTCGCCACGCTGATTCAGGACGCTTACGGCTACAAGCGCGACCAGATTATCGGACTCGACGGCTCCATCAGCTCGGCTCGCTTCGACATTCGCGCCAAAGTGCTGGACCCCGATATCAAGGCTCTGGACGCGCTCTCCGGAGCCGAGCGTGGAAGCATGTTGCGTGCGATTCTGATCGAGCGCTTCCACCTGAAGTTTCACACAGAAATGCGTGAGCTTTCCGTGTACGAACTCCTTCAGGCCAAGGGTGGATCGAAGCTCGTGCAGACTTCGGCCGTGGACAAAGGGGAAGGCGACAAGAAGGAATTTCACGGAGTCAGCAGCGGATCCACATCCGTGCACGGCACCAGGGCGGGAGTCGAAATGATCGCTCATGACGTGCCCATGCCCACTCTGGTCACGAACCTCTCGTCCAATCTTCGCCGTGTTGTCATCGACAAAACAGGTCTTACCGGCAAATACGACATCTGGCTCCGGTGGTCTCGAGAAGATCTGTCAGCTTCGATGGATAAGACGACGGACAACGGCTCGCAGGCAGAGGTTCTGCCTACTCTCTTTACCGCTCTACAAGAACAACTTGGTCTGCGCCTGCAAGGCAGCAAAGACCCGGTGGAAACGATGGTGATTGATGGACTCGACATGCCATCGGCCGACTGAAGGCCACGGACTTGTTTCGACACAAATATGTTCCCTTGCGAGACCTTTTCCATCGACCATATCGAAGATTCATCCGAGAATAGAAACAGCTACTTTACCTGGAGAGCGCGAGCAGCGAATGCGTAGAACAAGGTCCCGTCCCATCCACAGATTTCTGCAGTTTGCCTGCATCTTCGCGAGTACCGTCCTTTGCGCGACAGCCTCGGCTTCGCAACAAAGCGGCAAAGTCACCTTCAATGGCCTGCCGGTTCCTGGCGCAAGCATCACCGCAACGCAGGGCACAAAAAAGGTCACGACCGCATCCGACGCCGACGGCAACTACCGCTTTGCGGATCTGCCGGACGGCGCCTGGACGATTGATATTGAGATGGTGGGCTTCGCGAAGCTGGAGCAAGGCATTACGGTCAACGCCGATCAGCCGGGTATCCGCTGGGAACTGAAGATGCTTCCGCTGGATCAGGTCATCGCGCAAACCAAGGCCGTGCAGGCGCCGATTGTCGTTGCCGCTGCGGCGACGCCCGCTAGCCCCACACCTGCAGCCAAAGGCGGCGCGCAGAAGGGTCCGGAGCCTGAAGCACCCAAGCCGCAATCGGAAGAAGCGGCGCAGGCGAATGACGGCTTCCTGGTCAACGGCAGCGTTAACAATGCGGCGACATCGCAGTTCTCGCTGGCGCAGGCGTTCGGCAATACACGCAAGGGTTCGAAGAGTCTGTATACGGGCGGCCTGGGACTGGTTTTCGATAACTCGGCGCTGGATGCGCGGACTTATTCCCTCAGCGGAGTTGAACAACCGAAGCTCGACTACAACAGGGCGACGCTTACGGCCACGCTTGGTGGCCCCATAAGAATCCCGCACGTCATGCCGCGCGGGCCAAACTTCTTCGTGGGGTATCAGTGGCAGCGTGACAGCACGGCAGAATCACTGACGGGCCTGGTTCCGACGGCCGATCAACGCAATGGCATTCTACCCGGCGGCAACGTGTCGCCGATCAGCCCGCAGGCGCAAGCGTTGTTGGCGCTGTATCCGCTACCCAACGTCGCCAGCATTGCCAACTACAACTACCAGGTGCCGGTTCTGAACGATACACACCAGGACTCGATGCAGCTTCGCCTGGACAAGGGCGTTACCCGCAGGGATCAGCTCTACGGCGGTTTCGCTTTCCAGCGCACACGCGCCGGCAGTACCAACTTTTTCGGGTTTGCGGATAAAACCAATACGCTTGGCATCAACGGAAATATCACATGGCAGCATCGCATGAATCGTGGTCTGTACCTGACCACGAACTACCGCGTCAGCCGCCTGCGCAACATGGTGAGTCCGTTCTTCTCCAACCGCACCAACATTTCGGGAGCTGCCGGCATCACCGGCAACGATCAGGATCCGCAGGACTGGGGTCCTCCAACTCTGAGTTTTTCGAGCGGCATCTATCCCCTGAGCGATGGCGTAAGCGCATTCAATCGCAATCGCACTGAATCGGTGTCGCCTTCGCTGGAGTGGTATCACGGCCGCCACAACGTCACTGCCGGCGGTGATTTCCGCCGCCAGGAATACAACTACCGTCAGCAAGGGAATCCGCGCGGCACCTTTACGTTTACTGGCGCACAGACGGGTGTGAGCGATTTCGCGGACTTTCTCCGCGGACTTCCCGACACCAGCAGCCTCGCATTCGGCAACGCGAACAAATATCTGCGGCAATCGGTTTATGACCTCTACGCGACCGACGACTGGCGCCTGCGTCCCGAGCTCACACTCAATGTCGGTGTGCGTTGGGAGTACGGTGCGCCGATTACCGAGATCAATGACCAATTGGGAAATCTCGATGTCGCCGCCGATTTTTCGCGAGAACAACCGGTCTTTGCGAATAACCGGACCGGGCCGGTCACCGGCCAGCACTATCCGAACTCACTGATCAGACCTGACAAGACGCGGGTGGAACCGCGAATTGCCGTTTCATGGCGCCCCATAGCCGGCTCGTCGCTGGTTGTGCGCGCCGGTTATGGCATCTATTCGGACACCTCGGTCTACCAGGCGACCGCGCTGCAATTCGCCAACCAGGCTCCGCTTGCGAAAAACGTCACGGTGCAGAACACACCCGCGTGCCCACAAACGCTGGCCAACGGCTTCAACTCCTGCACCGTCACTACCGCGGACACCTTCGGTGTCGACCCCAACTTCCGCGTTGGCTTTGCACAAACGTGGCAACTGGCCATTCAACGCGATCTGCCGGCTGCCATGCAGATGACAGCGACCTATCTTGGCATCAAGGGATCGAACGGCGTCCAGCAGTTCCTGCCCAACACCTATGCCCTGGGCGCGGCGAACCCTTGCCCACTATGCCCCGTTGGCTTTCAGTACCGCACGTCGAATGGCTCCTCCAATCGCCAATCCGGCAACATACAGCTACGCCGCCGTCTACGCAGCGGATTCACCGCAACAGCGCAGTACACGTTTTCGAAGGCTATCGACGATGACTCGATCCTTGGAGGCCAAGGCTCCATCGCGGCAGGAGCGACCTCATCAACCGGCGCAACCGCTTCGGTTGCACAGAATTGGCTTGACCTCCACGCGGAGCGCAGCCGGTCGAGCTTCGATCAGCGCCACCTGCTGACAGCCAATCTTCAGTACACCACCGGCATGGGTATCGGTGGAGGCACTCTGATGACGGGATGGCGAGGCCGCGTGCTCAAGGAGTGGACGGGCGTTGCGACGATCAGCGCAGGCAGTGGGCTTCCGGAAACGCCAGTCTATCTCGCTGCAGTCAATGGAACCGGCTTTACTGGACCTCTTCGGCCGGACGTTGCCGCAGGCACTTCGGTGTATGCCGCGTCTACTGGACGCTTCCTGAACGCGAGCGCCTTCGCTGCGCCAAAAGCAGGACAGTTTGGCAATGCGGGCCGCTACTCGATCACCGGGCCCGCGCAATTCACCTTCAATGCCTCTCTCGCTCGCACTTTCCGTCTGGACAAGAAATTCAATCTTGATGTGAGAGCGGACGCTACCAACCTGCTCAACCACGGAGTTTTCACCACATACAACACGGCGCTGAATCCGGTGACAGCCTCAGCGCCCACACTGGCGCTGAGCAGTCCCCTCTTCGGTCTTCCGACCGCGGTCAACGCCATGCGCAGTATTCAAATGACAGCAAGGTTGAGGTTCTGACGACATGAAACTGCTGACAACAACGTTTCTTCTCGCCGGGCTGTCCCTCACTGCGTTCCGCGCAGATGCGCAGACCATTGGGCAAAACAAGACGCCCGGACACTCCGACACCATGACCCTCACCGTACGCACGCAACTGGTGGTGGAAACGGTGGTGGTCAAAGACAAGCAGGGCAAATCGATCGACGGCCTCACCGCGAAAGATTTCACCCTCACGGAAGATGGCGTGCCGCAAACCATTAAGTTCGCGGAGCATCAGACACTGCCCACCGATCCGCTGCCGATTGCTCCTTCGAAACCGGAAGATGAAGACATCAAGATCTACAAGCGGCTGACGCGCACGCAGCTTTCCCAGGAAGCACCCGACAGTGTGAAGTACAAAGACCGCCGCCTGCTCGCGCTGTATTTCGATATGAGCGCGATGCGCCCAGGCGACCAGTTGCGCGCGTTGGATGCGGCCCAGAAGTTTGTGCGCACCCAGATCACGGCTGTCGATCTGGTTTCGATCATGCGCTACCAGGGCGGCGCCGTCGATATCCTGCAGGACTTTACGGCGGATCGCAACCGCTTGCTGAGCGTTCTGCAGACACTGGTCGTGGGTGAAGGCCAGGGTTCGGCGGAATCCGTCGACGATGCCGCCAGTGCCGATACCGGCGCGGCTTTCGGCCAGGACGACAGCGAGTTCAACGTCTTCAACACAGACCGTCAGCTTTCCGCTCTGCAGACTGCAGCCAAGATGCTGGGCCAGCTCAATGAGAAGAAATCGCTGATTTACTTCGCCAGCGGTCTGCGCCTGAACGGAGTCGACAACCAGGCGCAATTGCATGCGACGGTCGACGAGGCAATTCGCGCCGGTGTTTCGTTCTGGCCGATCGACGCAAGAGGCCTCGTCGCAACGGCTCCACTCGGCGATGCCACTCAGGGCTCTCCTGGAAACTCCGGTATGTACACGGGCGCGGCGGCGCAGGCAACGACCAACAGCTTCCAGCGCTCACAGGACACTTTGTTCGCGCTGGCAGGAGACACGGGTGGTAAGGCTCTCCTCGACTACAACGACCTGACCAAGGGCATCACGCAGGCGCAGCAGGCCATTACTGACTACTACATTCTTGAGTACTACACGACGAACACCACGCTGGACGGCCGCTTCCGTAAGGTGAAGATCACCGTCAACAACAGCGAAGTCGCGAAGATGGACTACCGGCAGGGCTACTATGCCGGCAAGGACTTCAGCAAGTTCAACACTGTCGACAAGGAGCGCCAGCTTGAAGACGCGTTGATGCTGGAAGACCCGGTCACCGACCTTACGATCGCGATGGAGATCAACTACTTCCAGCTCAATCGTGCCGAGTACTTCGTTCCGCTGGTCGTGAAGATCCCCGGACGCGAACTCGCACTGGCGAAGAAGGGTGGAGCGGAACACACGCTGATCGACTTCCTGTGCGAGATCAAGGACGTCTACGGCGGCACAACCGTCACCAACTTCCGCGACAACGTCAACATCAAGTTGACCGACGCAACGGCAACAGAGCTCGCACACCGGCCCATCGAATACGATGCAGGCTTTACGCTGCT
>DASYEV010000145.1:0-15925 GCA_036498835.1 Acidobacteriaceae bacterium | reverse complement strand
TCTTCGTTCAGTACCTGCTCCGCGTTGTCGATGGAGCGGATTTCCTTGCTGCGCTTCTTCCACGGCACCGCGAGCAGCCAGTCGAGATAGTTGCGGCTGACGGTGGACTCGGCGGACATGGGCGGCATGGCTTCGAGCTTTTTCAGCTCCTGCATGGCCTTGTCCTGCACATCCTTGGTCATGCCGGCTTCTTCGATTTTCTTTTTCAGCTCATCGAACTCGCTCTTTTCGCCGCGGCCGAGTTCCTTCTGAATCGCTTTGATCTTTTCGTTGAGGTAGTACTCTTTCTGCGCGCGTTCCATCTGGCGCTTCACGCGCGACTGGATGGTGCGGTCCATGTTCAGTTTTTCGATCGCGATATCCAGCGCATCGGCGACACGCGAAAGGCGAATCTCGGGATCGAAGACTTCGAGAATCTGCTGTTTCTCTTCGATGGAGAGCTGCAGGTTGGCGGCGATGACGTCCGCCAGCTTGGCAGGCTCATCGGTGCGCATGGCAGCCGCGGTCTCATTGTTCAGTGACTGCTGCAGCTTGTTGTACTGCTCGAAGAGCTGGTGCACGCGCCCGACAAGTTGTTCGGTCTGCGCGTTCGACTGCAGCTCCGCGCGCGAGGTGCGTACCGTGGCCACGAAGAAGCCGTCATCGTCATGCACTTCAATGGCCCGGGCACGCTCTACGCCTTCCACCAGCACCTTGATGTTGCCATCCGGCATGCGCACCGACTGCACGATGTTGCCGATCACGCCGACGCTGTAGATGTCGTCCGAGGTTGGCTCATCCACCGAGGCATCATGCTGGGTCGCGAGGAAAATGCGGCGGTCGCCGTTCAGGGCTTCTTCCAGCGCGCGCACACTCGATTCGCGGCCCACGACAAACGGAGCCATCATATGGGGGAAGATGACCATCTCGCGGATGGGCATCATGGGGAGCTTGCGCTGGGCGCCGTTCAGGAGATCGCGATCGTCGTTGGTCATAGTTCTTCTCGATTAGACGTGCTGCCGGCACGAACGATGCGCCCCTGCGGCATGGTGGTGATTGTAACGCTGTCAGGCCTGCTCGTCTGCCTGCAGGGTGTGGTGAAACTTCAAAGTACCTATCGGTAATGTTGACCAAAAAGTAAAGCGGGCAGCTCGATGCTGCCCGCTTTGGATTTCACAACAGGGAAGGTTACCCCGCTTTTTCAAGGATCACAGGCATGGTGATATCGCGTGTGCGCACCATCTCGTCGGTGATTACCATTTCCTTGATCTTCTTGTTGCCCGGCACGTGATACATCAGGTCGAGCATCAACTCTTCCAGAATCATGCGCAAACCGCGCGCGCCGACCTTGCGCTGCAGCGCTTCGCGCGCAATCTCACGCACCGCTTCGTCGGTCCACGTCACCTTGACGCCTTCGAAGTCGAAGAGCTTGGCGTACTGCTTCAGAATCGCATTGCGAGGCCGCGTAAGAATGTCGATCAACGCCGCTTCATCCAGCTCGTCCAGCACGCCGAGCACGGGCAGGCGGCCCACAAATTCGGGAATCAGACCGTACTTCAGCAGATCCTGGGGCTCCGCCTGGCGCAAAAGCTCACTGTCGCGCTGGGCGCGGATGGGAGTGACATCCGCTGCTTTGGCATCCGCTTCGGCAATGGCCTTGAAACCCAGTGCTTTCTTGCCGATACGGCGTCCGATGATGCGTTCCAGACCTACAAACGCGCCACCGCAAATGAACAGGATGTTGGTCGTATCGACCATCGTAAATTCCTGGTGCGGGTGTTTGCGTCCGCCCTGCGGAGGAACGCTGGCCACAGTGCCTTCCAGCAGCTTCAGCAGCGCCTGCTGCACGCCTTCGCCGGAGACATCGCGCGTGATGGAGGGGTTCTCATCCTTGCGGCCGATCTTGTCGATTTCATCGATGTAGATGATGCCGGATTGTGCACGGGACACATCGCCATCCGCCGCCTGCAGCAGCTTGAGGATGATGTTTTCCACATCCTCGCCTACGTAGCCTGCTTCGGTCAGGGTGGTTGCATCCACGATCGCAAACGGCACATCGAGCATCTTGGCCAGCGTCTGCGCCATCAGCGTCTTGCCGCTGCCGGTCGGGCCCACCAGCAGGATGTTGGATTTCGCAAGCTCCACGTCATTGCCGCGGGTGCGGTTCATCTGCACGCGCTTGTAGTGGTTGTACACGGCAACCGCGAGCTTCTTCTTGGTGACGTCCTGCCCAATGATGTATTCGTCCAGGAAGGCTTTCACTTCGGCGGGCTTGGGCAGGTGGGGCGGCGTGGCGCCCGGCTGAACTTCGGTCTTGTCGTCTTCCAGAATGGAGTTGCACACCGCGACACACTCGTCGCAGATGTACGCCCGGGGATAGTCGGATGGCGAGGAGATCAGCTTCGCAACCGCGTCCTGCGATTTGTGGCAAAACGAGCAGCGGAGGGATTCTTCCGGGCCCCGGGAAGTCTTCATAGAGGGGTACAGCTCCTTTAGGCAACGCGGTACAGCCGGCGTCCGCACCTGCACGACAACAGGTTCAGTTTACACCGCCTTGGAGCGTGTCAAGCGGTCACCGAGGAACCATAGGTGTGCAATTCAGTACCGGTACCGTGGTTTTCGAGGCAAGTATGCAGAGGATGATCCGATATCACTTCCCACGCCGCAAAACGGTCGTTCTGCTGACTGCGAGCGCGGAAAAGGAAAACGCAGCCACTTTGGCGGATGCCTGAGATGACTGCGTTTTGATTGTCTGCGGCGCTACAAGCCGAAACGGAAATTACCAGCTAGAGCTTTGGGGGAAAACGACTTCAACATCTTTGCCCTTGGTACACCTTCATGGGAAATGCTTTAGGTGCGAGGGCGGTCGATGATGTCGTCGATGATGCCATATTCCTTGGCCTGCGACGAGTTCATGATGAAGTCGCGTTCCACGTCCCGTTCAATACGGTCCAATGGCTGGCCGGTGTTCAGGCTCATCAGTTTGTTGGTGATTTCGCGGATGCGCAGGATTTCGCGCGCGTGGATGTCGATGTCCGTCGCCTGTCCACTCAATCCGCCCATGGAGGGCTGATGGATCAGGATGCGCGAGTTGGGAAGGGCGAAACGCTTGCCCTTCTTGCCGGCCATCAGCAGGAACGCGCCCATGGATGCGGCCTGCCCGATGCAGAACGTCACCACGTCGTTCTTGATGTACTGCATGGTGTCGTAGATCGCGAGGCCGGCAGTGATAGAGCCGCCGGGCGAGTTGATGTAAAGCTGGATGTCCTTTTCCGGGTCTTCGCCGGAAAGGAAAAGCATCTGCGCAATGATCAGGTTGGCGACATTGTCGTCAATCGGAGTGCCCAGAAAGATGATGTTGTCGCGCAGCAGACGGCTGTAGATGTCGTACGAGCGTTCACCACGGCTGGTCTGCTCCAGCACCATCGGTATCAGTCCCATAGCTCTCTCTTTCTGTGTTCGGTTGCGGTTCAGGTTGGGAGTTGAGGCTGAAATGAATTACGACGCGAGCTTTTCGAAGAGCAGCGTTCCGGTTTTTTCGCGGCGCATCTGCTCGCGGATACGGGTTATCGAACCGTCTTCCTCAAGCCGCTTGCGCAGCGTTTCCAGAGGCTCGCGCGACTGAATGGAAAGCATCAGCAGCTCGCGTTCGAGATCTTCATCCGAAATCTCGACGTTCTCTTTCTGCGCCACTGCGTCCAGGATCAGCGAAGCCTTCACTTCGTTGATGGACTGGTCACGCTGCGCTTCGCGCAGGCGTTCGAAGTCGAGCTGGCGCATGGCGTCCGCGCTCATGCCTTGCTGTGCCAGTGCGCGCAGACCACGCTCCAGGCGGGCATCGACCTGCTGCTGCACAAAGGTTTCGGGTACCGGGAACTGGAACTTCGCGATCAGCTCATCGACCATCACGTCGCGGGCCTGCGACTCCAGGGAGTTCTTCTTACGGGACGCCGCGCGCTCGCGGAGCGCGGTTTCGAACTCGCTCCACGTCTCGTAGTTGCCGAGCTGCTTAGCGAATTCGTCGTCGCGCTCCGGGTAGTCCTTCGCCTTGATGGCTTTCACGGTTACGTCGTAGCTGACGGTCTTGCCGGCGAGACGCGCATCGCCAAATTCAGCGGGATAGCTGGCTTCGAAGGCGAGCTCTTGGCCAACCTTCGCACCGTGCAGCGCCTCATTGAAGGCCTGCAGCGTGTTCTTGCCGCCGATTTCGATCAGCACATCCTCACCGGTCAGCGGCTGCTGCTCGGTCTTGTTCTCGATACCTTCCTCGCCCACGGTCTGCGCCAGGTCCTGCACGGTTCCCTTGAACGAGATTTCCGCCCAGTCGCCATCCGCCAGAGGACGGTCTTCTTCGACAGGTTCCACCGTGGCATGGTGGTCGAGCACGTTGGTGAGCTCAGCGTCGAACTCATCATCGGTCAGCGCGGTCTCGGGGCGCTTGATGCTGATGGAGTCGTATCCATCAATGCTGATTTCGGGCAAAACTTCAAAGGTCGCCGTGAACTTCAGCGGCTGGCCGTCGAACAACTGGAGCTCGCTCAACTGCGGCTGCGAAACCGGGCTCAACTTCTGCTCTTCTAGTGCAGCGCGGAACTTCTCGCTGATCAGGGAGTCCAGAACTTCCTGGCGAACTTCCTTCGCGAAGCGCGATTTGATCATCGCCTCGGGCACCTTGCCGGCGCGGAAGCCGGGAATGCGCGCAATCTTTGCGTAGCGCCGCGTGACCTTGCTGAAGGCCTTGGACACTTCCGCGGCGGGTGCTTCCACCGAGATGGTGCGGGTGAGCTCGGGGTTCAGCGTGGGCGCGTGGTGGTGGTGATCGTGATCGTGACCCTCGTGGTCATGAGCTTCGTGGTCATGACCTTCGTGGCTGTGGTCGTGGCCTTCGTGGCCATGCTCGCCCGCGGCGCTCAGTTCAGTCTGTTCGGTGGAAGCGGCGGCGGTGTTTTCTTCGTGCGTCTCTGTGGGAGTCAAGTGGGTAATGCCTTCCGAAAGGTGTTGGCGTGCACGGATGCAGGAGCGCGGAAATCGCGCTGAGCGCCACGTTTAAGGATACGGGGCAGCGGCGAGGGGGTCAAACGCGGCAACGGTGCAAATTGAGCCGGAGGCTTCTATCATCGTCTGTGGATAACCAGTGACCCGTAAGAAGCTCGTAACACCGAAGGAAAAGGCCCTCGCCTCACCGCCCGCCACGCTTCAAATCCTGCACGAGACGATTGCCTCCTGTACCGCGTGCCCGCGGCTGCGGGAGTACGGCGAAGACATCGGCAGGATCAAGCGCCGCGCCTACATGGACCAGGAGTACTGGGCGCGGCCCGTCCCCGGCTTTGGCGATCCCAGGGCCCGCATCCTGATCATGGGCCTGGCGCCGGGAGCGCATGGAGCCAATCGCACGGGACGGCCGTTTACGGGCGATGGGTCCGGCGACTTCATGTATCCGGTGCTCCACGAGCTGGGTCTTGCGAGCAAAGCAAAGGCCGTCTCGCGTGAAGACGGCCTTCGCTTGCGGAACCTGTGGATCGGGTCAGTAGTACGTTGTGCGCCTCCCGGGGATAAACCGCGGCCGGACGAAATCCGAAACTGCGCCCAGCATCTCACCGCGGAGCTTGGCATGTTGCCGCGCGTGCGCGTCGTAGTCTGCCTGGGCAAGATCGCCTGGGACGGTTACCTTGCGCACCTGGCCGGAGCCGGCGTGATCGAGCGAAAGTCGGCGTTTCTCTTTCGTCATGGCGCCGAATACAGGTTGGCGAACGGCATCACGCTGCTGGGCAGCTATCATCCTTCGCTGCGCAACACCAATACCGGACGATTGAACCGAGCCATGTTTGCCCGGATATTTGTTCGAGCCCTGGAACTGGCTGCCTGAACGCGGAGAGACCGCATAGGCAGGCCTGAACCTGGGATCCAAAGGGGTTTGATTGTCTTCATCGTCGCGAAACGCTGTGAGTGCGCAAAAGGTGGGAAGTAAAACGACGGCTACAAACGCCAAGCCAATCCAAAGGTCTTCCATGCCGTGCCCTTTCGACTTCGCCTGCAATTTTTATGTATGGCCCGTGTGAAGCTCTGGGATGTCAGGAGCACGCGTGCAGGTGGTCTCTATCCGAACACATTTGGGACACTCTGTGGTTTACCAGGCAGCTTACCAATGTTTCCGAAAAGTCATCCAACCCGAGGGAACTCGAACGCAATCCAACGCTTAGACGAAGTACGGAGGCACGCATGCGGCATAAAGAATTTTGGATTGCCTTGAGCATCGGGGCACTGGCGGGTGGGATTGCAGCGCTGCTCTATGCGCCACAATCAGGTGCGCAGACACGCAAGAAGCTGAAACGGAGCCTGGAAGATGCCGGCGAAGCGCTGGAAGATGCCGGCGATTACCTCAAGGAACAGGCTGAGCGGCTGGGCAAGGAAGCACAGAAGCTCATCGAAAGCGGCAAGGATCGCTTCGACGACGCCATGGATACGGCCAGCGGCACGCTGAAGAGCGCGACCAAGTTGGCCAAGGCCGCTCAGAAGTTGGTATAGCGAATTTGTTTCGAAGTTGTACCCGCAGGTGCATCACGGTTGTCGCGCACCCCTGCCGCAATGGTTGGGAGCGCACTGTGCTCGCAGTACAAAGCCCCGGTTCAAACCGGGGCTTTTGCTTGCACTGAACCCAGTGAGTATTTGTGCGGTTGTAAGGGTGGGATGACGAAGATCAGCCCTTAGATTGCTTCTCTACAATGCCAGGAAGCATGCAAGACAAATCCTGAGGGACGGATCGGAAGGGGCGGGTTTCAACCCGCCCGTAAAAGCCGCAATTCAGATGCGTACCTTGCTGCCGCAGGCTGGAGTGAAGCGAAGCGGAACGACGGAATTGCTCTTGCGATGCCGAACGTGCCACAGGTCTTCTGCTAAACCACAGCTTGTGGCTCTTGAAGGCACACACAGTCGATCTTTACTTTGATCGCCAGTGCAGCCACGGACATCCTAAAAAGCAATTCAGTCGCTACGCCCTGCGGACTACGCTCCAGCCTGCGGCAGCGAGGAAGGCGCGTTGCGCCAATCGTTTACGGGCGGGTTGAAACCCGCCCCTTCCGATCCGTGCCTCAGGATTTGTGTTGCACGCTTCCGGTAAACGTCGTGTTGCATGACGTACGCCTCCGGTAGACCGTCGTGGTGCATATTGGAGGTCGAAGCAGGTCGCCGAAGCTCCTTCATTCTCACGTGCCTTAGGCGGTCGTCTTTGCTTCCTACGTGTACTGCTCTGGCGGTCCCAGCGTGACCACAAAGTACGTGCATTGCGTATCTCCCGCATTACGCACGTAGTGATAGTCTCCGGCATTCACCAGGCCAATGTCGCCGGCGTTCATCCGCCTCGTGACGCCGTTGATCGTCAGCTCGCATACGCCTTCCTTCACCAGCCAGATTTCGTTGTGCAAGTGCTTGTCGGTGGGTTCGTGTAGAGCGCCGGGTTCCTGAATGGTCTCGTGAATCTCAAGCTGAATGTTGCCGGCGGTCAACATGCCCAGCACGTAACGGTGCGAGGTGCGCTTCGCCAGAGAGCCATATCCTCCTCCGGGCGTGTACACGCCTGATGGGATGTTCGGGATCTTCACAGCGCCTTTGGGCTTATTCCCGTTGGGCGGCCCCGGAGTCGGTGTTCCCATGACCGGATGATCCATGGTGCCCTGTTGCGCATTGGCGGCTTGCGGCAAGGCAGCGGCGGCAAGTAGGGCAGGGATAAGCTGGGCGAAGTCACGACGATCCATTTCCAGAAAAAACCTCTGTCCCAAACAATACGCCCCGGCCTGAGCCGGGGCGTATGGAGAGCAGTATCGATTGAGTTAGACAGCGGAAAGGGCCAATCCAGCGGCCTTTTCTTCGCCTTCGGAGGTTACAGGTCTGTAGTGCAACTGATTGTTTTCGAGGTAGACCTCCAGGAAGGCAGGCCGCTCGGCAATCTGACCGGCGATCAGCGCTTCGGAAAGCGGGTCCTCGATAAAGCGTTGCAGGGCGCGGCGCAGGGGACGAGCGCCATAGCTGCGGTCAGTGAGAGTTTTTTCAAGGATCCAGCGTTTGGCATCGTCCTGAACGGAGAGCGTGATGGCCTTGTGCACCAGATTGGTATTGAGCTGCTGCACCAGGAGTTCCAGGATCTGCATCAGGTCCGAGTCCGAAAGCGCCGTGAACACAATCACTTCATCGAGACGATTGAGGAATTCAGGATTGAAGGTGCGTTTGACTTCGCCCTTCACCATCTCCTCCATCTTCTCCATGATGACCTCATCCTTGCTGCTCTGGAAGCCAAGGCCTTCGCGCTTCATCAGGTGCTTGGCCCCGATGTTCGAGGTCATCACGATGATGGTGTTCTTGAAGTCGACTGTGTTGCCGAGTCCGTCCGTGAGCTGCCCGTCTTCAAAGACCTGCAGCAGCAGATTGAATACATCCGGATGGGCCTTTTCGATTTCATCAAGCAGCACGACAGAGTACGGATTGCGCTTGACGCGCTCCGTAAGCTGACCACCTTCCTCGTAACCGACATAGCCCGGAGGCGAGCCGATGAGCTTCGAAACCGAGTGCTTCTCCATGAACTCCGACATGTCGAAGCGGATCAGCGACTTTTCCGAGCCGAACAGGAAGTGCGCCAGCGTGCGCGCGACTTCGGTCTTGCCGACACCCGTTGGTCCAAGGAACAGGAAGCTTCCGATAGGACGTGCAGGGTTCTTCAAACCGGCACGCGAGCGGCGAATCGCGCGAGCCAAAGCCGAGATGGCCTTGTCCTGAGCGATGACGCGCTTGTGGAGCTCTTCTTCCACACGCAACAGCTTCTGCGTTTCTTCTTCCTTGATCGAGGTGATCGGCACGCCGGTCCAGCGCGACACCACTTCCTCGATGTCTTCGCGCGTTACGATGCCCGAGCTCGACTCATCGAGGTGATACTTGTCGCGCAGGGCGCGAAGGTTCTCACGTTCCTTGCGTTCTTCGTCGGAGTAGAAGCGCGCCTTTTCGAACTCGTGGTTCGCGATGGCGTTTTCCATGCGGTGCACGATGAACTTGATGCGCTTCTGGACTTCCGTGAGCTCTTCGGGAAGCGTGGTCTGGCGCAGCTTCACGCGAGCGCCTGCTTCGTCGATCAGATCGATTGCCTTGTCGGGCAGGAAGCGGTCGGGAATATAGCGGCTGGAGTGCGACACCGAGAACTGAATCGCGTCGTCGGTGTAGCTGACGGCATGAAACTTCTCATAGCGTTCGCGGATGCCCATGATGATCTTGACCGCATCCTCTTCGTTGGGAGGCGGTACTTTGACGGCCTGGAAGCGGCGCTCGAGCGACCGGTCCTTCTCGATCGACTTGCGATACTCCGCAGGTGTGGTGGCGCCGATGCACTGGATCTCACCACGGCTCAAAGCCGGTTTCAGGATGTTGGCCGCGTCCAGCGAGCCTTCCGCCGAACCCGCGCCCACCAGGGTATGAAGCTCATCGATGAAGACGATGGAGTTCTGATTCTCCATCAACTCCTTCATGATGGTCTTCAACCGCTCTTCAAACTGGCCGCGGTACTTGGTGCCCGCGACAATCAGGCTGAGATCGAGTGAAAGCACACGCTTGTCGGCGAGGAAGCTGGGTACTTCGCCATCGGCGATCTTCTGGGCCAGGCCTTCAACGATCGCTGTCTTGCCAACTCCCGGTTCGCCGATCAGCACCGGGTTGTTCTTGGTGCGGCGGCAAAGGATCTGGATGACGCGTTCGACTTCGTTATCGCGCCCGACCAGGGGGTCGAGCTGCGCATCGCTGGCGGCCTGGGTCAGGTCGCGTGAAAACTCCGCCAGCATGGACTGTTCCTGCTGACCGCGCTGCTGCTTGGAACCGCTGCCGCTGGTCTGCGAAACTGGCTTTTCCTGCGTAGTGCGTTGCAGTTCGTCGCGAATGGCCGCGAGCCGCAGGCCGCGTTCGCTCAGGATTTCGGCCGCGAAGCACTTTTCTTCACGCAAAAGGCCGAGCAGGAGATGTTCCGTTCCGATGTGCTTGTGGCTCAGGCGCTCCGCTTCTTCCGCGGCATACGCCAGGACACGCTTGCATTCGTTGGAAAGCGGAAGGTCGACCGAAGTGGATACCTTCTCGCGCACGGTGGTGTGCTGTTCGATTTGCTTGCGGATGGATTCGACTGATGCGTGCGAGCGCAAAAAACGGTTGGTGAGTGCTTTGTCTTCACGCAGCAGGCCCAACAAGAGATGTTCGGTTTCAATGTAGGGCGAGCCAAACTGGCTCGCTTCGTAGCGTGCAAAGAAGATCACACGCCGCGCTTTTTCGGTGTAGCGTTCGAACATGCTCCCCCTTCGAACCGTCGCTCCCGCTTTGCGGTGGCATTGCGGGAACGTTTGAAAGCTATGGCCGCCGCCGCGTTGCTCCGCGGCGGAAAATCAACACTGACTGCCATCGCGGCAGCCAGAGAGTTGGCTCCAGTGTATCCGCGCCGGAGCGAGAAACCTAGCACAGGTTACCGCTGCGGGCTACAACAATGGTCACCGTGTTAGATGACTATGTGGGAAAAGAGTCGCAAACCGCGCCGGAGAGGCAGCCATACGGCACTATGCGGTTGTGAGCGCTCCGCCGCGTAGCCTCAAAACGCGGTCGCAGCGCGCGGCAAACTCCAGATTATGCGTCACAAGCACCGCTGCCAGAGCGTGCTCGCGCTGGAGGCCTTGCAGGAGGAGAAACACGTTCTCCGCGGTGGTGTTGTCGAGATCGCCGGTAGGCTCGTCGGCGAGCAACAACTTCGGTCGTGTTACGAGCGCCCGAGCGATGGAGACCCTTTGCTGTTCGCCTCCGGAAAGCTCCCCGGCGCGGTGCTCGCCTCGGGTTGCGAGTCCGACCTTCGCGAGCCAGGCCTCACTCTCACGCAAGGCTTCCCGCTGCGAAACGCCGCGGGCAAGCAGAGGCATGGCCACGTTTTCCGCTGCGGTGAACTCCGGAAGCAGGTAGTGGAACTGCCAGACATAACCCACATCCCGATTGCGGAAATCGGCGGCCTGACGTCCACTCAGGCGGGTGACCTCGGTGGCGCCACACCACACCTGGCCTGCGGTAGCCGTGTCCATGGCCGCCAGAATATGGAGCAGGGAACTCTTTCCCGCGCCGCTTTCCCCGACGATCGCCACCATCTCGCCGGGCGCGACGACCAGCGAGAGATCTCGAAACAGCTCGAGCGAGTCGGCACCATTGCGGGTGTACGTTTTTCCCAACCCGAGCGCACGCAGCACCGGATCGCCAGTGTTTCCCGTCGTTTGCGCCGCCGCTGCCATCAGCTTTGGGTCGATTCCTGCGGCGCAGGCTGGTTTGGCGTGGCGCCCGCACCCTTGACGGTCCCCTCGTGCCATTGCGGACGAAATGCCACGCCCATGCGGTTCCAGGCATTGATGGTCGCGATGGCCCAGGAAAGGTCGACAACATCCTTGTCCTTGAAGAACTCCGTCACCGCCGCAAAGTCTTCATCGCTGGCGTGACTGCCATCCGTCAAACGGGTCAGCGTATCCGCCCAGGCCAGGGCAGCTCGTTCGCGATGTGTGAAGGCGTCTGAGCTTTCCCAGTTCTCTACGGCATCGATGCGTGACTGCGGTTCGTGCAGCTTACGCAGCTCGGCCTGGTGCATATGGGTGCAGAAATCACAGCGATTCAGCAGCGAGACCCGCAGGTAGATCAGCCCCAGCAGCACCGGTGAAAGCGTGGTGCCGGTGTTGACGTAGTGCCCGAGCGAACTGAGTGTGGCGTATCCCTCGGGAGCGAGCTCGGTGTAGCGGAGTCGGAGTGGCATAGGAGAATTCTAGAACCCGAAAGGATGACGGTCGTTATTCATAGCGCAACGCCTCAGCCGGCAGCACCTTCGCCGCGGAAGATGAAGGATACAACGTAGCGATCAGGGCGACGCCCAGCGAGATAGCCGAGACGATCAACGCATCCACCAGCCGAGGGGCAAAGGGCAGGTAGTCCATGGAATAGACGCTGGCATCGAGATGGATGAAGCGGTAATGCCCGCCCGCCAGGCTCGCCGCATAACCCAGCACAAGACCAAGCGCGGTGCCGATGCATGAGATCAGCAGCCCCTGGTACAGGAAGATGCGCCGCACCTGATCGGCACGGACACCGAAGCTCATCATGACGGCGATGTCCCGGGTTTTTTCCATCACCATCATGGTCAGCGCGATCAGGATATTGAAAGCGGCCACGATGACGATCAGCGCCAGCACAATCATGGTGACAACCTGTTCCAGCTTCAGTGCGCGGAACAGCTCGCGGTTCTGCACCATCCAGTTGGTCGTCTGGAAACCAGGCCCGGCGGCCTTCTCGATCTCACGGCCCACTTCCTCTGCGCGATAGAGGTCGTGGATGCGGAAGCTCAGCACGGTAATGACATCGGGCTCGGAGAAAAGCTCCTGCGCATCGGAAAGCCGCATGAAGGCATAGGTGGCGTCGTACTGGTAGAAGCCGGAAGCAAAGATGCCAACCACACGGAAGCGGCGATAACGCGGCACCATCCCAAAGGGTGTCATATCGCCTTGCGGGCTGGTCACCAGAAGCGTATCCCCAAGTGTCGCGCCGACGGATGTTGCCAGTTCATTCCCAATGACGATGGGCGGTGTGGGAAGGGAAGCGGCCAGCGGCGCCGCGCAATTGGACTCGGGGCCAGCCGCATCGGGGCAGGAAGTTAACGGCAACGGATTCAGCTCTTCGAACGAACCCTGCTTCACCGCCTGCAGCAAATTCCCAACCTTCAATTCGTCCGCGGGAACAATCCCTTTGATCAGCGCTCCCCCTGATCGCGTACCGCGTGAAATCAGCACTTGTCCGTAGAGCCCCGGGGCGACGGCGTCCACTTCCGGCACCATCTCCATGCGTTCCATGAGCGGGCGCCAGTTCTTCATACCGTCGCCCGCCACACGCAGAAGCTCCACATGCGCGGTTGAGCCTACGAGCCTCTCCTGCAGGTCCCGGCGCATACCGTTGGTGATGGCCAGAGCGATCACCAGGGACGCAACGCCCGCAGTCACCCCAAGCACCGAAATCGCGGTGATCAGTCCAACGACGGCTTGCCGCCGTGGCGCACGAAGATAACGGGCGGCAATGAAAAGCTCAAAACGCATGCCGCTCCAGCATATCGGCTTGCGATCTCCGATCGCCTAATTCGCCAGCACCGCGCGGTAGCGAACCTTGTTCTTCTTGACGGCCGCAACCGCCTGATTGGCATCTTTCATGGCGAACGACTCGGTGATGGCTTTCACGCCATGCCGTGCGGCGACATCCAGCATTTCGTACAAGTCGCGAGGGCTGCCCGTAGGGCTGCCGGCAATCGCTTTTTGTCCGGCAATCAGACTGAAACCGGCAATCTGCAGCGGAGAAGGCGGAGCTCCGAGCACCACCAGCGTGCCTTTGGGCCGCAGAGCAGCGACGAAACTCTGAAAGTCCTGGTCGGCGGAAACCGTGGAAAGAATCAGGTCGAAGCTGCTTGCAACCTTCTTGACGGCGCCCAGGTCGCGGGTATTGACGAAATGGTGCGCGCCAAGCTCCTGGGATTCCGCTTCTTTGTCCTTGGAGGTTGAAAACGCGGTCACTTCACAGCCGAAAACTCGTGCAAACTGCAACGCCATGTGCCCCAGGCCACCGATGCCCACCACGCCGACCCTGGAGGAAGGCCTGGCCAGATGGTTTCGCAGCGGGCTGTACACGGTGATGCCGCCGCACAGCAGCGGAGCTACGTTTTCACTGTCGAGCGCTTCCGGCACCGGGATGGCGAATTTCGCATTCACACGGACAGAATCCGCATAGCCTCCATGCCGTCCGATGCACGTAGGTTGCGATTGCGCGCAGAGGTGTTCGTCTCCCTGGCGGCACCATTCGCATATACCGCACGAGTCAGCCTGCCAGCCAATGCCCACGCGGTCGCCCTGCCTGCGATCGGTGACCGCGGACCCCACCTCGGTCACCGTACCCACGATCTCGTGCCCGGGAATAAAAGGGTAGCGGCTGAGACCCCAGTCGTTGTCGATCAGGTGAATATCGGAGTGGCACACGCCACAGTGCGAAACCCTGACTTCCACTTCATGGGCGCCCAACTCGCCGCGCTGGTACTTGAACGGCAGCAACTCGGCTCCGGCAGCGTGCGCGGCTAAACCGTGAATCTCACTCATGGGGTGTCCTGAGTCTCACTGAAGGGTTCGTTCCCTCAGAGCTTACAACAGGTGGTTTCGGACTGTGCGGTTGCTCCTCAACTCTCGTTTTGCTATGCGATAATCGAAGCGCGCCTCTGGTCGGGACGACCCCCCACCGGTTGCATCCCTTGATAAGAGGCGCAAGTTGCAAACAGTGGGCCGCTGGCACCCCCCGGCGGTCCATTGTGCTCGGCACGAACTCTTGATACGTCTAAATAACCAGAAGCACTCTCAGGACGGAAACGTGTTCACCTATTCCAGGCATTTGACATTGGCAGCAATCCTCCTCGGGAGCTCATGCTCCCTTGCTGTCCGGGCTCAGCAGAAGCAGACTCCCAAACCAACCACGCCGCCGGCAACCCAGCCGGATGAAGGCGGGCCGGTCACCGACAACGGTTCCATCGTTTTACCGAAGAAGAAGGAAGAGACCGCGCCGCCGCCGGCTCCCGCCGAAGAAAAGGTCCACAACCCCAACGGCGAAGTGTTTAGCTTGCGCGTGGACGTTCCGATCGTGAACCTGAACGTCAACGTGATCCTGGACAAGACCCACCAGTTTGTCCCCGGACTGAAGCCCGATAATTTCCTTGTGGTGGAAGACGGCGTCGAGCAGAAGGTGCAGACGCTGCGCATGACCAAGACGCCGATCACAGCCGTGATGCTGCTGGAGTTTGCTGCGAACTCCTACTACTTCATCCAGGACATGCAGAACGCCTCGGCAAGCTTCTTCCGTACGCTGCAGCCTGAGGACTATATCGCGGTCGAAACTTACGACCTGCGTCCGCACATCCTGACCGACTTCACCAACAACCGGGACACCGTCGCCCAGGCGCTGCAGAGCCTGGTTATTCCCGGGTTCAGCGAAACCAATGAGTTCGATGCGCTGTACGAAACTCTGGACCGGCTGACCCGCGTGGAAGGCCGCAAATACATCATTCTGATTTCGAGCGGCCGCGACACGATGTCGAGGATCACGCTGGACAAGATGCTGGCCAAGATCAAGGCCACACCCAACGTCACCATCTTCACCATCAGCACCGGCCAGTTCATCCGGACGATGGCGGAATCCAGCGGCCGCATGGGCGCCATCAGCCGCCTTGATTACCTGCAGGCCGACAACGAGATGAAGACCTTCGCGCAGATGACCGGGGGCCTGAGCTTCCAGCCCATGTTCCAGGGAGCGCTGCCGGACATCTTCTCGCAGATCAATGAGTCCATCCGCAATCAGTACGTGCTGACCTACCGGCCGACCAATAACAAGAACGACGGCACCTATCGCAAGCTGAAGGTGTACCTGGTGGACAACGAAGGCAAGCCGCTCAAGATGCAGGATGAAAAAGGCAAGTCGCTGAAGTACTCCGTGATTTCACGCGATGGCTACAGGGCGAAGCTGCCGGTGGAGTAGCTGTCAGAGCTGGAGAGGCGCATTCGAATTTTGCTCCCCACAACTCTGTCATCTCGACCGGACCGAAGCGTAGCGGAGAGACCTGCTTCATGCCCCTGCCGAATGTCACTGGCCAACCACTACACGGTAGGTCAGGGCTTCAGCCCTGACATTTTGCGTCACCACCAAACCGGCTTCAGCCTCTGAGGGCTTGCCCCTGCCGGACGCATGGGCAGGGGCACAGAAGCAGGTCTCTTGTATCTGTATAGGTACCGGCATTTCTGACATGGATGCCGTAGCCGTGAGCCGGATGGCCATCCGGCCCACGGCGCGGCGTAGGCGCCCGTTTGTCTCTCGGTTGTCCACCGCAGTGGAGTTT
>DASYEV010000144.1:0-7428 GCA_036498835.1 Acidobacteriaceae bacterium | reverse complement strand
TCAGGTTACCGGCCATGGAATTGACGGAGTCGGTCAGATCTTTCCACACACCCCCGACGCCTTTCACCTGCGCCTGACCACCAAGCTCCCCTTCGGTGCCGACTTCGCGCGCCACGCGCGTTACTTCCGAAGCGAACGAGTTGAGCTGGTCCACCATGGTGTTGATGGTGTCTTTCAGTTCATAAATCTCGCCTTTCACGTCCACCGTGATCTTGCGCGACAAATCGCCGCGCGCCACAGCCGTTGTGACCTCGGCGATGTTTCGAACCTGCGCTGTCAGGTTGCCGGCCATGGCGTTCACCGAATCGGTCAGATCCTTCCACGTGCCCGCCACGCCCGGCACCACAGCCTGCCCGCCGAGCTTGCCGTCCGTTCCTACTTCGCGCGCCACGCGGGTCACTTCCGAAGCGAAGGAACGCAGCTGGTCGACCATCGTATTGATGGCCTCTTTGAGCTGCAGGATTTCTCCGCGAACGTCGACCGTGATCTTGCGGGAAAGATCGCCGCTGGCCACGGCGGTCGCTACTTCCGCGATGTTACGCACCTGCCCGGTAAGATTGCTGGCCATGGAGTTCACGGAATCGGTGAGATCCTTCCACGTACCCGCCACGCCCGGAACGTGCGCCTGACCGCCCAGCTTGCCGTCCGTACCCACCTCGCGCGCCACGCGCGTGACTTCCGAAGTAAATACGCCAAGCTGCTGGATCATCGTATTGACGATGTTGGCTGAGCGGAGAAACTCACCTTGCAGCGGGCGGCCGTCCACATCCAGGCGTACGGTTTGCGCCAGATTGCCCTGGGCGACGGCGCCAATGGCGCGGGTTACCTCCGTGGTCGGCCTCAACAGATCTTCGGCCAGGGTGTTGACGGAGGACTCCATTTCGCCCCACGATCCGCGGATTTGCTGGAACCGGGCTCGCTCGCGCGTGCGCCCTTCCTTACCGACGACCTGCCCGATACGCTTCAACTCCCCGGCCATCTGCTGGTTCGCGGAAACGATTTCATTGAAGGTGTCGGCGACCTTGCCTTCCAGACCGGTCCACGTGCTCGGCAGGCGGGCGGAGAAATCGCCATCTCGCATGCGTTGCAGCGTGCTCAGCAGGATGCCAATATCAAAATCGGCTGTCTTCGAAAGAGATGAGTCGATACCGTCGTTCTCGATCACGGCAATCGGGCTTTCAGTCTTGCTGCGGGTGGATTTCCGTCCAGTCGTTTTCAAGCAGACCTCACAAAGGCTTCACTACTGTACAAATTCTCTGGTTCAAAAAACCATATGGAGATGGTTCCCCGCAGCCCCTCCGACAAGCGTCCATCCGCAAACGGGGAAGGCACCTTTTCGGGGTAGAAACATGCCAATGACTTCTTGCTGTAGATAGATGCGCATAATGGCGATGCAGCGAGCCTTTTCCTATAGATATCTATCGAAGGCAGACGCTTCTGTGAGCAGGCTGAAGACAGTCATTGCGCGGCTGTGCGACGGGTGACAGACGCTCAGGGGAAAGTGTTCGCGGATCCTGATCGCCCGCTAATGCTGAGGCCCCGCAGGCGAACGCCTGGCCTCCTGACCCGCCACCCAAATTTTGGTGGGGCTTTTCTTTTCTCGACGATCCCACTCCCGGCGGCAAGACCAGCAGACGGTTGCAGGCAACCGCGCCGGAAACCGTGCTTTAAAATCGACCTGTGACTGCTCCGAACGATGCCTCACACCACCGGCTTACCGACATATTGTCGGCCAGATTCAGTTCTTCCTCTCGAGCGCGCGGCGAGAAGTATTTTGAACAGAAGCGAGTGAAAATCAGCACCGGCTCCGCTGCGGAAGTGGACGCGTCGGTGCGCGGGTCGCAGTTTTACCGCGTCATGCTCAGGTGCATGGGCACCGAACTCGCAGGGGTGTGTACTTGTCCCTATTTTCTTGACGAGGGCCAGCTTTGCAAGCACCTATGGGCAACCCTGCTTGCCGCAGAAAAACTGGGATATCTGTCGGAAGCCGCCGCGAACGACAAACTCGGTCTCGACACCGAGACGCTCCTCGACGAGGTCGGCTACGTGGAGTACGGGGAGGGAGAAGAAGAGGAGGACGAGTTCGAAGACAAGGAAGAAGACGAATCCAAAACCTTTGTCACAGCAGGATTCGGGGCAACTGCGGTTAGGCCTCCTCCAGCATCACAGCCCGACGCCTGGAAAACACATCTGGACCGGATCGGGAGGGCTGTAACCGCCTCTGAAGTCCCGCCGTGGCCGATGGACTTGGAGATTTGCTACGTCCTGGACATGGCCAAAAGTCAAACCGCAGGCTGCCTGGTGGTCACGGTCGCTTCACGGGAGCGCAGAAAAGATGGCACATGGAAGAGCAGTCCCAGGCCATGCACGATCTATCGTTCCAGAATTCCGGGGCTGCCCTTGGTAGAAGATCGCGAAATCCTGTCGATCCTGCTTGGAAGCGGCGTGTACTTTCCCTATAGCTATTACAACAATTCCTACGGCCAAGGCGCGGAATCCTATAACCTGCCGCCTCTCATCGCAGAGGCTCTGCTCCCCAAGATGCTCAACACCGGCCGCTGCTTTTTGTCCGTCGGAAGGAATGAGACCGAGAAGTCGCCCCTCCAATGGGATGCCGGCGACCCGTGGCGGTTCGTTCTTGAAGTACGTGGCAGCCATCAGGAGGGATGGCGGATGACCGGAAACTTCCGTCGCGGCGAGCAGCGGATGGCCCTCGACGAACCCCTGCTGGTGACCCGCGGAGGGTTTCTGGTTGCACCGGACTGCATCGCGCCTCTGGCTGAAGACGAGACTTTCCCATGGATTGCCTCTTTTCGGGACGGAGGTTCCATTGCGGTACCCGAGAGCGAGCGCGAACATTTTTTCGGTAGGCTCCTGGGCTCGCCCGCCCTGCCCACGCTCGATCTTCCCGAGTCCCTGCATTATGAGGAGGTTTCGTGTTCTCCGCGCCTGTGCCTCACAATCCATCAGCCCGAACGCAGTTTTATGTCTGGCAATGGGCGTATGAAAGCGGACTTGTCCTTCGACTATGAAGGACGCGAAGTACTCGAAAAGGACGCATCAAGAGGTATCTATGAACCATCGAAGCGGCGTTTCATCCTCCGCGATGCCGCCGGCGAACAAGCCGCATCGCAACGTTTGTCGGAACTCGGGATGCGGTTTTCGGCGGGCGGCTGGAATCAGGAGCCGGGATGGAGTTTTATTCCTGCCAAGCTGCCGCGCATCGTACGCTCGCTCGTAGAAGCAGGCTGGCACATCGTCGCGGAGGGCAAAGTCTTTCGCCAGGCGAGCCGGACCAGCGTCTCCGTATCCAGCGGCGTGGATTGGTTCGAGCTTCAGGGGACAGTGACCTACGGAGATGCCACGGCACAATTACCGCAACTGCTGGCGGCGCTCAAACGCGGCGAGACCATGGTCGAGCTTGGGGATGGTTCCTACGGCCTATTGCCGGAGGAGTGGCTGCGGCGCTTTTCCCCCGTCGCATCGATGGGCGAAGCGGAGAAGGAGCATATCCGCTTCCGCTCCGGCCAGGCTGGAATTCTCGATGCCCTGCTTGCCACGCAGCCTGACGTGGATTGTGACGAAACCTTCCAACGCGTGCGCAAGGAGCTGGAGCGGTTTCAGTCGATTGGCCCCGCCGAGCAGCCTGCCGGATTTCAGGGCCACCTGCGTGACTATCAGCGCGAAGGGCTGGGCTGGATGCACTTCCTGCGTCAATTTTCCTTCGGCGGCTGCCTGGCGGACGATATGGGCGTCGGCAAAACCGCGCAGGTGCTGGCTCTGCTCGAGACACGGCGCGAATTGCGCAGCAAGGGAGAGATCGACGCGCCATCGCTTGCAGTGGTACCCAAGTCGCTCATCTTCAACTGGAAGCAGGAAGTACAGCGTTTTACCCCTCAACTTCGAGTGCTCGACTATACCGGCCTTGGGCGCAAGAAGCAGGACCTCTCCGCCTACGATCTCGTGCTGACCACCTACGGAACACTGCGCCGCGATGCTGTCCACTTCAAAGACACCGTCTTTGACTACGTCATCCTGGATGAAGCACAGGCGATCAAAAACGCAAAGACCGAATCCGCCAAGGCGGTCCGCCTGCTGCGGGGCAGTCATCGCCTTGCCATGACTGGAACGCCGGTGGAGAACCACCTGGGCGAGCTTTGGTCGCTCTTCGAGTTTCTAAATCCCGGCATGCTGGGCGCGTCCGGCGTCTTTCAACTGACCGCCTCCGCCATGCGAGATCCCGGCGACGATGCCCGCAAACTCCTCTCTCACGCGTTGCGCCCATTCCTTCTGCGCCGCACCAAAGAGCAGGTTGCCAAAGAACTCCCGGCAAAGGTCGAGCAGACAATCTATTGCGAAATGGAACCAGCCCAGCGCGAGCTTTACAACGGGCTCCGTGACCATTACCGCGAATCGCTCCTGGGCAAGATCGACAGGGACGGCATCGCAAAGTCGAAAATCCAAGTGTTGGAAGCACTGCTGCGGCTGCGTCAGGCGGCCTGCCATCCCGGTCTGGTCGACCGCAAGCGCGTTAAGGACTCCGGAGCGAAGCTCGATATGCTGCTTGATCAGCTGCAAGCAGTCCTCGACGAAGGCCATAAGGCGTTGGTCTTTTCGCAGTTCACCAGCCTGCTCGCGATCCTTCGCTCCAATCTCCAATCTCGTGGGATCGAGCACGAGTATCTGGACGGGAAAACTCACGACCGCCAGTCCCGCGTGGAACGCTTTCAGGACGATCCCGATTGCCGTCTGTTCCTTATCAGCCTGAAGGCTGGAGGCGTGGGCCTGAACCTCACCGCCGCCGACTATGTCTTTATCCTCGACCCATGGTGGAACCCTGCCGTCGAAGCCCAAGCCGTGGACCGCACCCACCGCATAGGACAAACGCGTCAGGTCTTTGCTTACCGCCTCATCACCCGTGACACGGTCGAGGAAAAAGTGCTGCAGCTCCAGGAGACGAAGCGCAATCTCGCCGACGCCATCATTGGAGCGAACAACAGTCTGATCCGGGACTTGCGCCCTGAAGACATCGCATTGCTGCTCTCGTAGTTTCAGAGACCGGAATGCTATTGGCAGCGCCTGTGGGTAACCGGCACTGCGCTCCGCCGGCGCATCCCGCGCAGCCACGAAAGTCTGGCGAGCACTTTTGCGTGCTTTAACGTATTCTTTTCTGCATACATCTTTCAGAACCGTGCGTCTCTTTGTCATTCCTTCCGTCTTCCGTCGCATCAGCAGCGAAATTTCAGCGGTCAAGACGGACTTCGGGTCGTTCACGCGATGCCCGGGCAAGATGCACAACGATCGAGATGCGATCAGAGGAGAAGAAAAACGATGGACCGACGGCAGCTTCTTAAAGGTAGTGGGTACGCGATCCTGGGGGCTGGCGTACTGGGCCCTCAGGACCTCATCGCCCAGACTCATACAGGCAAGGCAACGCAAACGGCGAGCGCGGCTGCCTGTGCCTGCGACAAGGGGGCGGATGGCACCCCGCTCGATACCGGCACCAGCGAAATGATCCCCGTTGTCGAGCGCTATGACCTTGAGCTGAGTGAGCTGAACCGGATGTTTCTGCCCGGGTCCGCGCTGCACCGCGGCAAGAGCGAGGCCTTTTACGCCGGCCAGCTTCACCTGCTGGAGTCGTTCCACTTCGATGCGATGAGCCAGTCGGGTAAGGTGGACTACCTGCTCCTCCGCAGCCACATCGAAGACGGTCAGCGGCAACTGGCAGCCAATGCGAAGCAGGAGGCCGAGGTCGCTGCCATTCTGCCGTTCCAACAAGACATCTACGGCTTGGAAGAAGCGCGCAGGCGCATGGAGACGCTGGACGAGAAGAAGTCCGCGGCCACACTCGCGGCGTTGACGGCGCAACTGGCCAAGGCCAAACCGCCCGCCGATGCCAACCCGGCAGTGTTAGGCCGTGCTGCCTCACGGGTGCAGGAACTGCGCGGCGTTTTGCAGCAGTGGAGCACGTTCTATGCGCTCTACGACCCGCTGTTCGCCTTCTGGATCGACGAGGAACTGAAGCGCACCGATGCCGCCCTGGGCAAGTATGCCGAGGGGCTGTTTGCCGCCTCCGGTCTGCCCGGAACACTGGAGCCAGTGCCGGTGATAGGCCGTGGCGGTCCCGGGGGTCCGGGCGGGCCGGGTGGCCGTGGCGGCGGGGGCGGAAATGGCGGCGGCAATCGGCAACGCGTTCGCAGCGACGCTCCGCTCGGAAGTGAAAAGGAAATTGCCGGTATCGGTCCGGTTGGCCATGACGAGCTGCAGGATGAGCTGCGCCGCGCCTGGATCCCCTATACGCCGGAAGAGCTGATCACACTGGCGAACAAGGAGTTCGAGTGGTGCGACCGGGAAATGATGAAGGCCAGCGCGGAAATGGGTCTCGGCAACGACTGGAAAGCTGCGCAGGAAAAAGCGAAGAACATGTATGTCGAGCCGGGCCAGATGATCTATTGGGTCCGCGACAACGCGCGTAAAGCCATCGCCTTCATGGACACCCACGAAGTGCTGACCATTCCGGAAGGTGCGAAGCAGGACTGGTGGGAACAGGCGATGACGCCGCAGCAGCAGTTGGTGAATCCGTTCTTCACCGGCGGCCAGACCATCCAGGTTTCCTCGCCAGCCAGCAGCATGCCCTACGACGAGAAGCTCGCCAGCCAGCGGGCTAACAATATTCCCCAGGCCTACGCCACGGTCTTCCACGAGCTGGTGCCTGGCCATCACATGCAGAGCTATATGACCGCCCGTTACCGGACGTACCGCCGCAGCTTCGCCGGCGCCGGGCCGTTCTGGAGCGAGGGTATGGCGTTCTACTGGGAGATGCTGATGTGGGACCTGGGCTGGTTCCACACGCCCGAGGAGCGCGTCGGTGCGCTGTTCTGGAGAAAGGAACGCTGCGCCCGCATCATCTTCTCGGTCAAGTTCAACCTGAAGCAGATGGCGGCGCTGGAGTGCGTGGAGTTCCTGATCGACCGTGTCGGCCATGACCGTCCCAGCGCGGAAGGTGAGGTGCGGCGCTCGTTCAACGGCTCCTACTCACCGATCTACCAGTGTGCATACATGCTGGGTGCGCTGCAGTTCTATGCCCTGCACAAGGAGTTAGTGGGCGGGGGCAAAATGAGCAACCGCCAGTTCCACGACGCGTTCTATCGCGAAGGCAATATGCCCATCGAGATGGTGCGGGCCCAGATTGCGAATATTCCGTTAACACGCGACTACCAGAGCACCTGGAAGTTTTACGGCAACCTGAGCTAAGAACGGAACAGAAGAGGCGCCTCCGCGGATTGCGGAGGCGCCTTTTTGCGTCTTTGTTGGTCGCTGTCCGCGGCTAGAGCAGTTCCGGTAATGGTGTAGACCGAAGAGAGGGTGCCGAAGCCGTTTTCTCCCAATGAAAACGGCATTCTCCGCTGTTTGGAAGACCACAGTATT
>DASYEV010000143.1:0-23347 GCA_036498835.1 Acidobacteriaceae bacterium | reverse complement strand
CTGCGAAGAGCCAAAGCCAGAAGCAAAGAAGCTCTCGATCAAGCCGTCACCGAAGCTTTCAAAACCATCACCGCCGATAACGCTCGAGCATGGTTCAGACACTGCGGATATGGGGGTACAGCCAATGTGGAATCGCTCTAGGGCTGCGCCCTAGGCTGGTATAGAACGCGCCGTTGGCGCGTGAAACCATGTCTTTTCGACTTCTCAGACATGCAACGGCTCTCACGTTCACATTGAAAGCTCCGAGGAAATGCTCCTGTCCTTGCGCTTCCGCTTTGACGGCTGGGCTGAAGCCCAGCCCCTTCAAAGCGCGACCCAATTGCGTCTTCGACTGCACCTGCCAGCGAAGTTCCTAGAACTGGAACTTCGCCCACAAGCGAAAGTGCTGTCCATTGGCCTCGCGAGCGTTGGACACGTTCTGGAACGAAGGCGTGCCCACTGTCAGGAGGTTGTTGGCGTAGAAGGTCTGGTTGTTGTGGTTGCCGAGTTGCTGGGCTTCCGCGCGGAGAAGGAACGAGCTCTGCTCGAGATGCTTGAATGGAGCGGGGATAGCCTTCTCCACGGCGACGTTCCAGTACTGCTGACCTGGGTTCGCGAAGGAGTTGCGTCCGATCTCGCGGGACATAAGCCCCGGAGCATTCGCCAGACTCGGAATCAGGAAGTGAACGTTTCCGGGCTGCACCTGCGTCACTGCGTTGGTCGCGTTATTCGCCGCCAAATCGTAGTAGACACCGGTTGTCCCGCCCACGTAGCTTCCATCAATTCCGACCGAAGTGAATGGCGCCGCGGAGTTGGACACCACGGGGCGATCGTTGGCCGCGCTTCCGTCACCGTTCATATCAAGGCCGCTGACATTGAAGGTGGTGTACAGCCCCGAGTACAACTGCGTCGTTCCCGAAACCGTGAAGTGCCGGGTGAACGCGCTCAGGAACATATCCGCGCCGGTATTGGAGGCATGGAGCCCTGCCGGGGTATAGGAGTACGTCAGCGCGACCACATTGCGGCGGTCGTAGGCCGAGTTCCCCCAATCCTGGTGAAGCGCATTGCCCGCCAGGTTTGCCGAGTAGGATGTCGGCGAATTGAAGAGCGCGAATACATCCGAAGAATCGTCCAGCAGCTTCGCATAGGTGTATGCGAAGTTGAAGTACAGGCCGTGACGGAACTTGCGTTCGATCTGGAGTTGCAGCGAGTTGTACTCCGAATCGCCGCGATTGTCGCGCGTATTAATGACGCCACGCGACGGATTGATGCGCGCGCCATTCAGGAAGTAGTTGAGCTGACGATTGCTGTACAGCTTCTCGTCGCGCGTACCGATGTAGTTCAGCGTTCCCTTCATCGCGAAGGGGAGCTCGCGTTCGATACCGACGTTGTACTGATACGTCAGCGGGTTCACCAGGTTGCTGTTGGCGGCCTGCACGGAAGACGACGCGCTGAACGTAGGTGTGATGGAAGCGATCAGCGTGTTGGCATTCGGCAATCCACCCGGAGCCGTCGACTGTAGCGTGCCCGTCGGAGCATTGGGCGACGACTGCGCGG
Organism: Acidobacteriaceae bacterium; assembly: GCA_036498835.1. Classification (GTDB taxonomy): domain Bacteria; phylum Acidobacteriota; class Terriglobia; order Terriglobales; family Acidobacteriaceae; genus Granulicella. The sequence goes on along the minus strand of DASYEV010000143.1, from coordinate 21,811 downwards.
AGTTGACCAGGATGTTCGAGAAGAACAAGTCGTAGTACACGCCGATACCGCCGTGCACGACGGTTTTGGCATCGCTGAAGAAGCCCCAGCGCGGCACCCACGCGAATCCGAAACGGGGACCGAAGTTGTTCTTATCATCCTGCGCGTGCACGTAAGTGTTGATGGCCTGGAATGGGTTGTTGACGTCGATCGCCGGATACGGCAGCGCATTCAGCGGATTGGTCAGGTAGTCGTAGCGAAATCCAAGATTGATGGTGAAATCCGGCAACAGCTTGATGTCGTCCTGCACAAAGCCCGCGAGCTTCCAGATGTGTGGATCGACCCGCGTAGGCCCAAAGCTCTTCGTGGCTAAGCCCGAGGTTCCAAGCTGGTTGTTCAGGTAGTTATCCAGCGATGAGGCAGCGCCGCCGGCATTGAAGGTTTCACTGCCCAGATAGGTTTGTGGGACCAGGTCGGTCTCGAGCAGACGCCCGATATCCGCGCCGATGCGAACCGACTGACGGCCGCGCGTCCAGCCCACCGCATCCTGAAACTGGTACAGCTCTTCGTTGCGTCCCTGCGGAATGTTCTGGGAGACGCCCAGAAGTGGCGGCAACCCGGTGCCGCCGGCAAATCCCAGGTTGGGCAGCTTGGCAGCAGGATTGGCTAACGTCGCAGCCGTAGCTGCGAACTGGAAATTGAGACGCAGTTCGGACGCACGGAATTCATTGGTCAGATGGGGCGTGAAAACGTGTACCCAGCTTCCACCACCCAACTCGCTGGGACCTCCTGCAAAGGCATCAAAGCCGGGCAGGGTGGTCGCGTTGAGTGAGTAATACGGGAAGCCGGAGTTGCGTGTGTGCAGATAGTGAGCGTTGAACGTGTCGTTCGCCCGTGGTGTGTAGTCAATCCTGTAGGTCCACTGCGTGTTGGGCGCCTGAGACGCTGTGGGCTTGCGGGTGAACAGCGATGTCGAGACCGCGCAAGGCGCAGCGCAGCCCGGCCGGGCTGTGAGTGCAATGGACCCGTAGTGGGCGCCCAGCGTGAACGCCGAAGGATCAAGATACGAACCGTTATTGAAATACGGCAACAGGGCCGTTGCCTGCGTGTTGCCTGCCCCCGAAATCGCCTTCAAGGTTGCATACCCCGCGGCATCCGGCAGCACGACCGTGGGCGCCAGCGACGAACCGTAGAAGCGCGTGTAGTCCGCGCCTCCAAAGGCGAACAGCTTGTTGCGGAGAATCGGACCACCCACTGTGAAACCGAACTCGTGCTGATCGTAGCGTGCTTTTAAACCGGAAGCACTGACACCTGCAGGCAGTGGTTTGCTGCGGCGCGTCTGGCCGTCGATGGCATCCAGCCCCGAACCGACATAGATCTCATATGCCGTGCCGTGAAGCCTGTTCGTGCCGGCCTTGGTGATCTGGTTGATGGTTGCGCCGCCGCCTCGCCCATACTCCGCGGATGAATCGTTCAGCAGCACAGTCACGCTCTGGAAGAAGTCGAGCGATGTCGGTTGGATCGCTTCGCCGCCCAGGGAAACGTCGTTCGCATCCTGGCTGTCAAGCATGAAGTTGTTCGCACGAGGGCGCGCTCCATCCACGGTCAGCTTGATCAGGCCATTGCCGCCCGAGCCGCCAAGGTTCTGAACCGTCACATATTGCTGGATCACACCCGGAAGCGTCGCCGCAAGCTCCGCGGGATTCAGTGAGAATACGGGTACCTTTTGCAGTTCCTGCGTTTCGATGGTGCCGGAAACCGCGGCGCTGTCGGTATTGATGCTGTTGTTCAAAGCATCGACCGTGATTTCCGTGCTGGAGGCGCCAATTGCAAGCTGCGCGTCATAGCTCGTCGTTACGGTGGGCTTGACGGCGATGTGTTGGACATCCGCCGAGGCGAAGCCTTCATGCGTGACGTGCAGCTTGTACGGTCCGGGGTTCACTGCTTCCACACGGTATGCGCCTTCGGCGTTGCTGGTGACCGTGCGTGTCTCGCCGGTCGCTTCATTGGTGATCACGATATTGGCGTTCGGAAGCGCCGCGCCGCTTGTGTCGCGCACGGAACCCGCCAGGGTCCCCTTGCTGGTTTGTGCGAAAGCGGCCATCTGCATGGCGCATGCGAGGCTAGCCACAGCCACCAGGTTTCGAAACCCACGCCGTGCCGGGATAACAACACTCGCATTCACCTTGAATCTGTTTCTCATTGAATCTCCCTTGATCGCATCCAACACGCGGCCATGCCGTCACGCAGATAGCGCGATGAACAGAAGGGCAAAGATCAGGCAGTTCCCCATCCCTGGCTAAATGCCTTGCCCTTCTGTTGCGTGCTCAGCACGCCATCACGCTCCCCACAATCACCGGCCTCCAGATGCCGCACCGTTGGTGTGTACCCCAATACAAAGCAAATGGCGAACCAAGGTGTTCTTCGCGGGGGAAGTTGTGACGATCCGGTTCTCAACAGGGTGGAGCGGTCAATGGAAGGGACGCATGTCACTTTGTTCTCTAAGTCGTTCTACGAACAAGGGATATCTTTCTGCCGCTTCTCATACATTCCGGCATAGCCCGCTTTGCGAATCGGGATCATTGCACCAACGTCATGAGGCGGGGACGCAGAGTGAGATGTTGGTGACGGACGCGCTACATGGGTACTTCCAGGGGCAAATTCCACGGGTGAGCGCTATGGATTTTGGGAAGGAGGTGAAGTTGTTGAATCACCACGATCAGATAACCCCGACTCTGTCATCTCAACCGGAGCGAAGCGAAGTGGAAAGGCTCAAACGATAGCTGTTGTTCTCTTGCATTCACCCCAAACCTGTCATCTCGACCGGAGCGAAGCGCAGTGGAGAGACCCGCTTTCTTTTGTGGCGCCTAAAATGTCTCCGGCTCGCGCATATCCCGTTCGTTGAACGGTTTGATTGGAGTACCCCACTCTTCGCTCAGATCTTCCCAAGTCAGATTTTCCTGTTCGATGAGAACGATTTTCTTCGCTCGCGACTAACGCTTCAGTTGCTTTTCACGGCGATCGCCACGTTTGCGTTGACGTACTGTTCAAAGTACACGAGCCGATGACACTGGTATTTTTTGGTGAATCCTTCAAAAACGTCATTCTTGTGTTGCCAGACGCGTGTCTCAAGATTCGATGTAAAGCCGATATAGAGCGTTCGGCTTTTGCTGGCAAGGATGTAGACGTAGAATGTGTACTCGCGCATGGTTGCAGCCACAAAAGAAAGCAGGTCTCTCCGCTGCGCGGACGATAAAACTGTCCGCTTCGGTCGAGATGACAGAGTTTAAGTTATTCGAAACAAAAACAAAAAGCGTGCCCTCAAGGGCACGCTTTTCTGCTCTTCTTCTTCCGACCTACGTCGTCACAAGATCCAGCAGCCGCGAACGGCAGCCACGGCTCACCGCCAGCACACGTCCATTGGCCATCAGCACGGAGTGTTCGCCGCGAATGCTGTCGGTACGAAACTCCTTGACGAAGCGTAGGTTCACAATCGTGGAGCGGTGAATACGAACGAACTTCGTCCTGTCGAGCCGCTCTTCCATATTGGAAATGGTTTCGCGCAGCAGATGATTCTGATCGGCGGTAATGAGGCGCACATAGTTCTGCTCCGCTTCCACGGCGTGCAGCTCATTGACCGGCAGAAAGACAATGCGTCCGCGCGACTTGAAGATCAGGCGGTCCAGCGGCTTCAATGCCGAGGCGCCATTTCCATTGGCAGCGGGGACCGCGGGCCTTTCGAGCTGCTGCCGGGCGCGGTTCAGCGCTTCTTCAAAGCGCTCCTTGGTATACGGCTTCAGCAGGTAGTCGACCGCGTGGATCTCGAATGCGCGCACCGCGTACTTGTCGTAGGCGGTGGTGAAGATGATCCGCGGCATCTCGGCAAGGCCGAGATTGGAAAGCGCACTGACCGCCTCAAAGCCGTCCATACCCGGCATCTGAATGTCTAGAAACAGCAGGTCGGGCCGCGTCGCCTTGACCAGCGCCACGGTTTCTTCGGCGGAAGACGCCTGACCTACTACCTGGATGCCGGGCTGCTCCTGCAGCAACTGATTCAGCCTCAGCCTCGCCAACACTTCGTCATCTGTAATCGCAGTCGAGATCATGTGAGTAACCTTCCGACGCCATCGCTTGCCTGGTCGGTGATTTGGTACGGCATGATGATGCTTGCTTCCGTGAGCCCCGGTTGGCGCTCCCGCAAGGTGAAGCTTTGCTCGTTCTTGTAGTGCAGTTGCAAGCGTGCCTTTACGTTCCTGATGCCCATGCCGGAACTTTGCCGTTCAGCAGGCCGTTTGGCCTGCAATCCCGTCCCGGTATTGGTGACCTTCACGATCAACTTCGCGCCCTGGACATTGGTGTGAATCTGGATCTCCCCGCCCTCGTTCGCCGCGGCCAGGCCGTGACGGTACGCGTTCTCCACAATAGGCTGCAGAATCATGGTCGGCACCAGGGCGTCCCACGTCTCGGGCGCGACGTGGATTTCGAACTGCACCTTGGAGCCGAACCTGGTCTGCTGAATCTCCAGATACGACTGAATAAAATCGATCTCCTCACGCAAAGCCACCTGTTGCATGTCAACCCTGTCCAGACTCATACGCAACAGCCGGCTCAGTTGTTCCAAGACCCGGTCGGCAGCCGCGGGATCCACGTAAATAAGGCTGGAAATGCCGTTCATCGTATTGAAAAGAAAGTGCGGATTCAGTTGTGCCTGCAAAACGTTCAAGCGCGCGCTGACCAGTTCCGTCTCCAGCCGTGAGGTCGCCAACTGGTTGGCGCGAAAGCGCTCGTAATACCCGATACCTCGGGCCACGAAGACCGCGATCCAGAAAAAAGCCATCACGGTCACCACGTCCGCGCGCAGGACCGTACCGACCATGTGCCAGTACGACTCTTCTTTACGCGGCTTCATGACCCACGGCCACAGATACACCCACAACATCTCTTCCGCGATGCAGAGCACGATGCTTACCGGGAGAATGCGCAAGACGCTGTACTGCCAGGAAGCGGTTTGAAGCTTGACTCCGAAGATCCTGCGCGCCAGCAGAAACCCGGCCGCGCTGATCAGCGTGTAGATCGTCCACAACTCCATCAACGTCAACAGCGGGACACGGCTGGGAGTATTGCGGAATGTTGCGTATTCCTGGGAAGCGAACAGCAGGCCGATACCCACCCAGATCGCGGTCAGAGGGAGAGGGCGCAACAGGGGTGAGCGGTATACGGGTTGAGGTTCTTCGTTTTCCAGCGATACATCCTTTATGCGACGGACAAAAGACATCCTCTATCTATAGCAGCGAACAGAAATATGCGGATGCACGCGTTAGACCGGATGGCGACACGTTGGTTATCACCATTCGTCACCAAACCAGGCCCATCCATCACAGGCTGCAGGCTGTACAGAAAAAGGTACGCATTCGCTCCAGCCTCTGTTCCCACCATTCTGTCTGCCGTTGGATCTGCCTGTCTGACATGATGCCCACATGCGTGACGCGCATCCGCGTCCCGCCGCCGGCATCGTCAAACTCCAGCACCACCCTTGAGCTCCAGCTCTCCGTACCAAACCCATAGCTCCATGACGCCGACAGGCGCGACCCTGGATCAATCTCCGAGAACACACCGACGATCCGATGGTGATCCGTGCATCCCGAACGTGAGGTGATCACAAACCGCCCTCCCGGTTCAAGATTCACCTCGGCAGTCACCTGCAACTCATCCACGGCGCAGATCAGTTCAATGAACTCCGGGATCGTCCAGCAGTTGAACACGCACTGCCGGCTCCGCGGGAAGTAAGCTTCCAACCTGACCTCAGGACAATCGAGGCAGTTCGTGAAGTAACTTGCGAGTTCGCTGGATACAACAGGCTGCATGCCCATCGCCGTCCCCTTGATTCTGGTGGAATCTCAGGACAACGTAACGCGGCACACCCTCGCACGAAGCTCTCTAAGTGATGAATGGATGTGACGTGGACCAATGCGCCGAATCAGGGGACTAAGTGGGAACGGTTCGAGAACATACTCGGTCGGGATTCAGAGAAAGTCAGAGCCGTAAGATCTCAAGCGCCAACGGCGCGCCCTATACCAGCCTAGAGCAGTTCCGGTAATACTGTGGTCTTCCCGAACGGTGGAGAATGCCGTTTTCATTGGGAGAAAACGGCTTCAGCACCCTCTCTTCGGTCTACACCATTACCGGAACTGCTCTAGGGCGAAGCCCTGGGCTGGTATAGAACGCGCCTTCGGCGCTACACCCTTGAACATCACTTCGCGGGGACGATTCCCTTGCCTTCACGCACCGTGTACAGCGTGTCGAGCGCCGCGGGAGGCGTGATGGTTTCAACACGGCCACTGGGCCAGTGCACTTCCATTTTGTCGATCCGGGTTGCGGAACCCAGTCCGAAGTGCGGACGCGGATCGGAACTCGACGCAAAGCTTCCACCGGCCATCACGTCGGCGCGTTGTGTAAAGCCGTTGACCGTCACATAGACGTGTGCACCCACAGCGTCTCGAGGACTTCCCCGCTTCCCGGCAGCGTGGGCTGGATTGCCAATCAGGTGAAAAGCAATCCAGTGATTGCCATTCTTCACGACATCGCGAAACAGGAAGGGCGTGCCGTCCATGTTGTTGATCACGACATCGACATGCCCATCATTGAACAGATCGCCAAATGCCAGGCCGCGCGAGCTTGCAAGCCTGGCGAGTCCCGTCCCTTCCACGGCAGGCGCCAGGGCCAGCTTCCCGGCGTTGCTATGGAACAACAAGGGCCGCTGCGCCCATGTCGTTCCCCAGTTCTGCGCATCCACCTGCGGATACACATGGCCGTTGACGACAAAGAGATCGAGCCACCCGTCATTGTCGTAATCGAAAAACGCGGTTCCCCATCCCAGAAAGGGCACGGTCGGCTCTGCGATGCCAGTCTGGTAGGCAGTATCGCGAAAGCTCGCGTCGCCATCGTTGATGTAGAGCGGGTTGTAATCATCGGAGAACGTGGTGTTGTAGAGATCGATGCGGCCGTTGTGCAGCAGGTCGCCGGCCGCAATGCCCATCGTGGCTGTCTCGCGTCCGCTTTCGTTCAAGGCATATCCACTGGCGAAGCTCGCATCCTCGAAGGTGCCATCACCCTTGTTCAGATAGAGGTAGTTGGGTGTGGAGTCATTCGCCACCAGGAGGTCCGGCCGGCCATCGCCGTTCACATCCACAAACAATGACGCAAGACCGTAGTAGCGATTCGTGTCCGCGACTCCGGCATGTTCGCTGACATCCGTGAACGTGCCATCGCCATTATTGTGAAACAGGTGATCGGGCTCACCGTGAAGCCCCCGCGGCCCGCACATCACCTTCACACCGCGGAACTGGCAAGCGTTGGAAAGCGTGGGTTGATCTTTCAGATCGTAGTGCACATAACCGGGCACAAACAGGTCGAGCCAGCCGTCGCCGTCGTAATCGCCCCAGGTGGCGCCCGTCGACCAGTTGCCCAATGTGACGCCGGCTTTCTCCGCGACATCGGTAAACGTGCCGTCATGGTTGTTGTGGTACAGCCGGTTCTTGCCGAAGTTGGAAACGAAGATGTCGGGCCAGCCGTCGTTGTCGTAATCCGCCACCACAGCGCCAAAACCCCAGCGGTCATTGGTGACGCCGGCCTTCTCCGCCACGTTGGTGAACGTGCCGTCATGGTTGTTGTGAAACAGCGCGGCGTGTGGGGGCGCAGCCTTCCCATTGACTGCATCCGCCGTAGAGCCGTTCACAAGATAGATATCGAGCCATCCATCGTTGTCATAGTCGAGCAGCGCCACACCGGACCCGACCGTATCCAGGATGAAGTCTTTGGTCGGCGTCCCCATGCGGTGCTTCCAGGAGCTCAGCCCGGACGACGCGGAGATATCCTCAAAGATCACCGGACCGGAAGTGACGAATCCGCCCGCTGTGATGGGGCGGTGATGCTCATCGAGCACCGCCGCATGGGCTCCGCCGGTGGACATTCCGACTGAGGCCGCAGGCTGCGATCCTTGCTTCGGGTGCTGGGCTTGCTTCTCAGGGGATGCTGGGCTTTGCGGGTGCGCCAGCGTAGAAGCCAGGGCAAGCGTGAGTACTGGGAACCAGCACGGCGAGTTTCGAGTTCCAATCCGCAGAAGACATCCCATCGACGTAGTCAATCATCCGTGAAACCGCGACGCCCTGTAAACCGGATTTGGCGATGGAAGTGTCGCCTACGACGTTCCTTTGTTCACCTAACCAAACCCTGTCATCTCAACCGGAGTGGCGCAGCCGCGCAGTGGAGAGATCGTCTTCTGCTCCTGCCCATGCTCCAAGCCATCCCCAAACCTCTAACGAGGGTCATCCTGAGCCAACGGCGAAGGACCCCCGTATTTCGGGACGTGTCGGGGGCGATCGCCTTCGGCCTCATCGCCACCACGTACGAAATACGGGGGTCCTTCATTCGCTTCGCTTCTTCAGGATGACCCATACGGAGAGAGTAGTTTCACGAACTCGAGCGCTCACCAGGCAGCGCAGTGACACTCGCCCAATCGCTACTTCGGACCAACCGGCGTACCGTCGGCAGCCGCACCTGTCGCCTTGCTCAACTGCGCGGCAGCCGCAAGCTCCTTGTCGGCTTCTTCCTTGCGCCCCAGTCGCGCCAACGCCAGAGCCCGTTGATAATGTGCCGCACCATACTGCGGAGCGGCTTGCACCGCGTGGTTAAGATAGTTCTCAGCCTTCGCGTAGTCTTTCGCCCGGAAGGCGAGTTCCCCCAGGCCGGTGAGAGCGCCTCCATGATTCGGATCGCGGGCAATCACCTTCTGAAAGAGCGCTTCCGCCTGGCCATCCCGATGAGCGTGCAGTTCAAGCTGGCCAATCTGAAAGTAGGACTCCGTCTGCGCAGGTTGAAGCTCGATCGACCGCTCAAACTCTTTCCGCGCGGCGTCATCGCGCTGCAGCACCGCAAGCACATGTCCCAAACCAAAATGCGCGGAAGCATCGTTGGGCCGTGCGGCGAGGTAGGTGCGGAGGTCCGTCTCCGCCACGGGCATGTGTTGTTGCTCAATCTCGACACGAGCCAGCGCGTAGACGATCTCAGGATTCTCGGGGTTCAGCTTGCGCGCAGCCGTCAACGACTCGGACGCCTCCGCCAATTGATTCAGCTCCAGCGCCTGAAGACCAAGCTCAAGCAGGAGCGCAGGGTCGTCCGGCAATCGGATCCTCGCATGCTCAAACACCTTGAGCGAGGCTTCGGGATGTCCCGCCTCATGGGCACTAACCGCCAACCGCGTCGCCGCATCGAGCTCGGACCTGCGCGCCACGGCATCGTGCGGCAGAATGCCGAGCACGGTCTCAAACCGGTCCATCGCCTCAGGAAAACGCTTCTCACTCAACAGCATCACCCCGAAGGCTCGGTTCGCATCCGGTGAGTTGGGGCTCGCACGCAGGGCATTCTCAAAAGATTGCCGCGCTCCGGCAAGATCGCCTCTGTCCAGGCGAACCTCCGCCAGGAGGGTGAGCCCATCCGCATCGTCTGGATGTCCGGCGACATAACCGGTCAACAGTGTTTCCGCCTGTTCCAGTTGATGTTGTGCGTGGAGTTCGCGCGCATGACGCAGAACAGAGGCAGCGGAACCGGTTGCTGCGGACTGTTGCCCACAAACGTTCCCTGTCGCACCCATTGCGAGCCACAGACCAAGGAAACCTGCGCGGCGCATCGTGGAGCTCAAGGCTGCTTACTCTCAGTTCGCGCAGCCGACGGCAACGGAGCAGTCCCCTGCACCCCGTTTTGCTTCTGCGTAACCTGCTGGGCGGCTTCGGCCTTCAACCGCTTCAATTGTTCCAGCGCCTGCTGGGCGTCAGCCTTGCGGTTCAGCTTCTGATACACCCGCGCGAGTTGGTAGTACGCACCCTGCTCAATGAACGGTGACGGCTGACTGGCAAGCGAGCGTTCCAGCCATTGCGCGGCTTCGGCAGGCTGGTTCAATTCCGCCAGGCCCAGCCCAAGATAGAAATCAGTTGGCGCAGACCGTGCGTGAGCGGCTTCTGCCTTGCGCAGCATCGCCACGCCTTCCTCAGGCTTCCCGGTTTCCACATTCATCTTGCCCAGGTTGTAGAGCGCGATCGCACTGTTCGGATTCACCGCCAGCGCCTGCTCATAAGCTTCCCTGGCCTTATCCGGACGGCTCATCGATTGGTTGGCTTCACCAAGGGCCTCCAGCAGATCCGCATTCTTCGGCTCTTTACGGATGGCAGCTTCATATTCGGCAATCGCTTTTTCCGGCTGGCCGGAGGCTGACAGGCTTTCCGCCAAAGCGCGGTGCACTAAAGCAGAGTCGGGGTCGAGCTGATAAAGCTGCTTGTAGGCCTTCTCCGCCACCAGGCTATGCGCGCGGCCGTCGTAGTAAAGAACGTTCGCGTCTTTTGGACTGAGAACAACCGCCTGATCCAGCGGCGTGGTCGCCAGTTCGGGATGGTCCGCCCCCAACTCGACGATTCCCAGCCACGTCAACGCTTCTACGCTGTTGGGCTCCAGAGCGAGTTCCGCACGTAACGCAACAGCGGCCTCATCCGTCCGGCCCATCTGGTACTGCGCAATGCCAAGAAACATGTGGGCTCCCGGCAGACGCGCATTCAGTTCGGAAGCGTGAGCAAGTGCATGCGACGCTTCGTCCAGCTTGCCTTCACGCAGCTGCACCAGCCCCAGTCCGAGATAGGCATCCGAAAGTCCTGGCGCAAGCTGGACTGCCTTCTGGAAGGCAATCTCAGCATTCGCTAGATCGCCGCGCTGCATGGCGTCGCGCCCTGCATGAATGCTCTGGATCACCGCCGAGGAATCCTGCGTGCTCTGCCCCCACACAGGCATCGAGCAGACAGCGAACAGCCCCGCCATAACGATTGCGAGACGAGGTCTGCGGCGATGAGAACGCATAGAAAGAGACATCGAAGATGGGTACCTTTATACCTCCTTAAGAAAAAGGAGGAGGAGCCCCGCGCAACGCGCGTAGCCCCTCCCATGAGGAGACAACGTCAATTCCGGAAAGGGCAGGCGGCCACCGGCCGCCTGCTTCCTAGAAGTTAATTCGTCCAGATACCTGCATATTGCGCGGACCGTAGTCGGTAGCGCCCGGAATGCCGAACCCGGTAGCCTGGGTAACGTCATGCGGTTGCAGATCGGGTATCGCCATGCGGTGCCTGTTGAAGACATCGAACGCCTCGCCCTTGAGCTGGAACGTCACTCTCTCCGTAATCCTGAAATCCTTCAGGAGGCTTACGTCTTCCGCCTTGTAGAGGGGGCCGGTGATCGCTTCCGTCTCACGCGGAATGTTACCCAGTGAGAACGGAACGAATGAGCACGGATTGGCAGGCGTACCGCAGCCATTGGAATAGGGCCGGAACGTGTCCTGACCTTCCTGGTTCTGATCGATGAACGCCGACTGAGCCAGCGGGAACGCTCCACCTGGAGCCTGCGACGGCCGATAAGCCGGCTTGAACCAGGATTGACCGTTGAAGACGCTTGGACCGTTCTTATCCCTCTTGTAGGCGTCGCTGGCGAAGTCCGTTCCCCCCCTCGAAGCCGGACCCGCGGTGTAGTTGATGCAGTTCTGGTAGAAGGGAATGCCGGAAGCGCAACCAAAGCCAATGGGCTGACCGCTCTGATAGCGCTGGATCGCACCAACCTGCCAGCCGCCGACCAGCAGATCAAGAGCCCTGCTGCCATTCAACCAGTGCTTTCCCTTCCCGAATGGAAACTGGTACAGATAACTCAGCGAGAACTGATGCGGGATGTTCTGGACGCTGACCGCTTTGTCCAGCTTCAGATCGGACGAACCTGGAGCCTGTTCTAACTGGTTGCCGGAAACGTAGCTGAAGGGAATGGTCGAATCCGCATCGGTAAGAGCTTTCGACCAGGTATAGGAAGCCTGGAGGTTGAAGCCATTGCGGAAGCGGCGGTTAAGGGAAACCACCATCGCATGATAGGTGGAGTGGCCGAGATTCTCCAGGCAGCAATCACCCTGGATGTAGTCGTATTGCGGGAAAGGACGAAGCGCCTGTCCCAGGGCGCCTGTGAAGGTCGAATAGGGCGCCTTGACACCTGAATTCGTACCGCCGAGTGGGATGTTGTAAGCCGCATTGTTCAAGCGGTCGCCGAGGCCGAAATACTGCGTGGAGATGTTGTTGATATTGGACAGATCACCCGATCTCAGGTTCTGAGCAGTCTGTCCGATATAACCCATGGTAAAGATCAGGTCCTTGGCCAGTTCGTCCTGGAGTTGCAGGCTCCAGTTGCTGGTCATGGATGGTCTTCCATTCTGCCCCTGGATAACCTCGCCACCGACAGCCGTAAAGCTACCCGGTCCATTGATAGCGGTAAGCTGCGTCGGGTCGAGACTTGGCGCGAAGCTTACGCCGGGGAAACCGACGGAGGAATTTGTCGGATCGGCGGCCGATTGAGAATCCAGACGAAACGCGGGCGTGAAGGCTCCGCCGGTCGTCGCAGTCTGAGAAGCGAAGAAGCTGCGTCCCTGCGTATATCCAGCCGTCATGGCCGAACCGAAGTCGTTATATTGCAGCGGGCCATAAATAATGGCGCCGCCGCCGCGGATTACGGCCTTGTTGTCGGTTCCCGGCAGCACATAGGCAAAACCAACACGAGGAGCAATGTCCTTGAACCACGTGTTAGCCCATGCCGTGTTGCAATTGCAGTTCGATGCGAACACCAGAGCACCGGGCAGGCCGCCGGCCGCCGCATCCGGGGCCGTCAGGCTCAGCGATGACGTGCGATTCAGGGCTTCATGACGTGGCGCGTCAACGTCATAGCGGACGCCAAGGTTGAGGGTCAGCGAAGGTGTGAGCTTCACATCGTCTTCAATGAACCCGGCGATGTAGTGGGAGTTCCAACGCGGGTGGTCGTTATAGACGGTCTGTCCGCCGTTACCGACCTGACCGAGCAGGAAGCTCGCGAATGGGTTACCGGAACCGCAGCAGGCATTACTGACCGCCGCGGTCTGATCGCGATAGAACGCGAAGGAGTCCTGATTGTATTGAATCGTGGAGTATTGCTGGTAGCGGAAGTCGACGCCGAACTTGAAGCTGTTCCGGCCTTTCTGCCAGCTCACACTGTCGTTGATGCGGCTGCCGTTATCGACATTTTGGCCGTTCTGCTGCTGACCCAGCGACGAAGGCGCATCCGGACTGGGAAAGTTGATCACCGGATAGAACGTTGAGTTATCGTTGGCGACGCCGGCGGAGGTTGCCGTCAGGGCGGAGCCCAGCGTTGCGGAAAGGTTGATGCTGTTCGTCCGGTTATAACCCAGATTCAGGTGGTTCAACAGGGTCGGAGTGAACGTGTAATCCCAACCCGCGCGTCCGTAGTGGGTCGTGAAGGTCTGTTGAAAGCCGGCGTTGTTGAAAGGTTCGGGAAAGTCAGGAGATGCCGTCAGCTTGGAGTTCTTGCGTGTGCTGTAGGTGGCGAATATCTTGCTCTTCTCCGAAATATTCTGGTCGATACGGATCGTGTAGGTCGAGTTGATATTCGGTGCACTGGCCGCGTAGGCGTAATTGTTGATGTAGCCGAACACATCCGTGGTCGTCGGAGTCTGGTTGGGCAACGGAAGACCGTTGAAGAGCTTCTGCGCCGTCGGACTGAAAAGGCTTGTCGGAATCTTGTTTCCTGTAAATGGCGTACGGCAGAAAACGCCCGGGGCAATCTGCGTGCTTGTCCGCGGATCAAAGATCTGGTTGTACAGAACGGGCAGATTCGTGCACGGATTGACCAGTACGTTGTAAGCGACGCCCGGATACGGCGTGTTGCCGGGGACCGGCCCCCCTAATACATCACTGAAGTCTCCACCTCGCTCTGCGGCGGTAGGCACCGTCGACTGGGTGACTCCTCCCAGATGCAACTGATACCGCTCATAAGCAAACAGGAAGAAGCTGCGGTCTTTGCCGTTATAGAGCCAGGGCAAGCGTACCGGGCCGCTGAACGTCCCACCGTAGTCGTACTTACTGTCCTGGGGCTTCTTGTACTGACAGTTGATTTCGGTAAGGTTCGCGCAGTTCAACTTCGCATATCCGTCGTTGAACCAGTTGTTCGCGTCGAATACCCGATTCTTGACGATCGCGTACGCCGTGCCATGAAAAATATTGCCGCCGGATTTGACGGAGAAGCTCTCGATACCCGATGTCGTACGGCCAAACTCCGCGGACGGCGTCGACGTCGTAACCTTGAATTCCTGAAGGGCTTCAATTGAAGGCGAAGTCTCATCGAACGACGAGCCGTTTTCGCTGCGCTGAATGCTGGCGCCATCGAGCAGAACTTCGGCGCCATAGGCCTGGCCGCCACTCAATCTCGAAAAGAACACACCATTGCCGGTATTGCCCGCTGTACCGCTACCCGGTCCTGTAGTGCCGGGCAGCAGAAACACGAATGTTTCCGGCGAACGCAGGCCACCGATACCGGATGCAAGCGAAAGCGGAAGGTCTTCGATCTGTTTGTTCGAAATCGTGCCGCCAATATCGGAAGATTCGGTTTCCAGACGCAGGCCGCTGGCATCCACCGTAACCGTCTGATCGACCCCACCCGGCGTCAACGAGACATCCAGGGCCGAGGTCGAGTTCACCTGGACCTGCACGCCGGTGCTGCTCTTTGTGGAGAAGCCATTCGCGGTGACCGTCACCGTGTAACTGCCGATCGGGAGATCGGCGAAACGGTAAACACCCGCCGAAGTGGATTTGGTGCTGCTCTTACCGGCTGTTGCCTGGTTGGTAGCTACCACCACGGCGCCGGGGATCACGGCGCCGGTTTGATCGGTAATGGTTCCCGCAAGCGTGCCGCGTACCGATTGAGCCAATGCGGAATGCGAGAAGACGGCGAACGCCGTCAACAGGAACGCCGAAAGCGCTCCCTTGATGAGCCTGTGCATAAAGTACCCCCAAAAAGTGCCTGTGCTCCGCGTACGGTCAGCTTTGTGACCTTTTGTCTTACTGGTAATGCATTCCCATGAAAGCGATTACATCTCCCGATGAAAACGCTTTCTTTTGCGAAAGAAACGTTAACGGATGACGAAGAAACTGTCAATAGAATTTCCCTGGATAACGACACTTTTCAGATTCACGTTCGGCTTGGGAGGTTGTCCAAACCTGGATGCGCCTCCGTCGGGCCGTGACGGAAGTCAGAAAATAAGTGCGAAGTTCCTGCGGCGCGTAGTCCATCGTTCGCAGCACATACGAAGAGCCCCGTGGCTAAAGCCACATTCAAGAAAAGTTCGAAATCAGTGGCCTGAAGGCCACTGCTCCCTCCCCTGGGCCACCCGATACATGCTCGCAGACCTCACGCAAACATGGTTGGAAGATGCTTCACACACCGTGCCCATCCCTCAGTTCGGCTTCGCCTGGGACGTGATCCGCGCGAGGCGTGATGACTCCGCGAACTCTGCCGCCGCCTCGTTCTGACGCCCCAGACGCTTGTATGCCTGCCCCAGGAGAAAGTGCAGGTTCGACTTACCGGGATCCAGATCGCATGCCGTCTTCAACTCCCGCTGTGCGTCCGCGAACTTCGACTGCTGCATGTACAACTGGCCCAACTGCTCGTGGATGCGCGGATCCTTCGGAGCCAGTTTCGCGGCGCGTTCCAGCAGCGGTTCGGCGCCGGCCGCGTCGTTGCGATGCAGCAGCACAATAGCCAGGTTGATCAAAGGCTGTTCGCTGAGCTCGCCCGGAGGCCCCGCATCCTGCCAGGCAATCGCCTGCCGGTACGCGGCTTCGGCGTCCGCCATCCGGTCCAGACCTTCAAAGGCCAGCCCCAGGTTGTTCTCCGCTTTGACATTGCGGGGAGCTACACCCAGCACACGCTGGAAGTAGCCCACGGACTCCGCGAAGCGGTTTTCCGTGTAACGAAGGCGGCCCAGGTTGTACAGCGTGTCGGCGTTGCCGGGCTCCATGGTGAGCGCCCGCTGCATCCACTTCCCTGCATCGTCATAGTCGCCAAGCAGCACATACGCCTCGCCCACATTGCGCAGGTCGCCGGCCGTTGGCGTGCGCAGCGCGGCCGCGCGGGTGTATTCCTCAAGCGAATCCTTCGCCTTCCCCTCACGCAGCAAGGAATACGCCAGCATGTAGCGTGCTTCGCTCGAACGCTCGTAGAGTGCGAGATAGACACGCAACGTGGTTTCCGCATCGCTGAACCTGCGCTCGTCCATCGCCTTCTTCGCATCCGTCAGCGACGCCGTGAGACTCGCCGAAGGCCGAGGCGCATTGGGCGCCTGGCCCCAATTGTTTGGAGCCAGGGCCAGCAGTACCATCCCGCACAGCACACATGTTGCAGCGCGCCGCCACGCTTTCATGGCTTGCCGGCCTTGGGCCCGGAAGCATCGTCACCGCTGGGCTCTTCCACTCGCAGCACGCGATCGCCGGCAACATCATGCAGCGTCTGGTGAATGCCGCTGGGCCAGCGGATTTCAACCGTCAACGCTTTGGCGTCCGCGCCAAGGCCGAAATGCGCACGCTTGTCATTCGAGGACAGGTAGCTTCCCGCGGTGGACACAGTCCAGAGCTGTGTCCCGTGCGAGGTTGTTACCTTGATCTCCGCGCCGATCGCATCGCGATTGCTCGTGTGCCCAATCAGCAAGAGTGACAGCCAGTGGTTCGTGGTGGCCGTGTCATTGCGCAGAACGTATGCCGGTCCATCGTTGGTCGTGACCACAGCATCAAGACGGCCATCGTTGTTCAGATCCCCAACTGCCATGCCGCGCCCCACCCAGCGTTGCGTGAACACGCTTCCCGACTGCGCGGAGACGTCGACAAACTTGCCGTTGCCAAGGTTGCGCGCCAGCAGCATGGGCTCTTTGTAATGAAGCTGCGGATAATTCAGCTCGACGGTGTCCAGGTCGTGTCCCTGCGCAATCAGCAGATCTTTCAGACCGTCGTTGTCGTAATCCAGGAAATGAATCCCCCACCCGGAGTGAAGCAATGTCATGGGAGCCAGCCCCGCCACATAGGTGTCATAGGTGAACGACCCATCGCCGTTGTTGCGGTACAGCGCGTACTTCTGGTTGGCAAGGTTGGTGATAACAAGATCGGGCAGGCCGTCGTTGTCGAAGTCCTGGAAGTCGATCCCCATACCCGCATAGGTGCGTCCATCGCCATCCACCGCGATCTCCGCCGCCAGGCCCGTTTCCTCGAAGGTGCCGTCCCCTTTGTTGCGGTACAGAAACTCCGGCATGGAGTCGTTCGCAATCGCAACGTCGATTTTGCCATCGCGATCGAAGTCGGCAATCGCAACGCCCAGGCCTTTGCCGGGCGTCGCCATGCCCAACTTGGACGCCACTTCCGTGAACGTGCCGTTGCCATTGTTGTGGTAGATCAGCGGAGCGATCGCGGGAAACACGTCCGGATGGCAGTAGGCGCGATAGCCATCGCGATGCTCGCCGCACCAGATGTCGTCAAAGTCCCACTTCACATAACGCAGAACAATCAGATCGAGCTTGCCATCGTTGTCCAGATCGACCCAGGCCGCGCTGGTCGACCACATGCCGCCCGGAGTCTTGTCTCCGCCTACGCCAGCCTTTTCTGTGATGTCGGTGAACGTGCCGTTGCCGTTGTTGCGATACAGACGATTGCCGCCATAGCCGGTGACAAACAAATCTTCAAAGCCATCGTTGTCGAAATCGCCAACGGCGACGCCCATGCCATAACCCACGCCCTGCAGACCGGCTTTTTCGGTTACGTCTTCGAACGTTCCGTCCTTGCGCTGGCGATACAGGCGGTTCCAGTCCTTGGGCCCGCGTTTCTGCGGCATCGTGCCCTTGGGCGAGGGGTCGTCCAGGGGCGCTCCGTTGACCAT
The DNA here is from genome assembly GCA_036498835.1 of Acidobacteriaceae bacterium. GTDB lineage: Bacteria > Acidobacteriota > Terriglobia > Terriglobales > Acidobacteriaceae > Granulicella. The sequence continues at coordinate 4,021 of DASYEV010000143.1, read as the reverse complement.
GAAGATGTCGAGCAGACCATCGTTGTCGTAGTCGAAAACAGCTACGCCCGAACCCATGGTCTCAAGCAGGTACTTGTGGCTGGTATGCGACGCGACCGCGTTGAAATGCACGCCCACGGCGGAAGTGACGTCCGTAAACTTTCCCGGTATCGCGGCTCCCACTGCCGCAGGCTTCGCCGAAGCCTGCGCCTGAATCTGGGCATGGATCTCCGGACCGCCTTGAACCGCGAGACCGACGCACGCGCTCAGCACCATACCGCAAGACAACAGCCGCCGTCTCCGGACCCGAATGCGCGCAGTTTCCAGCTTCATTGCCCCGCTTCTTTCCACCTCGGCCCCGTCCCGCGTCCGGTAAGTTCGCGGATGATTTCGACCTCGCGTTCACGGTATGGCATATCGTCCTGGCGAAAGACTTCATGAAACCAGATGGTTGGAGGCTGTTCGACATAAGGCCTCTGCCACGAGTCCCAGGGCAGATAGGTCTGCGTCTTGCCCGCCACCAGCCCCCAGTTGATCGCGGCCACATGGTACTTCTTCGCCACGGGGAGAATCGTGTCAAAGGTGCTGCCGTTGCCGCGCGCCATGTACTCCGTACAGATCAGCGGCCGCCCCAGGGGCTGCAGAGACTTGATACGCTCCTCGAAAACTTCGGGCCAGTCGTAGTTGTGAAACGAAATGACGTCGGATTCAGCCAACTGGATCTTCGTTGTCGGGCTTTCCTTGTCAGCGTGCGACCAGTCGCCCGTCCACACGCCGCTGGTCAATGGCTGCGAGGGATGCATTGCCCGGGCCCAGGCAAACGCCCTGGGCAACAACTCGTCCACGCGTTTCACCTTGGCAGGGACATCTTCTTCAACATCGCCGCCTTTGTTGTCGGGCTCGTTCCAGACGTCCCAGCCCAGCACGCGATCGTCGTTGGCGAACGCCCCCACCACGCCCTGCACGTAGGCCTTCAACTGCGGTTCCACACTGCGGTCCAGCAGGCGCTGTTTGCCGGGACTCTGCACCCAGCCTGAATTGTGTACGCCCGGGATAGGCGGATGCTGCGGGCCGAGATGCGGATTCGTCTCCCAGCAGGAATCGAACAGTACCAGCAGCGGCTTGATGTGGTGTTTTGCCGCAATACCCAGAAACACCTGCAGGCGGTTCGTAAATCCCGCAGAGTCCTGTTGCCAGAGCTGATCCTGCAGGAACACCCGCATGGTGTTCATGCCGATCCCCTCGCCCATGCCCAGCTCTTTATCAATCAAAGCAGGGTTGAAGGTGCCGGCCTGGAACATCTCCAGCTCGTTGATCGCATCGGAAGGGACGAAGTTGGCGCCGACCAGCCATGGCTGCCGCTCGTACCATGCGTTCGCCTTCTCCGCAGGCCAGCGTCCCGGCGCACTTTGTGCGCAGCCAACCGCTGCCGCAATTAAAAGTACCAACGCTCCAAACCGTGTGCTCTTCAACTCGATGTTCCCCCTTGAAATCCTGTCCAGCATGCATCACGGTGCTGGCGATGTGCAACCGCTTACAGGATGGATGGCAGTATGGACGCGCGCTTATTGCGACTTCACTTTGCGCTACGTGCTTTGGATGCAAGCGCTGTCGACTGGCGAATGATCAGCTTCGGCTGAATCACGTGCTCCCGCTTCAGCGACCGCTTGACATCTTCCTCATTGCGGCCGCGATACAGGCTGCGGAACGCCGTCTCCGCCAACTCACGCCGGGGCACCTGCAGCGTCGTCAGCGCCGGTCGCGTATACGCACTGAGTTCGATGTCATCGAAGCCGATCACCGAGATGTCCTCCGGGATTCGCAAGCCGGCATCGTGCAGCGCACCCATCGCACCAATCGCGGTCAAATCATTGGAGGCCATCACAGCCGTGGGCAGCTTGCCGCTGTCCAGAATGCGTTGCATCGCAGCGCGGCCGCCTTCCACACGGTGATCGCCTTCCTGCACGAACCGTGGATCGCTTGCCACACCATGCTCGCGCAGGCAGTCGGTAAAGGCATCCGCGCGCACGCGCGCCGAGCTCAACGCCAGCGGACCGCTGAGAAATCCGATGCGCCGGTGGTTCAGCGAAAACAGGTGGTCCATCGCCTGCTGCACGCCGGCCGCATAATCCACGCGCACGGTGCTGGCCCCGCGCACGGTCTTGGGAGTGTCCATGAAGATGACCGGGATCTGCCGGTTGTTGAAGTTGCGAAGAAGGTGATCTTCCATTTCCGAGGTCATAATGGCCACACCATCCACCTTGCGCTGCAGCATGCGGATCACGCACGCTTCCATGCGCTTGGGATCGTAATCCGTATTGGCGATCAGAATGTCCTGGCCGTGCTCCACCGCGATGTCTTCAAACGACTTCACCAGTTCCGGAAAGTAGGGGTTGGTGATATCGGAGATGATCAGACCATAGAGGCCGCTGCGTCCAGAGCCCAGCGCCCGCGCATTGATGTCGGGGTAGAAGTTCAGCGCTTCAATCGCCTCGCGCACCCGCTCCGCCGTTTCCGCGCTGACAATGGCGGTTCCGTTGATCACACGCGAAACGGTTGCTGTCGAGACCCGCGCACGCTGCGCGACAGCAGTAATGTTCATGCCTCTATCATCATGGATTCATCCGATTTAGCAAGCACCGTTTGGAGAGGGTGTCGAAGCGGGAACAGGAGTCAATTTTCAGCCTGCAGAATCAGCCAAGTAGGCAGGCGAAGGGACCACGGCTACCATTTCCTCATAGGACATACCGGCAATGCCACAAGGAGAAACCCTATGATTACCCCGATGAACGATGCAAGCGATGGTATTGTCCGTCTTGTCAGCACGCACTCCGCCGAACAAACGCTGGCGCGCCTGATGGATACGTTAGAGGCCAAAAAGATCACCCTCTTTGCGGTGGTCGACCACAGCGGCGAGGCCGCCAAGGCCGGTCTGACCATGCCGTGGACCAAGCTGGTGATCTTCGGGAACCCCATAGCGGGCACACCGCTGATGCTCGCCGCCCCAGGCAGCGCGCTCGACCTGCCGCTCAAGATCCTGATTGCCGAAGAGGCTTCCGGCGCCGTTCGTGTGAGCTACAACAGCCCGGCGTACCTGCTGACCCGGCATGCTTTGCCGGAGACTTTGCGAGGGAACATCGCCGCGGCGGAGAAGATCGCCGAGGCGATCTGTGGCGAAGGCTAAGGCATTTCCCATGAAGGTGTACCCCAGGGGCAAAGATGTTGAAGTCGTTTTCCCCAAAGAAAACGACCTTTTCAGCCGCTTCGGGAGGGCACAGCATCATGGGAAATGCTCTAGGTCAACGAAGCGCACTTCCCCGGATTCAGACACCGGACAAGGGCGTCAAGGCTGCGAAGTCCTTCGCCTCTGCCAGCGGTACTGCATTGTGTTGCCCATGGGAGGGAGCAGTGGCCTTCAGGCCACTGATTTCGAACTTTCTTGAATGTGGCTTTAGCCACGGGCTCTTCGTATATGCTGCGAACAATGTATTACGCACCGCAGGAGCTTCGCACCTATTTTCTGACTTGCGTAACAGCCCGACGGAGGCACCTCTTCGAGGTTCAGGCCAACGCGGAACCTATGCTTGACGTGTTCCAACGTAATCGCGCCCTTGGCCGGTTTCAACTTCACGCCTTCGTTGTCATGCCAGACCACATTCATTTGATTCTTACTCCGGCTCAGGACGTCTCCCTCGAGAAGGCCATTCAATACATCAAGGGTGGTTTCTCGTTTCTCCTGAAAAGTAAGTTCGACGTATGGGAACAGGGCAAAAACGAGAGCCAGATACGCACACACGAGAAGTTCAAAGCGTGTAAGACGTACATCGAAGAGAACCCTGTGCGAAAGCGAATCGTGGAGCGTGCTGATCTGTACCCCTTTTCCTCTGCAGGGAAGAGGGATCTGGTTGACGGTTGTCCTCCGTGGCTCGCCCAAGAAGCCCGCGGCTGAAGCCGCATTCTTACAGGTATGGGATTCAGTGGCCTGAAGGCCACTGCTCCCTCCCATGGGTTGACCCGCATCATGCCCGGAATTTCTGAAGAG
>DASYEV010000142.1:0-20740 GCA_036498835.1 Acidobacteriaceae bacterium | reverse complement strand
ACTGCAGGAAGTTCGACACCATCGCGGTCGCCGCCGTCCATGTCGGACCATCATTCGCGGCGAACGCGAGAGAATTCAACCCGGCCTGGATCGACTGCTCGACATAGATCAACGTGCGCCGCACCTGCACATAGCGAAAATCAAGGCTGTTGCCATCCAGCGTGCGCGCTCCCCACACCAGAGTCCCTTGGCCCACGAACTCGCGAAGCAGGTTGATTGCCTTGCCGTCGAGTGGAACGTTGAAACCTTCCTGCTGATCCGCATTCAGCTTCACGGAAGGAACGCTGCTCTTGACCGCCAGGTTCGCCGGCGCATTCCACACTCCGCGCGTCTCGTCGCTATGGGTCATCACGCCTGCCATCGCCGGGCTGGGCGGCAGCAGGCCCAACATGGACGCCGCCATGCTATAGATCTGCTTCAACAGCGGTATTTGCGCTTTTAGCTGGCTATTGATGGTTGCCGCTGCCGCTGAGGAAGGAGGCGGAAGCCTGTCGCCTGCCGCGGCGATCGTCGCCAATAGAGGCTGGAGCCTGGGATTGTTCGCCGGCGTGTAGATCGCTTTTGCCTCTTCGATCAGGAGTTTGGAGAGGCTCGCTGGGTCAAAGTGGACGTAGCTGAGATTCTCCGGAGCGACTACCGATGTATTCAGATACGGCGCATAGGCGGCGCCGTACTTCAGGTTTTCGCTTCCAACGTCCGCGCGGAACTGGTCGCTAACGGCCGCAAGATCGGTATTGAGCGTGTCCGAAGAGGTCTCGAAAGCCAGAGGGAACATATGCCAGGCATCCAGCAATGCGATCCGGTCCTGCTTGTCCGCGCATTGCTGCAGCATCCGTTGTGCCAACTCCAGCAGCGGCGTCCCGGGTTTCGACGCATTCGCCACCGACGCCGGAGCAAACAGGGTTGCGTCCGGGATGACCAGCATCGTAGGGCCCACCTGATCGGCAAGTGCGTCGAGCCCGGCTTTCAGATCGCTCATGCTGGCCATACCCGCTGGTGGATATCCGCCGATTGAGACGACGTAACAGTTAGTCCCGCCGTTTTGAAAGAACAGCTCCATCGAGTAATACAACAAGCCGTCTCTGGCCTTGGCTCCGGTACGCTGGATGGTGTACTTGTGCCCGCCGCTGTCGACGAAATCATAGTCAGCGCCCGCGACTGCAGACATGAGTTGGAAGGTCTGGACAGGCTGCCCGTTTCCATCCTCGGTCGGCGCACCTCCAAATATGGCGCGGTACTCTGCCATCGACGAGATACGTAAGGGCTTCAGCGTGGTATCAACGCCGTTGAGGCTCGCTGAGCTTGTATAGCCGACAAACGCCGGAACGGCAGTTGGCACACCGACAATCGATGGCGCAAAAGGATCGAGTTCGTTCACGAAGACACCCGGTGTGCTTCGCTTGATGTCGGCCATATCATCATCCTCCGCTGTTTCGCGGTGTGTCCTGCAAACACCCCAAGTAAACCACGGTGCGTCAGTGTTTCGAGAAAGCGGCCGATGGCGCCGCTCCTGACTCCTTCAGGTCCATGCGGTCAATCAGACCGTCCGAAATGGTATAGGTGTGCCAGACTTCGCTGTCGGAAAGAACATCGCCGTCAAGGCTCTTCACAAGCTGATGAACCCTGACATCCGTCTTGCCATCGCCCCGGTCGACAATCTCAACCGGCTCGACATGAGGGTCGAACTGGCTCCACTGCCGAGTCCAGTAGGCACGGATCTCGTCCTTCCCCACCACCTGGCCGCCTTCAGAAGTCTTAGGCCAACAGACATCCTCGCTCATTAACGCAAACACGCCGTCGATATCCCTTTGGTTGAAGGCTGCATAGGCCCTTGCGATCAATATCTGAGTGTCCGCCATCGTTTCCCCCGTCGTTCTATTGTGAGGCTCATGCCGGGCAGAAGTCCGAACGCGGCAAGAGGCAAAAAACTTAGACGGTCTGTAGAATTCCGTGCCCACCGTTCGTCGTCCTGGTGAAGGCAGAAACAGGCGGCCACGTACTCAACAAACGAGGTGATTGCTGATGGTACCCGGAACTTCGCTTACGAAGAATCAGGAGAGCGTCCCCAGGCTGCGCCGAAGGCGATCGGGTTCGCCGGCTTCGAGCTGGGTTTCCACGTCGCGGTGCGTGCTTTCCCAGATCGGCGTCGCAGCCGCGAGCAGCGTCTTCCCTTCTGCCGTCAGGCTTAGCCGCCGTCCACGGCGGTCGTTAGGGTCCTTCGCGATTGTGATCAGGCCGCGCCGTTCCAGCGGCTTGAGCGCCGCGGTCAGCGTGGTGCGGTCCATGGCCAGAAGATTCGCCACAGATGCAATGCCAGGAGGCTCCGGACGATTAAGCGACATCAGCAGCGAAAACTGGCCATTGGTCAGGCCTACGGGACGCAGCGCTTCATCGAAACGGCGAGCCAGGGCGCGCGCGGCCCGCTGCACATGGAGACAGAGACAGCAGTCGCGAACGCGCAACGTCGTTGCGAAAGGAACTGAATCCGCGCTTGACATCTCTTCTACTATGTTGATATCAACATAACTTGTCAAGCAATCCAGGAATCTGAAACACACCTAGTAGCCGCTGGAGAGTCACCATGTCCTTTTTCCGAGATCTGAAGCATGCTTTGCGCTCGCTTTCGCGGGTTCCCTCGTTATGGATCACTGTTGCCCTGACATTGGCTCTGGGCATTGGCGCCAATGCCGCCATCTTCAGCGTGGTGCGCGCCGTTCTGCTACGTCCGCTTGCGAACCAGGACGAAGACCGTTTGCTCTACCTGCGGCAAAGCGACCCCGGCATCGGCGTGGACAACGCGACATTTTCCGTTCCGGAGATCAACGACCTCAGCCCCGGGCTGAAGACCATCACGGAGCTGGGCACGTTTTCGTCCAACGACTTCACCATCGTGGGTCTGGGAACGCCGCGCGAGATTGCCGGTGGAGTTGTCGACGGCCACTACTTCGAAGTGATGGGTCTGCGCCCGGTGCTGGGACGCCTTTTGACGCCATCCGACGATGGGCCCAACGCCGCCGGCGCGGTTGTGCTCACGTATCGCTTCTGGAGCACCGAACTGCATTCCGATCCCAAGGTCCTTGGCAAGGTGGTGCGGCTGGAAAGCTTTGGAGGCCCGCGCAGCGCAGTCATCGTCGGCGTGCTGGAACCGTCGGTTCCCTATCCGGTGAGGACGGAGATCATCTCCAACCTGGTCACGAGCCCGCATCATCTCTCGGCCACCATGGTGACCGGCCGCGAGCACCGCATGACGGAGGTCTTTGCGCGGCTGGCGCCGGGCTCCACCGTTGAAGCCGCACGGGCTGAGTTGCGCAGCCGCTATGCGGCGATCGTAGCCGCCCATCCGGAGGTCTATAAGCCGGCGGATCACGGGCGAATCGATGTGACGAAGATGCACCAGCAGATCAATGAGAGCGCGAATACGATCCTGTGGGTGCTCTTCGCGGCCTCCGGCCTGCTGTTCGCGATTGCCTGCTCCAATGTGGCCAACCTTGTGCTCGCACGCACAGTGCGGCGTGAATCGGAACTGGCGGTGCGCTCCGCATTGGGAGCAACTACGATGACACTGCGCCGTTCCCTGCTGGCGGAAAGCCTGGTGCTGTGTGGCAGCGGCGTGCTCGCCGCGCTGCTGCTGGCATGGCCGATGGTCCTGGTGCTGGGGCGATATGCCGCGCGCTTCTCGGTGCGTGCCGAAGGCGTTCAGCTCGACTTCACTCTGGTGTGGTTCGGTATCGGACTGGCGTTGGCGGCGGCCGTGTTCCTCGCATTCATTCCGCGACTGCCCTCAAATGGTGCTCCTTTGAGTGGGGGGCTCACGAGTGGCGGAGTTCGCATGACGGGAAGCAGCAACCGGCGCCTGCGGGTCTTTGCCGTGATGCAGATCACGGCCTCGTTTCTTCTGCTGACCGGCGCGGCTGTCCTGATGCGGACGCTGTATGTGCTGGAGCGGACGCAGCCGCCGTTCGATACAACCCGGGTACTAGCTTTGAACCTGCCGACCATGACGTCCGGGCGGACTCCGGAACAGGTCCAGGAGTTTTACCACGAGGTGCAACGCCGCGTGAGCGCACTGCCTGGAGTGGTCCATGCCTCGACAGGCTTCAGCGTGCCTTGGCGCGATGCCCAGGGGCTGAATATCAGTTTCACCTTTGCGGTTGACGGAGCACCGCGCAAGAACGGGCTGGATGACTGGCGCGGCAAGTTCCGCTCAATCTCACCCGGATACTTCGCAACTCTCGGTCTGCCTCTGCTGGAGGGACGTGATTTCAGGGAGACGGACAAAGCCCACACGGAACCGGTCGTCATCGTAAGCCAGAGCCTGGCACAGACACTCTTCCCCGGCCAGAGCGCATTGAATCGCGAACTGCGCTGGACCGATGGCGTGTTGAAATTCGTCGGCATCGCATACGAGCCGCGCAGGATCGTAGGCATCGTGCCCGATGTGGACGATGAGAACATCATCCCGCAGCCATCCATGATGGTCTATCAGCCGACCGATCAGGAGGGATGGCAGGGCCGCCTGTTCGTCCGCACCGATCAGGATCCCAATGCGTTGGCTCCGGCGATCACTCGGGCCATTCACGAGATCTCGCCGGAACAGCCAGTGGAACACGCGGCCACTCTGAGCGACATTCGCGCCGAAGTGCTGTCGCCCGATCGCTTGAATGCCGTGGTCTTCGGTGGATTCGCGTCGGTGGCGCTGCTGATTTCGGTTGTCGGCGTAGCCGGTGTGCTCGCATTTTCGGTGAGCAGCCGCACGCGTGAGTTTGGCATTCGCATGGCGCTGGGCGCGCAACCGCGCAACATCATGAACGATGTGATGTTGCAAGGCCTGACGATTGCCGGGATCGGTGTGGTGGCGGGCGTATTGTCCGGCATCGCCCTGGCGCTGGGTGTCGGCAAATACGTGACGGGCGTGCATCTGCCTGGAGCCTTGACCTTTGTTGTCTCCACAGTCGTCATTCTTGCTGCAGCAGTCGCCGCATCCGCCGTGCCCGCAGCCCGCGCGGCAAGGGTGAACGCAGTGGAAGCATTGCGTGCGGAGTAGCTGCTGAGACAGAAGGTTTCCAAGCTCCGCGCTTCCACTCCTCGAGATTCCCTGGTTCTCACGGATGAACGCGAATGATCGTTTTTCCCTTCACTCGCCCGGCCGGATTGAACGCGGCGACTGCATCGTCAAGGCCGACAACGTTGCCGATGTTTGTCCGCAGCCGGCCGTTCCGGAAACGCTGCACGATCTCACTCAATTGAGCGCGATTGGGCTCGACGACGAAGTCGATCGTCAGTCCGCCAGTGGGCCGTGCCTCGGTCGGGCCGGTTACAGTCACCAGCGTTCCTCCGGCGCGAATCACGCCCGCAGAACGCTTCGCGATGTCGCCGCCGAGAACGTCGAAGACCAGATCGACTTTGCAGACATCTTCCAGGGCATCGTTCTCGAGATCGACGAACTCCTGCGCGCCGAAGTCGAGAGCCGCCTGACGGCTGCCGGCGCGCCCGGTGCCGATCACATAAGCGCCCGCATCACGCGCGAGCTGTGTCGCCATCGAACCGACGACGCCGGCTGCACCATGCACGAGGACGCTCTGCCCCGCCTGGAGGCGGCCGTGCTCGAACAGCCCCTGCCACGCAGTCAGTCCCGGCATCACGAGGGCTGCGCCGACCGTGAAGTCAATGTCGCCCGGCAGCGGCGCGAGATTGCGTGCCTCGACCGCCACATACTCCGCCAGCGTGCCGTCGCGATACCAGTCCGTGAGGCCGAACACCCGCTGTCCAATCGACAGCCCCGTCGTGCCATAGCCGACAGCCGTGACCACTCCGGCCAGTTCGTGACCTGGAATTACTGGTGTCCGGTCACGGCCGGCGCGATCGGTCCAGGTCGAAGGCCACGACAGCTCATCCCCGGTGAATCCCGACGCACAAACCTGAACAACGACGTCATTGATCGCTGCCTGCGGCTCGGGCCGCTCCACGAGCTTTACCCCAGACATTCCCGCAGCCTGATCCGTAACCACCATCGCCTTCATCGGTCGCCTCCCTGTATCGAGTTCATCTTCATGACGACTCGCCTTCCATACTCAGGTTAAATTGGAATGGAATAGCCGAAAGGTCCATAATCGTCGGGACGACTAGTCCATGGTGGGTGCCTGAAACCGTGCCGAAAATAGAGACATTTCAAGACCTTCTCTTAGAACCAAGGAAGGATGGCCAGGAGATGTGGCGCTGGCTCTATACGGAACTGCGCTCCGCAATGATTGACGGCCGATTGAAATCCGGAGCACGATTGCCGTCCACGAGAAACCTGGCGGCACAATACGGCGTTGCCCGGGGTACGGTCGTGGCAGCATTCCAGCAACTTCAAGCTGAAGGATTCATCTCGTCCGAAGTGAGCGCTGGAACATTTGTCGTGCCAGCGCCAGGGTGGGAGATAATCTCTCCGGCGAAACAAAGATCTTCCCGGCCGGTAGTTTCCAGGGCGACGATAGCCAAGCGCGCGCAGAGTCTTCTCAAGACGACATTTCTCCAGCCGGCCTCGCATTCCGTCGGTAAGGCGTTTCGGGGCTACGAGCCGGCCATCGACCTGTTTCCAGTCGAACTGTGGGCGCGCATTGCGGCGCGTGTTTATCGCAAAGCACCGCGTTCTTTGTATGGGCAAGGCGATCGAGGCGGCTATCCACCGCTGCGAAGAGCCATCGCGGAATATGTGGGCCGGTCCCGCGGAGTACGTTGTTCCGCCGAACAAGTCATCGTGACTTCGGGCGCGCAACAGGCGTTAGACCTCGTGGCACGAGTGCTTCTCGATCCCGGCGACGAGGTGTGGATGGAAGATCCCGGGTACCCTGGAGCTTCTCAAACCTTTCAGAACGCCGGCGCGAGTGTGATTCCCATTCCAGTGGATGCGGACGGTATCGATGTCGCAAGAGGGATCAAGTCATCTCCCGCTGCCCGTCTGGTCTATGTAACACCAGCCAACCAGTTTCCCCTCGGAACTGTCATGTCGGCGGAGAGACGAGTCGAACTTCTTTCCTGGGCCGCACGTGCGGGGGCATGGGTCATCGAAGATGAATACGACGCGGAATATCGCTATTCCGGGAAGCCGATTGCGTCACTGCACAGTCTCGATCGATCTGGATCGGTCATTTACGTTGGAACATTCACGAAGATGCTCTTCAACGCTCTTCGCATAGGGTTTGTCGTTGTTCCGGAACGGTTCGCCGAAGCATTTCGAATCGCACGAAGCTTCATCGATCGCCATGCACCGACGTTAGATCAGGCCGTGCTGACGGAATTCATCAACGAAGGCCACTTCGGCCGCCACGTTAGAAAGATGAGGCAGGTCTACTCGGATCGTTCGCAGCTACTTACTGAAGAAGCGAACCGCCGTCTCTCCGGCCTGCTCGATGTGGAGCACGCGCAATCCGGGATGTGTACCGTGGCCTGGATCAAGACACGTGTCAACGAAATGGCGCTGACACGGCGGGCGGTACAGTTGGGATTGGAAGTAGTCCCACTCTCCTCATTTGTCAGCAAGTACGAGCAGAAGCCCGCGTTGTTTCTGGGCTTCGCAGGCTGTAATGCAAGTGAGATCAAGAGGGGCGTATCGGTCCTGGAAGCTATGCTCTCTCGATGAGTGCCTAGAACAGTTCCGGTAATGGTGTAGACCGAAGAGAGGGTGCTGAAGCCGTTTTCTCCCAATGAAAACGGCATTTCTCCGCTGTTTGGGAGACCACAGTATTACCGGAACTGCTCTAGAACCACGTCTGCTTGTTGCGCACTACAAGCAGTACCGCTGTTTTTCAGGACGGACGGCTGGGAAGGGCGATCTCTATCCTCAATCCGCGAGGAGCAGCGTTTTCGGCATGGATCGTTCCTCCATGAACCCGGATCACTCGGTCAGCGATCGCTAAACCGAGGCCAGTGCCGCCCGATTGACGATCGCGGGCGCCTGTCACGCGATAGAACGGCTGGAATATGTTTTTCAGTTCGGACTCGGGAATACCGGGGCCATAGTCGCGAACCACGATGCGGACACTCCCTCTGCCTGATGGATCGGCGCACTCAATGCGAACTTCGACCGCGGTCTCATTTTCCGTGTAGCGGATGGCATTGCGTACTACATTTTCGATGGCGCCGTGGAGTAGTTCGGCACTGCCCCACACGATGCATTGACCCGATGAGATAAGCCGGATCCCACCCTTTGGTTCCTGTAACTCGAACTCGGCGTTGCGGACGATCTGCGATACAAGATCTACCAGGTCGAAATCCGCCATCGGCACCTGAGGAGCGGATATATCGAGCTTCGCGATCGTAAGCAATCGTCCAATCATCTCGTCCAACAGCCCGATGTCCTCCTGCATCTGATCGAAGGCCGGATCATCTCCTTTACGCACGCGGCCCAGATCGAGCGCGACATTCAACCGCGCCAGGGGTGATCTCAACTCGTGCGAGACATCGGAAATGAGCTGTCGTTGCCGTGAAACGAGTTCTTCGATTCTGGAAGCCATCGCATCGAAATCGCGGATCAGATCCCCAATCTCGTCCTGGCGCTGCGTCAGGTCACGATCGGCCCGGACATGCAAATGGCCGGACGCAAGCTTTTGCGACATCTCCCGGAGCTGCAGAATCGGAGTGGTGAGATAACGAGTGAGAAGGAAACAGATCAATCCAGAGACAAGGAGAGCAATACCCCACTGCAACACGACTGCGGATCGGTTGATGCCGAGAGCTGCGCGAGGGCCGGCCGGAAGCTCAGTTGCGAAGATATAACTACGGCCGCTTTGGCCAATAAGCGGCAATGCGACCCGCGCGATGCCAGACTTCATGTTGAAATCCGACGATTGCGAGACCATTACATGCGACGTCATGCTCTGGAAAGAACTACAGCCGGTACCGGCGACTGCGTTTCCCGCAGAGTCGAAGAGACACGCCTTCATATGCGTTTCGCGTTCGATGCGCTCAAAATAAGCAGATGCTGCAGCGTTGCCATCGCGGTCAGCTGTTTCCACCGCGATCGTTCCTGAGTAGCGAGCCGTGTCTGTCAGCGTTGCGTGCCATCGCGACGGAACACCTCGGGGTTCCAGGACGAACGTGAGGATCAGCGCAACACCAGTGGCAATCACCGTTGCCCAGAACCAAAAGAAAATCTTCAGGAAAAGGCTACGCATGATCGGCGTCCTTTGTGCTGGGCCGCGATGCGAATAGATAACCGCTGCCGCGAACAGCTTTGATTCGCTGGCCGTCCTGCGCTGGTCCAAGCTTCTTGCGCAGGTTGCTGACGTGAACATCGATAACTCGATCGAAAGGTCCGAGATGCCTGCCCAAAACCGTCTCGGTGAGTTGTTCGCGTGAAAGCACTCGGCCCGGCTCGCGCATGAATGCTTCAAGCAATGCGTTCTCCAGCCATGCTTCGCGGACTGCCGGATCGATGCGGATATCGCCGACTACCAGTGGTCCTGCTGCTGCCGCGTTCCCACCGGTTCGACGCAGGATGGCACGGATGCGAGCGATAAGTTCCCGCGGGTTGAACGGTTTCTGGACATAGTCGTCCGCTCCCATCTCCAGGCCGAGAATACGATCCGAGTCTTCGCCCCGCGCGGTCAGGATGAGCACTGGAACGGGGGAGACTTTGCGGACCCGCCGCAGCACATCGAGACCTCCCATCCTCGGCAACATGAGATCGAGAACCACCAGGGCATATTCCATGGACAGGGCACGTTCCAGACCTCGCGACCCATCGTTCACCGTGTCCATGGTGAAGCCTTCAGTCGCTAAACGTTCGGCAAGAAGCTTGCAGAGTTGAACGTCATCGTCGACGAGCAGAACCCGGTCCATGCTCTTCCCCAGCCGCCTCCGATCCGATACTAGACGATCCCCTCGCCGGCGCGGTTTGTCTTTACACAACTTTACTTTGCTTAACGAAGCTATATCGCAGGCTCCGCCTCCCGATGCTGAAATCGAAGCGTGGTGAGCAGGTTCATCACGAACGCAGCGGCAAAGTGAATGACAGCCGCCGCCTTGGAAAGGGAGAAGAAACCATGAAACGGATCAGGTCATTAGTCGTGAAATTGTTTGTCGCCGCAGCGATTGTTGCCGGGCCCCTTGCATTGACCCTGCAGGCTCAGAACAATCTCGAGATAACAGCCACCATCCCATTCCCGTTCATCATGGGCACGTGGAGCATCGCACCTGGAAGTTATCAATTCACTCTGACGGGCAATCCACTTCTGCTTTCTGTACGCAACGTGAAAACCGGCCATCACGAATTATTTCCGGTTCATCCGGGAAGTGAACCAGTACGCGAGTCGAAGGGATATCTCACCTTCCAGAAGTCCGATACTTCCAACGTTCTAACCGTGCTTCACTTTCCCGGGAACGACGGGGTCACTCAAGTGAATAGACCGCACAGCGTTCGCGGGTCTCAGACAAAGCTGTCTTCGAAGAGCGAAGCATCGTCTGTCGTCGGACGTTGAACGCATGACCGACAGGCAAAGGTCCACTCCTGCCTGCGTTCCAAACTCATATCGAAATCAATGGATGGGAGGTTTGTATGAAGCGAATTAATTTGTGGGCGATCGCAACGGTGGTGTTGGTGATGATGACATTGGCCTTCGCGAGAGCAGATGCGCTGAAACAGCGTGGCTGGGGCGGCCACGGTTGGCATCACCCAGGACTTGTGAGCCACTTAACCCATGAACTGAAGCTGAGCGATGCGCAGCAGGCACAGGTTCAAGCCCTTTGGCAGATGGAACGACCGGCAATTGCTGCACGGACTCAGGAACTTCTTGCTGAAAACAAAGAGATGAACGCAGTGTCTACCGCCGAAAACCCGGACATGGGAAGGGCCCAGGCAATCGCAGATCGTGAGAGTGCCACCATCGCGGCGTTGCTCATGGAGAAAGCACAGTTGCAATCGAAGATATATAGGACCGTTCTGAATCCCGACCAGCGTGCGAAGGCCGATGAACTGCAGAAAGAGTGGGAATCCCGGCTGGATCACGCCGCTGACCACCTTGGAACGAAATCCGAAAAGTGAATATCTCAAAAGGAGAAAGTACGATGCTTGTTCAGCGCCATGCCGGTCCCTCGCTTCTCGCCCTTACCATCACCTACCTTGTGATGTTTATCGCCAGCGCCTCCAAAGTAAGTGTTGCTTTCCACGTGCCCCATGTTTCCGAGGCTGCTGTCGCCTTCGTAGCCCAAAACAATGGAGCAATTCGGTGGGGATCGTTTTTCGAACTGGCTTCCGCAATTCCGCTGGGCATCTTCATGGCTGCCAGCGTCAGCCGATTACGGTTTTTACGGATCCGCGCCGCAGGCGTGCAGATTGCCGCTCTTGGTGGAATTGCCACGCCCATGATGCTGGCCGGTTCTGCCCTGGCTACATGGTCCCTGACTCGGCCAGGAGTGGCGGCGGCACCAGGCGCCGTGGAAGCGCTGCAGTCCATCGGCTTCGATGGAGGCGGCCCCGGGTTCGCAGTCTTTCTTGGGTTGTTTCTCGCCGGAGTATCCGTTTCGGCGGGCATATCCAAACTGATCCCACGCTGGTTGATGTGGCTGGGTATCGTTGTGGCAGCAGCGGGTGAGCTTTCTTCATTCACACTCGTGAATTTCACCGCCGGCTATTTCATACCTGTAGCACGTTTCCTAAGCATCCTATGGATGTTTGGAATCGCATTGAAATTACCAGCTACTCATCCATTACGCGAGACCGATGATCTGGGTCCGGCTGGAGGCGCTAAAACATTGACTGGCACCCCTCGGGAGTTTGATCAGCCGTAGCAGTGTGCTCCCAAATGGCGAGAACGGGTCGATGCTTGTCTTATATGGCCCAGATAACGTAGACAACGCTAAACGCTTCACCTTTGGTTCATTTTTGTTCAGGAGCTCGCCCGGTTCCATAAAAGATGTGACAGATGTGCATCTGCCTGGAGCTTTCACCTTCGTTGTGTCCGATGCCATTATTCTGGTTGCAGCAGTAGCCGCATCCGCCGCCCGTGCGGCAAGGGCGAATGCAGCGGAGGCGTTGTCTGCGGAGCAGTTTGCCGCAATGGAGGTTCTCCTGAGGGATATGGAAAACACGCAGACAGTGACGTGCCAGATTCGCTACAAGCTCGACCTCAGCAAGTTGAAGGAGTTTGAGGCTTACGCACGGGCATGGATCGTTTTGATCGAGCGCTACGGCGGCACGCATCACGGATACTTCATACCTCGCGCCGCCCCGGAGGGGGCGCGAATGAGCTTCCCTCAGATCGGTAGCGAGGGCCCGAATGACATTGCGATCGCGTTGTTTACCTTTCCAGACGAGCAGAGCTATCTACGCTATCGCGCGATGGTCGCTGCCGATCCGGAATGCCCGGCTGCGGCCGCTCTCTATAGCGAAACCGGCTGCTTCCTCAGCTATGAGCGCCTGTTTCTTCAGCAAGTAGAACGCTTGGTTTGAGAGAGACCATTCTTTGTGTATCGGCGGAAGGATACGCCACGAGAGCGTTTCCAGCGGGTGGAAGAGTGATGGCGAACCTGCCATGGCCGGACCGAAACCAGTCAGGCGAGATAGCAAGCTTAGAAATCGCCGCTAGCGCCGCCGCCTCCCGATGCTCCACCAAACCCAGAGTCAAAGTCCGGGCCGGTTGCCTGCGGGCTTGGCGTTATAACTTGAGGGGACAGCAAGCCGAGTACGGCGGCGCCAGTGTTCAGTGCGTGTTTATCCTTCGCCGAGAGACGCGCGGCGGTAAAGCCGTGACGAACTCCATCCGGTCCCTGGGCAAGCCAGCGTTGAAGGAACACAGCGACACCAGCCAGGGCGATGCCGAGAAGCATGGGATCCCAGGTATGCCGCTGCCAGCCCAGATACGGTTTATTGGTGACCAGGGTGAGCAAGGCGAGGATGGCGCCCACCGCGATGACAAAGCGGTCTTTCTGACGAATGCCGCGCGCGAGTACGAGGGGCGGCAGGCACCAGATGAGCACCCAGGTCGTCCAGTAGAACGGCGCTGCGAACTCCGAAGTGGCCCGCGCACTGTGAAACAACCACTGCCCGGGCGCGAGTGAGGCTGAAATCTTGAGATTGAGGATCAGGTAGATACCGAGCCACAGACACGCTTCAGCAATGGAGTACGTCTTGTTGAGGTAATCCAGGCGATGGGGCGAGCGCACCTTGGCAATACAGATCCATCCGGCTGCGTACAGCACGGCGACGAAGACATGGTGCTCCGAAAGAGATGGATTCCAGTAGATGGGCAGGAAGAGAGCAAAGATCATCGCGGCGGGAAAGGCATACCAGAAGCCGAAGCGATACCAGCCCCAAAGCGAAAGCACGCAGCCGGCCGCTGGAACCAGAAATTCGGCGATGTACGGTGAGACATTGTTGCCGCCCGCAAAAAGGCTGGCCAATCCCCCGCAGAACAGAGCCACCGAGCAGACGCCGAGTGCTTCCTCGATTCCGAAACGGTATAAATAGGCGCGTGCGACTGCGGCCTCGGCGACCGCGTAGCAGATGGCAGCGAAGATCAAACAAGTGATGCCGCCTGTTTGTTCCGACGGGTGCGAGAGAAAGACCAGGAAGAAAAGCCCGACTCCGGCGGCCACCACGATTACGGTGAAAAAGAACAGTACAAGCCTCAGAAAGACGTTGGTGGTGCGCAGGCCGGAGACCGTGTCCTGTTCAAGATGCTCGTACTGCTCCTTGCTGAGGGCGCCATCGTCAGCCCACTGCTTCAGGAGTTTGCGTGCGAGCAGGGCCTCTTCGCTCGATTCCGTGTAGATTCTCACGCAGCCCTCCCGAAGCTGCGGGCGATCATGATCAGCGCCACCAGCATCGCGATTGCAGTCGTCACGAAGTACGCCAGGATCAAGATCTCGTCGTTGATGTGGCGGACGAGCAGATAGCTGACACCCACATAGCCGTAAACAGCGGCGTAGGCAACGAAGATGAACTGCCGGCGCGCCAGCCCCCAGGCAACAGAAGCGATGCATGCAATCAGCAGGCCGGCAAACCACAGCCCGGAGCTTTGCTGATCGAAGACGCCGAACAGCAATGCCCAGAAGAGAACGTTGGCCACCACATTGAGGTAGGTGTTGAAGAAATGTGCCTTGAGTTTGAAGTGCTTAAAAAGCGCTCCGCCGAGGCTGACCAGCAGGCAATAGAGCAGAGCATATTGCCGGTACTTCGCTCCCTGATTGGAGGGCCAATGCGAGATGGTGAGCCCGAACCATCCGGCCAGCGAAGACAAAGCGAGCGACAGCACCAGGCGATTGTCGAACCGGTAGGCAAGGAAGAAAAAGAGGATGGCAGTCGCCAGAAGATAGATATCCCATTGCCCGGAGAGCAGGTGGAAGCGCTCCTCCAGGTAAGCGAGCTCCGCACACCACACAAGGCTTCCAAGGTAGAGCACGTAGTCGAAGATCAGATTCGGCGAAGCCGTCTCCATCGCGGACCAGGCCGGCGCGCGGGAAAAGCAATACCAGAAGCAAACCCCGAGAAGGATGGAGACAAGAGTAAGGATGAGGACATCGCCAAGTTGATGCGACCAGGTGGAGATCGTCCAGCCAAGCCCGGCAACGAAGGCCAGCACACCGGCATAGAGAAGAATATTGAGCCCGAGGAAGACGGAGAAAGGTTCTTCACGGGAGAGGCTCGCCAGATGCGCCTGTTGCTCAGGCGATAGAACGCCTTGCTGCTTCCAGAGCTCGAGGCGGTCGAGTAGGGTCATGACGTTTCGTTCTCCGGACATAGAGCAGAGTGTCTGAGCGTGGAATTCGGTTCCCCATAGTACATGTTTCTACTGGGGATCTTACCCAGAAGGCGGATTCAGCTACTGGGGCGGCGATGAACCCTGTGTTGCTCTGGCTCTATGAAATTCAGCTCGGTCTCAGCTCATGTCAAAAGACGATGGAAGGCAGCCATGCCCCGGCAGGCTCGTTATAGAAACCGATGCTCATCAAGGTCATCGGCTGGACGACGCGCAGGCCGTTCGCCAGACACCAGCGCAACAAACTGCTGTTGCGTGAAGGAACAAGGATGCCCGGCCCCGCAAACGATTCTGCCGAGGTAAGAAGAGCTTGCATGTCCACGTTCGTCTCCGCAGTGGAATGGCCGAAGAAGCCAAGATTGGTCGTGTACCCGGTGACCTGGCCTGCACGCTCAACCACGCGCGCAGTTCCCTGCTGGATGGAATGGGTCAACTCGGCGCCGCGATCGAATCCATGAACACGCCGCGCCAGGGCGTTGCAGGCAGCCTCGTCCTCGGGTCCGGCGGCTCGCACTGTGCAACCGGGAATGCTTCGTTCCCGTGTTTGTCCCTGCATGCAGGAAAGAGGTTCGCGCACGTCAAAGCCGAGCGATGCGTAGAGCGAGAGCGATCGATTGTGAAAGGCGGCCTGAACCAGCCGCACCCCGGCGGCCCCATTGTGCTGCGCGCGATCCAGCACAGCCTGCATAAGCTTGCGGCCGGCTCCGGCATTTTGCAGTTGAGGATCGATGGTGATCGGGCCGACACCGTAAATCACGGCATGCTCGGCGAGGACATTGCTGCCAACGATCCTGCCATCGGTCTCGGCTACCACCGCATAGAAGCCCGGGGCGGAAAACATCATCGAAAGTAATCCGACGCCTGCTTCAGGCCCGGGAATGTCACAGGGAAACCCATGAGCCTGGCTGATACTCGCAAAAGCGTCGTAACAAATCTGCCCGCAAGCGGGGGCATCTTCGGCTGTGGCCCTTCGAATGGTCAACAAAGGCTGTCCTTCTGATGACATGTCCATACTCTCCTGCACGAAGCCGCTGGTCTTCAACAATGAAGTCATCATAAACGCGCGTGTTGGCGGCAATCAGGCGGCCATACCTGTCACTTCGCACTCGCTGATGTATCGGTACAAGAGCGAATTGCCTGACGCCGTGATACCGATAGGCAGTGGCGACGGCTGTTTCGAGGATAAAAAACAGCCTTCTCCGACCGCTCTGCGTCAGCGAATTTGCTCTAGACTGCTTCCATGATCCGCAGTGTGTTGGCGGTGCTGGCTGGAATCGTCGTGCTGACGGTGGCATCCTTCGCCATCGAAGCTGTGCTGAATCCTCTATTGCTCCGGGTCTTTCCCCATGCCCTGCCCGGCCCTGAAGCGCTTGCATCGAATCTGCCGGTCAAGGTCCTGACATTTGCCTATGGGCTTGCGTGCGTGGCTGCCGGCGGTTATGTGACGGCTCGTATTGCCCAGCGGCGGCCGGTCGCGCACGCGGCTGCGATGGGGATCGTTCAGGCGGGTCTCACGATCATGGCCATGCTGTCGCCGGTCGCGAACCATGCGTCACGGCTGCAGTGGATCATCATCGCCATCCTGAGCGTACCGGCCGGACTCTTGGGTGGAGTTCTCTACAAAGGCCGCCAGTCCAGGAACGGGAGTCGTTCGCCAAGCGCTTCCGCTATCTCGCACGACGGTGGATGAGCATTGAGTCATGCGTTCGTCCATGCAGAAGCATGACTTCGTCTACTCGAAGGAATTCACACCGGCATTCTTCGCGCTTATTTTGTGCTTCCCTGCATAGCGGAGAGTGGCAGAAGCCGGGAGTCATCCAAAGCGGCGCTACGATGTCCAATTCCCTTCAAGTACTCCTGGTGATTCGCGAAGGCGAGAAAATCTTCCAGGGAGTTTTGACGAACCAGCATCGCGCGATCCCAACGCTCGTGATCAGGTCCGATCAGAAACGGGCCACCCTCGCCGTAGAACACCACATCACCACCGCTCTCATGGAGGAATGGCAATGTGTGCTCCACGTAGCGGTCATAGGCTTTCATACCACTGATGGGCGTCGCGGGAGCAAGATCCGGGAATGCGGAATAATCGGCGACCGCACGGAAGCGGAGCAGGTTCAGCATGTACACGGGACCATGAAGACCTCGCTGCATGAGTGCGCGCCCGGAGGCCTGGGTTGGTTCCAGATAGGTTTCCATCATCTGTCTATCGTATTCGCGTAATCCGT
This sequence comes from Acidobacteriaceae bacterium, assembly GCA_036498835.1. Taxonomy (GTDB): domain Bacteria; phylum Acidobacteriota; class Terriglobia; order Terriglobales; family Acidobacteriaceae; genus Granulicella. The sequence continues at coordinate 3,774 of DASYEV010000142.1, read as the reverse complement.
ATTCGTTTCCCTGCCACAAGGTAACGCTGGGGACATTGCACCGCAAAACGTACCGGCGTCCAGAAGCTCACCCCAATGCCTTGCTCCCGGAAACCGGCCTTTCCGACACGGGTTGACATTCGACCCAAGCAGGCGAATACTTGGGTCGAATGGCTACCCAAGAGAAGAACGACGACCGTATTGCCCTGCTGCAGGGAACGCTGGACCTGCTGATCCTTAAGAGCCTTGTCTTCGGCGCTTGCCATGGACAGGGAGTGGCCCGCCAGATTCAGCGGCAGTCGGAAGAAGTCTTTTTTGTCGATCATGGATCGCTGTATGTGGCGCTACAGCGGCTGGAAGACAAGAACCTGATTCGCGCCAAGTGGGGTGTGAGCGAGAACAACCGCAAGGCGCGGTTCTATTCGCTGACAGCCAAAGGCCGCGAGCATCTTGTCGAGAAGACCAGCGAATGGCGGCGGCTGACACGGGCCATGAGTCTTGTTCTGGATGCGAATCAAGAACCCCAAGGCGAGGAGACCTAACCATGTTCAGACGCAAGCGCACTGCCGAAGACTTTTCCGAAGAAATCCAGGCTCACCTCGAACTGGAAGCCGATGAACTACGCCGCGAAGGTCTGAGCGAGCAGGAGGCCAACCGCCGTGCGCGAAGCACGTTCGGCAATGTGCGCGCAGCCCAGGAGCGCTTTTACCTGCGAGGCCGATGGGTGGCGATGGACAAGGTGCTGCGCGACCTGCGTTACGGGGTCCGCTCGCTGTTGCAGAGCCCGGGTTTCGCCATCACCGCGATCCTCACGCTCGCGTTGGGTATGGGAGCCAATACCGCTGTTTTCAGCGTGATGAATGCCGTGCTGCTGCAGTCGCTTCCCGTCGCCAACGCGGATCAGGTCGTCTACCTGCGCACCTCCAACGCACCACATGGCACGGGCACCATCGACAGCAACGAGACCTTCTCCTACGCCGTCTACGACACGCTGCGCAAACAAAGCCAAGGCCTGTCTTCCCTGTTGGCCTACGTACCTTTGTCAGGGAGCAAAGTTGCAGTCCGCTACGGCTCACAGCCGGAAGAAGCAGAAGGCGATATGGTGAGCGGCGCATTTTTCTCCGGCCTGGGCGTGAAGCTGCCGCATGGCCGCGGATTCACCGAAAGCGACGAAACCAATCACGCACCGATTGCCGTGATCAGCTACAACTACTGGACCCGGCGCTTTGGGCGTAACCCCGATGTGTTGGGGACGACGCTGTATGTCAACAGCATCGGCTTCACCATCGTGGGCATCACAGCCGAAGGCTTTGAAGGCCTGGAATCAGGGCGGTCGACAGACTTCTGGATCCCGTTGCAGAACCGGCCGGAACTGAACGCATGGGGTAACCCACCGCAAAATGGCAAGACGTACATCAACAATCCGACATGGTGGTGCATGCGGCTGGTTGGACGCCTTGCCCCCGGCGTCGCGAAAGCTCAGGCGGTTGCGCAACTACAGCCGGCATTTCAGAGGGCTGCCTACCTCGGCATCGCTTCGCCAACACCAGGAGAGATGAAGCCAGTCTTGAGCCTCATTGAGGCAAAAGGGTTCCCCGGCTACGCCACTCAGTACGGGAAGCCGTTGCGGTTGCTGATGGCGATGGTCGGCCTGGTGCTGTTGATTGCGCTGACCAACGTGGTGATGCTTCTGGTGACGCGCAACGCGGCGAGGCAGCGGGAGTTCAGCATGAAGCTTGCCCTGGGTGCTGGGCGCGGCGACCTGCTGCGGCAGTTGCTGGCCGAAAGCTTACTGTTGGCGTCGGCCGGCGGAGTGCTGGCCTGGGTCTTCGCTGTCTTCGCAACTCGGGCGCTGGGCGCGTGGGCTCATATCGAGTCCAGCCTGACGCCAGACCGCACGGTGCTGATCTTCAGCCTGAGCATTCTGGGGCTGGCGGCGCTTCTGTTCGGGTTAGCTCCGCTGCGCATTGCTCTCGCCGCGGGACCGGCCTTGACGCTCAAGACAACGTCCGCGACTTCGCATGCTGACGCCGGCAAATCGCGCACCGGGCGAGTGATCGTCGCAATGCAAATGACGCTTTGCGTGGTCCTGCTGGTGGGCGCTGGATTGCTGATCCGCACCTTGCGCAATCTCCAGAACACGCCGCTTGGTTTCAAGGCCGAGGGACTTGTCGTGTTTGGCGTCAAGCCTGACGCTCCATCGCTTCCTCAAGGCAGAGCGTTTTATCGCGACCTGATTGGAGGCCTGCGGAGTCTTCCCGGGGTGGAGTCGGTGACGATCATGGAGGAACGCATCGGTTCATGGAGCTCCGACAACAGCGACATGATGGTGGATGGCAAATTGCCGGATGTAGCCAATGGCAGCTCGAGGACGGTTCGCAGCAATGTGGTGGGCCCGGGCTTCTTCACCACGCTGGGCGTGCCCGTGCTTTCAGGCCGGGACTTCGCGGACTCGGACACATCGACCTCACCGCCTGTTGGCATCATCAATGAGGAGTTTGCCCGGCGCTTTTTTCCGAACCAGAACCCTCTCGGCCACATCATTGGACCTGAGAATGTGCCATTCCACATGGCTATCGTCGGCGTGGTGAAGGACCACAAATATCGCAGCATCAGCGAAGAACCCATACCGATGGCCTGGTACATGTATGCGCAGATTCCCATCATCGGCAAGATGGATGTTGAACTGCGCGTGCACGGAGATCCACTCGCGATCCTTCCGGCTGCGCGCCGGGTCGTCCAGCAGATCGATCCCAATCTGCCCCTGATCCAACCCATGACGCAACGCGCGCAGTACGACCTGACGATCTCCAACCAGATGTTGTTCGCCCGGCTGGCAGGGTTCTTCGGCCTGCTGGCGGTGGTGCTGGTCGCCACGGGGCTTTATGGAACGCTGGCCTATCGCGTCACTATGCGCACCGCGGAAATTGGCGTGCGTATGGCCCTGGGCGCGCGCCGCGGGCAAGTGGTTTGGATGATCCTGCAGGACAGCCTGCTGCTCACCGCGGTGGGTGTGGCCATGGGTATCCCGCTGGCGATGGTTGTAGGACATGCGTTGACGACGTCACTCTATGGCGTGAGCGCCATGGATGCGATGAGCTATCTGCTCGCAGTGGCAGGAGTGGCTTGTGTCGCGCTGGCAGCAAGCGCCGTGCCTGCCAGCCGTGCAGCCGGCGTCGAACCGTTGATTGCGCTGCGTGCGGAATGACAGACCTGCATCTCCATAGAAGCCTCTTCGATCCAGCAAAGCAGACAAAATGAGGGGATCATCGAGCCGTTACGTCATCGTCGAAATCCGAAAGGAAGTAGCGCTGACGGCGCGTTCTATACCAGCCCAGGGCGAAGCCCTGGGTATGAGAGTGCGTGTACAGGTTGAGGGCTGAAAGTCCGACCTATGGTGGCTCCACGATAGGTCGGGCCTTCAGCCTAATGTCACTTACTTTCGCAGCGCAGATGAAGCAGAGGCTTTTTGAAGGGGATGCGAAGAAATTGGACTGCCAAACTCTATTGTTGGAACCAAGACAGGTGCTGCTTTAACCGTAAAGCCGAGCCTGAATTGATCTCGACTTGCTTCTGTTGACGATTCAAAGAGGGTGATCTCAGCCATCTGGGATCTCAAACCCCAAGGAAACTGAAAAGTAAGTGACATTAGCCTTCAGCCCCAGCCCTTTCAAGGTCTCGCACTTCATCCGATGGAAGCTTGGAGGTGTTTGCGGCACCAGATCGTTTTGCTTAAGGTCACGGGTTCACCCGTGACGTTCAAAGTCAAAACGACGCGGGCTTCAGCCCCGGAGG
>DASYEV010000141.1:0-1851 GCA_036498835.1 Acidobacteriaceae bacterium | reverse complement strand
AATAGTTCGAGATCCTTTCGCAGGTATTCCTTCTTCTGATCGGAAGTGTTTGCAATGGTGAAGACGCAGGGAACGGCCAATGGAGAAGTATCGGAGATCGCCCAGATGGGCGCTGGGACGAGTGAAATTATTCTTGACCAGCTGACGCGACCGGAAGAGCCGGCTTCCGGGTCGAAGCATAGCGAACTACGTAACGACGCAACGCTACCTCGAAATGACTCACGCCCTCTTCTTTAGCTTCACGAAGGGCTTGAGTCGCATCCCATCCGTCGTGGCTGATCCGATAACATGCAACCACGACGCCCGTACGGTCCGCGCCGCGGCGGCAATGGACAAAGTGACGTGCCCCCGATAAACTAAGCCACTCATAATTTGGAAAGCTCCGAAAATTCAACGAGGAGTTTTTCAGATGAAGAAGACGAAGCACAGCGAAGAGAAGATCATCGGTGCGGTGAAGCAGCTGGAAGCTGGCGGACCAGTGAAGGAAGTGGCCCGAGAGATCGGCGTGACCGACCAGACTCTGTACAACTGGAAGGCGAAGTTCGGGGGAATGGAAGTCAGCGATGCGAAGAAGCTGAGGGCGCTGGAGGAAGAGAAGCGACGGCTTAAGGAGATGGTTGCCGATCTCAGCCTGGACAAGGCGGCGCTGACGACGGTAATACGAAAAAACGGCTGGAGCTTGTGAGCGCCCGGCGGGATGTGGCGCTGGTGATGGCAGAGCATGCCATTGCCGAGCGTTATGCTTGCAGGCTCCTGGAAGTGGACCGCTCGACGTATCGTTATGAGCCGCGGCCGGACAGGAACGCGAAACTGCGCGAGGCGCTGTGGGCGGTGGCAAAAGAGCAGCCGCGTTAGGGCTACCGGCGACTGTGGGCGCTGCGGTGCGGCAGGGATGGGAGGTGGATGTGAAGCGCATTCACCGGCTCTACAAAGTCGAAGGGATGATGGTGCGGCGGCTAAAGCGAAAGAGGATCAGCCGGCCTGTACCGTTGAACCCGCTGCTGGTGCGGCGGAATCAGGAATGGGCCATGGACTTTGTGTCGGATGCGCTGGCAACCGGGCGTGCACTGCGCACGTTCAACCTGATTGACAGCTATACCAAAGAATCACTGGCAATCGAAGTCGGCACAGGAATCTCCAGCAGGCAGGTGACACGAGTGCTGGAACGTGTGATGGAAGCACGCGGGGTTCCCGGTGCGATTCGGTGTGACAACGGGCCGGAGTTCACGAGCCGGTACTTCACGGAGTGGTGCAGGGATCGGGGCGTCACAGTGCATTACATTCAACCTGGCAAACCGGTGCAGAACGGGCACGTGGAAAGCTTTAACGGGCGGTTCCGGGACGCATGCCTGAACACGAACTGGTTTGTGAATCTGATAGACGCACGCCGAAAGATCGAGGCGTGGCGAAAGGCGTACAACGAAGAACGTCCCCACAGCAGCCTGGCGTATCGGACACCGGATGAGTTTGCCAGGATCTGCTCAGAACACACCAGCAGGATGGCCGCCACCCCGACGGACCGCCCGTCGAGACTGGGGGATCGCACAGCGGTGCTCGCCGGTAAGGGTTCGCTGGCGCCGTGCCCTGATGGGCACGCCCTTGCCGACTCCGCGCCGCCGTGCAGCGGAACATGATCGCGACGGGCGGCTCCGGCGGGATGGCTCAAGGGAGTAGCATGAAAACCGGCTTTTCCAAATTACGGTTGGTAGAGAAAACCGGGGCACGTCACAACAGTCCGAAGGTGTGCAGCTTCTGTAAACCATTGACACTCCAGCACGTCGGTCTTGCGTCCCGGCAGTGTCTTTGTATGACGCGCGTTCACCACGTTGACCTGAAAGCCGTAGCTCTCCA
>DASYEV010000140.1:0-20065 GCA_036498835.1 Acidobacteriaceae bacterium | reverse complement strand
CTGTCATCAAGGCCGCTCCTCTTCAAGATCCATAACTTCGTCTCGACAACGCTGTTATGCCTGAAATGAGCGGCCTTTTCCAGTACTTTTTTTACCCCAACATCCAACAGCCTCTACCCCGGTGAGAAATGCGGGTTAGCCCCTCGAGTTCTAAACCCTAGACCCTAATCCCTAAACCCTCGCCTTATCGCATACATTCCGCAAATAGTCCCACGAATACAGCCCGGCTTCATGTCCGTCGTTCCAGCGAAATCGCAGGGCATATTTCCCTACGGGCTCAACGTCGATAGGGCGGGGTGGGGCTTCGTACATTGGAAGCAGGGTCGCCGGCTTGGGCTTTGGGATCCCGGGAGCACGGCCCTCTGCTTGACGCGCCTCGTGACAGGTTGCGCAAGGGCAGGCGAGGCGTAGCCACGGAAAGCTCCAGTGGCTGGTGTGGCCATCCCGCCATTCGATCGTCATGCCGGTGCCTCCGGTTTTGTCGATGCGCACCTTGGCGGGGCGAACCGCGTCCCCTGTGAGCTGCGGCTCAGCTTCGGCCCTTGCAGCCTCTTCCTTACTCACGAAACGGATGCCGTCATGACTCATGGACAGGGACTCCTTTCTCCGGGGCTTGCTGCGTATTGGATCGGCTCAGCATGCGTCATCCCACGTTCCATTATCGTGGCGCTCCCGCGGGTTGCGCCACTCGGGTTGCACGGCGGTCGAAGCGCAGCTTCAGGATCAGGATGGAGGCCGACAAGAGAAACGTGACTGCATTGGCAACGGCGACGGGAGCGGAATGGGAAAGCAAACCGTAGGTGAGCCACAACGCCGTCCCGGTGGTGAAGATGAGAAACATGCCCAGGGAAATATCGCGTGCGGAGCGCAGCTTCACCACGCGCAGAAGCTGAGGCAGGAAGGACACCGTCGTCAGTGTCGCCGCGGCGTAGCCAATGATTTCGATGCTCGCGTGCGGCGCGTTCATGCCTGCCTCCAGAAGAACCACGCCGCGACAATGCAGCCGGTGACTACGACGATGGCGCGAAGCGTTTCACCATGAACGCGGCGCGTCAGACGCGCTCCCACATAGCCGCCCAGCGCTGCGAACACCATGGAGATGAGGCAGTAGTGCCAGATGATCGCGCCGGTGACCACGAATGTAAGAATCGCGCAGAAATTGGATAAGGTGGCAGCAACTACCTTCAGCGCGTTCAGTGCGTGCATGTCTTCCATGCCGAAAAGCGCAAGGATGGTCATCACAACAAAGCCGCCGCCGGCGCCGAAGTAACCGATGTAAAACGTGACTGGAAGCAGGGAGAGTCCGATCAACACGTACGGCAACTTGTGTTCATGATGTGGGTGCGCGGCGCGGCGCCGCAGCCATCGCGAAACCGGACCGCTGACGCCAAAGATCAGGGTTCCACCCAGAATGAGCCACGGGATCAGGTGCAGGAAGGTGCGTTGATGGGTGTGGAGCAATACTTCCGCGCCTGCTACGCCGCCCAGGACGCTGCTGATGGCGATGGCCGGCAGCAGGTCGCGGCGCACATCGCCCCGCAGCGTCGCCAGCGAGGTGAGCTGCCCGGGCCACAGTGCGACAGTGTTGGTAGCGTTCGCCTGCACCGGGGGCACGCCCATATTGAGCATCGCGGGAAACGAGAAGAACGATCCGCCGCCGGCCATCGCGTTCATGACACCTGCGACGGTGGAAGCGGCCACCAGCCAGATGTATTGAAGGTGAGGGATGTGCGCGAACGGCATTCCTTTTTATTGTATCGACCTGACACTCGTGTTACTTCTGCCTGGCCAGCCACTTTGCCGATCGCGTGAAATAGTCTTTCACGTCGGTGGACAAGGCTTGCCTCCACGCTGGAGCAACTCCTTCGCCGCGCTCCTTCGCGAAAAGCGCCAGAGCGTAACCCCACATCTCCTGCTCAAGGTAGCCGGCAGTCTTTGTACTCCAACCCTGAGTCTGATTGTTGGACCACTGCCTGAACTGAACGGCCGCATTCGCATTCAACACGCCAAGGCCGAGAAAGACAGTGCAGAGATCTGTCATGGGCTCCATGTCTTCCGTCTCACGGTCCAGCAGATTGCCGCCAAGTAAAACGACATGTGCGAGTTCATGGGCCAATGTTGCTGCCAGCGCATCTGGTTGCTTGAGATTTTCCGCATTGATGGCAATCACACGTTTCCCGTCCTCCACCTCGTGGAAGTACAGGCCGCCCGCGCCACGGGATTGCCCCTCCCATAGCGGTAATAACCTGCGTGTGGCGTGAGCGGTTTCCGTGAAGACTTCCACCACAAACGAATCCTCTGGAACTCCCATGTATCCGGCAATGCGCCGGGCCATGAGGACAGCGCCTTCCTGCGAGGGATGGAATGCGTCTGGGAAGAAGCTGTCCTCTGGCAGGACGACTTCGGCCTGCAGCATGCGTCCGCGGCCGAGCATGGCGGAGAGACGAACAAATCCTTCGTCGATCCACACGCGGGTTTGTTCGTTGATGGGAAGTTTCGGAGCAAAGCTGAACATGCGATTGGGAGCCACTCAACTGTTGAGCGTTTGAACTATTGAATTGCGCAAAGCTGGAGTGCCTCGTCCACTGAGGTGGCAACGAGGAGAACTTCGCGTGCCGTTGCCCGCAGCAGCCCTTCACGAACGCATTCGTCCAGAAAGCGCAGCATGGTGTCATAAAAGCCTGCAACATTCAGCAGGACGACGGGCTTGTCGTGCAGTTTGAGTGTTTGCCAGGCCAGCACTTCGAACATTTCTTCGAAGGTTCCAAATCCTCCTGGCAGCACAATGAAGGCGCTGGCCTTTTCACCCATCAGGGCTTTCCGTGTGTGCATGGTATCGACGACATGAAGTTCCGTGATGCCATGATGGGCGACTTCGAGATCAACCAGCACATGTGGAATCACACCGACCACGTGCCCGCCGGCGGCGAGTGCGGCTTCGGCGCAGGCCTGCATCAAGCCGACCTTGGCTCCGCCGTAGATCAGCCCCAGACCACGATCCGCAAGCGTGCGGCCAAGCTCTTCGGCGGCCCCGCGATATTCAGGACGTGTGCCGTCCGCGGAGGCACAGAACACTGCGATGTTTTGTGAAGGTATTGCTTCTGCCATGCCTCAGCATATCGTCCCGGAGCATCTTATTGCGTCAAGGTAGGATGGAGGACGATGTACCCATCAAGGACTCTTAACAGCATGTGGATGTGCTCATTCCTTCGCAGCGCCTGCATGGCGCTTCTGTTGGGTCTATGCGCTTTTTCACCCAGCAGGCCGGCTCACGCGCAGCAGCCGGGTGTGCCCGGCAAATTCGACTTTTATCTCCTCGATCTGCCGTGGGGGCCGGAGTTCTGCCACATCAAAGATGTGTCCTCACAGTGCAAGCCGCAGCGGGGATTCGTCGTACATGGCCTTTGGCCACAGAACAACGACGGCACATGGCCGGTGTTTTGCAGTAAGGAAACCGGACCTGCAGGTTATGAGCCGTATCTCCGCATCACACCCGATCTGCAGTTGCTGCAGCACGAGTGGGATAAGCATGGCACCTGCAGTGCGCAGGGAGCAACTCGCTTTTTTCAGATGGAGATCGAGGCATCCCGTCGAATCACCGTTCCCGATGAGTTCAGGAACGCGGGCAATTCCGGCAAAGACATCGTGTTAACGCCGGAGTGGATTTTGCGTTCGTTTTATTTTGAAAATCCGAGCTTGCCTCCCGGAAGTCTCTCCCTGAGTTGTCAGGATGGAAGACTGACGGCAGTAGAAGCCTGCTTCGATAAAGACCTGCATGCGATCGCATGCAAGGGACTGCATTCATGCCAGGCGACTGCGTTGACGTTGAAGAATGCTCCCGCCGATGCGGGACTGGGAATCGTGCGGCAATAGGATTTTGTTTCCAAAAGCACAGCGAGGGCGGGCCGCGGGCCCGCCCTCGTGCACAAGTCGCCGGTTGCCTACTTCAATGCGAGCGTGTTGCCCGACAGCGCATCCGACACAGTCGCGATCAGCGAGCCGGCTTCACGATTGACAGCTTCGACTGCGGTGATGGGTGTGCCCGTGGGCAGGCTGAGGTTGGTGGTCTTACCGGGTTCAATGGCGACTTCGTTGTCACCGGCCTTCAACTTCATTGTCGCCTTGGAGTCATTGCGGACGCTGAACTTGATCAGTTTGACTTTCGCTTCAACGGCAGCGTGGGCGGGCACATTCAAGTGAACGGGCGCTGCGTAGACAGCCTGCGATCCAATCATGGACGCAGAAAGGACCATGGCACTCATTACGAAACGATTCATGACGTTTTCTCCGACAGCGTATTGGGATTCGTGATCGGCTCTTCTGCCATGGTTCAGAAGACCGGTCGCAATGAGTTATACGCACTCGTTCCCGTTTGGTTCCTTGCGGTGTCATGAATATCGAGCAGCCGTGATGAACGGAAGTATTTCCGTGACGAGCTACAGAACGCAACTCGTGAAGTCCGTACTCAACAACGCTTCAGCGCTGTAATGCTGCTGTATTAAATGAAGAGCAGCCTCTTCATGTGCATTTCGCGCGCCATCATCACGAAGTAAATGGACAACGGCTGTTGCGAAACTTGATGCCTCATCGCAAACTTCCACAGCACCTGCGATCCATTCCTCAAGTCCCTGCACTCCAACACTTGTCGAGACGGCAGCTTTGCCGAAGCTCAGGGCTTCAATCAACTTGATCTTGATCCCGCTGCCGATTCGTAACGGTGCAACGCATAGCGAAGCGCGCGCGTACTCCGTTTCAATTGATGGAACGATGTTCAGCTTCACCACACCGGGGATGCCATCCTCCATCCAGGAGCATATGGTTCCCACGACTGCCAACGTGGCTTGCGGATATTCGCGCCGTACTTGCGGCCAGACTTCATCCAGGAACCAGCGCAGCCCAGTTTGATTGGGCGCAATATTGGCTCCAACAAAGAGGCACCGTCCCTTCTCTGCAGATGCTTCGAAGCGGCGCGGACGATAGACCATCGGTTGCACCAGAACGCAAGCGCTGATTCGAGGCTGAATGGCTTCGGCCTCGCGTTGCTGTGCCGCCAGCACGCAATCGGCACTGCTAAGCCACTCCATTTCCTCGGCTTCACCGATCTCGGGCGAATCAAGCGGCGTGCCCGATTGCAGAAATAGTTGTACGCGCGCGGAGAGGAGATCGTGCATGAGGATGACGCGTTTGCAGCCTCGCAGGGCTTCATCGCGAAGAAGCGGCCCCCAGAATGCATAGTTCGCAATCACCGTAGTTGCATCGCGCGTGGCGATCTCGCGCAGGGCAGCGGCGCGTTCACGCGCACTCGGCGGTGTAAGGTCCCATGCGTTGGCAAAGATGCGCCCGGCGAAAAGTTTTTCCGCCAACGTGCTCAATGGCCGCAGCAGGGGGCTGCGAGTCCCCATGCGGCTGAAGGCGCGTGCCCAGGCATTGAGGGAGAAGAGATTGAGGTACATGCCGCCGGCACGGAAGAATCCTGGCGCGGAGAATTTCACGCCCGCCGGTAAGGTGGCCACCGGTCGGAACCAAAGCAGCGGGGACGAGCTGAAGGCGCTGGTGGTTACGACGACCACGTCCGCGCCGTATCCAACAAGGATCTCAAGCAGGTTGAAAGCATACGTCGTGCTGCCGCCAAGCTGATGGATGACAGGCTCCCGGGTTAGAAAAACAATCCGGCTTGTGGTCACGCGAACGAAGTACCCTCCGGGCCGGCGCGCCGGGAGCGCGCGCTGCGAAGACATTTTCTCCCGACGCCATACCTGGCCGGAAGTGGACAATGCCGTTTCCTTGCAGAGAAAGCGGCGTCCGCCTCGCCGCCTTCTCGACGCGTTCAGGAGAAATGCTATCCCCAGACAATCAAGGGACTTCTCGATGCTAGCACCGCATCGGGCTCTCCCATCCAGACGGGTTTTTCATTCCATTGGATTCGATCCGGTCGCAGTTCGGCAACCCACAAGAAGGCGAACTAAAATAGAAAACGTGGCCGATCTCCTCGCGAACATGAACCCGCAGCAGCGCGAAGGCATCGTGTCGGTCGACGGGCCGGTGCTGCTGCTGGCCGGCGCCGGCTCCGGGAAAACCCGGGTGATTACCCATCGGATTGCCTACCTGATCCAGGAACGCGGCGTTGCCCCGGACAGCATCCTGGCCGTCACCTTCACCAACAAGGCGGCCAAGGAAATGCAGGAGCGAGTCGAGAAGATTCTCGGGCACTCCACTTTGGCCAAACCCACGCTGGCTACCTTTCATAGCTTCTGCGTTCGTGCCCTGCGCCGGGATATCGAAGCTCTGCGCGTCGGCGGCAAAGGACTTACGAAAAGCTTTGCCATCTACGACGAAAACGATCAGCAGGCCGTGGTGAAGCAGGCGCTCAAACGCCTCGGCGTGGACGACAAGCAGCTCAAGCCGCGCGTGGCGCTGGGCCGGATCTCCTGGGCGAAGAACCACATGATCGACCCGCAGGAGTACTTCCTGGCCTCCACCAACCCGATGGAAGAGAAGATCGCGCACATCTTCAAGATCTATCGGGAAGAGCTGGGGAAGGCCAACGCGCTCGATTTTGACGACCTGTTGCTCGAAACGGTGCGTCTGCTGAAGTCTTCAGAGGAAGTTCGCGAGCGCTACAACCGCAAGTACAAGTACCTGTTGATTGACGAATACCAGGACACCAACCGCCCGCAATACGAATTGATGAAGCTGATGGGACGGCACGGCAATGTGTGCGTCGTGGGCGATGAGGACCAGAGCATCTACTCCTGGCGCGGCGCCGACATTCGCAACATCCTGGAGTTCGAAAAGGACTTTCCTGAAGTCAAGACGATCCGTCTGGAGCAGAACTATCGCTCGACGCAGGTCATTCTGGAAGGCGCCAGCGCTGTCGTTGCACAGAACACGCAACGCAAAGGCAAGAATCTCTGGACCTCGCGTGAAGGCGGCTCGCTGATCGGCTACTACGAAGCGCCCGATGGCGAGAATGAAGCACTGTTCATTGCCGACCGTGTGCAGAAGTACCTGCGCGAGGCGGGCGAAAGCGAAGACCTGCCGCGCTGCGCCGTGCTGTACCGCACCAACTCGCAGTCGCGCCTGGTGGAAGAAGCGCTGCGCCGCTATCAGATCCAGTACCACATGGTTGGCGGCTTCAGCTTCTATGACCGCTCCGAAGTGAAGGACATGCTCAGCTATCTCAAGCTGGTGCAGAATCCGCACGACTCGATTGCGTTGTCGCGCGTGGTGAACTCGCCTCCTCGCGGCATCGGCAAGACTACGATGGACACCCTGGAAAACATGGCGCTGGGTACAGGCATCAGCACCTGGGATGCCATTGGCCGGGCTATCGAAGACAAGTTACTGCCACAGCGTGCGCTGACCGCATTGGCGACGTTCAGGCGGCTGATTGACGATGCACGGGCCATGCTCGGCCCGGACTTCGCAGCGAAGTTGATGGAGCAGGTTGCGGAGCAGGGAACAGTTAACAGCGAACAGTTAACAGAGGATGTGGAGACTGAATCGTTTGCTCAGGCTGCCTCTGCTGACGAAGATGCCTCGTTCGACTTTGGGTTTGGAGTTGAGGACGAAGAGCCCGCGCCTCCAACAGTCGTGGCGAACGATGCGGGCAGCGAGTTTGATACGAGCTTCAACTTCGGATTCGATTTCGGGCCTTCGGAAGAGATCAGCACCATCGCCCCTGAGAACTCCGTTGCTCCGAAAGCGGAGTACAACCCGTTTTCGCCCGTGCCCCTGAAACTGTCCGCAGCGGATGCGGTGCGCGAAAAGAACCTTGCCCGGATGCAGCGCATTACCGATGCGCAGGGAGGCAATGCCGAAGCCGCGAACGAGGCCGATGAGCGCGCGTTCCGCAAGCCAGGCGACCCTGCAACGCTGCCGGAGCTGATCAAGTTCCTCAATGACCGGTCGGGATACATCCGCGCATTGGAAGAGGAAGGAACGCCCGAGGCGTTTAGCCGCATAGAAAACCTGAAAGAACTTGCCAATGCTGCCCAGGATGCGACCTCGCGCGGCGAAACTCTGGCCGAATTTCTGGATCATGCCGCACTGGTCAGCGATGCGGATCAGTATTCGTCTGAAGCCCGTGTGACGCTGATGACCCTGCACGCAGCCAAAGGGCTGGAGTTCCCTCTGGTGTTCCTTGCCGGCATGGAAGAGGGCTTGTTCCCGCATTCCCGCACGCTCACCGACCCCACCCAGATGGAAGAAGAGCGTCGCCTCTGTTATGTGGGCATGACTCGCGCCATGGACACGCTGATCATGACGCGTGCCCGCTATCGCCGCCGCTATGGCAATGACATGCCGGAGTCGAGCATCGCCTCGCGCTTCCTCGAAGAGGTTCCCTCACGATTGATTGAGGATCTTTCGCCTCGCACGTATGGCGGCGCCTATGCCACTCCGTATCCTCAGCGCAACCGTTTTGGCCGCTCTGGAGAGGACGATGACCTTGGCGGAGAGCGGCACTACAGCTACGAGGACGAAAGCCAGGACAGCAGTTCGCGCTCCTCTGCCAAGAACTATGTCGCGCAGCGCTTCAGCGGTACACGGCCGGGTTCCGGAGCGCTCGACAATACGGCGGCCTTCTTTGGCAAGACCGGTGGGACCGGGTACAAGTTCGGCGAGAAAAAGTATCCGGCGAGACCGAAAATGGACATTCCTGCCCCCAATGGCCGCACGGGCCTGGGAAAAGGGGTACGGGTACGGCATCCCAAATACGGGGAAGGCGTGCTGGTTGCGCGTGAAGGCGACGGGGACGACGCGAAGATTACAGTACAATTTAACGGTCACGGCACGAAAAAGCTGGTCGAGAAGTTTGCCCAGCTTGAGCGCATCTGAATCTGGGCCGTAGCGCACATCAAGTTTTGAAAGAAGAGACCTACCATCATGGCAAACACAAAAAATATTACCGATACCGCAGAACGCAAGAAGGTCAAGCGCGCTGCTCGCGCCAAGGCCGCTCCGCTCGGCGAGCGCGACTATCCGCGCGGCAGCAAGAAACAGAAGGTACGCAAGCTCGTCCGCGGCGCCTCGAAGCGTTAAACCTTCACGGATCGTAATCCAACGGGCAGAGCCAAAAGCTCTGCCCGTTGTCCTTTCGGTGATAAAGTTCCACGCATGCTCATGCAGCTTACGCGACGCTCCTTTCTCAGGCTTGCTGCGCTCGCGCCCGCCGGAATGGGAGTCCGCGGCTTTGCCCTCGATGACACAGCGGCCCTGCCGACTGCGGATGAAAAGCGAAGGCTGGACGAACTGGCCACGGGGTTTCTGCGTGAGTTCAAAATTCCCGGGATATCAGTGGCTTTCGCCCATTGGGGTAGTCTCGCCTACGCCGCCGGTTACGGTCTGACAGATGTTCGCAATAAGCAGCCTGTGAGTGGAGAAAGCACCTTTCGCATCGCGAGTATCAGCAAGTGCTTCACTTCTGTGGCAATTTATACGCTCGTTGAGCAGGGCAAGATTTCGCTGGATGACAGGGTTTTCGGGAGCCAAGGCATACTGGCGCATTTCAATGTGAAGACCACCCATCGCGACTGGCTGGAATCCATTGAGGTACGTCACTTGCTTACCCACACCGCTGGCGGCTGGTCGCATGACCCACCCGACCCGAGTTACATGTGGCCAGAGTTGAACCAGGAAGAGATGTTGCAGCAGACAATCTCAACCGTGGCGCTAAAAACGCAGCCCGGCACGAACTTTGCCTATTCCAATATTGGTTTTCTACTCCTGGGCCGAGTCATCGAGGAGCGCTCTCGCCAACACTATCGCGACTACGTACGCGATCATGTGCTCACGCCGTGTGGAATAACAACGATGTTCATCGGCGAAAACACGCCCAACTCTCGTCGTCGGGAAGTTACCTATTATGCACCGGAGTTCCACGGGGAGATCGACATTCCTCGCCGTGATTCCTGCGGTGCGTGGGTAGCGACCCCCTCTGACCTTGTTCGTTTTGCCCTGCATGTGGACGGCTACAAAGACCCTCCTGACATTCTGAAGGGAAGCTCCATCCTGGATATGACGACGCCGACTCGGGCCAATCCACGGTATGCCAAAGGCTGGTCAGTGAATCAGGCGGACAATTGGTGGCATAGCGGCAAACTTCCGGGCACGGCAAGTATCCTGGTTCGAACGAATGGTGGCATGTGCTGGGCGGCTATGACCAATCGAACCGGTGATGCCGTCGATCCAGCCCTCGATAAGCTCATGTGGCAGATGGCGCGATCCGTCGCCATTTGGCACGCGTAATTCTTCCCTACGCCTCTGTTCCGCTTACAATCATTGCAATTCAGAGAATCCACCCGACGGAGAACGACCACCCTGGGCCGACAAATCTTCGCCACCAAGTCGATCGACAAGCTGATTCACGAATCGGAGCGGCCGGAACACGCGCTTAAGAAAACCCTTGGGCCGGTCTCGCTGACCGCGTTGGGAATTGGCGCTGTCATCGGTTCGGGCATCTTTACCGTGATCGGCACCGCCATTGGCGGCAGCCCGGCTGCCGTATCCAAGATCTCGGAATCGCCGGTCATCGACCTGGTCATCAGCGCGCTGCATCACAATGTCGGCCATGTAGCCGGCCGCCCCGGAGCTGGGCCGGCGCTTGCGCTTTCGATGATTCTGGTCGCGATCGTGTGCGCGTTTACGGGGCTTTGTTATGCCGAGCTCGCCAGCATGATCCCGATTGCGGGCTCCGCCTACACCTACACCTACGCGACCCTGGGTGAACTGGTGGCGTGGATCATCGGCTGGGACCTGATCCTGGAATACGCCTTCTCGAACATGAGTGTCAGCGTCGGCTTTGCCGCGCATTTCGTGGATCTGCTGGATTGGCTTGGCATCCACCTCAGTCCGAAATGGCTTTCGCCCGCCTATCTGCCGTCGGGTGAACAGGACCTCGCTGGAAATTTCATCTACCACCCGGGCTGGCATTTCGGTTTCAACATTCCGGCCTTCCTGATTGTCATTCTGCTGACCATCATTCTTGTCCGAGGCATTCGCGAGTCGGCACGCACCAACAACATCATGGTGCTGATCAAGCTGGTCGCGATCGTCGCGTTTATCCTGGTGGGGCTGCACTTCATTCATCCCACCAACTACCATCCGTTCTCGCCGAATGGCTGGTCCGGTGTTCTTGCCGGCGGCAGCATCATCTTCTTCACCTACATCGGCTTTGACTCCGTTTCAACTGCCAGTGAAGAGTGCCGCGATGCGCAGCGGACTGTGCCCATCGGCATCATCGCGACACTGGTTGTCTGCACCATCCTGTACATCGGCGTAGCGCTGGTGCTGACCGGCATCGTGCCCTGGCAAAGCGTGATCGGCGATGCGGCGCCGGTGGTGAATTCCCTGAAGCGCCTGACCGCATCCGAGCACAGCTCCCTGCTGCACTGGACCCGGCTGGTGGTCCTGCTGGGCGCGATCATCGGCATGATCTCGTCCATCCTGGTATTCCAGCTTGGGCAGGCGCGTGTGTGGTTTGCGATGTCTCGCGACCGCCTGCTGCCGGACATGTTTTCGCGTGTGCACAAGCAGTTCCGCACGCCGGCTATTGCGACATGGATTGCAGGCATCCTGGTCGCGATTCCCGCGGGCCTTTTCGATGTAGGTACACTTGCCGAGCTTTCCAACATCGGCACCTTGTTCGCGTTTGTGCTGGTATCCATCGGCGTCATCGTCCTGCGCAGGAAGCAGCCGGAGCGCCATCGTGGTTTCCGTGTTCCGGGCGGCGCGCTCTTCCCTGTCCTCAGCGTGGTCTTCTGCATTCTGCTGATGGCAGGTCTGCCGGCACGCACCTGGGAGCGGTTCTTCATCTGGCTGGCAGTCGGGTTGGTGGTGTACTTCTTCTATAGCCGGAAGCGGAGCGAGTTTTACAAGGCCTGACCGTGAAATTCGCGCAAGCTGTTTCTCGTCGTCGCGTCTCCCTACAGCTCATGCCCAAACATTCTCTGATCGAAATGGAAGGGCTTAGGTTGAGCGATCTTCACACGTGCTGCATCGGGATGTAGCGGGTTGATGAGGACGTTCCATTCGTCGTCGACGATGACGGACGGTACCAGCAAAGCCAGAGAACGCATGGAATGCGCCCACTCGCGTCCAATTTCCTGGGTCGCGGGAGATTCGATCCGTGCCCAATCACGTGGAAGCTTGCTCTTGTCCACGCGTTCGGCCTGATCTTCCTCGATACCGAGATCCACCATGACGGAGACAAAGTCACTGGGTTCAGCCTGGGCTGTCATATGCACGAAGACTTCCAGCACGGCCAGCGAGAGCGACAGCGACGCATAGACAACGGAAACACCCACAGGATTCCAGCGGCCGCCGAACAGACGCGCGCCCTCGCCGGTGAATGCGGCTGCCGCGTAGCGTTGTTTGCTAAGTCGCCAGGCGCGGAGGTTTGGCACGCGGACATTTCTCCTGAGGGTGGATCCGGGTTGATGATGTGGGAGCCATTTTTACCCGAAGAAAGTGATCGCTTCGGCTGCTTCGCAAAAGCAAAGCATCATGAGAAATGCTCTAGCTATAGACGCCCCAGGCGATACGCCCAAGAATGGTTTCCACCCAACGCACGCCCGCGTCTGTATCGAGCAGTTCGAGTGGCGTTTGGCCATCCATCACGCGGTTCGGCGTCTTGAGCCAGAGAGCGGCTTTTTCACCCGATTCAAAGGTCTCCGTGGCCTGTGCCATGATGCGTGCCAGCCGCATCGTGCGATCGCTCTCCTCCGCGGACAGTCTGGTCTTGCCGGCGAGCCGCCGGCTCAACGTGCGATTGGAGATGCCAACAACCTTAGCCAGAGTCTTGCGCTCGATGTCGAGACCGGCCGCAAGGACGGGGAGCGTGCTCACGGGGAGACCCTCGCGCGTAAGAACGCGCAGGTCGGCGTCGGAGTCGACACTCCGCCTGAGCGTTTTACGACCACCCAAAACCATCGCAATCGCCGCTGCCGTCATATGCCAATTGTCTTCTTTCACCCGCCATTTGGCAACCACATCTCTGAAAGAATGGTACTCGCATGCCTTCGACCTTTCTCACCGCCGAATGGCGCAAGCTGATCATGGTGCAGTATGCCGTGCCTGAAGCGCTGCTAACGCCGTATATACCACGCGGCCTGGAGATGGATCTCTTTCAGAATCAGTGCTATGTCTCGCTGGTCGGCTTTCTTTTCGATCGGGTGCGCGTGAAGGGTGCTGCCATCCCTTTCCATATGCAGTTCGAAGAGATCAATCTGCGCTTCTACGTACGGCGCAGAGAGGCGGATGGCAGCATGAAACGCGGTGTGGTGTTTGTGCGGGAGTTCGTTCCGCGCTGGGCCATTGCGACGATTGCCCGTCTCTTGTATGAAGAGCCGTATCAGGCGATTCCGACCAGACATGCGATCTCATCCTCCGGCGCCGGGCTGCATGCGGAGTACAGATGGAAGCTCGGTGGCCGGTGGCATGGATTGTCTGCCGGCTCAGCGATATTGCGGCCTAAGGAGATCGAGCCCGGCAGCGAAGAGGAGTTCGTTACCGAGCACTACTTCGGCTACACAAAGCGTTCGGACGGCAGCACGTCGGAATATGGCGTGGAGCACCCGCGCTGGCAGGTCTATCCCGTGGCCAATTTCAATGTGGATGCGGATATGGGAATGCTGTACGGTCCGGAATTCAGCTTCCTCAATGACGCGCCGGTGGCCAGCGTTCTTCTGGCCGAAGGGTCAGCGGTGCGCGTTCTGGGCGGAAAACGGCTCGATTGAGCGGGATGGCCGAGTTGCGACCGTCTGCGCGATTCCGCGTCTAATCCATAGAGGTTTCGAAAGCAGGACCGCATATGAGAACGATTGACGCACAACAGGGCATACGCATTCTCGACACACGCAGCACGGCAAGCCTGCTGAGCCGCGTGCTTTGGATCACGACCGCTGGCTTTCTATTCACAGCGTTCGGAGCCTATATCGCGCCGGCGGTGCTGGGTGGCATCGGGTATATCGCGTTGGTGATTGCAAGCTTCGCGTTGATCTTCGCGGTCAACATCGCATCGCGCCGGTCACCGGGTCTGGCGCTGGTTCTGTTCTACGTCTTCACCACGGTGATGGGCATTGAGATCGGACCGCTGCTGAAGGCTTACCTGCATCTGAATGGCGGCATCGGCATTGTGTTCGACGCGGCCATTACAACCGCTGTCGGCATGGCTGTGATGGCTCTGGTCGCGCAGATTGCGAACTTCAACTACCAGCGCGTCGGCGCGTTTGCGATGGCAGCGCTGCTGGGTCTGATCATTGTTGGCGTCGTGTCGATGTTCTTCCACTTCCTCAGTCCGGGTGTGTATGCCTGGGCATCGCTGGCGATTTTCAGCGTGCTGCTGCTGGTGGACTTCATGCGGCTGAAGAATGGAGCCATAGGCCTGTCGCCGGTGCAGATGGCGCTGAGCATCTATCTCGACGCGCTGAACATCTTCCTCGCGCTGCTGCAGATTTTCGGTGGCGGCCGCAGGGATAATCGCTGAGCGAGACCTGTTCTCTCTAGCCAAAGGCTTTATCGAGCCGTCGCGGCCTGTACAGGCTTGCCTTTGAGCTGATCATCGACGATGGCTGTATAGAACGGCTCGCGCTGCAAACCATCCACACGCTGCGCATCGATGAAGATTACCGGCGCGCCCTGAATTCCGCGGCGCGTCGCTTCGTCGCGGTCAGCGGCAACGTCTTCCGCGGCCGCATGCAGGTCCTCACGGAATTTCGGGACATCCAGCTTCAGAGCCTGCGCCAGGCTCAACAGCTTCGCCTCGTCGAACACGTCGCGGCGGTCGGCGAGCGCGTCATACATGGCCCAGAAATTGTTCTGCTTCAACGCCGCCAATAGAGCAGAACTCGCCAGAGCGCTGTCCGCATGCGCGGGCACGGGATAGGCCTTGAACACCACGCGCAGACGTCCGTTGTAATGCGCGCCAAGGCTGCGCATGAGCTCGGCCTGACGTGCGGCCAGGGGACTGCGAACATCCGTATACCAGGTCAGCGTGACCGCCGTTGCAGGATTTTCCGCCTGCGTCACTACATGATCGGCGGCCACTGTGGGCATCGTAACCCCCGCACCTGCCGCGGCTACATTCATGTTCGGATTGACGCGATGCGCTTCGGCAAGCTGTTCGAGTTCCTGTAAAGAACGCGTGCCAGTCAGCAGATGTCCATCGATGACGAACGTGGGCGTACCATCCACACCGGCTTTGATACCCATGGCGCGATCTTCAGCAATCTGGGCGGCAAAGCGGTGCGTGGTGAGAGCATCGTCAAACGCGGACATGTTCAGCCCAAGCTGTTCGGCATAAGCACGCAGGTCGGGAAGCTTGAGCGCGGTCTGATGGGAAAACAGCAGGTCGTGCATGGGCCAGAACTTGCCTTGCTCACCGGCTGCCAGTGCGGCTTCGGCAGCAAGCTCCGCATCGGGATGGAAGTCGAGCGGGAAGGCACGGAATACCCAGCGCACCTGTTGCCCGCGCTCGGCCATCAACTGCTCCATCGGAGCGACGGACGCGCGGCAGAACGGGCACTGGAAGTCGGTGAATTCAACCAGTGTCAGTGGCGCATTCGGGGCACCCTGCGCTGCCGTCGGCTTGCTCTGCATCTGCGCGATAAATCCCGGGTCAAGCTGCGACGCAGTCGCTGCCTTGGCGAGATCCTGCGAGAGGCTGTTGGCGCCATCGATCAGACCAAGAAATACGGCGTCGCTCTGCAGCCCTTTGAATGGGTGACCATTGAAAAAGATGGCCGGCGTCTGATCGACACCGAAGGCACGGCCTTCTTCAAGGTCAGCCGCAAGCTGGTCTTTGACGGCCGGTGCATCAAGATCCCGCTCGAACTTCACCACGTCAAGATGCAGCCGGCGAGCATAAGCGATCAATGCGGGACGCTCCTGCTGCATCTGGTTGCTGTACAGCAACTCCGCCATCTCGTCGTATTTTCCCTGGCGGTCAGCGGCCAGCGCGGCACGGTGCGCGAGCGGCGCGCCTGGATGCAGCGGCAGTGGACTGTTCTTGAACACCACGTGTAAGCGGCCGGGATACTGCTTCTGGAGCTTCTGCAATGTGAAATATTCCTGCGCGGAATAGGGACACGCGAAATCCGAGAAGACGACAACCGAGAGGGGCTCAGGAGGTGTAGCGGCAGAGGGCGCAGTCTGGGCGCTCGCTGCAGTGCAGACCAGCGCCAGGCAGGCAGCGAAGAAAAGCGAAGGTTGGAAACGGCGAAGCAACATAGTCATTCCGGAGCCCAGTGTACGGTTCATCGAGTTTAGTGGCTGCTGACGGGAGGTTTCGTTGAGCCAGTAGCAACCGGTGGTGAAGTCTTCACAGACTGAGCAGCCTTGGCCGCGTCGGCGGCCGCTGCCGATCCGGCTATCCAGGCGTCGGCCATGTGCAACACCTTTTGCGGATCGCCAAGACTGCCGGCCACATGCCATATGACGCGACTGCCATCCATGGCGAAGACCGTGGGTTCTCCGCGGAGCTGCAGCGCGGTGAAGATCTTGTGATCGCGGTCTGCGACCCAGTTCGCGGAAGACAGCGTACTGTAGCCAGCGCGTACCGTATCGAGCGCAGTAGGCGACGTGCTGCCGACGATGACCGTGTACGGCTCACCGCCACGAAGATCCTTGCTCTCGCTGGCCGCCAGCGCATTCATCAGGCGGTCGCAGGGCACGCAACGTTCCGTACGGTACACCAGCAGCCAGTGGCCTGTGTGTTGCAGCGATGCGGAATCGTGAGGTTGGTTGTCGAGCCCAACGCCGGAAAAATTGGGCATCACCTTCAACGGCTCTTTGTCTCTATGGATCAACCCCGAACCGGCTGTACTCGGCCGCACGGACGGCTTCGGCTGCAACTCTTTTGGCGGGGACATCACGCGCCGTACCATTCTGCTCTGCGCCGTGGCGGACGTGGGCGCCTGGGTGGATTGCGCGAGTGCGGAGGAGCCGGCAAGAGAAACGGAAATCGCGATCACAAGAAGAGATTTCATCGCGCCACCCCTGAAACTCCTGAAGTTGTCGCATGCGGCAGAACAAGCGCATGCAGCATGCCAAACATCTGCGGGGTGGGGGGCGAGGGTTCGCCCGAACCCGCCCCCACACCTGCAGTTGTCGACCGTGACAGATGCTGCTCCGCATGCTTGTCTGTTTGCGGCGACCGCTTGAGTTCGGCCTTTTGCTTACGCGCCTGGCCGGCCGGCTGCTCCATAACGTTGATGGTCACGTTGCCTCCATACGGCAGCACGCCGGTGGCCGTACCCAGGACGTCACCCGTGTCGTGATCCTTCACCTGGATGGTGATGATTCCCTGAGGAATGTCGCCGAAGTAGTACATGCCGTCGTCCCCGGTCCCGGTCGCCCACGCGGACGAGTCATCTCCGGTCGTCGTGAGCCATACGTCCACACCCGGAACGGGGTTGCCATCCGCATCGGTAACCAAACCCGAAACGCCGCCAAAATTGTACAGACCCAGATCGATTTCGACCGGAGTGGTGTAGTCCGAGACGTGGCCTGTGACTGGATCGGTGGTGCTGCCGTCGGTCAGCGCAGCCTGTACCGTGACATCTCCGATCGGTAGCCCCGTGGCCTGATACATGCCGCTATCGTCGGTGGTCACCGTAAAGGGCTGGACGGAAGCATCGGAAGGTGTGACCGTCACCGTCGCCCCGGATGACGGATCCTGATCGCTGTCGTAGACCGTACCGAAGATGGTGCCCAGGCTCGGCGGTGGCGGCGGCGGTGGCACGTTCCCCAGGTTCAAGGTCAGCACATCCCCGTTGTTGGACAACGTGCCGCTAGCCTGAATCGCCATGTTGGCCGCATCGTCGTACGAGAAGACACCGATATTGCCAACCGGCACGTCCGTTGCGATGTAGTGGCCATTGTCGTCGGTGTACACCGTGGTGGAGAAGCCGTTATTGTCCGCACTGGAGTCGATATCGACATAGTGGTTCGCGATCGGCTGGCTGTTGGAGTCGTACACCGTCCCCATGACGGTACCCGTGGCCTCCAGGCTGATCTTGATGCCCGTCACAATGCTGGTATCCGTCGCAAGCGTAGTGGAAGCACTGCCGCTCACACCGTTGTCGTCCGAGGCGCTTACGATTGCGGCGCCCGCTACCGGCCCGCTGATCTGGTACACACCGTTTGCGTCCGAGGTTGTGTAGAAGTAATTTGTGCCCGAGCTGGACGTCTGAGCAACCGACACGTTTGCGTTCGGCACCGGCGTCACACCGTCAAACAGGTACACCGTTCCACTGATCGAGGAAACATTCAGCGTGAAGTTATGCGTGATGATCTGGCCGTTTGCGGTGATGTTGCCGTTGAAGGTCTGCTTGCTTGCATTGTTATTGTTCAACGCAGCCGTCAGCGTGAAGCCACTGTCTCCAGCCTCCGCGTTCTGGAAGTTGTAGCCGTCACCGTTCGATGGGTTTGTGGTCACCGTCGTATTTGCGTCGATATCGGCGAACGTGACGTAATAGCCGTCACGAATGACCGTCGTTCCATCTGCCGCATACACCTGACCCTGTACGGTTCCCTGGGGCCTGGTGTGAACGGTGACTGGAACGGTGGTGCCATCGTTTGCGGGCGCCACGGTGAAGAGAGTCGATCCGACATGGAAGCCGCCGAAGTACGTGTCGGCAACGGCGACGAAGCTACCTTCCAGGACGTTGTTGAAGGTGGCCGTCCCATCCGACCCGATGTTGTTGGTGTAGTTCTGTGAGTTGTCCAGCGTCTTCAGGTTCACGTAACCACTGGTGAGCGGCGTGTTGTCCGCTTTCAGCACGGTTACCTTCACGTTCGCCGAACCCGGGAACCTCATGTTGACGGTCAATGTCTGCCCATCGCCCGGCACTTGCTGGTTGTTCAGCTTCGCCGAGATGTTCCGGTTGAGCGTGCTGTTGTAGTACGTGCTTATCAGGTTGACCGCGCGATCCGCCGGTACCGGTGTGAACGCAAAGGTCCCTGCGGAGTCGGTTTGTGCGTTGGCCGTGTAGATGTTATTGGCATCACTGATGGAGACATACTGCCCGCTCGCAGGCGTGTTGTTGGCATACAACAGCGTGCCCTGGATCGTTCCCACAGGAGTCAGCGTGATGGCCAACTGCTGTGTGCTGCCCGTGCCGACGACGGTTCCGGTTGTCGTGGAGTAAAAGTTCTGGTTCGGATAGTAGGCGCGGATGGTGAAGGCGCCGGTCGGCACGTTGTTGAAGGTGTATTGGCCGTTCGAGTCGGTCGGCCCGGCAGACGTGAAGCTGCTGTTGGTCGAAGTCTGGATGGACAGACTGATGTTCTGGCCAACATTGCCGTTGGCATAGTGCACCGTACCCACCACTGTGCCTTTGCCGATGAACTGCAGATTGACCGTGCTGGTCGCATCCTGTGAAATCGTGGTGGTCTTGGTCACTTGACCGCCGGTACTCGGATCGGTGGCATAGACGGTATAAGTGTCGAGCGTGAGATTCGTCAGCGTGTAGGTGCCGTCGCTCGCGGTCTTTGTACCTTCGGAAATACCTTTGTTGTAGTTAGACGGAGCAGCGGACACGGTGATGCCAGCGGCAGGTGTTCCATCCGCATTGGTCACCGTGCCGGAAATAGTTCCAACCGCAGGGATGGTGAAGATGAAATTGGTCGTCTGAGCCGCAACGACATCCACACCAAAATAGCTTCCACCCTGAGGCAGATAAATGTAGCCACCTTCAGGCATGTAGAGACTTGCGGAAACATTTTGAGGACCGGCCAGAGCGGTAAGGAAGCGGAACGTTCCATCGGATCCCTCAGGCTGGCTGGCGCTGCCGCAATACTGATAATTTCCACTGGAGTTCAGGCAATTCATCGAGAGGTAGATCGTGCCTGTGCCAATCGAACCTGTACCCGTTGCCTTCACCTGCCCCTGGAGAATGCCGGTGTTGGTGAACGGAATGTCCTGGGTGACCGACGCAACTCCCGCAGTGAAATTGCCGGTAAAGGTGGGTGAGGTCACTCCAGTGATCGGATCAAGGGCCGACACACCATAGGAGCCCGCGGTAAGCAGTGGCGTCTGGTAAGTGCCGGTACTATCCGATTTGGC
>DASYEV010000139.1:0-39439 GCA_036498835.1 Acidobacteriaceae bacterium | reverse complement strand
CTCTTTGTCTGTCGTCTCAGCATTGCAGTCCCACAAAAGCAAATTTGCCAAAGGTTCAAGCGCCAACGGCGCGCCCTATACCAGCATGGGGCGAAGCCCCATGTAGATCACCGAAAAGAACAGAGGGCTGAAGGCCCGACCTATATGCAGGCGAATAGGTCGGGCCTTCAGCTCCTGGCCTTTCAAGGTGTCTGCCTCATAGTGAAAACGCCACGTGTGAGCGCCGCACGAGGTATTTTGTTTTGCTTAAGGACACGGGTTCACCCGTGTCGTATGTTGCGGCAAGATCGCGGCTTGAGCCGCTGAGGTACCCGTATCAAGCGTGAGAAGGTGATGGGATCGCGATGAGATTCTGGGGCGGCCTTGGAACGGTTTCCTCCGGGGCTGAAGCCCGCGTCGTTTTGACTTTGAATGTCACGGGTGAACCCGTGACCTTAAGCAAAACGATCTGGTGTCGCAGACAACCCCAAGCTTCCATCGGATGAAGTTCGAGACCTTGAAAGGCATGGCCTTCAGCCCTCGATCACTGCGCGCTTCTTACCCAGGGCTTCGCCCTGGGCTGGTATAGGACGCGCCGTTGGCGCTGTCTTTGTTCGGCCACAAATAGTAGTGACTCACGACATGGGAAACCGCCTTATCGCTTGCCTTTGGGATCGTACTGAAACACCTGTTCGAGGGGCACATTGAAAACCAGCGCAACTTTGAACGCAGTTTCGAGCGAAGGCGAATACTTGTCCTGCTCGATGGCGATCACCGTCTGACGCGTCACTCCGATGCGGTCGGCGAGTTCCTGCTGCGTCATGGAGCGGGCGGCACGGAGTTCCTGGATCTGATTGCGTATGGAGGGCATCAGACGGCCCTCCGATAGGCGAGGATCTGAGTCACGGTCTTCACGATGTCCGAGATCACCAACATGCCGAAGAAGACGCTGAGGAAATGAAGCCCCACCCAATCTTTGTGGATAGGGAAATTCCCTTCACGCGTGTGGAACCAGAGCATCGCCATTCCAAAGATCATCAGCGATGCAATGGTGATGTAGCCGGCGCGGTAGCCGCGCAGCTCAATGAGTTGATCCCGCTCGTCGACCATGCGATTGGGCGTCGCAACCGCGATGATCGTTCGCACCGCGATCTGAAGACCGATGATGGCAAGAAGCATGCCGGCGATCTTTTCGATCGAGTTCTGGCGATGCAGGATGAAGATGAAGTAGAGGCTGTAGACAAGAAGCTCAGCCGCGAGTGTGCCATAGAGGGACTTCTCCCTGTAGGAACTGTTGCCCGCCATGCGAATATCTCCTATGTCAAAAATGTTTGACATAGCGACAGTAGAGGGCATCCGCGCCGATGTCAAACATTTTTTACATGGATTAAATTCAGCCAACAACGCAAAGCCCTCCCAATTGGGAGGGCTTTGTGTTGCGCAGGGGAGCCGGCCCTGAGTTCCAACTGACGTTTTACTGCACCACCAGTGTCATGGTCGTCGAGCTTTGAGCAGGAACGACACCGGGTGAGACCGTGCCGGAGTTGCCGCTTGAGCAGCCCGACATGCACAGGAGAACCCCGACAAAGAACGCAGCCAGGAGAACGGGTGTACGCCGCCTGCGCCAGAACCATGCCGCGCCGCCGAACGGAGCGAGCAGCAAGGCCAGCCATGTTCCTGTGTGATTCGTGGTAGCGGGCGCCGCATTCAGAGCGCTGACCGTGCCGCTGTTGCCGATGAGCAGCACGTTCGAGCTCCCTGCCGGCGTCGTGGTGTCGGTGGTGATCGTCAATGTGCCGGTGACGTTGTTGTAGTTGCAGCTCGTATTCAGCGGCAGGTTGTAGCACGTTGTGGAGACGTTGGCGCCGCTTGCCAGCCCTGCGAAGTTGATCTGCACGGAGCCCGTGTGGCCGTGGACGACAGTCAGCGTGGGTGTGCCCACACTCATGGAGAAGGCGCCCGGCGCGTTCGCAGCGGTATTCACCGCGAAGCCGACAGGAGAAGACACGCCACCGCCTGGGGCCGGATTCGATACGGTGATGCTGTTGACGCCCGCCGCCGAAAAGTCACTTGCGGGGATAGTCGTCGTGAGAGACGTGGAGCTGACGTAGGTCGTGGACAGGTTCGTGCCGTTCCATTGCACAACCGCGCCCGAAACAAAGCCTGTTCCAGAGACCGTCAGCGGCACGGCTGCTCCGCCCACCGATGCGGATGAAACGGAAATCCCGCTGATAACCGGGATGGCATTGGCTGCGGTGGTGACCGTCAGCGTCCCCGCGGTGTAGTTGAGCGTGTAGTCAAGCGACACACCACCCGTGCAGGTGATGGGATACGCTCCCACCGCGCTTGTTCTGTCGGCGGGGGTTGTGCAGCTAGGCGCCTTCGAGAACGAAACTCCGGCGGGCGCAGTCGTGAAGGTGAGCGTGGGAACGGATGTGCCCATCGTCATCGTCTGGGAGGTGGCAGTCACCGTCGCCGTGGCGGGCGTGATGGTCATCGTCCCGGCAACGTAGACAAAGTTGATTCCAACTTTGGCTGCGCCGCTACACGTAATCGCGCCCGTATAGACACCGACATCGGTCGTCGCCGTAGTCGACGATGTGCACACCGGCATGGTGGTGAGCGGAACGCTCGGGCTGATGGCATACGTCAACGCGGGCAGCTTGGCTCCATAAACAGCCGAAGCGTCATTGGCCGTGATCGTTACCGTGGGCTGGCTGATGACCAGGCTGCCGGTTGCCGTGGCGTTGGTGTAGTCCGGGTCGGTGCTGGTGAAGCTGGCCTGCACGGCATAGGTTCCGCCGTCGCTGGGCTGTGTTGCCGAACCGTTGTAGGTAATCGTCGTCGTGCCACTGACGGTGGACGCAGCGACACCCATCGCCGTTGCGGTGCAGCCGTGTGCTGAGCCATCGAACTGGGTCACCGGGCAGTTGAGGTTCAGCGTGGGCGTTGCCTGCTGAATGACGAGCGAGCCTGTGGCAGAAGCATTCTGACTTGGATCGGAGGCGGCAAAGCTCGCCGCGACCGCATAAGTGCCGGCCAGGCTGGGCAGTGTCGCGCTGCCGGCGTAGGTGATGGTCGTCGTCCCGGAAACATACGGCGATGTGGACGCGGTACAGCTATGCGGCAGACCGTCATATGTAACCGATGGACAAGAGACCGTCAGCGTAGGCGTAACTCCAACCGCACTGACTGCAAGGCTTACAGTTGCCACGCGGCTGGTCAGCGTCCCCGTACCTCCGGTGGTATCCGCCACCGAGTAGGTGAAGGAGTCGAGACCGCTGTACCCTGCCGCGGGTGTGTAGGTGATCGAGCTTCCGCTTTGAGCGGACAGCGTGCCGTGAGCCGGCTGCGTGCCGACGGTGTAAACAAGGTTGTCCGACGGCGAACAGTTCGCGCCTACACCGCCTGCAAGCGTCAGGATGTAGGCAGCGTTCCACGGAAGCGTTGCGCTCTGGTCGGCGGCGGTAGGCACCTGGCAGGACGCACTGATTTTGATGGCCACCTGCAGAGGCACCGCGGGGCTGGCGTTGGAAGCCCAGCGGTAGGCATCATCCTGCACGGTGACCGGAACATTGAAGGTACCGACAGTGCCCGTCGGCATAGCGAATGTTTCCTGATAGACGACATTGCCGCTAGCGTCGGGTACGCCTGGAGTCGACGACGAGATAGGCTGCGCGCTGCTTGCGCCCGCGATGCCGCTAAGATCGGCGGAAACGTTGAAGAGCTCCGAGATGGGGGTCGCCGCAGGCGTCACCGTCACGGTCAACGTTTCCGTGACGCTGCCGCTGCCTTCATTCAGTCCGACTGCGGGACGATCCACCGTCGCGGTCACCGAAGGCCCGATGTTCGATAAGGACGGACAGGCCGCGGGCACATAGCTGCTGGGTGTAGCGACAGTAGACGCCGTTACCTTCTGCGATCCGTTGTGGAGGACCCAGTTTGCCTGCCCCTTGGAACCGTTGATTGCAGGAGCAAAGTCCGTCAGGTTGTTGTCCGTATCGCCGCAGGGAGTAAGAGTGGCGGTAGTGCTGAGGGCGGTTCCAGCAACCGTACCTTTGCCTGCCGCGCGTGTCAGGGCCTGAGTGTTCTTGTTCGAACTGCTCGCGTAGTAGCCGCGATCCTGGCCTTCCCAGCAGGTTGGGACAGTGGCCGAACCGCCGGCTGCGAAGTACGCAATGAAGTCGGAAGCTTTCGGCGAGAACGCTGCATAGGGTGCGGGATTGGTTGTCGGGCAACTGATGGCAACGTTGACGCTGTTCACCAGCGCAAACTTGCCGGAGCTTGGATTCGGCGCGCTGGTCGTGCCGCTGTGGTTGATCCACTTCGTGCTTCCGGAAACCGCGCCAACATTGCTCGGAACGCCACCGCTGATATCGAGATCGGGAGTCAGGGGAAAGGTTTGCGGCGTGGTGGGAGTTGTGCTTCCCGAAGGAACAATCTGCACCAGAAAGAACTGCCCTGGGTTCAGCCAGCAGTGCGCAGCCGGAAAGGACGCATTGACCGGGGTCCCGGTTGCAGAGTTGCAGTTGCTTGCAGCAAAGCTGGAAGAGTAGGTGATGGTGAAAGCCGGGTAGCTCCCTGCTCCATCACTGCCTCCAGTGGTACCGATGTGATACGGATCCAGCGAGCCGATGGGAAAGCTTCCCCCAGTGGTGAAGTCGGACGTCGCCGGCGTGTACTGCAGCGTCCAGTTCTGCAGATCGATGGCAACGGGACCGGCGTTGAATGCTTCCACATAGTCCACCAGGTACGGCGCGCTCGCGCTGCCCTTGGCTCCCGTATAGATCTGGTTGAGCACCAGGCTATGCGAGCCGGGAGGAAGCACCACCAGGCGATAGGTTTGAACGGCCGATACGCCCATCGTATCGAGCGCGGTGACCGAAAACTGGTCGGCGACAGGAGGCGCTCCCGCTGTGACGGCGGCGGGCGTTCCGGTAATGACACCAGCACCTGAAAGGGTCAGTCCGTTGGGCAGCGTACCGTTCGTCACCGTCCATGTGTAGGGACCGGTACCGCCCGTTGCCGCAAGGTTTGCATAGTATTGGGCGCCCGTGGCTCCGATCGGCAAGGCTGTGGTTGTGACCGCGACCTGGGCGCTCGCGGCAACAGCAAAGAGCAGGGTGAATACAGCGGCGAAAACGCCCTTCTTTGCGAGCCTGTTTGTCAACAATGACATCGTGAATCTCCGGGTTATCGAACACGCAGTCTGGTAGATCGAGCAGTCGAATGGGGTCATGGCTATTTCACCGTCAACTGCATGGTTGTGGATACGTGGGCCGCGGGCGTAGTTGTCGTCGTGGTCCCGGAGCTACCACCTGCGCACCCGCTCAATGCGAGCACGACGCACGTAAACACAGAGAGCAAGGGCAGCCAACGCAGCGTGCGCCTTCGACGGACAGTGAAGGCGAAGAACAGCGAGACGATAAGAGTCGAAAGCAGCGCCGTCAGCCTGGATCCCGTAAAGCCCGCAACCGTGGTGACGGCTTTCACGTCCGCCACCACGAGCACGGTGTAAAGCCCCGCCGGTGTGGAGGAACTGGTCGCGAGGGTAAGAGACGACGTCACGTTATTGAAACTGCAGTTCGCGCCCGCCGGCAGGTCGTAACAGGCCACGGTGGCAAACGTCGGCTGCACATTCGTCAGGGTGACAGGGAAACTGACGCTGGAACCATGCGTGACGGTCTCTGTGGCAGGCACGCCAATCGACGCCGGCGAGGTGCCCGTGCCGGCCGTATCGATCGATACCTGGCTCGCCGCCGAAATTCCCGCCGAACTCTGCACCGCGATGTCCGCTACGCCAGGGGTGGCAATGTCCGTTGCGGGAATAGAAGCCGTGACCTGTGTTGCGTTGACAACGGTGGTCGTGCGCGACGAGCCATTCCACAGAAGCGTCGATCCGGCGAGAAAACCGCTGCCCCTCACTGTGATGGTCGTTGCGGAGCTTCCCGCCGTGAGACTTACCGGAGAAACCGACGTGATGATGGGCAGGTTGGCGTTCGCAGCCTGCACCGTGATGGCGATCTGCGCGGCGCTGCTTATAGGTGACGCGGCCAACGCATCCGTTACGGTGAACGACAGGCTATCGGAGCCCGTGTAGCCCTGGGTGGGTGTGTAGGTCAGGAAGGGCGCGGTTCCGGTGAGCACTCCGTGTGTGGGTGAAGCAGTCACGGTGTAGGTAAGCGGATCGTTCGCCGCGCAGTTCGCGCCTGGCGTGCCGGAGAGCGTAATGGCCTTCGACGCACTCTGCGTGACGGTGACACTTGCCGCTGTGGCGATGGGCGCGCCGCAAGCCGCGGTGATCGTCAACTGCGGATAGGTCGTCTGCGTCAGCGCTCCGCTGGTTCCCTGGATACCGACGGTGTAAACGCCCGGTACGGCAGCGGCCGTCGTAGCGATCGTCATGGTGGACGAGGTGGCCGCACCGCTCAAAGATGCGGGATTGAAGGTGGCTGTAACGCCTGTGGGAAGCCCGCTAGCGGTGAGCGCTACCGTTCCGGTGAAGCCCCCGCGAGGTGTGACGGTGGCCGTGTAGGAGTTCGAAGTTCCTGCCTGCACCGTCAAAGACGCGGGCGTGGCCTGCAAGCCAAAGTCCGGCGCATCGATGAAGAGGTTGCACAGGCTGATCGTGCCTACCTGGGAAATTGCGTCCCAGTGGTCGATGCTGGTGATGCCGGCCTGCTCCGACCGGAAGGCGAAGTTCGTGCCAACCGCAATCTCCGTTCCGCCTGCCGGCGTCACGTAGATGCTGTAGGTATTTGCGGGGACGTTGACCACGGCACGGAAGTGATAGGTCACACCCGCGGCATAGTTGATCGTCGAGTTGGCGGCAAAAGCTCCGCCGTTGCGCGCGTCGATCATGCCCGTTGGGTTGAAGCGCGCAGAGATGGCATACCCGGTAAACGCGCCCTGCGCGCCGAGCGAGAGACCGACGTTGGAATTGTTCAGAGCCGTGGACGGAGTCGCATCCCACTCCGCGGTGAACGTGCCCATCTGTGTCGCCAGCGGTCCACTGACGAAGGTATTTCCCAGCTGAGCGATGCACCCATTCGCGATGGAGTTCACAACCAGGTTGGCAGTCGCCGTATGCGTTGCATCGCTCCCGGTAACGGTGATGGCGTATGTGCCCGCAGGCGTTGTTCCATCACTCGTGACCGTGAGTACCGAAGTCAGCTTCGTATCGCTTACCGAGGCTGGAGAGAAACTTGCGGTGAGGCCCATGCCTGCGGGCGAAATGCTCGCCGTGAGAGGTACGGTCCCGCGATAGCTGTTCACAGGAAGAAGCGTTGTCTGGAACTGCGCCGCTCCACCCGAAATCATCGCGACAGGGCTGGGCGAAACCGCCAGAGAGTAGTCCGCGTTTGGCGCATTCACCGTCACTGTCAGAAGGTTTGTGTAGGTGGAGGAGCCGACCGTCCCCGTGATCGTCAGAGGATAGACGCCGGGAGCGGTTGTGCTATCCGCATTGATCGTCAGCATGGAGGAACCGGCTCCCGTGACCACCACGGGGTTGAAGGTGGCAGTCATGCCCGCCGGAGCCCCGCTGACCGTCAACGTGACGTTGGGATTGGTGTTGCTGCCAGGAATCACATTGGTGGTGAACGTCGCCGGATTCTTGCTGTCGGCTGTGATGGTCGCGACATTGCCGGACGTCCAGATCAGGAACGGCTGTTCGGATGAGACATCGCCGCCATGCGTCAGTGTCTCGAACACGACCATGTGGTAGTCGACCGGCGTGGCTTGCTGCCGGACGTTCTGGGTCAGCCACTGCAAGGTGTAAGGAAGATTCTGGTTGAGACGATTGTGGTACTCGTTGTAGCCAATCTCGAACGTCGGATAGGTATTCAGGCTGACCGTACCGCCGCAAACGGCGGCAGGCACTGGATTGCCGAGCAGGTAGAAGGCATGAAACTCGAGCGTTGCAATCAGGCGGTCTTGAAATTGCGTGTAGAGGTCGATGCCCTGAATACGCGCTGTTTCCGCTGCGTTCATCGTGCCGGCGAGGCTGTACTCGGTATGGCCGAAGTCACGGCATGTTTCCTGCGAGACGCCATCCACCGATGAATTGAAAACAGTCTGGCCGTTCCAGCCAGGATTGCCGCGCGGGGTAGGCACAGGCGCCGGGCCATCGGTGTGATAGTAGAAGTTCGAAGGGATGCGCTGCTTGTAGTAGGTGATGCCGGTGTTGAACAGCGTCTGGTCGTCATTGAAGACGCCAATGCCCAGCAACGACTCGATCATGCTGATTTCCCAGTTGCCGTTCTCGGTTGCGCCATTCTTGATGCGGGGAACAATGGCATTGTTCAGCATGGCCTGGAACGCGGTGATTTCCGGATCGGTCCATCCCGCATTGCTGTAGCGGATGATCTCCGCCGCACGCGGCCACTTCTGTCCATCCCAGGCTGCCTGCAGCGGCGCATTGGAATAGGCCGTGTCGTAACCTTTCAGGTTCTGCGCATACAGGTCCATGATCTGGATGGATTTCTGCGCATAGGCCTGGTTGCCGGTGATGTACCAGAGCAATGCCTGGGTGTAGGCCGCGGTCGCATCATTGTCGGAATCGCTGCAGCCGATGTCGGGCACGGAGCTGGAGCCGCACTGGATCATGCCGCCGGCGGGCGGGCCAATTGGAGCGTAGCTCAACGATCCCCAGGTGCTGTTCTGCGCCTTGATGAACGTGGAATAGAACGGCTCCACGTGCGCCTGCACCATGGCCTTGATGTAGTCCAACTGCGCACGGCTCACGAGAACGCCGGGATGCTGGAAGGTCTGCGCTCCGGAGGTTCCGGATAAAGCGAAGAAGCAGACGGTCAGAAGAACAAAAAGGCGAGAGAAAAGCTTGCGGCGTGGCATAGCGCGATGCTCCAGAGGGCCTACGTGGTTACACACGGACAGGCCCGCTCAGGAGAACCAAGCAGTAGAAACCAGCCCGCAGATCAGTTCGAACGCGGTAGCCATTTAGCCTGAAGTGAAAGTCTGCTGTCAAGATGAAGGGCTCTACTCAACCGCTTGTGTAGCAACACGCCTGGACGTTGACCCCGTACCATACCTGGCCCGGAGGGGCTAAAGAATCACAGACATCCGGGAATATCGGCGACTTCAGCGTTCAAGCAAATCTCCTCATACTGTGGTTTCGAATGGCACGGAGGAGGTTGTTTTCCTAATAAAAACCAGCCTTGGCATCGGGAGCCAAGGTGGGACCCTTGCTGTTTGTGATTGAACAAACCAGCGCCAACGGCGCGGTCCGCAGTTTTGGTCACCGTGCAGAAGAGGGAGAAAATGCCAAAGCCGTTTTCTCCCAATGAAAACGGCATTCTGAAATCCTTCTGGGACCGAAGTATGAGCAAAACTGCCATATCCCAGCATGGGGCGGAACGGGGACCCCGGCGAGCGGTCTTTGTTCTTGCTCGCTGGGGAGGTGGAGCCCCATGTCAGACCAACCGCGATATTAGAGCAGTTCCGGTAATACTGTGGTCTTCCCGAACGGTGGAGAATGCCGTTTTCATTGGGAGAAAACGGCTTCAGCACCCTCTCTTCGGTCTACACCATTACCGGAACTGCCTCTAAAGGGCCAACGGCCCGACATATGCTCTCGCCTATACCGCCGAAGATACAAGATCCGTCCCGGCATGTGGGTTGCGGCCACCGGCCGGCCTTTCGTGGCTGCTTATATGTCGCGCCTTCAGCGCTCGCCTCTATGGTTATCCGTTACATGGGGTTTCACCCCATGCTGGTATATGGCGCGCCGTTGGCGCTTGGGGACGTGCTCACGTGGGAGTTCGTGACTTCTCCGGCGACAAATGAAACGGTTCCAGGCGTTTCATCCATCACAGTCGGCAACGACGGTGGACGACTTGGGAGAAAACTCGCTTGCGCACTTTCGCCTTCAGGAGAACTGCTTTATAGCAGTTCCGGTAATACTGTGGTCTTCCAAACAGCGGAGAATGCCGTTTTCATTGGGAGAAAACGGCTTCGGCACCCTCTCTTCGGTCTACACCATTACCGGAACTGCTTTAGCCCGGAGCCTTCCAGATGAGTTCCCCTGAGGCGGACACGATCTCGTGCACAGGACGCAGGCCGCGCACTGCGTTGCACAACGAAATCGCTTGCGCGTTGTGCAGGGACTGAAGCGTAAGCGAGGCCTCTGTTGCTTCGCCTTTGCGTAAGAGATAGCTGCGATACACGCCCGGCAAGGCTCCGGTGCGGACTGGCGGGGTCAGCCACTTTCCCTCAAGCAGGACACAAAGATTGTGATTCGCGGCTTCAGTCAGAGCGCCTTCTTCATTCTGGAACAACACCTCACCGAAGCCCTGACGTTGCGCCTCCGCAAACTCGCGCAGGTACAGCGCGCGGTTGGTGGTCTTGTGGTGCAAGAAGATGTCCGGTGAGTTCGTGTGTTCGGTGCATAGCTTCAGCCGCCCCTTCCATGAGTTCTCGTCGAGCACCATGGAAGTCACATCGAACCTTCCAAACCTGTCCAATGTGATTCGAACCCTGTAGTCGATTGCCGGCTCGAAACCGGCGGCGCTGGTTTCGAGCGCTGCGTGAAAAGCCCGGGCGGAAAATGGGAAGTCGAAATATACGGCCGATGCGGCGATGCGCTCCTCGTGCAGTTCGAGCAACGCCACGCCCTGATGCCAGCGCATGGTTTCGATGAGTTTGAAATCCGGAGCATTCGCGCTCAGGAATTTCGCTTTCAACAGGCATTCGTCATATTCGTCATCGGCGCTCGAATCCGCAACAATGCCTCCGCCAACACCCATGCGCAGGGCACTTCCCGTCATGACAACGGTGCGTATGGCAACGCTGAATGCCGCCTGCTGCCGTGGGCCGAAGAAACCAATGGCCCCCGTATAGGATCCGCGTGGCTTCGCTTCCAGCGCATGGATGATCTCCATAGTCCGGCGCTTCGGCGCGCCGGTAATGGAGCCGGAGGGAAACAAGCTGCCGAAAACATCGAGATGAGAGGCATCGGCACGCAGGCGACCGTGGATGGTGGATGTCATCTGCAACAGAGTGCGGTAGGGCTCGACGGCGCACAGCTCCGGAACGCGCACACTGCCCGGCACGCAAACCTTGCCCAGATCGTTGCGCAGCAGATCGACGATCATCACATGTTCGCTGTGGTTCTTAGGATCATTCCGCAGCGCCAACGAGGCTGCCGCATCTTCCTGCATATCGGCGCCGCGGCAGGCTGTTCCCTTCATCGGCTTGACGGTGATCCCGCTGCCATCCCGGCGAAAAAACAACTCAGGTGAGAACGACAGAATATTCGCAAAGGGCAGATTCAGCAGAGCACTGTAGGCCACTGGCTGTTGCAGGCTGAGATGTTCGAAGAGTTCCAGCGGCGATGCGCTGGTCGCTCCTTCCACAACGTCCGTAAGGTTGACCTGGTAGGTGTCGCCCCCGGCGATCAATTCATGAATGGCCTGAATCTTTTGGCGATACGCTGCCCGGCTGATTGCCAGTTCCGCGGAGCATTGCACAGCCGTCACGGCTGGCTCGCCTGCAATGTCATGGAGCGCTTGTCCGTCCCCCGCACTGCCGGTGTAGTGATCGGCGCAGTGATCAAAGATAATTGGATCTTCGTAGACTCCCAACCACGCATAAGGCTGTCCTGGTGCCACCTCTGAGGTGAGCAGGTGAGGATCGAACAAGCCTGCGCATTCATAGCTGAAGAAGCCGGCTACAAAATGCCCGGCCTGCGTCGCTTCTTCCACGCGAGCGAACGCACGCAAAAGATCCTCACGGCTATGGATGGCAAACGTCTCTCTCGGATCGCGGAAAAGATAGCTGGAGCGATTGTGGCCGCCGGGGCGATTCGTCTCCAGCAATACCGAATCGGGCGAGTCCACAACCAACGAACGCAGGGCCCGTGGCAGGGGATACCAGCGGCCGGTTTGTGGATCGGTGGACATATCTATCGTTGTATCGGAATCGGCTGTGCGGGTGCACGTTGAACTCGCACACTACGCCGTTCCGCCTTACCTCGGCTGGGTGACGACCGGCGTGCTCAACTGCATAGGACCCGAGGCCGTGGGCGGAACGCTGACAGGAACCGCATGCAGCAGATAGCGCTGCATTGCGGCAGCGTCCGTCACCCGCAGTCCCCAACCGTCGTCGATGGCCACCAGCAGATAGTTGCCGGGAATGACACTGCGAAAAACAAAGCCCCCATCGAGGTCGCTCTGGTAACGGCGATAAAGTTCCTCGCTGGTATCGTCGCCGGCGGGGATCAGGGCCAGCATCGATCCGCCGGCAGGTTTCCCGTCACGCTGCGCAACACCTTCGACATTCACAGCGCCTGACGCCAGGATGAGGTCGACCGTCACAGCTTCGCCGCTCTCAGAGACATGCAGCCGCTTATTGGGAACTTCCTTGCCACCGGTTTTGAGTTGGACGACAGGAAAGGCCCGGGTGGTCGCGCTCACACGAACCTGGTAGTCACCTTCTGGCACATTCTTCAGCGTCACGGAACCCTGCGCATCCGCTTTGGCGCTCGCTGCCGGCCTGTTGGCAGTCGTGAGTTGCAGTTGAAGCCCGGCTGGCAAAGGTTTCCTGTCAATCGTATGCATCGCGATCTGCACCAGGGAAGAGGGAGAGGGCGAAGAGTGGTCGATCGAAATCGATTCGCTCGTGAGTTGAACGGCAGTGGAGAGGCCGCGGGAAATAACCCCGCTCGTCTGCACCTCCTGCACGCGATAGGTACCAGGTGCGATCCCCCCAATGATCTGGTTGCCGCGGCTGTCTGTCTCGACTACGGGAGGGACCGGTTCTTCAACACCGAAAACCATGTGACTGAGCCGAGGGAAATATGTAGCGCGCTGCCCATTCCGCTCACCAGCCGACGCGCGAATCGTAATGGTGAGTGCGTGCACCGGCTGTAGTTGCATGTCCGCGGTGAATTGCTCACCCGCCTTCAGCGCGATCGGAACAGCACTATTGGAATCCAGGCTGCTGGGGTAAAAGAGCTGCGGGTACGTCACGTCAAGCGATGGATCAATGGCAGCCCGGTACGGAACATTGGTGGACGGCTCGACATGAGGATGCACAGCGTACCAGGGCTGCGCGATGGCAGACAAAAAATAACGGCCGGGAGGAAGATCCTCAAACTCATACTCGCCCGAATCGTTGGTTCGCTGCCCACGCATGCGGCGGACACGTTCGGCTCCGAAATCAGTCTCGCGATACAACATGAGATTGCCATTGGCGAGGGGCTCACCGGTCTCATCGGTGAGGCGGCCAGCGATGGAAGCCCCGGGAGTCAATTCGAGTTGAAGACCCTCCGTGGCAACTCCCGCACCCGTTACGATCAGTGTCGAATAACCTTCATGCTCCTGGTAGGCGGACGAGACAAAGCCAGGTGCGAAACCAACCAGCCGGAACTTGCCTGCCGGAACATCCTCAAACACAAAGCTCCCGTCTTCCCCGGCATTGACTGTAGCGACCGGTTCGCCATTCTGCTGGCGTTCCAGTGCTACTTTGACGTGGGCCAGGGGATGCTGGTCTCTCGCACTTACGACGCGCCCACTGACCCGAGCCTTGGCAAGCTGCTGTGCCGACACGTGGCATGCAGAACCAACCGATGCCAATGTGACGATCAGCACAGTCATTCTCCGAAGCTGGCGGGTGGTTCTCACGGCTCGTCCACCTCCGGTGAATCGAGCACCGCGACATCCGCCTGCGCGGATTGCCCGGCCGCAACGGTGACCGTCGCACCTTTGCCTTCAAAACGGCGCATGGTCGCTTCATCGCGATAAGCAAGCTGGGAGCGAATATCTCGAAACGCCAATACGCGATAGCTCCCCGGTGCAAGGTTATTCATCGCAAACTTGTCATCGCGACGGACATAGGTTTGCTGGAACCGTCCGGATGCGTCTGTGGGGATAAACATCACCACGGCCTCAGGCCGCGAAGAGCTTTCCCCAAGTCCGGAGACCGTGCCCGTAAGCGAAGCCATGTCGTTACGCAGCACAATCTCGATTGGCTCGGGCGAACTGCCGCTCGCGACAACCAAGGGGCGTTGTGTGAGATCGACACCGCCCGAAGTCATGGATGCGATATAGGCGTTGTAAACCTGTGCCACAACGTGAAACGTACCCGGCATGACGTTTTGCAGAACAACACTTCCGTCGGGCTGTCTCATTCCAGCGCTGCCGCCGCTCATTCCGCTGTCTGAACGCAGATAGATGTTGACCGGCGGCGTGCGCGGCGCACCAGAAAACGAAGGACCTCGACGCATTCCCTGTCCAGCCTGTTGCTGATCGTCGTTCGTGAATTCGGTGCGAACTTGAACGGGAATGTTGACGACGGGCGACAGAGTGACCGGAGCCAGGCGTACGGGGGCACCCTCCACATGTACCGGCAACTCTGCTACGAGATTTGGCTGGCCGAAACTGCTGATCAGAACGTCGTACGTACCGCGAGGCAGGGAAGCCTCGACGGTCTGCAAGCGGCTGTCATAGCGAAACTGGTATCCCGCAAACATTCCGTTGTTGAGAACCTGCGCATTGACGCTTCCTGGCGGGTTGGCCACGGGGATCGTCACCGGGTAAAAGGGAGCCGGTTCGAGATGAAATTCCACGCGCGTGGTTCGCCCACTGTGCAACTGGAGTTTGGTCGCGGCCGCAGCGTCAGAGACATCACCCAGAAATAGGGGCTGGTACTGCTCGGAAACGACGCCCGGCGGCGGCCGTGGCCCGGCCTGCTCGTCGTGCCATTCCATCGTCATCAGGGTGTATTCCCCCGGCTGGAGGCTGGAAAAGCGGAATTCTCCCCGGCTGTTCGTCACCTGCTGGCCCCGCATCGTCCACACCAAAGAGCCGTCGCTCATGACGTGAGCCATCAACATGACACCGATATTCCGCGGCACGTCCGCGCCACGCACCGAGATCTGACCTTCGATCGCTGCGGCGGGCTGCAGCTTCAGCTCGATGTTCGTGGAGGACAACGCATCATTCAGGGGTATGGGCTGGCCCATGATGCGCGGTTCGATGTAACCCGGTTTCCGGGCCACCAGGAAAATGTTGACGCTGGCGCCGAAGCCCAAGCCATAGCCATAGCCATAGCCAACAAAAGCGGACTGCTCTTGCGCTTTCGCTGGAGGCGGTACAAAGATGTCCACCGCAAACTTGCCTTCGCTATCCGTCATCGTTGCCAGACGGCGATCCTGCGTCTGCACCAGAGCACGCGCGATCGGCTGCCCGGTCACCGCATTCAGCACGACACCGTGCAGATGGTAAACCGTGTCGCCCGCGGAAGCCTGCTCCTGCGCAAGCGCCGGCCCAAACAGACACAACCATGTGAGGCCAACCCGGAATGCGGATCGATGGAAGTCGCGGACGGCATGTCGTCGCATAGGTTGAAAGAACCGCTGGAGGATGGACGAATCGCCCAAATAAAAAGGTGCGGTGGCTGAGACCTTTTTATCCCATCGCGACTCCGCACGCTCTCGATCAGACCTGGTTACCAGTAATGCTCCCGAGGTTGGATAGGCACGACGAGGTGGCGCTCGTACTCTCGTCTACAACACAATCAGGAGGGCCCACCCATGCAGTTGACGTCGCTTTCAAAGCGCACCCCGAAAGGATCCTGCTCCCAATCGAAAGCCTCGCAGCCCTGCTTACCCTCCAACCGGTGTTTCGGTTGTTCAGGCGCGAAGGGACACGCGAACTGTTTCTTTCTGCCGATGATTTCGGTGGGACGCGCGAATTCCACGAACGCTGTGGCTGCCTAAAATTCCATATCGAGAACGGTCGAGCTTCGAGAGACTCTGAGCCCTGGTCTCTCAATTCCCGTTGGGCTTCCAGCCCCGCAGTGCACGAGCCTCACCTGAAATGCGGTCAACGTCCACTTGCTTGAAGACGCGGCTTCCCTGCGAAGACAGCGGGGCCAGCTGACCGCTTTCGACCATGCGGAACGATAGAACCGCCTGCCACGCGGTTCCTATTGCGTTCAAGGCAACTTCTTCAAGGCGAACTTCCCGGGCGGTAGGATACAAGTCCATCAGGAATGCATTGGCCGTTGTAACTGCTGTTTTGACATCAACCATGGGTGGGTCAATTTTATGGCGCACGGTCGTTCTGTCGATGGGCCGTCCGTTACCGGGCAATAGTTACCATAGGAACTTTTTCGTGCCTACTTCAACGAGCGAAGACTGGGCTGTAGCGTGACCGCGACCCCATCCTGATTGGCCTGCCAGACGACGATTCTCTTGAGGACCTCATAAGGGATCAGACGCAGCGGAATGAGATGCCCGTTAATCGCGAGCATCGGTTCATCGCTCACCCCAATGTCGTGAGCCAGCTTCAAGGAATCGGAAACAGCCTGCCTGGCTTCGGCCGTCTGCGAACAGGCAGCGACTGCTGCAGGATCTGCACCCGCCTTGGCGGCTGCCGTATTCAGCGTGGCATCTGCCTTATCCGGGGCCAGACCGCCCTCGGCCGCGTAGACCGATTGCGCGTAGTCGAAGAACGCAGCATCACCCTTGGCCTTGCGCACACACATGCCTTCCGCAATCGCATGCTCCACAAGCGGCCGCGGGTCAGGCGAGAAGTACTGGAACACGATGCGGGCCTGGGGGAAGTCCTGCGCGAGATTGTCCATGGTGGTTGCCGCTTCACGGCACGCGCCGCACTGCAGATCCGCGAACTCAACCAGCATCAGATCTTTTCCCGATGCGCCGCGCGCCGGGCCATCGGCGCGAGCTTGAAGCACAGCGCGATTTTCCGCAAACGGCTTGGGACCGAACGGCATGACTTCGTCGGCAATCACATGTTTGCCATCCGGGGTGGTGAAGAACACGGCGCGCGACATTCGGCCGGGCTGTGCCTTGTCGGCGATCAGAACCGTGATCTTCGCAACGCCGGGCGCCGGTGTCCCCAGAATGGAAACAACACTCCAGGTACGGCCGGGCTCATAGCCCCAGATCGACTTCAGGAAACCGTTAACGTCCTCCACCGAAGGCGAGGTCACCGTGAAGTTTTCCGGGTTGACCGGAGGAAACGTGATGGCAGCAGGCGCAGGGGCGGCCGGAACGTTCGGCTTGGGAGCCTGGGGAATGGGCGCCCGGCTTTGCGCGGCCAGGGGAAGTGTGATCGCCAGGAAACCGGCTGCGGCTGCAAGTTGCATGTTCTTCACGATAAGAAAACTCCTCAACCGCGGTTCACGCGGCACTTGATGTGGAATTAGACTTCACGGCGGGCAGCGATCGGGAAACGCCGCCCCATGCCGAACGCTTTCTTGGAAACTTTCAGAACGGGCGCGGCCTGCTGGCGCTTGTATTCCGCGATCTCGACCAGCCGGATCACGTGCCGCACAAGCTCGACATCGACTTTCTGCGCGGCCGCGATCTCTTCCGCCGAGCAGTAGTCCTCGACATAAGCCTCAAGAATGGGATCGAGAACCTCATAGGGCGGCAGTGAGTCGGTATCTTTCTGCCCGGGACGCAACTCCGCCGATGGCGGTTTGGTCAGCGTCGCTTCCGGGATGATTTCGCGATCGCGATTCGCGTACCGGCTCAGCGCGTAGACCTCTGTCTTGTAGAGATCGGCAATCACACCCAGCGCGCCCACCATATCGCCGTAAAGCGTGCAGTAGCCTACCGCCATCTCGCTCTTGTTGCCGGTTGTCAGCACCAGCGATCCGGTTTTGTTGGAAAGGGCCATCAACAGCGTGCCGCGCGCGCGCGGCTGGATGTTTTCTTCGGCCAGTCCAAACGCGCTTCCCGCGAAAAAGGGTTCGAGCTCTTTACTGAACGCTTCGTAGATCCCGCGGATAGGCACAATCGAAAACGCGATGCCAAGATTCCTGGCGAGCTTTTCCGCATCGGAAACAGAGCCCGTAGAGGAGAATTCGCTCGGCATGCCGATGCCCTGCACGTTCTCGGCGCCGAGCGCCTCCACCGCGATCGCAGCAACCAGCGCGGAGTCGATACCACCGCTCAGACCGAGCAGGGCTTTGCGGAAGCCGCACTTGTGCAGATAGTCCCGTGTACCCAGCACCAGCGCATTCCAGGTGCGTGCATACTCCGCGGGGCCTCGCGGATCCATTGCCTGCGCCGCGACGTCTTCATGCTGGTGAGATTGCGTGACAGGCACGGCATTCTCTGTGTCGAAGACCACCAGGTCTTCCGCGAACTCGGCCGCCTGGGCGATGATTTCGCCGTCGGGGTTCATGGCAAACGAGTCGCCGTCAAAGATCAGGCTGTCGTTCGCACCCACCTGGTTGACCATCACCACGGTCGCACGATGACGTTTCGCAAGCGCGCCGATCATGCGGCGCCGCACCCGTGTCTTGCCATGCCAGTACGGCGAAGACGAGATGTTCAGGATCAAGCGGTGGCCACTGAGCGGTTGGGGCAGCACACCCCATTGCTTCATCAGTTCTTCGACCGGATCGACGGGATAATTCTGCCGCGGCCAGAACAGCTTATCGTTCCACGCATCC
Organism: Acidobacteriaceae bacterium; assembly: GCA_036498835.1. Lineage (GTDB taxonomy): Bacteria > Acidobacteriota > Terriglobia > Terriglobales > Acidobacteriaceae > Granulicella. Next base: position 21,013 of record DASYEV010000139.1, on the reverse strand, counting down.
TCACACACGGTGAGCGCGACCGCTTTGCCCCGGATGGTGATGAGTTCCTGGTGAGTCGCCGGTTCGAAGTAACGCTGTTCATCGAAGACGTCGTAAAACGGCAGCAGCATCTTCTGCTGCAGATGCCGCACTTCGCCTTTGTCGAGCACCGCGGCAACGTTTCTTGCGCGCTTGCCGTTTGGAACCTCCGCATAGGCAGGCGTTCCAACGAGAATCGCGGGCGAGCCTTCCTCGCGCGTCAACTCGGCTACCTCGGCGAGAGTCCTCGCGGCACAGTCGAGAAAAGCGTCTTTTTCAAGCAGGTCGCCGGGGGGATACCCGCAGATTGCGAGTTCTGGGAACATCACCAGTTCCGCATGCTGCTCCGCGGCACGGCCGGTGAATTCACGAATTTTCTTGAGGTTGCCGGAAAAGTCGCCGACGGTGGGGTTGATCTGGGCTATTGCAATCCGCACACCAACAGTTTACGCCGAGAGCGCGGGAAGCGGCGGATAGGCCGGAGGAACGGCCTCCTACCTTGCCTATCGGAACCACGGGAGATTTGCTTTAGGAGCCCGTGCCGGCAACCACAACACCCACCGTCCGCGCCAGGATGCGCAGATCGAGCAGGATGTTCCAGTTCTCCACGTAGGCGGTATCGAGGGAGATGTAATTGTCGAACGAGGGGTCCTGGCGGGCTTCCACCTGCCACAGGCCGGTCATGCCGGGCAGCACATCCAGACGGCGGAGGTGCGAAAGCTCGTACTGTTCGACCTCCGACGATATCGGGGGGCGCGGGCCTACCAGGCTCATGTCGCCACGCAGAACGTTGAAGAACTGCGGCAGTTCATCCAGTGAATACTTGCGCAGGAACGCGCCGGTCCGGGTAACACGCGGATCGTTGGTGACCTTGAACAACACGCCGTTGCGTTCGTTCAGGTGTTCGACTTCCGCGCGGCGCCTGTCAGCGTCCAGCACCATGGTGCGGAACTTGAAACACTTGAACATTCTTCCCTTGCGGCCGATTCGATCGGCGCAGTAGAAGATGGGGCCGGCGGAGTCGCGGCGCACCAGGATGGCAATGACCAGCAGCAGCGGCGACAGTACCAGCAGCGCGGTAAGCGAGACGCAAACGTCGATCACGCGCTTCAACAGGAAAGCGCCGCGCGGGAACTCCCGGCGGTGAAGCGGAATGGTCGGGAACTGCCCAATGTATTCCACGGGCGCGTTCCAGGCGAGACCGTCATAGAGGTCCGGCACGACGCGAACTTCGATGCCCAGGGCGCGCGCCTCTTCGACCACGGCAAGCACCGTTTGCTTGTCCGCGGGTGTCGAGAAGTAAATTTCGTCGACGAAGAGCGAGCGAGCGACGGCCACGCAGTTGCGGATGTCGCCAATGACTTCGGAATTGCCGCTGCCGTTCTCCCGCGGATTCAGGGAGATGAAGCCGGTGAACCGAAAGCCCAGGTGGCGTAGCGACTGGAGATGGTTGCGCAGGGCCTGACCAACCCGGCCGTCGCCCACGATCAGAATGTTGCGGGTTTCGCGGCCCTCGCGGTAACGGCGATGGACAATGGTGCGCCAGACGGCCCGGCGGGTCATCAGCAGAAGCAGGGTCAGCAGGATCGTGAGCAGCAGACTGACGCGGGAGACGATGTATCCGTGGGAAAGATAGAGCGCGCCACACAGCAGCAAAGCGGCGGTCATGGTCGCCTGGAATGTCATGCGCTGTTCATGCAGGCCGCTGTGATGGATACCGCCGCGGTACAGGCCGTAGTTCCGGGAAGAAACAATCAGGCACACGCCGAACAGAAGCAGATACAGGGCGGAAACAAACGGTCCGTAATGGACGAGCCTGCCGAAGAGATTGACCGTAGGCAGGATCATCTCGGCATCCAGCCGGGTGCGAAAGACGACAAAGCCGGACACCGCAACAGTAAGAAGGTCCAGTCCGGCCCAGGCGATCGTGGGAGCTTCCGAGAGCCACCGCGACGAGGACGATTGGGAACGGGAGGACCGTCTGCTGGATATGACTACTTGCTCGAGATAGTCGGGAGTGGTCATCGTCGCAACCCAGGCGAGTAACAGGCTGGAACCATCTGGAAACAGTTCACATTCGTGGTTACCTGAAAGCGGCCCTATTGCTCATCCAGGAATCGGCGCTTTCAGTGCGAGCGGCAGAAGATTGGTCTTTCTAGTTTGGCAGAACAAGTTCATCCAGGGCAAGAAATTCAACCAGGATGGGGTCATCGGATCGACGCATTTCTTCCACCGTGCCGAAGAAGCGCGCTTTACCTTCGTGCAGAAAAACCACACGATCGGCTAATTTCTGAGCGAATCGCATGTCGTGCGTGACGACGATGCTCGTAAGATGCAGCTGCATTTTTAGGCGTTGTATCAGGTCTCCGAGCAGATTGGCCATCAAAGGATCCACCATCGTGGTGGGTTCGTCGTACAGCACAGCCGCCGGCTGCGCCGCGAGTGCGCGCGCGATAGCGACCGAGCGTTTCATACCGGTAGAGAGGTCCGAGGGCAGCAAATGGTCCATGCCCGAAACGCCCACCATTTCCAAAAGGCCCTTGACCACCTGAAGAATTTGATCTTCCTCCATATGACCACGCTCACGGAGCGGAAAAGCCACGTTTTCGCCCACGGTAATCGAGTCGAACAACGCCCCGTTCTGAAACACCATGGTCACCTTGCGCCGGACCTCCTGCATTTCGCGGTCGGTGAATCCGGCAATATCCTGCCCGGCCACCAGTACGGTACCGCTGTCGGCCTTGAGAAACCCCATCAGGATCTGCAGGGAAACGGACTTGCCGACGCCGCTTCGGCCCAGAATGCACAGGGTCTCACCGGCATTGACGTAGAAGCTGACGTCCTTGAGTACAGCGAAAGCGCCAAAAGACTTGCAGACATTTTCGAACGAGATATAGGGCAGCACGGGCGTGGCGAACTCAGCTGCCGCCAAACCGGCCGTCGCGGCGAAACCGACATTGTCGGCAACCGCCTCGACTTCCGCCTCATTGGCCTGGGCGGACTCGGCCATGAACTCCTGCACAGCCGGCGGCGCGTCTTCACTGACCTCGGCGGTCAGCGGCGCGTCGGGGGGTGGCAGCTTGATATCACTGTCCGCGACTGGTTGTTGAGCTTCCTCGTCCGCCAAATGCGCAGCTCCTAAGTGACTGATTTCCAGTATGGCACTGAAGCGTGCGAGGTAGTCGTCACTCTTTTGTCAAAATGATGTAAGCCTTGCGTAATGAATGAGTTAACTGGAAGAAGAGACCGTTTCGGCCCCCCTACGATCTTTCACCGATGATTTTCGGGGTCACGAGCCCAACGTTCCGCCTCGGCGAACTCCTGGGGTGTATTGAGGTTAGAAAACCAGAATTCGATCTCGCGTTCTGTGGCGCCCGGCGCAAACTGATTCACATTCATTGCGTACATAACGCCGAGGTCCGCGCCATCCGCCGCATACAACAGACTCGTGAGCCGCTGCTCGCGTGCGTCCAGAGATGCCGTCACCGCGCCCGTGCAGCGTTGATGCAGCAGGGCAAAGGCAGGCTGAGGCACGCCATTCGTGATCAGAAAGCTTCCACAGAACCCGGGATTTTGGATGATCTCCCGGACCCACCGCTCCAGCAGGTCTGCGGGGACCAGGGGTACATCTACGGGAATCATCAGTATCCAGGGTTGCCGCGATGCCAGAAGAGCGGCTTCAAGTCCCGCCCCTGGGCCAATGCCTGTCCGCGTTTCATGGGCAATCGGGGCATAGGGCTCAAGGTCCTCCCGGTTTCCGGCAATCGATACATCCGGGCAGAATGTGCGGAGCTTTTCGACCGCAATCTCCACCAAGGGCTTGCCCAGAAAAGGGAGCAGTGCTTTGTCCCGGCCCATCCGGGAGCTTTGGCCGCCGGCCAGCACGAAACCATGAACCGGAAGCGCACCGGGAAGTGCGTACGATTTGGAGGCTATGGACTCCACCGGGAATTTCCTGCTGGTGCGCGTCCCTGCTGGTACGCGCAAGGAGTTCGGGGGCACGCTGCCGTCCCCCGCGCTCTATGCCTTTTCGCCCACCTTGCCCAGGAAGCGAATGATGGACTCAATGCCCCGGTGGAAGTTCGGCAGGTGGAATTTTTCATTGGGGGCGTGAAGGTTGTCGTCCGGCAGGCCGAAGCCCATCAGGACGGTCGGGATACCCAACTCGCGAACGAAATCGCCGACGATCGGAATCGAGCCTCCGCCACGTACAAACACCGTTTTCCTATCGAAGACTTCCGCCATGGCCGCCGTGGCGGCACGGACGTAGTCGTTATCCGTGCTGACCACAATCGGCTCGCCTGAGTGGATCATGCGGACTTCGAGCTGGATGCCGGCGGGACATACCTCTTCCACAAACGCTTTGTATTTCGCGAACGTCGTTTCCGGCTTCATGCCGGGAACCAGGCGGAAGCTGATCTTCGCCAGGGCCTTTGCCGGAATCACGGTCTTCGCGCCGGCACCGGTGAAACCACCCGGCATGCCGTGAACATCCATGGTGGGACGTGCCCATGTACGCTCCAGAACGGAAAACATCATTTCTCCGGTCAACGCCTTGGAGCCGACCTCCGTCTTGCGATAGTGCTCTTCATCAAATGGCAGCGAGCGCCAGGCTTCGAGTTCGGCCTTGGTGGGCTCTTCAATGCCATCGTAGAAGCCGGGAATCGCGATGTGACCGTCTTCGCGCTTGAGACGAGCGATGATCTGCGCGAGCGCCACAAAAGGATTGGGCGCCGCCCCGCCATACATGCCCGAGTGAAGGTCCTGGGCCGCTCCGCGCGCCTCGAGTTCGGTATAGATCATGCCGCGCAGGCCAACACACAAAGTCGGCAGCTCAGGCGCGAACATTTCCGTGTCGGAAACCAGTGCCGCATCCGCTTTGAGCTGGTCGCCATGTTCGCGCACAAAGGCCGCAATGCCTTCGCCGCCAACCTCCTCTTCACCTTCCACAATGACGCGAACGTTGACCGGCAGCGTACCCCCAGTCTTCATCAATGATTCCAGGGCTTTGACATGCATCCACATCTGCCCTTTGTCGTCGACCGCGCCGCGCGCGTAGAGATTGCCGTTTCGTTCCTCGGGCTCAAAAGGAGGCGACTTCCATTCGTCGAGAGGGTCGGGGGGCTGCACATCATAGTGCCCATAGAGCAGAACCGTGGGCTTTCCTTCCGCGTGCAGCCAGTCGGCATACACCAGCGGATGTCCCTGTCTGGCCGGTGTCGAGGTTTCGATCAGCCTCACGTTCTCCATGCCCGCGGCCCGCAGCCCCTCGGCGGTGAACTCCGCGGCGCGGCGGACGTCCCCACTGCGTTCCGGCGTCGTGGAGATGGACGGAATGCGAAGCAGATCTTTGAGCTCGCCGACGAAGCGTTCAGCGTGACTTTGAGCGAAATCAATAGCCTGTTCAACGGACATAGCGCCCTCTTCTCCTGGGACCTTCTTATGCAGTTTCGGTAATACTTTGGCCAATTTCAATGGGAGAAAACGGCTTCAGCACCATCTCTCTCTGGTCTACACGATTATCAAATCGCTCTATTGACGCGGCTTTGGCTGCCCGCCCTTGTTCCACTCGGGTTTGAAATCGCTGCTGGCCAGCCAACGCACCGGCTCAATCAGGGATTGGATCGCCGCGGTCATGAACGGCAGGTCGAGATGCTGCATGTCGTCGTCCGGCTGATGATAGGTCGGCGGATCTCCCCAGCCCGCGGCGGTATGGGCAACAACCCCCTTCAGGGCCAGCGCATAGTTGTCGGAGCGTTCGAAGAAGTGCTGCTCCGGATAGGGATCGGGGCCGAGAAGCGCTCCGTGCTCCTTAAGCGTCGGTCCAAGGTTCGAGCGCTCCCAACCGGTGAGCAGCAGCGTGTTTTTCGGCATCTTCGGATCCTGGTTTCCGATCATCTCGAATTCGAGGTTCGCAATCAGCTCCTTGAGCGGCACCGGCGGGTGTTCGCCAAAGTAGGTCGAACCGAGCTCACCGGCTTCTTCACTGCCGTAGCAAACAAAGAGAACGCTGCGGCGAGGCTTGGGACCGGCCCCCAGCGCGTGTGCGAGCTCCATCACTGCCGTCGTGCCGGCAGCATCGTCGTTGGCGCCGTTATAGATGCTGTCCCCGTTGACGGGGCGGCCGACACCGAGGTGGTCGAGGTGGGCGGTAAGCAGGAGTGTGCCGGCGTGAGGGTCTGAACCCGGAAGATATCCGACGGCGTTGTAGGTTTCGCGCTTGGGAAGATTCTTGACGGGATGGAGATCCAGAGAAACAACCGCGCCTTCCGCCGCATTCTCGAACTTAGACATGGAGTCATGTTTCACAACAATGACGGTCGGCCCACCACGTCCACTTCCGGATGCTCCTGCAAGGGACATGGGAACCCGCGTCTTGCCGCCGAACATTGTCAGCATGGCGGAAGTTGAGGGATCTTCTTCCACCACCACCATGGCGCCACCTGCACGGCGGAGGTAGCTGGCGACCTGACCAGAGCTCATATTGGCCGGCTTTTCGGTGCCGATCAGCACTGAGCCGCGGGTCTGATGCAACGTGCTGTTTCCCGTCAGCGGAACGTGCACAAGACGTTCGCTGACATTCTCTCCGGACGCCATCAGAATGGTGAAGTCCGTTCCCTCATGGAATCTGGTCCCGCCGATGTTCAGCGTTGCGTGTCCATCGAACTCGGGCTCGTGCACTTCGGCGCTTTGGATATACGAATTCATGCCAGGGGCATGCTGGAGACCGTAGCCCTCGAACTTCGAGGCGACATAGTCCGCAGCGCGCTTTTCATCCGGTGTGGCGCTTCCGCGGCCCTTCATATCGTCACTGGAAAGAAATTCCTCGTGCGCCTTTACCCATTCGGGTTGGACGGTCCACGTTGCCGCAGTCTGCGCATGCATCGCGGCAGAAACGGGGAGAAACAGAACGGTGGCAAGAACGATGGCTCTCCTGAGCCTGAAGACTTCAATCATTGATTCCTCTCGCAAAACGACACGCCCATCCTAATTGAGGAAACAGCAAGCGCGGCCAGATGTTAAGCTGACGGGCATGGCAGAACAAACACGGCGGGTTCTGATTGCGAGCATCCTCGCTCTGGCGGCCTGGCAGATGGCCGTGGGACAAAATCCCGCTCCCCCACCCGACGCTCCCCCGCAGGCGACGACACCGGCCGATGCGCCGCTGAACCCGAAGCTGCCCACCGTATTCATCGTTGGCGACTCCACGGCGCGTAACGGGCGCGATCTGGGCTGGGGCGACCATTTCGCCCAGTTTTTCGATACTTCCCGGATCAATGTCGCGAACCGCGCCCGGGCCGGCCGCTCGTCGCGTACCTACATCAACGAAGGCATGTGGGCGAAAACGCTGGCCGAAATGAAGCCGGGCGACTTCCTGCTGCTGCAGATGGGACACAATGACGGCGGCGACCTGGGCGGCGCCAAGCCCCGCGGGACACTGAAAGGCATTGGCGAGGAAACCAAGGATGTGCCGCAAACCGTCGGGCCGCTAGCTGGACAGACGGAAACCGTGCACACCTACGGCTGGTATCTGCGCAAAATGATCGACGAAGCCAAAGCCAAGGGTGTACGCCCCATGCTTCTGACGGTAACCATACGCAACATCTGGACGGCCGGAGCCGACGGTAAACAGCACATTGAGCGCGACATGGGCTACACAGCGTTCATTCAGCAAGTTGCGGAGCAGGAAAAGATTCCCGTAGTCGATATGGCGACCCTGGAGGCAAATCGGCTGGAGTCCATTGGACCGGAGAAGACCGCCGCTTTGTTCCCGATTGACCACACCCATACCAGCCCCGACGGGGCCGGCCAGAATGCCCGGGACGTCGCTACCGCGATCCGCAATGAGCATAGTCCGCTGGCGGGCTATCTGAAAACCCCTTAAAGTCTTGGCTTTGAAGGGGCGGGACTTCAGTCCCGCCGTAAGTTCAGCAATAACAATGCGGCTTCAGCCGCCGAGGGAATGCCGAACGCTGATTAAACCTTCCTTACCTTCTTTTCGAAGAGTTCGATCTGGTGCTTGGCATTTTCTATCCGTGCCGTATCTCCTTTTTCTTCGGCATGTTGCAATTCGCGTTTCCACACATAAAGGTTGCTGCTATCGAGTTCTGATTCTGAGAACGTCATACTGCCTCCTCTAAAACGAGAGAGACTACCATTTCTGAACTCCTTCGGAAGGTTTTTGAGGGAAGTAGATACCTTTTGACGTCCGAGCGTCGGCAGCTTCTATACCTGGTCCTTAAACCTCATCCCAAGGAAACGGCCCCTCTTATGTAATAGGGCACGATATGAACGGAATTGCTCTAAAATAGAAGTGTGCGTCTACGCGCCGCCCATTTCGCCTGCGTCCTTCTGCTGATCTCCACCTTTGGAGCGGCGGAGGGATCGACGCTGCAAGGCAGCCGCGCAGGTTTGCGTGGGCAGTATATGCACGCGCTGCTGCAGCAGGGAGCAGCCGCAGTTGCCAGCGAGCCCGCGTTCCCCGGACGCGTTACCCATGAGTTCAACTCCGGTTTGCCGTTTGCCTCCGTCGCGCAAACGCGCACCGTATGGACGATGCGGCCGCCGTCAGAGCACAGCACCAGTCTTGCTGCCGTGACCAGCTTCGGACGTTAGAGCGCCCGCCGCGCTCCGTCTTTCGTCTGCTTCTTTAAAGGCAGACACCTTCCTCTGACGCACCAGTCACTGTATTTCGTCCGCAACCTCGCGGGCGTACGTAAGGATTCCGCCGTGCTCAACAACGTACTCGCTAAAGTCTTTGGTACTTCCAATGAACGCGCCGTCAAGCGCTTGATGCCTGTCCTGGAACAGATCAACAGCCATGAAGAGGCTATGCGCGGGTTGGACGACGCCGGCCTGCGGGCCAAAACCGATGAATTCAGAAGCCGCATCGCAAAAGCCATCGAAGGCCTTACCGGCAAGGATGAGATTGCCGCCGCCGAAAAAGCCGCGCTCGATGAGATTCTGCCCGAGGCCTTTGCCGTCGTCCGCGAAGCCGGCTGGCGCGTCGTGGGCATGCGTCACTTCGATGTGCAGATGATCGGCGGCATGGTGCTCCACTCCGGCAAGATCGCCGAAATGAAAACCGGTGAAGGCAAAACCCTGGTGGCCACCCTTCCCTGCTATCTGAATGCCCTTGCCGGTCATGGCGTCCATGTCGTTACCGTGAACGATTACCTGGCTAAGCGCGATGCCGAGTGGATGGGTAAGATTTACGGCTTCCTGGGCATGACCGTTGGCGTGATCGTGCACGATCTGGACGATGCGCAACGCCGCGAAGCCTACGGCTCCGACATCACCTACGGCACCAACAACGAGTTCGGCTTCGACTACCTGCGCGACAACATGAAGTTCGAACTGTCGGAAACCGTGCAGCGGTCGCACTACTACTGCATCGTCGACGAAGTGGACTCCATCCTGATCGACGAAGCGCGTACGCCACTCATCATCAGCGGGCCTACGGACAAGACGACGGACAAATACGCCATCGCGGACAAGCTGATTCCGGAGCTTGAAGCAGGCGAACTGATCGAAACTCTGGAGACAAAGACCTGGAGCGGCGACTTCGTGGTGGACGAAAAAGCCCGCGCAGTCACGGTCACCGACGAAGGCTGGGAGAAGGTAGAACAGTTGCTCGGCATCGGCAATATCGCCGACCCCGAAAACTGGGACATGAAGCACCACGTCGAAACCGCGATCAAGGCGCACAATCTGTACAAGCGTGACGTGGAATACGTGGTCAAGGACGGCGAGATCATCATCGTCGATACCTTTACAGGCCGCCTGATGCCGGGCCGCCGCTGGTCCGATGGCATTCACCAGGCCGTGGAAGCCAAGGAAGGCGTGCAGATCCGCAAGGAAGACCAGACGCTTGCGACCATCACGTTCCAGAACTACTTCCGCATGTACAAAAAGCTTTCCGGCATGACCGGCACCGCGGAAACGGAAGCGGCGGAATTCGACAATATCTACAAACTCGACATCGTGGTGATTCCGACCAACCGCCAGATGCAGCGCATTGAAAACTCGGACGTGGTGTACCGCACCACCAAAGAGAAGTACTTTGCCGTGGCCGATGAGATCGAACGCCTGCACGCCGCCAAGCAGCCGGTGCTGGTGGGCACCACCAGCATTGAAAAGTCCGAACACCTCTCCGACATCCTGAAGCGCAAGGGCGTCCGCCACGTGGTGCTGAACGCCAAGTTCCACGAGAAGGAAGCCGAAATCGTTGCGCAGGCCGGCCGCCTGGGCATGGTCACGATCGCGACCAACATGGCCGGCCGCGGTACCGACATTCTGCTGGGCGGCAACAGCGAGTTCATGGCTCGCCAGGATCTGGTCAAGCGCTCGCTGGCGCGTGTCGTGTCGGCAGCGGAAGGCGCAATCCATCCCAACGCGGAGCCGGGCTTCGTGCGGTTCTATTACCAGTCGCAGGAGTTCGAAACCACGCAGGAACAATGGGACGAGATGCTCGCGGCACATTCAGCCGCAACCAAGATCGAGCACGAAGCGGTGATCGAGGCCGGTGGTCTGCACATCCTCGGCACCGAACGCCATGAATCGCGGCGCGTGGACAATCAGCTTCGTGGACGTGCAGGCCGTCAGGGTGATCCGGGAGCCTCGCGCTTCTATCTCTCGCTGGAAGACGACCTGATGCGCATCTTCGCGCGTGAGTGGGTGTCGACCCTGCTGCAGTCGCTGGGCATGGAAGAAGGCGTGCCCATCGAAAGCCGCATGATCTCGCGGCGCATCGAGTCCGCGCAGAAGGCTGTCGAAACCCAGAACTTCGAAAGCCGCAAACACGTACTCGAATACGACGACGTCATGAACAAGCAGCGCGAGGCGGTGTACGGCCTCCGCCGCCAGTTGATGGAAGGCGTCGATCAGAAGGAACTGGTTACGGACGATTATGTGTCGACCATCATGTCGACCATTCTTGAAGAAACCGTTCCTGAAAAAGCCCTGCCCGAGCAATGGAACCTGCAAGGCTTGTTCACACAGATTTACGACATCTTCGGCGCAAAGCTCGAAGGTGAAGTGAATGCGAACGAGTTGTCTCGCCATCAGCTCGGCGATGCCATCTTCGATAAACTGCGCGAGCGCTACGACGTCAAAGAACAGATCCTGGGCGCGCCAAACATGCGCTACCACGAGCGTGTCGTGATGTTGAGCGTGCTGGACGGCCTGTGGAAGGAACACCTGCTGGCGATGGATCACCTCAAGGAAGGCATCGGCCTGCGCGGCTACGCGCAGCAGGATCCCCTGGTGGCCTACAAGAAGGAAAGCTTCGAGATGTTCGAAGGCATGATGATGCGCTTCCAGGAAGACACCGCGCGTCACCTGTTCCGCATGCAGATCCTGGCCCCGGACGGAACACCGATCGAAACAGCGGAGCAGCTTGCCGCACTGCAGGCCAGCGCCGTGCCTCCCACGCCGCCGCAACTCCCCACCCGCCAGGGCGCACCCGGAGGCCGCGTCATCGAAGCCGAACGTCCTGCCGCACCCCCACCAGTTGTGCCAACCCGCGCTCCTTCGACAACGATCGACGCTCTCGAGCGCGAATTCGAACTCAAGAAGCAGCGCGATCTCCAGGCCGCGCGGAATGTGGGCGGTTCGAGCACGAATGGGAATACAGGACCGAAGCGCAGTGGTCAGCAGGTCGGCCGCAATGACCTGTGCCCCTGCGGCTCCGGCAAGAAATACAAGAAGTGCCACGGCGCCAACGCGTAATCACCTAGGAGTTCGATGTCAATCACCGCGGCCTCAACGGCCGCGGTGATTGCTTTACGGGTTTTCGATTCGCGTCGCGAGAATATGCGCGCCTGGGGCAGTCGCACCGATGCTGGTGGTTTCGATCAACAGCTCGAAGGAACGTAAATGGCCGTTGGGCAAGGTGGCCTGCTGCAGTACGGGCCGAATGGCATCGGCGTCGAAGAGAATCTCCGCGGCGCCCTGCGTTGCGGCCATGTTCAGACCCTGAATGATGAGCACGTGGTTGTTGCCATCAAGGCCTGGCAAATAGGCGACAGTGCCATACGTGTGGCTTGAGACGCCTTCCACACCGTTGCGATAGATCTTCTCCTCATTAGCGGCAGGAGCCGTATTGACGATCCAGGATTGATCGACGGTCGGCGTATAGGCGAAGCGGAAATTCATCCGGGGCTCAAATAGCTCACTCCACGGATTCGAGTGCTTCGAGCCAATCAGAATCACATTGGCCCCCTTCATGTCATCAGCCGTCATGCTGCGCGAATAGCGGATCTCGGTCCGGCTGGGAACATACTCCGGCAGGCGGGAAAGACGGGCCGTGATCGCGAGATCGGCAATGCTGGTGTACCGTTGACGGCGGAGATCGTTGAAGTTCCCCATATCCAGGCCAGGGGGCGGGTTCAGGTCTGAAAGATAGGAGCCGTTGGCATAGTCTTCCATGCTGATCTGGCGGCGGGCCAGGTTCTGGAGAATCCCCAATCCCGCATCGGCAGGCACAATCAGCGTATTGCGGTTTTGCTGAAACATCTCATTCCACAGAATGTGCGCGACAGGTTGCGCCCTGCTCGTTTGCACGGCATTCAAGCGGAACCATATGCCGGCCATTAGCAGGATGCCCGCAAGCAATCCCGCAAGCGCAGCCAGCAGAACCGTCCGGCGGCTGAAGCTCTGCGCTACGGCCGCATGAGAAACGGCTGGTTGTTCAGCAACCGGAAGTGAGTCTGCCCCGGTTGGAATGGGTTCGGTCGCCGTACCCGGCTGGGATAACGCCTCGCGAGGTTCTTTGGACCGTCCCGCCGTTGCAGGCTGAAATACCGGCACGTAGCCGCCGCGCGGAATCACGATACGCATGGGCTCCGCGCGACCCTCGCCGGCGAAGTATTCTTCAAGCCGCTTGCGCAACATGCGCGCATAGCTGCGCACGATATTGTCTTCCCCGGGGTTATAGCCGGCGGGCCGGTTGAAGATCAGGCTTCCGATCCGCTGCTCTGTAATTTCCTCGGCCCGGCCACGCAGCGTCAGCTCGCAGACATGCAGCAGAAAGCGGGGCAACAGTTCGGACTTGCCCAGGGCTTTGCTTTCGGCAACGCGCCGCGCGAGTTGCCACTCCGGCGTGGCCAGCATCTGCATGGTCTCCACCTCGACGGGGTCGTCCATGACAGCGGCGGCTCCGGCAACGGAGTCGATTGCGCGCCATGAGGGGTTTTCGCCCAACGGAATACGCCTTGCATTCTGGCTGCGCATGCGAAAACTCTAGCCCCTCGACGTGAAATTCCTGTAAACGCACCTTGTACCGGATTGCGCTATCTCATTGAAACGGAGGGCCCTAACAGAGGGGTGAGCGCACAGGGTATGTGATATTCCACACCAGTTCACCCCTTTTTCCAGCCCGCCTGCAATGCGCATGATCTCCCTACCGATGCCGCATCTGTGACTTCCCGCCCAACGAGGCTGACCGGGGTCCGCATGCAGAGCGCAATCGGGCACGGCTTCCTAAATGGAAGTCTTTTGGAGAGTGCCACAGTGAAACGCCTTCTTCTAGCCGCCGTATTCTGTCTGCTGCTTCTCGCCCCTGCTTTAGCCACCGGCCAGTTTGAAACCGCTTCGGTTCTCGGCTATGTGCGCGATCCGTCAGGCGCCGTTCTGCCCAACGCCACGGTCACGCTGACCAACCAGCAAACCAAGACCTCCGTCACCGTAAAGAGCGACAAGCAGGGATCGTTTCAGTTCACCGACGTCAAGATTGGTGAATACCGGGTTACGGCAAAAGCTGACGGGTTCGATACGACCACGACCGCCGGTTTCACGGTGCAGGTAGCCGCGCACCAGCGCGTAGACGTCTCGTTGAAGACCGGGAGCACATCCACGGTGGTCGACGTAACCGACACGGCGGCTCTGCTGGAAACCGACTCCAGCGAACGCGGCCAGGTGATCGGCACCCGCGAAGTCGAAAATCTGCCACTGAACGGCCGTGCCTATGCGGATCTTGCCGCCCTGGTCCCGGGCGTCCGCCGCAACATCCTGGAAAACACCTCCGACAGCAGCCGCGACGCCAGCTTCAACGTGAACGGCCAGCGCAGCGAGTTCAACAACTTCCTGCTGGACGGCCTGGACAACAACGCGTACGGCACTTCGAACCAGGGCTTTTCCAACCAGGCGATCCCTCCGTCCCCCGACGCGATCTCCGAGTTCCGCGTAGAAACGGACAACTACAGCGCCGAATATGGCCGTTCCGCCGGCGCCGTCATCAACGTCAGTATCCGCAGCGGCACCAACCGGCTCCATGGCAAAGCGTATGACTATATCCGCAACACGGCCTTCAACGCGATCGGGCCTTTCACACCGACATCCAATCCAATCACCGGCGCTGCCGTAAAACCGGTGCTGATTCGCAATCAGTTCGGTGCTGCGGTCGGCGGCCCCATCTGGAAAGACCACACCTTCTTCTTTGCCGACTATGAGGGCATGCGTCAAGTAACGCGCAATGTGATGCAGGCGACGGTTCCGACCGCGGACCAGAGCGGCGTCAGTTCACGTGCACAAACAAACGGCGGTTACACCTTCGTCAACGCGTCCGGCGTAGCGGTGCCATTGCAGAATCCACTGACCGGCACCCAGTATGCGAACGGCGTCATTCCGTTCAACGATCCCGGTGTTTCATCCTTTGCGAAGGGCGTACTGACGGCGCTGCCGCAGCCCAATGTTCCCAGCGCCGCATACCAGAACAACTACGCTTCCCAGCCGCGCGACCCGATTACCGACAACAAGGGCGACATCCGCATCGACCACACCTTCAGCCAGCACACCAACGCGTTCTTCCGCTACAGCGAGCACCGGGCGGATATCCTTTCCCCGCCGAACATCCAGGGGCCGGCGGGCGGCAATGCCAACGGCAACGTGCTGATCTTCAACCAGCAGGCAGCCGGTGGCGTCACGCACATCTTCAACCAGAATTCGATTCTGGACGCACGCTTTGCCTTTGCCCACACCGACGGCGGCAAGAGCCCCTACGGCGCCAACCTGACCAACCTCATGACCGGCATCCCCGGTCTCCCCACTGACCCGGTCGTCGCACGCAGCCTGAACGCGCAGAGTGTTGGCGGCTTTTCGCAATTCGGCAACCAGGGCAGCAACCCGCAATTCCAGAACCCCTCCATTTACAACCCGAAGGTGAATTACACCTACATTCTCGGCCGCCATACGCTGAAGGCGGGTTATGAGTATCAGGCGATCTACACCACCATCGACGACTTCAATCCGGTCGATGGTCAGAGCAACTACAGCAACGGGTACAGCTCTGTAGGTCTAAGCGCCAGCCAACTCAGCAGCGCCGACGTCGGCACCAAGGAAGCGGCTACGCTCGCCGACTTCATCTTCGGCGCGCAGAACAGCTATCAGTTGAACAATTTCCAGATCGTTCACCTCAACCAGCGCATGCACTACATGTATCTGCAGGACGACATTCGCGTGAACTCACGCTTTACCGCGAACGTGGGCTTGCGCTACGAACTGGTGACACCGCAGTGGGAGTCGAACAACCTGCTCTCCAACTTCGATCCGGCCACGAACTCGCTGATTACCGCCAAGTCCGGTTCCATCTACGACCGCGCGCTGGTCAACATGCCCCTCGGGGACTTCGCTCCTCGCGTTGGTTTTTCCTTCCAGGCAACGAGCAAGACGGTGCTTCGCGCCGGATACGGTTTGAGCTACGCGCAATTCAACCGTGAAGGCGGCGAAAACCTGCTGGTCTATAACCTGCCCAGCATTGTGAACACCACGATCAACCAGATTCCTGCCGGCGCAAGCTCAGGCATTCGAGGCGCCAACCCAGGCCTTGCAACCTGCACCGCGGCACAGGCTCAAGCGAATTTCGATCCCGCTAACCCGACCCCCTGCTTCCGCACCACCAGTCAGGGCTTCCCAAACAACTTCGTCAACCCTGCCAATGTGACCGCGGCCAGCAACGCGAGCACGCAGGCACGCTACATCCCGAAGGATCTGCCCACAGGTTATGTGCAGGCCTGGCATGCGACCGTGCAGCAGCAGATCGGCCCCTCGACCACTGTCGAAGTTGCCTACGTGGGTGAGCATGGCACCAAGCTGCAGGTTCTGGCCGACTATAACCAGGCCACTGGAAATCCGGCGACGGCTACTTGTAACGCAACCACGAATACGGGCTGCGTCAACCTCCTCACAGGCAACGCCGGCCGTCCTTTGAAGACCTTCACCACCATCGAAGAGACGCTTCCCTCGGGCTACCTTTCCTACAACGCGCTGCAGACCAAGGTGGAACACCGCACCGGCCACGGCCTGTACCTGTTGAACTCGTTCACGTGGTCCCACGCGATCGACAATGCCGGCGGTCATCTTGATGCCAATAACGGCGACAACTCGCGCATCAACCTGCTGAACGGCGGTATAGGCGAGCGAGGCACCTCCGGCTACAACCAGCCTTTGAACGAAACGCTGAGCATCGTTTACGACCTGCCCTACGGTAAGGGACGCGCGTTCGGACAGACAGCGCCACTCTTCATGCAGGAGATTCTGGGTGGATGGCAACTGACTGCAATCGAGAACGCGCAAAGCGGACAGCCCATCAACATTACCTACTCGCCGAACTCGTTTCAGTCGCTGAGCACCATCCTCAACCAGCGTCCCAACCAGGTCAGCCAGGCAACCGTCATTCCCAAGTCTCAACGCAAGAAGATCAACAACAACCAGGCGATCCTCGGATTGAATTTCGCCGCCTTCACACTGCCGGACGTCAACCATCCCTACGGCACCGCAAGCCGCAATTCGGTGCGTTTCGATCCCTACTACGACCTTGACCTCGGCCTGCACAAATCGTTCGCCCTGTATCCCGAGGGCACCGTGTTTGACTTTCGTGCGGAAGCCTTCAACCTCCTCAACCAGGTGAACTACGGAATTCCCTCCGGCAACCTCAGTTCCGGCTCAAGCAGCTTCGGCGCCGTAACCGCAGCCTCCACCTCCCCGGCGCGCGTGCTTCAGCTCGCCGGCAAGATCATCTTCTAACAGTTGGAGAGGGATGTTGCCATGCTCAACCGCAGACAATTCACCACCATGGCTGGAGCCTCGCTCGGCAGCCTGCTCACCCAGAAGCTTTGGGCCGAGCAGGCTCGCCGCAATGCTTCGCCGGACAAGTTCTACTTCGCGCTGGTTGCCGATACGCACATCATCGACGACTTCTACGTGAAGGGCAGCGAGAACGGTATCGAGGATAACGAAAGCATCCTGCTCACCACGCCTCGCTTTACTTCCGCGCGCGACCTGATCAACAGCCTCAACCCGGCGATTGAGCAGGTCTTCCTGATCGGTGACTTCTTTCATAACTACCCGTCCACCGATTACGACTTCTACTTCAAGAACACCACCCGCCTGGATCATGCGAAGACCATCGCCGACGGCTTCAAGATGCCGGTACACCTGGGCTTCGGCAACCACGATTACGACGTGCGCCGGGTGTCGCGTGAGATGAGCCATCGCCTGTTCGAAGCGAAGTTCAATGCCAAGCCGTATTCAGTGCTGGACTACAAGGGCTACAAATTCGTTCACCTGAACAATTTTCTGGGCAGCACGCAGGACAACAAGTCACCCGATTTCAATCCCAATATCGGCTCGCTTGGCGAAGAGCAACTGCATTGGTTCGAGGCGCAGATGCAGCAGCGACGGCCTACGTTCGTCTTCATCCACTATCCCTTGCTGTCCGTACAGGCAACGGAGTTCGCCGACTTCGGGCTGCACCCCCTGCTGCGCAAATACCAGGACACCATTCAGCTCGTGGTCTGCGGACATGTGCACAAGTGGGTGGACTTCGCGCATACCTATGGACCGCAGCACTACATCATGGCAGCCACGCGTTACGATCCCAACGCCTACATGCTGATGGAAGTGGATCAAAAGCGAGGCACATGGCGTTTCATGAATGCCAGCCTCGTGGAATGGTCCACGCATTACAGCAAGCCCTATCACTCTGCGTAATAACCGCGATAAGTTCTTACCCCAGAAAGAAGCCTGATGCGTCGACTGCTCTGCCCCCTTGTCCTTGCCTGTGTGTCCCTGACCGTTCCAGCCCTTTCCCCGGCTCAGACTTCGTTCAAGACCGATACCCTGAAGATCAACCAGATTCAGGTGATCGGAACGCACAACAGCTATCACGCGGGCATTGCGCCGAACGAGGCCAGGCTGTGGATGGAGAACAACCCCTCGGCGTACGCGGGACTCGAGTATGCGCACCCGCCCATTCCGCAGCAGCTCAACAGCGGCGTGCGGCAGATCGAGCTCGACGTGTATGCCGATACCAAGGGCGGCCTCTATGCGCATCCTGCCGGGCCGGCAACCGTAGCCTCGGCGCATCTTCCACCCGATCCGCCGTTTGATCCGGACGGCTTGATGCAGAAGCCCGGCTTCAAAGTCATGCACGTGCAGGATTACGACTACCGCAGCACCTGCCAACCCTTCATCGCCTGCCTGCAGCAGGTGCGCAAGTGGTCGAAATCCCACCCCAATCACGTTCCGGTTTTTATCCTCGTCGAAACCAAGCAGGGAAAGCCGCGCGGCAAT
The DNA here is from genome assembly GCA_036498835.1 of Acidobacteriaceae bacterium. Classification (GTDB taxonomy): domain Bacteria; phylum Acidobacteriota; class Terriglobia; order Terriglobales; family Acidobacteriaceae; genus Granulicella. Next base: position 2,425 of record DASYEV010000139.1, on the reverse strand, counting down.
CTGCCGATGACCGTCCCTGAAGAGTTCACCAGCGCTACCTTCGATGCGCTCGATGCGGAAATCCGCTCGGTCTTCCCACCCAGCGAACTCGTCACCCCCGACGACGTTCGCGGCAAATATGAAACGCTGAACCAGGCCGTGCTGGCCGGCAACTGGCCGACGCTGGCGGCTTCGCGCGGCAAGGTCGTCTTCCTGATGGATCAGCATCCCGTCGGTCCGGTCTATCTCGAAGGCCATCCATCACTGCGTGGACGTGTCATCTTCACCAACTCCACACCCGGCCAACCGGATGCCGCCTTTCTCGAGCGCAATGATGGTCCCGCGGACGATATCGCCGCGCTGGTGAAGCAGGGCTATCTCATCCGCACGCGCACCGATTCCGACACCAAAGAAGCTCGCGCGAATGACACCGCCAAGCGCGATGCGATGATCGCCAGCGGCGCACAGATGCTGAGCACGGATTATCCCGCCGATGAGCCAGCGAAATGGGAGGGCCATTTTGTCGTCACTCTTCCAGATGGCGTCGCCGCACGATGCAATCCGGTGAATGCGGGAAAGAAATGCAGCGTTGAGAAGTGAGTCGCGCGTAGGCATTGCGAATTTCTTCCGGCCACCCATTCCCGTTTCGAATTGCAGACCGCTCACCAGGACGGCGTTCCGCTCCGCTCAGGGCTCACCGGCAGTGAATCGGTGAGACACTTGCAACACCGGCTGCCTCTGCGCGCCGTCGGCAAGCAAGACGCCGAACTGTTGCATGTGGGACTAAGCGAAACAATTGGCTGCGAAGCGGACAATCCAGACAAAAAACAAACCTGCCACGCTTGCCGATATCGCGGCCATTGCGGGCGTGGCGCCCATGACCGCGTCGCGCGCGCTCAACGCATCCGGCTATGTGAGCGAAGAGGTACGCAAGCGTGTGCAGCAAGCGGCGGAAACGCTCAGGTATAGCCCTAACAAACTTGCGCGGCAGCTTCGCGGCAGCCGGCTGCTGGCCATCGGTATCCTGCTGCCGGATCTCGCCAACCCATTCTTCGCGGAGATCGTGAAGTGCATGACCCCACCGCTGCGCGAAGCAGGATACACGGTATTCGTCGCGATGGCGGGCAGTGAGGACGAGGAGGCCGCGACCCGCAGCTTCATCGACCATCGCATCGACGGGCTGGTCGTCACCACCCACGGGACTCGCGAAGGCAATGCCATGCTGAAACGCATCGCGGGCCAAGGCACACCCGTCGTCATAGTCGGACGTCCCACACCTCTGCCCAACATCGACACTGTCACTTCAAACTTCTACCAAGGTGCCTACGACGCGGTGTCGCATCTCATCGGTCTCGGCCATCGCCGTGTTGGATTTCTGGGCGCCGCGAGCAGTGCGGCTCCTGCGCTTCGCCGTTTCGAGGGCTACACCGCCGCGCTGCAGAACGCGGGGATCATACCGGATCCGTCCTATGTCGTCGACGCCGCCGCGGGACTGGCGTTTTCTACAGAAGAGGATGGCTTCACCGGGCTAATGAAGCTGCGCGAACTTCCCCAACCTCCCACTGCGGTGTTTGCGCGCAATGACTACACGGCCATCGGCGCGCTACGCGCGGCGCACACGCTGGGACTCGCTGTGCCCCAGGACCTCGCCATCGCCGGCTTCGACAACATTCCACTTGCGGCCTTCCAGACGCCGCCGCTCACCACGGTCGAGCAGCCCATTGCGGAACTCGCCCGCGTGGCTGCGGAGCTTCTGCTACAACGGATGGAAGACGCGCCACGGCGGCCGCGGCAGACCGTCGAGCTGGCCTGCAGGCTGGTGGTGCGCGACTCCACAGACCCAGCAAGAGCGGCACAGCGCAGCGTCATTTAGGGAGAGTCTGAATAAGTCCCGGTTTTGAACTGGGCGGGATTTCAGTGTCCGCCTGAGAGCTTTTTGGGATACTCCAGCCCATTGGCGCAAGAGTTATTCCCGCGATGTTGCCGGACCTCATCGTCTGGAGATTAGAACAATGCAGCGCTGAAGGCGCGTTCTATACCAGCCTTGTAGGGCGAAGCCCTGGGTCAGCGTCAGCGGGAAAGGACAAGGGCTGAAAGCCCGTACTATAGTGACGCCACGATAGGTCGGGCTTTCAGCCCTCAATGTATCGGGCGATCTCTCACCCAGGGCTTCGCCCTGGGCTGGTATAGAACGCGCCGTTGGCGCTTGGAGCTATGACCGTTTCAACCTTCTCAGGCCGCAACAGCTTTCACGCACACGCTGAAGACCCCGCCGCAAGTACGGCAATAGCGGCGCGGCTCTAGTTGTGAAGTTTCAATAGGTTGTCCATTCGGTCAAGAACTGAAAAGCTGAGTTTGCGAAGACAAAGCGCATCAGGAGACCGAATGGACTATCACCAGAATGCCCGATTGACGATTCACAGTCGAGAACAGCTTGCCCGGAACG
>DASYEV010000138.1:0-21470 GCA_036498835.1 Acidobacteriaceae bacterium | reverse complement strand
TCTCCGCTGCGCGTCACGGTGAAGCCGTGACGCTTCGGTCGAGATGACAGATTGGTGGGTGATGCTGAAAGAGCTCACGCGACTCGGGTGTAGCTCTTTCAGGGTGCCCTATGGAAAAGGAGCGACCTACGACCGCGGATTCCCGCGGCGTTCCCACAGGCCGCTCCAGTTTTCCGCCACCACGATGCTGTTACCCGGGTTGCGGGGGTCGTAGCGTACCTGGAGTGGTTGGTCCAGACGGTAACCGCGCACCCGGTCGGGTAATAGTGAAACATCCTGTGCGCAGTTGTAGGTCACTCCCGCCAGGCGATAGCTGTACAACAGCACTTCAGGCGTGGGCGAGATGCTTTCTTCGCCGTCGAGCGTACGTGCATCGAGCAGGTGCCCGTCGGTGATGCGGCCCATGGTGCCTAGCCGTTCGCGGCGGCGGCGCTCCATTTCTTCCGCGGATGGGCGGCGCAGCAGCCGTATCCACCAGATGATCAGCGGCAGGGCTGCAAGTACAACAACGACGCTGACCAGTACGCGGGGATCATAACCACGCAACATCTGGAGGAAGCTATGGAGGAAGCGGTTCACGGCTGTGGGCGCAAACAGGATAACGCAACGAAATCACACCTTCGCGTACATGCCAGTAATCAGGGTGGATTCGGGGTCATCGAGCGATTCCGATCAGGTGTCTACGGGACAGAGGGCGCCTAAGCCGTTTTCCCCAATGAAAACGGCTTTCTCTGAAGTTCCCGAAGTACGTGACAGGAGCGAAGTTCTATACTGCCCTGTGCGACAGATGAAACAACCAACCGGTAATCGAGCCCCGAACGCGGGCGTCAACAGCAACCCTCAGGGCGGACATCCGCTGGATCTGGCCGACGGCCGCCGCGTCCGGTCCACCACCGTTCTTTGCGTTCGGCGTGGCAATTCCGTGGTCATGGCCGCGGACGGCCAAGTGACGCTGGGTGCGACGGTCATGAAACAGTCCGCACGCAAGATCCGCCGTCTTTACAACGACAAGATTCTCGCGGGCTTTGCCGGCTCTACCGCGGACGCATTCTCACTCTTCACCCGTTTCGAGGCGAAGCTGGAGCAGTACAGCGGCAATCTCGGCCGTGCAGCCGTGGAACTCGCCAAGGATTGGCGCACCGATAAGCTGCTGCGCCAGTTGGAAGCGCTGTTGATCGTAGCCGACACCAAGGGCATGTTTCTTTTGAGCGGTGATGGGGATGTGATTGAACCCGACGCGACCAAGGACGCTACCATCGCGACGATAGGTTCTGGTGGTAACTATGCCCTGGCGGCGGCCACGGCGCTGGTTGAAAACACCGACTTTTCCGCACGTGAGATTGTCGACCGCAGCATGCGCATTGCCGCCGACATCTGCATCTATTCGAACCAGAACATCGTGGTCGAAGAACTCAAGGCGGAAGCGTAGATGGCCATCTATCTCCCCGGAACCTCTGAAGATCAGCCGCTCGCGCTGGAAGATCTGACACCGCGCGAAATCGTCGCCGAGCTGGATAAGTACGTGGTCGGTCAGGCCGCGGCGAAGCGTGCCGTGGCGATCGCCTTGCGCAACCGTCAACGCCGCCAGAAACTTCCGCCTGAGATCGCGGAAGAGATCATGCCCAAAAACATCCTGATGATCGGATCGACGGGTGTGGGCAAAACCGAGATCGCGCGCCGTCTCGCGAAACTGACCAATTCGCCGTTCCTCAAGGTGGAAGCTTCCAAGTTCACCGAGGTTGGTTACGTCGGCCGTGATGTGGAGTCGATCGTGCGCGACCTGGTCGAGATCGCCATCGACATGGTGCGCGAGGAAAAACTCGACGAGATTGAGGATCGCGCCGAGCTTGCGGCGGAAGAGCGATTGCTGGAGCTTCTGGTGGCCCAGGGCACACCAATGGGGCCGTCCCACGCCGTGGAAGAGCAGGAGGGACCGCGGCTGATCGAGCTTGGCGGTGAAGAGCATGCGGGCAAAGCCGGCGCAGACAGCGAACCCGCGCCGGGTGCCCGCAGGGAGGGAGCGCCGGAGCTGGTGGTTGTCACCAAAAACGACGGCGACCGCGCCCGTGAGAAGGAACGGATTCGCCAGCAGTTTCGTGAAGGCCGTCTCGATGACCGCACCGTCGAGCTGGACACGCGCGACCGCAGCCAGCCGCAGGTGGAAATCATCTCCAACCAGCCGCCGGAGGAGATGGACCAGAGCGGCATCAAGGAAATGCTTTCCGGCATGTTTGGCCAGCGCACGCGCAAGCGGCCTATGAAGGTTGCCGACGCCTTCGACTACCTGGTGCAGGAAGAAGAAGGCCGGATGCTGGATATGGACCAGGTCACACGCACGGCGATTGAGCGCGTGGAAGACACGGGCATGGTCTTTCTGGATGAGATCGACAAGATTGCCGGGCGCGAAGGCGGCCACGGTCCTGACATCAGCCGCGAAGGCGTGCAGCGCGACATCCTGCCCATTGTGGAAGGCACCACGGTGAATACGAAGTACGGCTTCGTCGCCACCGACCATATTCTCTTCATTGCCGCCGGCGCGTTCCATGTCTCCAAGCCCAGCGACCTGATTCCCGAACTGCAGGGACGTTTCCCAATCCGCGTGGAGCTTCTGCCGCTAACCATCGCGGACTTCCTGCGCATTCTCACCGAGCCTCGCGCGTCGCTGGTCAAGCAGGCAGCCGCGCTGCTGGAAACCGAAGGCATGATGCTCGAGTTCGCTCCGGAAGCGTTGGAAGAAATGGCCAACTTCGCATTCCGCGTCAATGAGACGACAGAGAACATTGGCGCCCGCCGTCTGCATACCATCATGGAACGCGTGCTGGATGACATCAGCTTCCAGGCGCCGGACCTTGTGCGTGCAGCGCAGGCCGGTCCGGAAACGCTCGCACTGTTTCCCGATGCGGAAGGCAAGCCGGTGCCGCGGCTGATCGAGCGCGCTGGCGCAAAGGGCCCGGAGCGCGTACTACGGATCGAGCGCGAGTACGTACAGCAGCAGGTGGCGGACATTGTGAAGAACGAAGACCTGAGCCGCTACATTCTGTAACTCAGGCGCAGCGCTACTCTAGTGCAATACAGGACGCGTACGTACCAGCGCGCTGTGGCGGCGCATCAGCACCACCAGTGCGCGGCGGATATACCCGGCGAGCAGGGGCGTTGCGATGGCAGCGACCACGCCCCAAATCAGCAGCGCATGCCACTCCCACTGCCAGATGTCGCGAAACAGGCGCAACGGATGGTGGGCGAGATGTTCGATCTGGTGCCGGTCGAATGGAAGGTGGCGGGTGTGGAAGAGATGTACGCCCAGTTCAATGAATGGAAGAAAGAGCAGCACGTGCAGCGGAGCCACAACATGAGAACCGATCTGCGATGCGATGTGGTTGAGTCCGAAGATCCATGCGAGCATGACCACCACCAGCGTGGTGAGTCCCACGGATGGATTGATGCCGATGATCATTCCCACCGCCAGGCTCCATGCCAGCCGCCGCGGTGTCACGCCGCCGCGTAGCTGGCGCAGCAGCGGACGCAGAATCCTGCATCGCAAGAACTCGCGTACTGGTTCGGGCACAAGCATCACCTCTAGATGGATGCCGGGTGATACATCCGCGGTTGGGGACAAATTCATGGGCCCTACCACGTTTGTAGGAGGCAACCCCGGGTTGCTCTGTAGGTTGCCGGCCGCTCGACAAAACATCGAAACGCAACAAATGCGATACGTCAGGCAAAGCAAGAGCCCTCCTGACGGAGGGCTCTTGCTTTTGAAACCGTTGCTGTTTACTGTGCGCCGACGGGCTGTTCCTTCAATTCCCCGACACGCTTCGCGAGCAGCTTTTCCAGGTCTTCCAAGGCCTTGGAGAAGTTCTCAATGCCTTCCTTCAGCTTGTCGTGAGCCATGCGGTTTTCTTCGTGCATCTTGTCGAAGGTCGCCTTGTCCAGGCTGATCTTCTCAATATCCACATTCTTCGCAGCTTCGGGATCAAGCTTGCGGGGCAGGACGCCTTCGGTCGTCTGCAGCTCTTCGAGCAGCTTGGGGGCGATGGTCAACAGGTCGCAGCCGGCGAGCTCTTTGATCTCGCCGGTGTTGCGGAAACTGGCGCCCATGATCTGCACCTTGTAACCGAACTTCTTGTAGTAGTTGAAGATCTCGGTGACGCTTTCCACGCCCGGGTCTTCCGCGCCCTGGTAGTCCTTGCCGGTGTCCTTCTTGTACCAGTCGAGGATGCGGCCGACAAAGGGTGAGATCAGCGTGACGCCGGCTTCCGCACAGGCGATGGCCTGATGCATGCCGAAGAGGAGGGTCATGTTGCAGTGAATGCCTTCCTTCTCCAGGACTTCGGCGGCGCGAATACCTTCCCAGGTGGAAGCAAGTTTGATCAGCACGCGTTCTTTGCTGATGCCGGCTTCGTCATACTGCTTGATGATTGCGCGCGCGGCTTCCAGCGATTTTTCGGTGTCGTAGCTCAGGCGGGCGTCCACTTCGGTGGATACGCGGCCGGGAACGATCTCCAGAATTTTGCGACCGAAGGCAACAGCCAGAGTTTTGAACGCTGCTGCGGCAACTTCCTGGTCGTCCGCGCTGTCACCCAGCGCTTCGCGTGCGTGATTCAGCACGTCGTCCACAATCGACTGGTACTCCGGCATGCCGGCGGCCGTGGCAATCAGGGACGGGTTCGTGGTCGCATCCGTCGGCTTGTATTTTTTGATGGAGTTGATGTCTCCGGTATCGGAAACCACGGTCGTCATAGACTTCAATTGATCGAGCAGATTTGCCATTGGAAGAACTCCTGGAGCGCGAAATGAAGGCGCATCGATAGTGCAACAAGATGATTATAGAGCGGATTTCGCCTCTATCCATTAGATGCAACGGACCTGCCGCTGGGTCTAACGCGGCGCCTGTGCAGGCCGAATTGACTGAGAATGAACAGTCCATTAGCGTGATCGAATCTGTCGTACGGGCTTTCCTTTCGAACCGGGCTCGAAATCTTCACGGAATATTGAACACGTGCAAGCCGGAGGATGGTTCGTTGAGCTACGAAGATCCAATGCGAAAACGCCAGAGAGGGGCCGGGGCTGGGCGCGGTAAAGGCAAGGCATGGGTCCTTTCCATCGGTTTGCTGGCGTTGATTTTGCTGGCCGGCGCCGGATTTTGGCTGTTCCACAAGGGATCGTCTCAGGCTGGCCAGGGAGATGGGACTCCCGTCGGCACGGCACGGGGCTCAACGCGCCCGGGAAACGCAGCGGGGAAACCCAGCCCCTACGAACAACGTCAAAATCCGCCTCCGATGGTTTCCCCGCCAATCGCTCCACAATCCGGTGCGCTACCCGCAACTGGCCCCATTCCTGAACCGCAACCTGCTGAGACGGGAGCGGTTGTCGGCCCTCCACCGGTGTTTCCACCGATGACCGTGCCCGCCATCCATCAGAAAGCATTTGGCCGGAGCTGTTCGGGACACCTGACGCTGACTGCAACTAATCTTCACTTCGAATGCCGGACGGCTGACGGCCACGCCGCAGATTCGGGTCGAAACGTGGACGTGGCGGTCGAGGAAGTCAGGTCCGCGGATCGAAACGGCATCGTTCTCCGCGGCGGGCAGCGGTATCACTTCACGGTTTCCAGTTCGCCCGGCGTGGTGATGAGCGACGAGGAGACGCGTGCCTTCTTCCAAAACTGGGTGAACCGGATCGAAGGCAGGCAGTAGCTTCGAGCCGTGGATCAGAAACCGCCCGTCGTTCGGGGCCAAAATCTGGCTTAGTGCTCGTTTTGGAACAGACAGCGCCAACGGCGCGGTATATACCAGCATGGGGTGGAACGGGGACCCCGGCGAGCGTGCTCTTTGCTCGCTGGGGAAGTGAAACCCCATGGTTGAACAAACGGAATGTTAAAGGGCTGCAGGCCCGACATATGCTCTCGTCTATTTCGCCGCAAAGATATGATTCGTCCGCGATGTAAGTTGGGCCACAGGTCGGCTTCCTTGGCTGTTTATATGTCGCGCCTTCAGCGCTCTCCTCAATAAACGGCTCGTTACATGGGGTTTCACCCCATGCTGGTATATGCCGCGCCGTTGGCGCTCGACGATGTGCTCTGATGCACGTTCGTGGCCGCTCTCACAGACAAATGAAACAGTCGATCCGTTTCATAAGAAAGGATCAGCTCTGACGATCAACCAGTTAGCTGAACTCAGCGCTTTTCCGACGGTATCAGTCTCTTGTACAGCTCGATCGTCTGTCCGGCGATGGCGGTCCAGGAAAAGTGATCTTCCACGCGTTTCCGTCCGGCTTCGCCTAATCGTCTGGCTTCTTTGGGATTGTGCAGCAGCGCGGTGATCGGCGCGGCGAGATCGCGTGCAAACTGTGCGGGATCGGTCGGAAAGCTGGTAACCGAATCTGCGGTAAAGGGCACGAGGTGTCCTGTTTCACCTTCGACAACCACCTCCAGAATGCCGCCGGTGGCGCTTGCGACGACCGGCGCTCGGCAGGCCATGGCTTCCAGGTTGATGATCCCGAACGGCTCATACACGCTGGGGCAGCAGAACACCGCGCAATGGGAATAAAGCTGGATGGCTTCGGCCTTGGCCACCATCTTTTCGATCCACACGATGTTGGCCCCGGCTGCGCGCGCCGCTTCCACCTTGTCGCGCATTTCCGCGGCGATCTCCGGGGTGTCGGGCGCGCCCGCGCACAGCACCACCTGGGTTCCCGGAGGAAGGTACTGTGTGGCTTCGACGAGATGGGTCACACCCTTCTGCCGCGTGATGCGGCCGACGAACAGCACATAGGGTTTCGACTGGTCTACACCATAAGTCTGCAGGGCGGTTCTGTCGTCGGTGTACTGGTACTGATCGAGGTCGATTCCGTTGTAGATCACGTGGATGCGGTCGGGATCGACGTCAGGATAGGCGCGCTGGATGTCGGCCTTGGTGCCATTGGAAACGGCAATGATTGCGTCGGCGTCGAGGATGGCGGTGCGCTCCATCCAGGAACTCAACGCATAGCCGGAGCCGAGTTGCTCGGCCTTCCAGGCTCGCAGGGGTTCCAGCGAATGCGTCGTCAGCACGAAGGGGATGTTGTAGAGCTTTTTGGCGAGAAAGCCCGCCATCGAGACGTACCAGGTGTGCGTGTGGATGACGTCCAGCGTTTCGAGATGAAGCTGCTGCAGAAGGTTCAGCGACAGCGCCTCCAGCGCGCCTTTGAACTTGGCCGTCGTGCCGTCCGTGATCGCAGGCCAGGGCTTTTCGAAATGCACATCGAGATGCGTGTTGAGCGGCTCGCCTGGATCGGTTGGGAGGTCGCCCCAGGCGTGGACTTCCACGTCAATCCGTTTGGCCAGCTCACGCGAAAGATATTCGACATGCACGCCGGCGCCGCCGTACACATAAGGTGGATATTCGCGGGTCATCAAGCCAACGCGCATGAGGTCTCCTGTTTCAGCAACGAACAGTCTATGGCAGTTTCACTTACGGTGGGCGAAACTGTGCCCGGGCATGCCGGTTCGCACAGGCCTTCACGTACAGGGATGCCATATTTCCCATTTGAGAACATTTTGCCGGGGTCGCTTCATTTGTTTCAGTCGCAACTGAAATCGCACATTCGGGCACTTTCAGAGTTGGCGGTTGGACGGCTGCGCGAAGGGTAGCGCTGTCGTCTACACTCAGAGCCACCTCAAAATTCTTTGGAGAGTACGTGCCGACTTTATCTTCACCCAAGCTTTTGTCTTCGCTTGTCCTGCTTGTAACCGTTTCGTTCGCTGGTGCGCAACGCCGCCAGCCTGAGAACACCGCAGAAAAAACCACCACCACCGTGACAACCGAGCAGGTAGAAAAGCACCCGCAGGAGCCCCCACCTGCGGACTCCACGTCGGAAGGCTCGGTGGCACTCGCCGGCGGCAAGACGGTTGCGTACCGCGCGGTTGCGGGCATCCTGACCGTGGGTTCCTCCGACATGCAGGACGCGCAGCTTGGGCTGGATGGCAAGCTGCTGCCGGACGCCGGTATTGAGCTCGCGCCGAAGCCGGAAGATCGTCCCGCTACGGCTCGCATGTTCTATACGGCTTACTTTGCCAAGAGCGCGGATACAGGGACGCGGCCCGTGGTGTTCTTCTACAACGGCGGCCCCGGTTCAGCCACGATGTATCTCCGCATGACCAGCCTGGGTCCGGTCCGCGTGCAGATTCCGGACGTGCATCACCAGTTCGGCGGCCCGTACAAGGTGCTGCCCAATCCGTACAGCCTGATTGATGCGGCGGACCTGGTGTTTATCGACGCCCCTGGTACCGGGTATAGCCGGGTCGTCGGCAAAGATGCGATGAAGGCGTTCTATGGCGTCGATCAGGATGCCGCGGCCTTCGATCGTTTCATCCGCCGTTTCCTTTCCAAGTACAACCGCTGGACCTCGCCGCGCTTCCTGTTCGGTGAAAGCTACGGAACCACGCGCGACGCCGTGCTCGCGGCTACGCTGCAGCAGCACGGTGTGGATCTGAATGGTGTGGTCTTCCTCAGCCAGATTCTCAGCTTCAACAACTCGGCGGATGGTTCGGACGGCAACCCGGGCACGGACAACGGCTTCTTCCTCGCATTGCCCAGCTTCGCAGCCACAGCGTGGTATCACCACAAGGTGCCGAATCAACCGGCTCAGCTTGAGCCCTGGCTGCATGAGGTAGAACAGTACGCGTTGACCGACTATGCTTCGGCGCTGGTGCAGGGATCGGATCTCGATCCCGCGAAGAAGGCGGCTGTAGCAGCCAAGCTCGAAAGCTATACCGGCGTTCCCGCATCTCTGTGGATCAAGGCAGACCTGCGGCTCACGGGCGGCGAGTTCTCGAAGCAACTGCAGGATGCTTCCGACATCACCACGGGCCGTTTGGACTCGCGCTACGAGGGTCCAGCCATGGATCCGCTCGGCAAGGAAGCGGACTACGATCCGTTCACGGAGTCGGTGGAATCCGCCATTGTCGCGGCGATGAACAGCTACGCCCATGAAACGCTGAAGTTCGGCGAGAACCTGACCTACAAGCAGAGTGCGCGCGAACCCGGCTTCAACTGGGATATGCACCACCGCGGACCCGGTGGCGGCTGGCCGGGGACGTATCTCAATGTGTCGGACGACCTGGCCTACACGCTGAAGGTGAACCCGCACATGCATGTTCTTCTGATGGGCGGTTATTACGATCTTGGAACGCTGTACTTTGGCGCCACGTATGAAATGAAGCACCTGCACATCCCGGCCAGTCTGCAGAAGAACATTGACTACAAGTTCTTCCCGACAGGCCACATGGTGTATGTGAACGAGGATGCGCTGCACGGTCTGCATGACAAGACCGCGGAGTTTATCCACGCGAATCAGAACGCGCAGTAGTTGAGTTACATGGACACAAAAGGCCGAGCCCATTGGGCTCGGCCTTTTGCTTTGCGTCAGAGCCTCAATATGCCATTTCGAGCATTACTTTTTATCTGGGTCATCCTGAAAGAGCGAAACGAATGAAGGACCCCCGTATTCCGCGGTGGTGGCGATGATGCGAAGGGCAGGCTGCTGCCAGCGCATCCCGGGGACTTCCTCGCTCCGGACACATCCCGCAATACGGGGGTCCTTCGCCTTCGGCTCAGGATGACCCATGTTTAGGAATGTGGCGTATCTGAAACAAGTTGAGTGGAACACGACGCGGAGCGAAACTTTCCCGTGAACACTTTGGCGTCTTGATCGGTCTTACACGATGAAGGCCCATGAACGCACCGCTCAATCCCGAACCGAAGCTTGTAACGCAGGATCGCGAAGACGTTTTCACTCGCCTGGTGCATGAACACGCACGCTTTCTCTACCGCGTCGCGAACAGCCTGCTGCGGCACCCTCAGGACGCGGAAGATGCTGTGCAGGATGCGCTGCTGAAGCTCTATCGCAGTGAGAGCTGGCGGGGGATGAAGGATGAACGGGCATTCCTGGCGCGGGTGGTGTGGCGGGCGGCTCTGGATCGCCGTACGGCTCAGGGGCTGTCTGTAGAAGACGGTGCCGAGCTGCGCATGCCGGATATGCGGCCGACTCCGGAGCGCGCTGTGGCTTGCGAAGACGAGCGGCTGCTGTTGCATGAGTTGATCGATGCGCTGCCGGTGGAGCTTCGCGCGCCTCTTCTGCTTTCCGCGATGGAGGAGTTGAACTCGCGCGAGATCGGCGAGGTGATGGGGATTCCCGAAGGAACGGTGCGTACACGCCTGATGCGTGCACGTAGCGAGTTGCGCCGGGCGTTTGAGGCTCGCGAATATGCGCGTGTGCCGGTGCACATCGGAAAGGTTGCAGGGTGAGCGCGATGGACAGGAAAACGCATTTCGACGAACTACTGGAGGATGTGATGCAGGAGCGTATGGCCGGCACTTTTCCCATGGGGATGGAACAGCGTCTATTGGCGCGGCTGGCGCAGGAACGTCCGGCCACCTTGCAGCGGTTCATGTTCGCGGACAATGTTCGCACGCCGGGTGACCGGCGTTCGCTCTGGATGGCTCTGGGCGCGCACGCCGCGGTGATCCTGCTGATCGCGGTGGTGGTTGCGGCGAAAGTGCAGATCGCGGCGCCCGTTCGGCCGACGATGGCCGCTGTTGATCTCACCGTGCCTGTCCCTCCTCCGCCTATGCCCAAGTCTGCAACGATGGGTGGTGGCGGCGGTCAACATGACCTTACAGCAGCGACTCAGGGCCATCTACCCAAGCCCGCGAAAGATCAGATTGTTCCGCCTATGGCTCCTCCCACGATTCCGCCCAGGCTCGCGGTAGAACCTACTGTCGTGATGCAGCCTGATCTGAAGATCGCGGAGAACAACATGCCGAACCTTGGCCTGCCGAACTCGACTCTTCATGGCGTAAGCCTGGGGAATGGATCGGGGACCGGCATTGGAGCAGGCAATGGTCCAGGCGTTGGGCCGGGATCAGGCGGGAATGTTGGTGGAGGCGTGATGCATTGGGGTGGTGCGATCAAAGCCCCGGTCGTGATTCACCAGGCCGACGCTGAATTCAGTGAAGAAGCCCGCAAGGCCAAGTTCTCAGGCAACGTCGAGGTCTACTTGTGGGTGGATGAGCAGGGAAACCCTTCCCATATTCGCGTGGCTCGCGGGGTGGGTATGGGTCTCGATGAAAAGGCCATCGAGGCGGTGCGGCAGTACAAGTTCAAGCCGGCCACGCTGAATGGCAAGCCGGTCAAGGTCGACTTGACGATCGAGGTCGACTTCCGAATTTACTGAGGAGAGGCGAGAGAACAGAGATGAGAGATGAGAGATCAACAGTCAGAGCGGCAGAAGTTGCCTTTGTTCTCTGATCTCTGTTCTCTCATCTCTTCCTTTCTCCGCCAAGCTATTCCTGGATGATCTTCTCTGACGTGCCGGAAAAGTTGAAGGCGGATTTGGGCAGGAAGGGAAGGATGAAGTTGAACGATACGTTGACCTTCACTTGAACCAGGCAGCCGGCGCTTTGCGCGGTGCTGCAGCCCGTTGTCGAGCCCGATACAGTTTGACCCGGCCAGGTCGTCGTGACGGTCATGCTGTTGGCGCTGATGCCGGGGGGCGCGATGCTCTGCACGAAGCTGGTGACGTTGGCAGATGTCGCCTGGCAGGCGAATGTAGATGTGGTGGTGCACGAAGTGCCGCTCCAGTGGGAGCCACGGACGATCGCGTAGCGTGTGCCTTCTTGCGCCGCATAACTCACAAAGTGGTATACGTACATGGCGCGGCAGAAGTCCATGACGCCGAAGATCATGGACAAGGCCACGATCGAGGTGAGCGCGAACTCGATCATCGAAGCTCCACGCTCATCTGCAAGGAACGCCGCTGACCTCAGGCTTCGACTGGTTGACATAGGCCTACTGTGTGTTGCTGCGCATCGTGGCGCTGCTGGAAAGAGTCAGTGGTGAAGGAAGCCCCTGCCAGGGGAACAACGCGGTGTATGTTGCTGAAGCCTTGACCGTCGCATAGTAGATGACGTTGGTAGAGCAACTGGGTGTTGCTGTGCAGCTAGCCGAAGCGTTGGTACCGTCCGGACACTCGCAGCCCCAGGTCGCATTCACGGTCAGCCCGGACACGTTGGGGGCATCGAGTTTGGCGGCGTTTACCATGTTCGTGGTGTCGCTGGCATGTTGCGAGCCGTACATGGCGCCGGAATGCGCCGCGCCGGCCACTTCGTTGGCCAGGTAAAAGTACCTGCCCAGATCGACTACGCCGATCAGGATCAGTAGAAGCATGGGCAGGACGACCGCGACTTCGACAAGGCTTGAGCCTTGATCGACAGTTGCCAGGCCGAAAAGCTGGGCGCGTGTCATCCGTCATTCCATCAGGACGGCGCTACCGCCCTTGACCGGGGAACCTCCTGGAAGGGACGAGTAATCGGCTCCCAGATTGAAGTGCACACCGGAGTTCACCATGATCGAATCGGCGTCGACGATGGTATACGCGGCAAGGTTGGAGCCGCCGTTCAAGGTCAGGCTTCCGGCTGGGATGTAGATCGCTCCCTGGAACTTGGATGTCGTATCTCCATTCAGGATCATGGTGCTGCTGTTGGAGGTGTTCTGAAAGAAGAGGATTCCGGCGTAGGTGCCGGTTGTCGGCGCAACCAGGCTGGCATGGCTTGAGCCGTTCATCGTCAAAGAGCCGGATGGGAAATAAAACATCACGCCAGTGCCTGTCGCGTTGACCCCGCCATTCATGATCATGGAGCCGGTCACAACGTAGGTTCCGGGATTGAACGTTACATGGACGTTTGAGTTGAAGGTCATTCCGCCACAGTAGGTACCGGGATTGAGCGTCACCGTTCCACTGTTCGCAAGGTAGTTGTTGTAGGTGCAGCCTCCAGTGGAAGGCGGGGTGAGTGAACTGAGGGGATCGGTCTGCACTGCAGCATGAAGTGTCAGGTCGGGTGGCGAGCTGCTGGTGCTTCCGTTGATGGTGGCGCCATTGTCCAGCATGCCGCCATGAACGGCGATGGTGGGTGCGGTGAGCGTGGATCCGCTGTTGACCATCAGCGCCGTGTTGCTGCCCGAATCATTCACGATTCCGCATGCGGAAGTGATGCTGGCGCTCCCATTCATCGTGAGAGCGGTGCCGGCGGAAGTCGTGTTGTTCAAGGTAGAAAGATACAGGCAATTGGGCGAGCTTCCCCCGCCGGCTTCTGAACGGCTGCTGAGTTTCATGGAGCTTACGCCGAACAGCCGTGCGAAGATCGTGTTCTGCGACTCGACCAGCACCGATTCGACAAATTGCGTGTTCCCGTAATTGGGATCACGGCTCGCGGAGCCGAGTGCACACGGGCCGTTGTTGAGGATCAGCGTGATGCCGCTCGTTGCAGGCGTGCCGCATTGCGTGCGGACGGTGATGCTGCTTGCACTGTAGCCATTCTCAATCAGTGCCTGTTTCGCGGCGCCTTGCATGGCGCTGCAATTGCTGCTGCCACCACAGGCTGAAGTTTCCAGGGCGGCGGCCAGTGCGGCCGCATCCGCTGCGGACTGGAGATGACGTTTCTCGTAGCGAATCATGCCGACATCGATCGCCAACCCGACGAACGAGAGCATGGCGACCATGCCGATCGCCGTGAGGACGAGGGCCTGTCCGCTTTCTTCTTTCGCTATGTTCTTGAATCGCGCCCAGAGACGTTGCACATGGTACTCCCGCCGTGGAAAGACGTTCGGCCAGGGCCCGCAGAATCATCATCTCTAGTATGTCGGTGAACGATCATTCGGCAAATACCACTTTGGAGCAGTTCGGAAGGTTGCCTGCTGCGATTCCCATGTTCGCGGCCGGTGGCTCTCGTCGATCTATCTGTATTTGCAACAGATAGGAGATGCTCTCGCGCACCACTCGTCGGCGGCGCAGTGGGATGCACCACGCGGACAGCCGCACTGCAAAATTCCGGCGGCTTTCAGAGTTAATTAGCATGGAGGAGCTATGGCGTTTCCGATCAAGACCTGTGTCGTTTGTAGTGAAGAGTTCGAGCTGAAGCCCGACAAGCCCGGCTTCGCCAACCGTTGCCCTGAGTGCAGTGCCGAAGAGGCCGCCGAGACACCTGAAAAGGGTAGTCTCAGCAGCGGCGATCGCGAGCTGAATGCGGCGCGTCGCGGAGCCATGCGGGACATGCTGTACCGCAAGGACAGCTAGCGGGGTTTCGTTCCACCGTGACTGCGCCGGACCAATGTGAGGGAATGGCTCGAGCAGTTTCGCCCGTCATCTTCGGAGGCTTGCTTAAGGGAACGGGTTCACCCGTGCCGTAGACCGCGGTGCATTGCGGCTTGAGCCGCTGAGGTACCCTTTCGAGCGTCGCAGACGATCCAAGCGAAATGGCAGATGTGACAGCAATGAAAGATTGCCCTCAGGGGCTGAAGCCCGCGCTTTCCGAGCTGCTGGCGGCACGGGTTAACCCGTGCCCTTAAGCAAGGCAGGCTGAATCAGCCTCTTCGTCATGTCCTTGGGAAGAGATGGGCCAACGGGTCTTCTGTAGTCTCCTGTGTGCGACGCGCGGTCACGTCCATGTATAGTCGCGGGTTATGCCTGCCCCTTCCACGCGCCGCCGTTTCCTGCGCAATGCCGCTCTAACCGCCGCGGGATTGGGTGTGATGCGCCCGGCGACTGCCGAAATGCTTGAGGGTGCCCAGATGCGCGGAGGCGCCGAAACGCCGGTGCCTGGCGCCGCGGGTATCACCACATCGCCCGCAGGCAAGTGGCAGCCGCTGGCCGTGACAGGCTCGCGGTTCCGTTGGGATTTGCTGAATTTGAACATCGATCTCAGGGCGACCGCGCAGACGATGCAGGGCTTTGGCGGTTGTTTCAACGAACTCGGCTGGGTCGCGCTTTCGGCCATGCGTCCGGGCGATCGCAAAGCCATGATGCGGGAGTTGTTTCATCCCACCGAGGGCATGCGCTTCACGTATTGCCGCATGCCGATCGGTGCCAACGATTTCGCGCGCGAGGCGTACAGCTATGACGAGACGGACGGCGATTTCGCGCTGGAGCATTTCAGCATCGCGCATGACCGCGATTCGCTGATCCCATTCATTCATGCGGCACAGGAACAGCAACCGGCGCTGAAGCTGTGGGCTTCTCCCTGGACGCCGCCAAGCTGGATGAAGCGCAATCATTTTTATGCGGAAGCCCGTGGCCGAGCTGGAATGAAGGACAACGGCATCCGCGAAGATCAGATTGGGCATGAAGGCGAGGACATGTTCCTCCTCGATGAGGCGCACCTCAAGGCCTATGCCAGATATTTCGGAAAGTTCATTGACGCGTATCGCGCCGAAGGCATTCCTGTGGGCATGGTGATGCCGCAGAACGAGTTCAACTCCGCGCAGAATTTTCCCAGTTGCACGTGGACTCCGGAAGGTCTGTCGAAATTCCTTCGCTACCTTGGGCCGGAGATGAGCGCTCGGCACGTCGAAATCTTCTTCGGCACGCTGGAGCGTGGAGATCCCAGGATGTTGCAGACCGTGCTGGACGATCCGCAGGCAGGCAAGTTCATTCGTGGCGTAGGTATGCAATGGGCGGGCAAGAACGCGCTTCCGGAGATTGCGCGCAAGCACCCGAATCTGACCATCTTCCAGTCGGAACAGGAATGCGGAGACGGCAAGAATACGTGGGAGTACACCGGCTACTGCTGGCAGTTGATGAAGCACTATCTGCGCAGCGGAGCCAGCGGGTACATGTACTGGAACATTGCCACACCCAACGGTGGAACAAGTTCATGGGGCTGGGCGCAGAATGCGCTGATCTGCGTCGATCCGCAAACCGGGACACCCACACTCAACCCGGACTTCTACCTCATGAAGCACCTGACACACTTTGTCGATGTTGGGGCTGTGCGTCTCGAAACTACGGGAACATGCGACAATGCCCTGGCATTTCGCAATCCTGACGGCGCGTTGATTGTCGTGCTTCGCAACGAGCTACCGCATCCGCAATCGGTTCAGATTGGCGCCGGTCCGAAACCTGTCGTGGTGATGCTGCCTGCGGACTCGATTAGTACCGTTTCCCTGAAGGTTTAGTCGAAATGCCGGGACGGTGCCGCACGGGGGTGTATTCTTCGGCCAACCAGACATGCCGAGCTCCGGAAACGTTCCCGCATACCGTCCATCTTCGTCAGCCGCGGTTCGCGCCTATCGCGCGGAGTCCTCATCCACCGTTCGGGCGCGCACAGCTCCCCCGGAACGGGTGCGGTCTCTCGATGTCTTTCGCGGACTTACGATCGCGGGCATGATCCTGGTCACCGACCCTGGGACCTACAGCTATACGTACCACCAGCTTCGCCATGCGGCATGGAATGGCGCAACCGCAACGGACATGATTTTCCCGGCCTTCCTGTTCATTGTGGGTATGGCGATCACGCTTTCACTGCCTGCAAGGTTGCAGCGCGAAGGGGATCGCGCTGCGCTGATATGGCACATACTGGGCCGTAGCGTCCTGCTGATCGTCGTGGGTCTGATTGTGAACGGCTTCCCGGACTATGTGTGGCAGACGATGCGGCTGCCGGGAATCCTGCAGCGCATTGGGCTCTGTTACCTGGTCGCGGGCACCCTGTATGCGTTGCTGCTGCCGCAGGAAGACGTGATGAGCGATAACTCCCGCCGGCGCCTGGGTGTTCTTGGCGGAGCGTTCGTGGGTTTGCTCATCCTGTACTGGATTGTGCTGAAGACCGCGAACGTTCCGGGTGTGGGCGCGGGACATCTCGACAGCTTTGGGAATTTTCCGGCGTATGTGGATCGGAGTCTATTTGGCATACTGCATCTGTGGCCCTACGGTTTGACCCCGGGCATGGGTGTGACCTATGACCCCGAAGGCCTGCTCTCCACACTTGGCGCACTGGCGACGACGCTGCTGGGCGTGCTGGCGGGCGAGTGGATGGGCCGAGACATTCCGCGAGGGCGGAAAGGCGTCGAATTGACTGCGGGGGCACTTGTTCTGCTCCTGCTAAGCCTGGGGCTGGGCCACTGGATGCCCGTGAACAAGTCGCTGTGGACGCCGACGTTTGTCATGTTCGCCGGTGGCGTCAGTCTCGGCTTATTTGTGTTTTTCTGGATCACGGTGGATTGGTGGAACACCAAGGGGTGGACTCTGCCGGGGTTGATCTTTGGCACCAACGCGATCCTCGCGTTTGTGCTTTCCAGCATGCTGACGACGATGAGTGATCGCGTGAGATTGGACCAGCCGCAGGGTGGCACGATTACCCTGCACCACTGGATCAACGACAACTGGTTCGCGCCACATCTCTCACCCCTTCATGCTTCGTTGGCGTATGCCGTCGCGGTGGTGCTGTTGAATATGCTGCTGATCTATCCGCTTTATCGAAAGAAGATTTTCCTGCGGCTGTAGCGTGTGAACTCATTCGGGCACGCCTTTGTGGCGCGAGATAGGTCGGGCTTTCAGCCCTTTATCGTCCCACTAACGTCTTTCATGGGGCTTCGCCCCATGCTGGTATAGAACGCGCCGTTGGCGCTTGGATTTGTGTCCCCACTGCAATCTGTGCAGAGCTGAACTCTGGATCGGAGGGCAACGGTCGCGCGCGGCGAGACTGCCGTACACTTTCCGCATGATCCGTCAAATCGCGCCGCAGTTTTTCACTATGGACATTCCCCGCACATTGGCCTGGTACAAGGACAAGCTGGGTTTCGAGTGCATGGGGACATGGGAGGATCCGCCGTCCTATGCGATCGTGGCTCGCGACAGGCACAGGATCAACTTTCGTTGCGCCGAACCGCCAACTCCCAACCCGGATAAGTATGCGGACGAGTTGCTGGACGCCTACCTCTCCGTGGAGGACGCTGACGCGCTCTATACGGAGTATTCGGGCAAGGGCGTGGAATTCACCCGGGAGCTCGGCGATGTGCCGTGGGGTGCGCGAGAGTTTGTGGTCAAGGATTGTGACGGCCGCCTTTTGGCTTTCGGCTCCAGTTAAAGCGAATCTCCTGAAGGTCTAGCTGAAACCGAAAGTGCTCAAGCAAGTTTTCTCCCGAGTGGCCATCGTCGGAGCCGATCCTGATGGATGAAACGGCGGCAACCGTTTCATGGCCATCAGAGAGGTCACGGACGCGCATACGAGCAAGTCTCCAAGCGCCAACGGCGCGGCATATACCAGCATGGGGTGAAACCCCATGTAACGAGCAGTTTATTAAGGCAGAGCGCTTAAGGCGCGACATATAAGCAACCACGGAAGCCCGGGCCCTGTCGCCGCAACAGCATGCCGGACGAACTACATTTCCGGCGAAATAGACGAGAGCATATGCCGGGCCTTTGGCCCTTTAAGAACTGGTTGACTTTTCATGGGGCTTCACCTCCCCAGCGAGCGAGGAACAAAGACCGCTCGCCGGGGTCCCCGTTTCGCCCCATGCTGGTATATGCCGCGCCGTTGGCGCTGGTCTGTTCCGCCACCAATGGCAAGGGCCACACCTTGGCTCCAGATGCCTGAGTTGTTTCTGTTAGTCAAGGAAAACGGCCTTCATCCTTGCTTATCGAAACTACTGCGTCAGGGGATTTGCTCTAGCATGAGTAGGTATGCCGACGCCTGTTCGATCCTTCTGCAAGATCAATCTCGGACTGGCTGTCGGGCCGGCGAGGGCAGACGGTTTTCATGGATTGACGACGATGTACCAGACGCTTGCGCTGCATGATCTGGTCACCGTCACAGCCGAGCCGGCGTCCGAGACCCGCATTACTCTGACCACAAACCACCCCGGCGTTCCGACAGACAATCGCAATACGGCATGGAAAATGGTCGAACGCACTCTTTCTGTAATGGGCGTGTCGGCAGCAGTCAAGATCCACATTCAAAAGCAGTTGCCGATTCAAGGGGGTCTGGGAGCCGGTTCAGCCAACGCCGTTGCGGCGCTGGGAGGTCTTGAGCGGGAGCTGGGCAGTTCGCTGCCCGGGCCGGAGCGCCTGTCTATCGCGGAGGCTGTGGGTTCTGATGTTCCGCTTTTCCTACTCGGCGGTACGGTTCTCGGCGTAGATCGCGGTCAGGAGGTCTATCCGTTGCCCGATCTCCCCGCCATGCCGTGCGTGGTTGCGGTGCCTGGTGTGGGGGTCTCCACCAAGCTGGCCTTTGAGGCGCTCGATAAGCGGGAGTCCGGCGAATTGACGTCAGAGGCTTCGGAAGGTAGACTTAAGCAGTTGAGCCGCGCCTTGGCCGCTGTCTGGACGACAAGCGGCGCTGAGGCTGGCGCCCTTCGGGGCACAACCGGTATCACCGGGGAGCATGGCTTCCTAGAAGGTGATCTGGCCGAGAATCCTCTTCTCGCGCTTGTCCGCACCGGGATAGCAAACGACTTTGAAGAAGTCGCCTTTGCGCAGCATCCCTTCTTGCGTTCAACCAAGCGTGATTTGATGGGTGATGGTCATCCCGGTGACCCTGGCACTGCCGTGTATGCGGCCTTGTCCGGTTCGGGTTCGGCGTTGTTTGGTTTGTATCGCAACCAGGCAGACGCGTGCGCCGCTCAACAGCGTGTCCAGTCCGCGGGTATGCAGGCTATCCTTACGGAGACTCTGCGTCGCGAAGCGTACTGGGCAAGCATGTTCGCAGAGTAGCTTTGCCGGCAGACGGGACAACGCCCGAACGCCGGATGGTACTGGGCGATCGACTAACGGTAGGTCAAGTGCCTTTGACGCACTCAGTCCAGGTTCGAATCCTGGTCGCCCAACCAACAAGTTGATCGCATGGTGCTGAAAAGATCTCAAAGATTCGCGATGGATACCGGCTCGGCCGCATCCCGCTCGCGAGAACCGCAGGTGAGCTTGCCGAAGTGAGGCAGCCTGCGGAAAGTACGTCGAAGCCGAAGTGGTTCGAGCTTTCGACCTCTGCGAAGAGTGAAGGTTGGGAACTTAGAAGTTTTGGCGGCAACAACGGCCGCTGGAGATTTACGCAACACCCGCAGGCATGCCATGCGGGAGGCACTAAGTAAACGGAACGTGTTCAGTGAATACGTTCCTGTGAAGGATACGCAGCAGGGCAGTACGCAGCACACGGGACGCAGAAAAAGGCGTCACGCAGCAGAAGTCACAACGACCGAGCAGCACCGGAAATCATCGATAAGGTCAACCAACCTTGGAGGTTTCAGACGTGAGCGAACAAGACCCCACCGTGCTTCCTTCCCCGAGTTTTACCGAAAAGGAATCCACCCAGATGGCCCAGGCCGATGTGGATTCGCTGCGACAGCCGCCGGAGTTTGCATTGACTCCCGCCCCTGCCGCAGGCGCAAAACCTGCAGGAGACAAAAAACGCTCCTCGCGGTTAAGCGAAGACAAGCACTTCAAGATCTTCTCCGGCTCGGCTAACCGGCCGCTGGCGGAGGAGATCGGCAAATTTTTAGGTGTACCCGTCGGCGAAACGCGCTTGCAGCGCTTCTCGGACGGCGAGGTCCACTTCCAGCTCCTTGAAAACGTGCGCGGCTCGGATGTGTTTCTTGTCCAGCCCACCTGCCATCCGGTCGACCAGAATCTGGTCGAGCTCCTGATCATGATGGACGCGCTTCGGCGCGCCTCAGCCGGACGCATTACCGCCGTGGTGCCCTATTACGGCTACGCCCGCCAGGACCGCAAAGATCGTCCTCGCGTGGCCATCACGTCGAAGCTGGTAGCGGACCTGCTGGTGACAGCGGGCGCCAACCGTGCGCTGTTTGTGGATCTCCACGCAGCGCAGATTCAGGGCTTCTTCAATATCCCGGTTGACCACATGTTTGCCAGCCCGGTGCTGGTCGGTTACTTCCGCGATATGCAACTGCCCAACCTGACAGTTGTGAGCCCGGATGCCGGAGGCGTGGAACGTGCCCGCTTCTTCGCCAAGAAGCTCGAAGTTCCACTGGCCATCGTCGATAAGCGGCGAACCGACATCAACGTCACCGAAGTGATGAACGTGATTGGTGATGTGAAAGGCAGGACGTGCCTGATCCTCGACGACATCGTCGATACAGCGGGCACGCTGGTCAAGACGGCGGAAGCGCTGCTCGACCAAGGGGCGGAAGAGGTATATGCATGCGCTTCCCACGCGGTGCTTTCGGGCTCCGCCGTGGAGCGTATCGCAAGTTCCAGATTGAAAGAGCTGGTGGTCACCAACACCATCCCGCTCAAGGAAGCCGCGCTCCAGACTGGAAAGATCAAGGTGCTTTCCATCGCAGGTCTGTTAGGCCGCGCGATTGAAAGTATTCATATGGAAACATCGGTTTCCACGTTGTTCAACTGAGGTAGCTCAGTTAACAGCGAACAGTTAACAGCGAACAGTCGTTTGGGTTCGTTGCCGTAGTTGAGAGCAGTGAAATTAAAGCGGCGAAAGCCGCAAAGGGAGTGACGAGCAGGGCTCAGAGTTTCAGGTTCAGTTTGTTAACTGTTCGCTGTTAACTGTTCGCTGCCGTTTGCGCCCGAAAGGAAGAAACATGGCAAACAACAGCAAGATTGAAGCAATCGTAGCAACGCCCCGCACCGGAACCTTCAACAAGAATCACGCTCGCCGCGTTCGCGTGCAGGGCTTGATCCCCGCCGT
>DASYEV010000137.1:0-14201 GCA_036498835.1 Acidobacteriaceae bacterium | reverse complement strand
CATAGTGCGCCTGAAAGTGTACGTGGTTGGAGAGGTGCAAGTCCTCTTCAGGCATGCGCTCTCCGGCCTGTAACGAACTGTTATTGCGTCGCCGTGAGGCGGGGTGAGGAGCTACAGGGAGTGAAGATCCAGTCCGTAGGCTGACGAACTCGATTCGGCCGGTGCATGTGGCGAGCCTGCTATGTCGTGGCGAAGCCCAGACTTCCCGGGAGGGAAGAGGTCCAGGGCGCTGATGGGTAGCGTGCGAAAGCGACCTTGGGACTGCACAGGTGATTGGAGACGGAATGGAAGGAAGGCCATGTACATGAATCAGGGAGACCTCTTCCGGGAGGAGGTTCGGGAGAGGAGTCAGAGCGTTCGTAGTAGTCATGAAGCACCGTAACGGGTGTGGAGCGAAGGGACGCAGGAAGGTGGAAGACGGAATGAACGGAAGGCTGGAAGACGAACTCGCGGCAGTGTCTGAAGAGACTAAACAAGCGAGAGACATCCGCGCACGATGGAGTTGGGTGGAACCGGAAGTCTGGACGGACCGTATGTTGACGGCTCTGGAACAAGGAGTACAAGGAGGCAAGTGGTTCAGCTTGATGGATAAGGTCTATAGGGTTGGCAACCTGCGGCAGGCATATTACGGAGTGCAAGCCAAGGCAGGGGCGGCGGGTGTAGATCATGAAACGGTAGAGATGTTTGCACGCTACGAGGAAGCGAACCTGGAAAAGCTATCGCGTTTACTGAGCCGGGATGAGTACCAGCCGGCAGCGGTGAAACGGGTATGGATACCTAAGCCGGGAAGCAAGGAAAAGCGTCCGCTGGGTATCCCGACGGTGCGCGACCGCGTGGTGCAGGCTGCGTTATGCCATGTGCTGGAACCGATCTTCGAACGGGATTTTGCTGAACACAGCTATGGATTTCGACCGAAACGGGGCTGCAAGGACGCACTACGCCGGGTTGAGCATCTCCTGCACCATGGATGCACATGGGTGGTGGATGCGGACCTGAAAAGCTACTTCGACACCATCCCGGTGGACAGGCTGCTGGCGCTGGTTGCAGACAAGGTCAGTGATGGCCGAGTGCTCAACCTGGTGCAAGCCTATCTACGGCAGGGCGTTCTGGAGGAAGGAAAACACTGGACTCCGGAACAAGGAACGCCGCAAGGCGGAGTTATCAGTCCTCTGCTATCGAACATCTATCTCGACCCCCTGGACCACCACATGGAGGCCCTGAAGGTAGAGATGGTGCGATACGCTGACGACTTCGTTCTGCTATGCAGGACAGAGAGCCAGGCGCAAGCGGCGCTGGCGGAGGTGCAGCGATGGACGGCGGCAGCCGGACTTACGCTGCATCCTGAAAAGACACGCATCGTGGATGCTACCCAGCGGGGAGGTTTCGACTTCCTCGGATACCACTTCGAACGGGGCATGAAATGGCCTCGTGCGAAGAGCCTGGGAAAGCTCAAAACCACGGTACGTTCCTTTACGCGCCGCAGCAACGGAAACTCTCTGCCACGGATCATCGCCCAACTCAACCGCAGTCTGACTGGCTGGTTCCAATACTTCCAGCACAGTCACAAGACTACGTTCCCCTCCGTCGACGGTTGGATACGAATGCGTCTGCGGTCGATCCTGCGCCGCCGGCAAGGCAAACGTGGTCGCGGGCGAGCCTATGACCATCAACGCTGGACCAATGACTTCTTTGCGGGGCAAGGGCTGTTCTCCATGTGCGCAGCCCATACCACCGTACGTCAATCCCTGCGAAGGGCAAACCACTAACTGGAGAGCCGGATGCGGGAGATCCGCCTGTCCGGTTCGGAGGGAGGGGGAACAACAGTTCTCCCTACCCCTATACGCAGCCAACGAAAGCCCGGCTTGTGCCCGCAACCTCGATACCGCGCGAATCATGTGTTTTCGGTGAAACAGGCGCGAGCATATGTCGGGCCTTTGGCCCTCTAGATTCCGTGTCGTCGGACATGGGGTTTCACCTCCCCAGCGAGCAAAGAACAAAGACCGCTCGCCGGGGTCCCCGTTACACCCCATGCTGGTATATACCGCGCCGTTGGCGCTGGTCTGTCTCACCACAAACAGCGATGGTCACGCCTTGGCTCCCGATGCCAGGGCTGTTCGATTTAGGAAAACGATCTCCTCCACTGCATCTCGGAACCACAACATCGGGAGAAATGCCCTAAGGCAGAGCCGCGACCACAATGATCTCAACATTGAAATCCGATGATGCAAGCTGCGGGCTTGTGGCCGTGGCTCGCGCCGGTGTCGGACCGCCTGCCAGCCAGGCTTCCCAGACGACGTTCATGTCGGCAAACAAAGACATGTCGGTCAGCCAGATGGTTGCGGAAAGAATATTGGTTTTATCCGTGTTGGCTTCCGCCAGCAGGGAATCAATGTTCGCGAGGACATCTTTGGTCTGCTCGGTGACGCTTCCGCCCCGCGCTCCGGTCGCAACCTGGCCCGCCAGGTACACCGTTTGATTGTGGATGACGGCCTGGGACATGCGCGGTCCGCTGTGAAGTCGTGTCAGTGACATAAGCACTCTCCTGATGGTTCGTTTGTTTGCATTGCAATCTGCCCGGGCGGTCCGAGTCAACCGCACTGTGTCTGTACCGTTACAGAATCTGACTGGCAGCAGTCCTCTTTTCCTCTTCTCCGTTGGCTACCATGGAGAGGAAGATGGCTGACGCAACCCTGCTCCCCCCGCACCTCGTTTCGCATATTTCCCAAACCCTGAATCTGCCGCTTGCCGGCATCCGGTCGGTCATGACCCTCCTCGATGAGGGCGCGACCGTGCCGTTCATCGCTCGCTACCGCAAGGAGGCGACCGCCAACCTGGACGAAGTGCAGATCCGCGACATCGCGGAGAAGATCGCCTACTTCCGGGAGCTCGTGGACCGCAAGGCGACGGTGCTCTCGTCCATTGCCGAGCAGGGCAAGCTGACTGACGAACTGAAGGCTCGGATCGAGGGCGTGCTGGGTCGCAGCGAACTCGAAGACCTGTATCTGCCCTACAAGCCCAAGCGCCGCACCAAGGCGACGATTGCCCGCGAGAAAGGCCTGGAACCACTGGCCGACTATATCTGGGCTCAAGAGCCTGGACCCCTGGACATCCTCGCGCTCGCTCAATCTTTGGTGGACCCCACGAAGGAAGTGGGGACAGTTGACGAGGCTCTTGAAGGCGCGCGGCACATTGTGGCGGAGCGCATCAGCGAAGACGCCGAAGTTCGCAAGACGGCTCGCGCGCTGATGTTCGACGAAGGCGTCATTGTGAGCCGTAAGGCGATGGACGCGAAAGACGAGCAGGAAAAGTTCAAGATGTACTACGAGTACCGCGAGCCCGTGAAGGCCATTCCTTCCCACCGCATGCTGGCTATCCGGCGCGGCGAAGCAGAAAGCGTGCTCTATTGGCTGATTGAGTTGGACGAGCTTCGTGTGCAGGGACGCATGCGCGCGCACATCATGCGGACCGAAGGCGACTGGACGCCGCATCTCAACCTCGCCATCGAAGACTGCTGGAAGCGTCTGTTGAGTTCGTCCATTCAGGGAGAGATTCGTCTCGAGTTGAAGAAGCGCTCCGACACAGCGGCTATCGATGTGTTCCGAGAGAACCTTCAGCACCTGTTGCTGGCTGCACCGGCGGGGCCGATCGGAGTTCTGGGTATTGACCCAGGCCTGCGTACGGGCTGCAAGCTGGCCGTCGTGGATGAGACCGGCAAGTTCCTGGGCGATGATGTGATCTATCCGCACACCGGGCGCACTACGGAGGCGAGCAGCAAACTGGCGGCCATCATGGCGAAGCACAACGTGCGCGCCATCGCCATCGGCAACGGCACCGCGTCGCGTGAAACCGACACCTTCGTGCGCGAATTCCTGCAGGAAAAGGGGCTGTCGCAGGTCTTCCGGGTCACGGTGTCGGAAGCTGGGGCCAGTGTGTATTCGGCTTCGGATGTTGCGCGACAGGAATTTCCGAACCTCGACTTGACGGTGAGAGGTGCGATCTCGATTGCGCGCCGCTTGCAGGATCCGCTCTCTGAGCTGGTCAAGGTCGATCCCAAATCCATCGGCGTAGGGCAGTACCAGCATGATGTCGACCAGCGGCAACTGCAGCAATCGCTCGAAGCCACGATTGAAAGCTGCGTGAACCGCGTAGGCGTGGACCTCAACACCGCGTCGTGGACGCTGCTGCGTTACGTGGCCGGTATCAGCGAACGTATCGCGCTGAACGTTGTAAGCTTCCGCGATCAGAACGGCCGTTTCCGTTCCCGCGCACAACTGCGCGAGGTCGCGGGCGTGGGACCGAAGACCTTCGAGCAGGCGGCAGGCTTCCTGCGCGTCCGTGACGGCGAGCAGCCTCTGGACAACACGGCTGTGCATCCGGAGTCCTACGCATTGGTAGAACAGATCGCGCAGTCGCTGGGACAGCCGGTGCCTGAACTGATTCGCAATCCGCAGCTTCTCACCAACGTGGACAAGAGCGGAATCGAAGCAGGCAGCTTCACCCTCAACGACATCCTGGAAGAACTGAAGAAACCCGGACGCGATCCGCGCGACAAGTTCGTAGCACCGGCCTTTAGCGACACCGTGCGCGAACTCACCGACCTGCAGCCGGGCATGGTGCTGGAAGGCGTGGTGACCAACGTGACCAAGTTCGGTGCATTTGTGGACGTCGGCGTGCACCAGGATGGCATGGTGCACATCTCGGAAATCGCCAATCGCTTTATCAAGGAGCCGGCGGAAGTTTTGAAAGCCGGCCAGATCGTCAAGGTGAAGGTGCTGTCCGCGGATGCGAAGACAAAACGCATCGGCCTCTCGATCAAGGCGCTGCAGGCTCCGGCCGCTGGTGGCAAGGGGGATCGAGGCCCCGTAAAGCCGAAGCAGCCAGCGCAAGCCGCGCCGGCGTCCATGAGCGACAAGTTGGCGATACTCTCAAGCAAGTGGCGTGTAAGCTAAAACGTTTTCTCGATATGTATGGCGACAGGGTGGTTTCGATCACCTCATGTAGAGTCTTCGTAGATCTTAGAGACCGGACACAGATCTGAGCGCCAACGGCGCGCTCTATACCAGCATGGGGCGAAGCCCCATGTAGAGATGACAGAAAGATTGAGGGCTGAAGGCCCGACCTATATCCCGTCACAAATGCATAGGGCGGGCTTTCAGCCCTTCTCCTTGCATGGGCACAATACTTCAGCCCAGCCGTCAAAGCGGAAAACAAAGCGGCTTTAGCCGCTGAGGGAATGTTGAACACTTCATCAATCTTCCTGGATGACACCCACGCGATAATGGACCTGCAACGGAGCCCATTCAACCAGCATGGCTAAGAAACCAAAACAGAGCGCCGGTCTTCTCATGTACCGCAGGACTTCAGGCGCTGTCGAGGTCTTCCTTGTCCACCCGGGCGGCCCTTATTGGTCGAAGAAGAATGAAGGCTCCTGGACGATCCCCAAAGGCGAATACGAACCGACGGAGGAACCCCTCAGCGCTGCCGTCCGGGAGTTTCAGGAAGAGACCGGATTTTCGCCCGCTGAGCCGTTCTTGTCTCTTGGATCCATCCGGCAGAAAAGCGGGAAAGTCGTAACGGCCTGGGCGTTTGAAGGTGACTGTAACCCCGACGCGCTGGTAAGCAACACCTGTGAGATCGAATGGCCTCCGCGTTCGGGCAAACAACTGGAGATCCCTGAAATCGACCGCGGAGGATGGTTCTCACTGGATGATGCGCGGACGTTCCTCCGCGCAGAGCAGAGCTCTTTGCTGGATGCGTTGATGCACAAGCTGTCACCCAGCGATCACTCAGGGTCACTTTGAAAATCCGCTTAGGCTTGGGCTCGACCATCGGGGAAGTCAGTTGAGATTCGAAACCTGACGGTGTGGCTCGCCGGTTCCAGAGACTGAGCCTCCAAAAAGAAAACCGCACTCCCAAAGGAATGCGGCCTCCTCTTCCATCGCTTATCTAGATCAGGCTCGTCCAGTCCAGCACAACCTTGCCTGTCTGGCCTGAGATCATCGCGTCAAAGCCTTTTTGGAAATCCTTGTATCCGAAGCGATGCGTAATGATGGGCGAGATGTCGACGCCCGATTCGAGCATCACCGACATCTGGTACCAGGTCTCATACATCTCGCGGCCATAGATGCCTTTGATAGTCAGCATGTTGAAGATTACCGTCTTCAGGTCGATCGCAGCTTCCTTGGCCGGGATGCCGAGGATGGCGATCTTTCCACCATGGCTCATGTTGGCGATCATGTCGCGCAGCGCGTGGGGATTGCCTGACATTTCAAGGCCGACATCAAACCCCTCCCGCATCCCCAGTTGAGCCTGTACATCGGCGAAGCTCGTCTCCGAAGGATTGAACGCCAGGGTCGCGCCCAGCTTGCGCGCCAGGTCGAGACGGTACGGGTTCATATCCGTCACCACGACGTGACGCGCTCCGGCATGCCGCACCACGGGAATAGCCATGATGCCGATGGGGCCGGCGCCGGTAATCAGCACGTCTTCACCCAGGGTGGGGAACGAGAGCGCCGTGTGCACCGCGTTGCCGAAAGGATCGAAGATCGCGGCAACTTCCTGGTTGATCTTCGGGTCGTGCCGCCAGATGTTGGTCATAGGCAGCGAGATGTATTCGGCGAATGCTCCCGGCCGGTTCACACCTACGCCCAGCGTGTGCGCGCAGAGATGGCGGCGTCCCGCCAGGCAGTTGCGGCAACGGCCGCAGACCACGTGGCCTTCACCGCTGACGATGTCGCCGGGATGAAAGTCGTTGACGTTGGAGCCGACTTCGACGATCTCGCCAACAAACTCATGGCCGATCACCATGGGGACGGGAATGGTCTTCTGCGCCCACTCATCCCAGTTGTAGATATGAACATCCGTCCCACAGATCCCGGTATAACGAACCCGGATCAGGACATCGTTGATGCCGATCGTGGGTACAGGGACATCCTCCAACCACAAGCCTTCTTCAGAGCGGCTCTTCACCAGTGCTTTCATCAGTTCCTCACAACTTCCAACAGATCCCGGCGCCCATGGAAAGAGCGCCACCTTTCATCGTAAATGCCACGGCTCGACTTGAGGGTCGCGCACCGGGTTCTGACTGGGGCGGTGATGCGGGTCAACGCAGGTCTGGCAGAAGCCGAAGCAGGCCTGTCCACGAAGTCGCTGAAGCGAAGCCGGTTGAGATGACAGATTGGTGGCGGCACGAACGAACAGCGGATTCCCTGCGGGAATGACAACAAGAAAGGCGATGATGTCGCATCACCTTTGTCCGACAGGCTTCGAAGGAAATCTCTAATCTTTGAGAGCAGCGATCCGTGCCGAGGTTTCCGCTTCCACTCTTTGTTCGGCAGCGACGTCCGACGGCGGCTGGGAACGAAGCTCGAGGCGTTCCAGGGTGCCGGTGAATGGGAATGGAGCCTTGTAAGGTCCAACCGGCGTCGCGGAGTCCTCGCCGACATCAAACGTTTCTTCAAACGAGTACGCGCGGGGAACGGTGTGCTCCAGGCGAGCCTGTGCGGCCTGCTTGCCATTCACGCTTAGCGTGACCGTTGCGGCTTTGCCCAGGCCGCCACCGGCGTAGTCGAAATGGAGCTCGATCACCGACCTGCCCGGCGGAAGGGGATCGGGAGCCGCGATGGTCGTGACCTCTTTGCGGAAGTAGTTGTAGGTGTACGACGGACGGCCATTGCGGATATAGAGGCTGTAGCCGGATGCTGTTCCACCTTCCGCCACCAGCACCCCGTCAGCGCCTCCCGGCGGGATATCGACATAAGCGGTATACGTGTGGGTGCGATTGCGCGTGCCCGGCGCAGAGGAGTCATAGAGTTGCGACGCTCCGGGATAGAACGTGTAGAAGCTGCGGCCGCCTGGCGGTGGAGGGTTGGGATGCTGACGGCCCGCGATGCGCGGATCGATTGGGTAGACCTGGTTCTTCTTCGCTTCCGTATCGAACAGCGTTTCCAGCTCCTGCAGTTTGGCGGGATTCGCCGTCGCGAGATTGTGCGCTTCCGAGTAGTCGGCGTTCAGGTTGTAAAGCTCCCATGGCTGCGATCCAATGCCTGTCGTAAATGTGTACGCCCAGGGAAGCAGACCGCTGCGTTGCGCGGCCATCCATCCGTCGGAGTAGATGGAGCGGTTGCCATGCATCTCGGAATATTGCGTCGTGTGCTTCTCGAGTGCATCGGGATCGTTGAAGGTGTAAGCGAGGCTGATGCCGTCGACCCGTTGCTGCGCGACGCCATCGACGCTGGTTGGCTCAGGCAGGTGTGCGGCTTCCAGGATGGTGGGCAGGATGTCGATCAGGTGCGTGTACTGCGTGCGCACACTGCCCGGGTTCTTGACATGTCCGGGCCATGAGACGACGAGTGGATCGCGTGTGCCGCCGAGATGCGAACCGATGCGTTTGCCCCATTGAAAAGGTGTGTTGCCGGCCCACGCCCAGGCTGCGGGATAGTGCGGGTTGGAGCCGCGCAGTCCAATGGTATCGAGGTGCGGCAGAATTTCTTCCGCGATTGGCTGGATACCGTTGATCTGCTCCATGATGTTGTCGGTGCCGGTGAGATTGCCTTCCAGCGACGCGCCATTGTCTCCCGCGATGTAGAAGATCAGTGTGTTGTCGAGCTGTCCGGTTTGCTGCAGCGTGTCGATCACGCGGCCGATCTCGCGATCGGCCTGCGCCATCATGGCGGCAAAGACTTCCATCAACCGCGCTGCCACTTTTTTCTGTGCGGGCGAGAGCGTGTCCCACGCCGGCAGCTCCGCGGGCCGGGGTGTCAGCACGGTGTCTTTGGGGACAACGCCAAGACGCTTCTGGCGTTCGAGCACCATCTTGCGGTACTCGTCCCATCCCATATCGAACTTGCCTTTGAACTTGTCGATCCAGGCCTTGGGCGCCTGCAGCGGCGCATGCGAAGCGCCGGGCGCGTAATACATAAAGACGGGGCGGTCAGGTGCGAGCGCCTTCTGTTGCAGGATCCACGAACTCGCGTGCCGGGAAAGGTCTTCGTTCAGCGTGTAATCATTTTCGCGTCCTGGCGGCGGAGTCATGCGTACCGGCGTTGTGCCTTCGGTAAGTTCGGGGTCCCACTGATCGGCCTCGGCGCCGATGAACCCGTAGTAATAATCGAAACCCTGGTGCGTGGGCCAATGGTCATACGGACCTGCGTGTGTGGTTTCGGCATCGGGAATAAGATGCCACTTCCCGAAGCTCGCCGTGGAGTATCCATTCTCGCGAAGGATCTCGGAAACGAACGCAGCCGACTTGGGGATGGAGCCGGTGTAACCGGGAAACTGGTTGGCCCAGTTGGTGATGGTGCCCATACCGACGGCATGGTTGTTACGCCCTGTCAGCAGAGCTGCGCGTGATGGGGAGCAAAGAGCTTCCACGCCGAAGCGTGTGTAG
Source organism: Acidobacteriaceae bacterium (assembly GCA_036498835.1). Classification (GTDB taxonomy): domain Bacteria; phylum Acidobacteriota; class Terriglobia; order Terriglobales; family Acidobacteriaceae; genus Granulicella. Next base: position 4,813 of record DASYEV010000137.1, on the reverse strand, counting down.
CGCAGACCGTTCGCGGCAAGACGATCCAGCGTGGGCGTAGAAATCATGCCGCCGAACGTCTCAGTCTGGCCATATCCGGCATCGTCCAGCAGAATCAGCAGGACGTTGGGTGCGCCCCTGGGAGCCGTCACAGGCGAACGCGGTACGACAGCCGAGGTTGCAATGTCCGGCGTAATGGTGCCTTGAAAGGGCGGTTGCGGAATCGGCAGGACCGAGCGGTCAAGGGTGGTCTGACCGTGGGCCATCAGGCTGCACAGCAGCGCACCGCCCGCGGCGAAGTATCGAGATGACATGAAGCGGCTCCCAGCGAGGAGTGTAGCTTCGGGCACGCCGTTTCGTCCTCTGGGGAATTTCTGAACGGGACGTGGGGTTCGGCTTTTTTTGTCATTCCCGCAGGGAATCTGCTGTTTCTCCATGCAACCCAAAATCTGTCATCTCGACTGGAGCGAAGCGTAGTGGAGAGATCTGCTGTTGCCCCCGCCCATGCATCCGGTCCAACCGCAACATCGATTGAACTGCCGAACCAGCCTTAGCGCTTCGTGGCTGTGATCATGTAATAGGCCATTGGCCCCAGAGGCACGCTGACCAGGGGCAACACCGCAGGCGCGATCACGTTGTTCCAGCGTGCCCGCGTCATCTTCTTCTTGCCGAAGAGAACGTCCGTTACCAGAAACTTCAGGGTCACCCAGGGAACATGCGCGACCGACGGTCCCACGCGCATCTGGATGTTCTCGACGGTAATGTCCATAAATCCCAACTCCTTGAGGCGCGCGGTGAACAGGTCGAGCTGGCCGAGGTCTTCGATCACCCAGCACTCGCACAGCTTGCGGTAGATGCGGCGCTGCCACGCCCCGGCAAAACGGTTGTGCGCGAGAAAGCCGTCGGCAATGACCAGGCGCGCTCCAGGCTTCAATAAGCGGTGCGCTTCCGCGAGCAATGCGCTCTTGTCCGCGCCGTGGGCGTGGCAACTGCTTTCGAGCGCGTACGCACCGTCGTAGTTGGCGCGGGGCAGGATGGTGTCTTCGTAGTCGCCTTCAACGATCCGGATGCGCTCGCCGCAACCGGCCGCCTGGTTCAGTGCGGTAGCCTGTTCCACCTGCCATGGAACCCGAGTCAGTCCCAGCAACTTCGCCTGGGGCAGACGACGCGAAAAGCAGCGCAGTGTGGCGCCCAGACCGCAGCCAAGGTCGATGAGCTTGGGTTCGGCGATGTTCTCCACCTGGAGTCTGTTCAGGACTTCGGTATTCATCTGCTCCAGCATGCTTTCGCGGTGCAGGGGATTGAGGCGTGCCCGGTAGTAGCCGAAGTGCATGTTGAACTCGCGGCTCCACGCGGCGTAGTCGGGACCGGCTTCCCGGTAGTATTCCTCCAGACTGACTGGCGGTGCAGCCGGTGCGGCTTGTGTTGTGTCGACGACAGCTTCTTCGATTGCATGAACGTGCGTGGCCATTACTTTGCCCCTTTGGCCCGAAAGGCCGGCTCATAGCGGACATCTTTGGTCGAACTGCTCTTGATCTCTGCCTGGTTTCGGCCGGGCAGCCACTTGGTAATGCCGGCGCCCAGGTTGACCAGGCTGCGGAGCGTGCTGGGCGGCAGCCGCGTCATCTGCTGATACCAGCCATGCATTTCTTCGAGGAACGCATGCATGCCCTCAATGCGCGCGGTCATGGCAGGCTGCTTTTCCGCGCGTGCCTCCTCGGCCAACCGGCCGAGGGCGGTGATGGTGGGCTCGATCTCGCGCTCGACGCGCTGATGAATCACGGTGAGAAAGAGCTGCCAGACGTCCTGCGAAGTCGAAAAGAAATCGCGCCGGTCGCCCATCTGGTGAGTCGCCTGCACCAGTTCCCAGTTCTGCAACTCGCGCAGGCTGGTGCTGACATTGGACCGGGCCACCGAGAGCGTTTCCGCAATGTCTTCCGCGGTCAGCGGTTCGACGGAGAGATACAGAAGCGCGTGAACCTGCGCGACGGTGCGATTCACGCCCCATCGGCTGCCCATCTCGCCCCAGTGAAGGATGAATTCCTGTGCGGCTTTCGATAGCGCCATCGCGATTCTCCCATTCCTGTTATTTCAGTATAAACAGAAATTACAGAATTGACAGAAATAACAGAAAGATGGTTCGAGGGCAGTCTTTCAAGGCAATGTCGTTGCAACGAACCGTCTCGGCACCGGCCTCGACACTCCAGCCTGGGTCATTCTGAACGAAGTGAAGAATCCCCGTATTCCGTTGTGGTGGGGATGTTGTGCGGACGCGAGGCGGCCCACCGTGGTTGGTGGCCGCTAGAAAGAGACCAGATCCCTAACGGGGATGACAGAAAGAAAAACAACACCCCAGCCAACCGCAGCGGAGCGCGCCCCAAGTCGAAACCTGGAACCTGGAACCTGGAACCTGGAACCTGGAACCTGGAACCTGGAACCTGGAACCTAGAACCTAGAACCTAGAACCTAGAACCTCACGCCGCCTTCAGCCACGCCGCCATCTGCTCATGATCCACGAGCCCGGCTTGCTGGCGGACAAGTTTCCCCTGGGAAAAGATTGCGAAATTGGGAATTCCTCGCACGTTAAACCGGGCTGCCAGATGCGGATTGCTTTCCGTATCGACCTTGAGGACGATCGCCTTTCCCGCCATGTTGGCGGCGGTCTGTGCGACCTGGGGAGCGGCCATACGGCACGGGCCGCACCACTCCGCCCAGAAGTCGACCAATACTGGCACTTTGGCGTTCTGGACGATGTCGTCGAACAGGGCTTCGTCCGCGGCCACAGGTTCACGGAGCGGCGGCAGCGGCTTTTTGCACGCGCCGCAGCGGCCGGTGTCGGCAAGATGTGTCGCGGGTACGCGGTTTTTGGTGGAGCAGTTTGGGCAGGAACGAACGACGGGCATAACGAATATCTCCGGGAAGGCGCCGTGTTCCAGTATCGGCAAGGGTCTACGGCTCAAACCTCTTCCAGTCAATTAGATGCTGGAGGCGCAGTGGTGATGCATGCCGCGGATCGGCGGATTTCTGGGAGTACGTGGCGGCAAGAACACAGGTCTACCATGGTCACCTATGCCCCTTTTCTACCTGCGCAGGCTTACCGGCAGCTCTCGTACCGAAACTGCGAATCGCCATCTTGCACGGTATCTGGCGTTCATTGCGGGCGCCGCGAACGCGGGCGGCTTTCTTGCGGTGCATCAATACACATCGCATATGTCCGGGATGGTGTCTGCCATCGCCGATCATCTCGCCGCCGGCAGTCTCACCCTGGTGTTGGATGGGGCCGCCGCAGTGTTGTCGTTTCTGGTTGGAGCCCTGTTCTCGGCCCTTTTGATTCGCTGGGGCCGGCGTCGCGACCTGCAAAGTCAATATGCCTTGCCGTTGCTGGTGGAGGCGGTACTGCTGACTGTTTTCGGCATAACCGGCCGTGTCTTTGCCGGCGGACGCGTGCTGGGTACGGTCATGCTGCTGTGCTTCACGATGGGTTTGCAGAATGCCATGATCACCAAGCTCTCCGGCGCCGTCATCCGCACCACCCATCTCACGGGAATGATCACGGACATCGGCATTTCGCTGGCCCGCCTGCTATCCGGGACCGGCAGCGACCAGGTGAACGTGGCGGAGGAGTACTCACGTCTGCGCCTGCTCGGATCGCTCGTCTGCCTGTTCTTTGTCGGAGGCCTGACGGGAGCAATCGGGTTCAACCACGCCGGCTTCCTGTTCACGCTGCCGCTTGCCGTGATGCTTCTCCTGCTGGCTTGCATGCCGGTATGGGACGACCTGCGCAACGCCGGGAGCGGCGCTTCCGCATAAGCCGCTGGGCTGTGGACAAAACAAAGAAGATCAGGCGCGGCCTCGGGCATCTCTTACACAGAGAATTCCCAAGGAGCGTCAACCACTATGAGTGAGAGTCAACAGTTTTCTGCGGCCGTGCTTCAATCATGGACATCCATCCTGGAGCGGACCGGTAAGACATTCGCTTCGTTCAGCGATGCCGATCTGCAGCGTGAAGTCGCGCCGGGTAAGAATCGCGTGTACTACCTGCTCGGTCATTTGACCGCCGTTCACGACCGGCTTCTGTCGCTGTTACGGGTGGGAGACCGCCTGCACCCCGAACTGGATGAAGAGTTTCTCAGCAAACCCGATCGCTCGTTTCCGGATGAGAACGTAAAGCCGGAAGATCTACGCAAAGCCTGGTCCGAGGTGAATGCGGCTCTGCTGCCCGCTCTCGAAAGCCTGACGCCCAGCCAGTGGCTGGAACGGCACGCTTCGGTTTCGGAAGAGGATTTCGCGAAAGAGCCTCACCGCAACCGCCTGGCCGTGCTCCTTAGCCGGACAAATCACTGTGCGTATCACGAGGGACAGGTGCGTTTGGCCAAGTAATGGTCATCCAGGGCGTCTTTCCCTGGTCGCTATGTTCGCGCAGGAACATGCTCTTGGACAGCCGAAGCCGGATTCCTGCCGGGCCACAATGTCTGGGCCGAAGTGTGCGAGTGAAAGATGTTGCATATTTTGAGGACGCCGAGCCGTACATGGTTTCAAGCGCCAACGGCGCGCTCTATACCAGCCTGGGCCGAACCGGGGTCCCCGGCGAGCGTTCTTTTGCTCGCAGGGGTGGAGAAGGCCCAGGTACAGTACCCATGAAAAATCGAGGGCTGAAGGCCCGATCTATAGTGGCGCCACTATAGGTCGGGCTTTCAGCCCCAGCCCTTTCAAGGTCTCGCACTTCATCCGATGGAAGCTTGGAGGTGTTTGCGGCACCAGATCGTTTTGCTTAAGGTCACGGGTTCACCCGTGACGTTCAAAGTCAAAACGACGCGGGCTTCAGCCCCGGAGG